>NZ_RYFD01000004.1 GCF_004138135.1 Candidatus Oscillochloris fontis
GTGGCTCGTCCATAGCGGTAGTATGCCGGATTCTACTGATTCTCGCAACTCAGGAGTGACCCACCCTGAACGGATACGGCGATCAGCGCCTTTGCGACGGAGCATCCCACCTGCCGGATCGTCGTCTCGTGCCGCGTGCGTACCTACGACGCGCAGATCAACCCGGAGAATCGCCACTGGCACCTGCCCGGCTGGCCCACCGTCACCCTCGCCGATCTGACCCCGGCGCAGATGGAGCACTTCGTAGAGGCATGGTACGGCGCGGTCGCCATGGCCGACCCGAACATTGCGACGCAACGCGCCGAGCGGGTGGCCGAGCTTCGCACCGCCCTCCAGGCACGCCCCGACCTGCGCGAGTTGGGGAAGCGCCCGCTGTTGCTGACGATCATGGCGCTGGTGCATCTGCGGCAGCGCAACTTGCCAGAGGATCGCGCCTCGCTCTACCGCGAGTGTGTCGAGATCCTGTTGGCGCGTTGGGAGTTGCGCGGCAAAGAAGAGACCGAGTACAAGGCGCTGATGGACTATATCGGTTTGCCAGGGATCGAGGTGAAGGCGCTGCGCCCCTTGCTGGCCGAGGTGGCCTTCACGGCGCACCAAGCGCTCAGTGCGCAGAATCCGGGGGTGTTGAGCAGCGCCACGTTGCAGGTATTGGTGCAGAAGTTCCTAGCCACCAAGGGTCACCCGAATCCCTACGCAGGGGCGCTGCGCTTCCTGGAGTATACCGACTACCGCGCCGGGCTGCTCCACGCCAGCGCTGCCGGCGCCGACTACCAGTTCGCCCATCTGACCTTTCAGGAGTACCTGGCGGGGTTGGCCTTGGTGGGGGCTGAGCGTCCAGTACAGGCCATCCTGGCGCGGCGTCACGATGAGCGTTGGCGCGTACCGATCTTCCTGGGCATCGGCCATGCCGTGGGTGAGGGGCTACCCAGCCTCTTCCGCGACCTGCTCGACGAGCTGACCAGCGACGCCCAGACCCTCCAGGGGCAACGCGATCTGATCTTGGCCGCCGAGCTGGCCGCCGATGTGCGCTGGGAGCGCCTTGAGGGCACGGGCTTCAAGAAGTTGAAGACCGGCATCGTCCACGATTTGGCCGCAGTTGTCGAGGGAACCCTGCTCCCCGCCACCGAGCGCGTGCGCGCCGGGGAACTCCTGGCTGGCCTGGGCGACCCGCGCCCTGGGGTATGCAGCTTGCCCCCGGTGATGGTGGAGATTGCGGGGGGGAGTTTTGGGATGGGGATTACTGCGGAGGAACATAAGGATCTGTATGGAGGGAAGGATTGGTACAAGAGATCGATCAATACCCAACCCGTCATCGTGGCACCCTTTGCCCTCGCGCGCTACCCGGTGACGAATGCGCAGTACAAGCTGTTTATGGACAAGGATGGTTACAACCCGGAGCAACCCTGGTGGGAGATTGGGCGTGACTGGTTAAAGCAGCAAGGTTATCGGCAGCCGCGCTTCTGGGATGACCCTCGCTTCGGCATTGCCCGCCCCAACCACCCGGTGGTGGGTGTGAGTTGGTACGAGGCTACGGCTTTCTGTGCATGGCTAACGCAGCATCTCAAGGATGGCTACGTCTACTGCTTGCCGAGCGAGGCCGAGTGGGAGTTTGCCGCACGTGGTAGGGAGCGGCGCATGTATGCGTGGGGGAATGAGGAACCTGATGCGGAGCGGGCCAACTTCGATGGGATATATAACGGCACCACCGCCGTGGGCTGCTTCCCCGCCGGAGCCACCCCCGATACCGGGCTGCTGGATATGACCGGCACAGTTTGGGAGTGGACACGCAGTGCGTACCGGAACTACCCATTGACAAGTGAGACGGATACAGAAAGTCTTTACACAAAGCATAATAGTTCTAATCGAACATTCGTGCTGCGCGGCGGCTCGTGGCGCAATACCCGCGTTGTCGCCCGTTGCGCCTATCGCGACGTTCTCAACCCCGCCTCGTTCAACGGCCTCCTCGGTTTTCGTCTTGCCCGTTTGTTCTCCTCGTCCTCGTCCTCATGACTTTTCGGCTTTTTGTCTTGTTGTGCTTGTGAAGGGTTTGGTAGGGGATTGGGGCTGAGACAGGGGTGCTGGGGGTGCAGGGGGGCGCAGCATCCCCCTGCTCGCGATGTCGGTATTGCCTCTGCGCCCCTCGGCGTCCCTCGGCGGTTAATGACGGGTCGGGGGGATGGGGATGCGCCCGAACCCCACCGAGACGGCCCATCGGGCCGTCTCTACGGGATACCTCTGCGCTCCTCGGTGGTTCTTGTATTCTACTGCCAAGGGGCGTCTCTACCCGATAGCAACCTCTTCGTAGGTACCCACACTCGCTCGTTCAACAGCCGCTTGAACAGCATCAAGATGTCTCTGTATCTTGGGCCAAGATGTGGAGCAAAGAACCACAATGGCAATGTGACGGGTATTCAGGTTTTGTTGGTAGCGGAGATTCTGATCGGTTGTGATTAGCAGGTCAATACCGGCTAATTCAGCTTGGGCGAGAAGTTGCCCATTAGCAAGTTCTGACCATCCCCGTTCATAGGTTGTCGTGACAAGATGCGTGCCGAGGTAGCGTCGAAGTGGGACAGGTGTACCTTGATCAAAGAGAATATTCATGCTGCTGCCCGTATGCTCAACACCGCAACTTCGTAGTTTAATACCGCTTCCACATCAACCCGTTGGACACCAGGAAACCATTCAAGAAATTGGTCTATGGTTGCGCCATCGCGTAGATTCTCAAACAACGCAGCAACTGGAACCCGTGTTCCCCGAAAGACCCATGCGCCACTTACCACATCAGGGTGCGACTCGACGGCTGCAAGATTCTTCCACGCTTCTTTCATCGCATGCCTCCTTTGGGGTGCATCCCCGGTCTTGTCCGCAGATGACGCAGATTACGCAGATTATGTTTTTATTTTATCCTAAAAAATCTGCGTAATCTGCGTAATCTGCGGATAACCAACGTGATGCGCCCCGGTAGAGTGTCCGCCCCGGTAGAGTGTCCGCAGATTACGCAGATTTTGTTTTTTAATAATCTGCGCAATCTGCGTAATCTGCGGATAATCCCTACCGCGACAGACGCGCCAAAAATGCCCCCACATTCTCCACCGGGATCTCGGCCAGCGGCTGGCGCGGGTGGTGGCTATCCGAGCCGCCCGATACGAGCAGTTTGTGCTGCTTGGCCTGCGCCAACAAGAACTGCTCGACCTGGGGCGTGTGGCTGGGGTAGTAGACCTCCAGCCCATCAAGGCCCACGGTGGCCAACGCGGCAATATCGGACGCATCGGCGGGGATGGCGTAGATGCCTTTGCTCCGCCCTGGGTGAGCCAGTAGCGCGATGCCTTTGAGCTTGTGCGCCACCTGGATTACCGCATCCACACCGAGTGGCCGGTACGCCCCCGCCATCTCGGTCAGGATGTAGCGCATGCCCGCCTCCTCATGGCCCTCGCGGGGCTGGCGGTTGGGCAACTCGTTCTGCTTGGCGAGTGCCGTCGCTACATCGGCCACGTTGGGGCTGCGCCCCAGGCTCTCTAGCCCCTCTAGCCGCCAACCGCGTGCTGGGAGTTCCTGCATCAGCCGCTGGGCATCCTCGGCATTGCGCGTAAAGACCTCGGCACAGAGCGCCAGCAACGCGGGCGCGTCAGGGGCAACGCCGTACACCAGGGTGTGCCAGAGCTTGCCGTTATAGGTGCTGTCAATCTCGACCCCCGGCACGACCCAGATTCCATGTTCAGCCCCCGCTGCTTGCAGGGCACGCACATTCGCCGTGGTGTTGTGGTCGGTGGCGGCGATGACGCTTAGCCCCCGTTCTGCCGCCGCCGCCGCCAGTGCCGCAGGCTCCCAGAAGGCGTGGTGCGGGGTGGCGTTGGTATGAATGTGTAGATCGATCATGCTTATGGCTCCACCGGATAGCCCGCCTGCACCCAATCCTGAAAGCCGCCCTCTAGCGCACTCACCTGCGGGTAGCCCAGATCAAGAAAGATCTGCGCCGCACGCTGGCTACTCTCCGGGCGCGTCGCATCACCATAGGCGATAAAGCGCGTCTCAGTGGGCAGCGCCGCCATCTGGGTCTGAAGATCGGTTGCGGTAAGGCTCAACGCCCCCGGAATATGCGCCGCGTTATAGTCACTTCCAGGGCGAATATCAATAAAGATCGCCGTACCCGCCTCTTGGTAGGCGCGTGCATCGGTTAGGCTGATCATCTCCACCGGCGGCCCATCGGGGTCAACCCCACCATGCGCCGAGGGCAGCGCGGTTGAATCGCGTGCCGGATCAAGCGTGGGGTGACCCGTCGGCAAGGCCACGGCGGTACCATTCGCACTACTACTCGGACTCGGCGCATTGCGCAGCGTCAAGGTCAGGGTGACGAGGCCCGCCACCAGGATGATCGCGCCCACAATGATGACGGGCAAGAGCCAAACCGGGCCAGCGTTCGCCTCGTTGGGCGACGATTCGGGAGGAAGGGACATAGACTCCTCAACGGCTATTCTAATTCAATGATCCCCAGCCGCAGTGCCATCAACACGGCCTGCATGCGGTTGGGTTGGCGCAGCTTATTCAGGATACTCTTAATATGTGAACGTACCGTCTCTTCTGTGACGGTCATCGCCTCGGCCATCTCCTTATTCGAGCGGCTCGTGGCCATCAGGCGCAGCACATCTAGTTCACGCGGGGTGAGTTGGGGCGGCAGGAGGGGTTGCTGTGGCCCATTCGAGGCGGAGAGACGCCGCAAGACGCGCCGCGTAATGCTCGGTTGCAGGTAGGCTTGGCCACTCGCCACCACCCGAATCGCGTGCAGCAACTCCTCGGCGGGCGCGTCCTTCAGCAGATACCCATCCGCATCATGTTCGAGGGCATTCATCACATCCTGTTCCGCATCAACCCCGGTGAGAATGAGTACCCGTGAACGCGGCGAGACTTCTTTGACCGCACGGCAGGTGAGTGCGCCGCCCATTCCCGGCATCTTGAGATCGAGGAGTACCACCTGTGGATGCAAGCTGCGCGCCTTCTCCACCGCCTGCATGCCGCTATCGGCATCCCCTACCACCTCAATATCATCCTCAAGGGTGAGCATACTCTGGATGCCATGACGAACAACAGCGTGGTCATCAACAATCAGAACCCTGATCATAGATTGTACCCTTTATGTGATGCTTGCTCCCCCACCCTTAACGAAGTGGCAACGTCACCGTCAACGTCGTTCCACTACCCGGAGCGCTATCAATCCGAATCTGCCCGCCCAGCGCATCGGCACGCTCGCGCATACTTGAGAGGCCATAATGGCTGGCGTTTGAACGATCCGCCAGCACCTGCACCGGATCAAAACCCTGGCCATTATCGGCGATACGCATCACCACCTCACCATCCTGGTACAACAGGGTCAATTTGGCTTGGCTTGCCTGGGCGTGCTTGACCACATTATTCAGCACCTCTTGGGCGATACGGTAGAGTTGGCGACGCAACACCACCGGCAAACGATCAAACCCGCCATCCACATGCAAGAAGAGGCGTGGGCGCGGTGGAGGAGCGATCTCCTCAAAGTAGCCTGATAGCTCCTCCTTAAAACGTGCCGCATCGAGGTCATCGGGCCAGAGATCGAAGATCGCTCGCCGCAACCCCTGGGCCGCGTGCTGGGCCTGGGGTAACAGGTAGACGAGTTGTTCACGCACCGCATCGGGGTGGGCGGGAAGTTGGCGAATACACGCACCAATGGTGTAGGTAATGCCATAGAGTTGCTGCGAGATCGCATCGTGGATCTCCATGGCAATGCGGCTACGCTCCTCCTCGACCGCAAGGCGTTGGGCGCGCCCAACCACCGCCTGGATACCCCCGATCAGCACCGCCGTATGGCTGGCCACATGCTGAAGGGTATAGAGATCATCCATCGTCAGCGGCTCACCACGTAGCGGATTATCCACCAGGATCACCCCCAGCGGTTGACCGAGCAGCACCATCGGCAGGATCGCATAGCAACACAGCGCGAGTAGCTCGTTGGCATGCGGATCACCCGTGGGCGGGCGCTCATCGGTAATGAGCATCGGGGTACCCCGGCGCAACGCCTCGACAATCGCCCAACTCTCATCATCGGTGGGGAGGCGCTCGGTATGCGGCATACGCTGAAGATGTGCCCCTGGGCCATCGGTGCTACACAACCAGCCGGTGAGTACCGCATCATGCGGCTCGATCATCGCCAGCACCGCCCGGTCGTAGCCCAACTCAGAAGTAATCAGCGTCAAGACGCGCTCGTGGATCTCGGAAATATCCCCCGCCGTCTGCATCGCCACCGCCAGCGCATGGGTGACATAGAAGATCCGGGCGATGCGGCTCATCCGCAGCGCATCGCGCTCAAGCTCGGCAATGCGGTGGCGCAACAGATCGGGATCATCGGGCAGGGGTGTCGAATCTATCTGGTAAGATCGGGGACTCATAAGCATTTGCCGGGTGAAATACGAGGCCCAGGAGAGTAGCCTTCCCCCAGGCCCCTTCGTTACCGCCCATTTGCGCACACCAGCACATTTAAAGGCCACTAGTCATGCGGTGATAGCGTCGTGTTCTTCCTTTGAACTACCGCCCCCTAGTATAGAGCTTGGGCAACATCCACCTCCGGTGGGGGTTCGGGGGCGGCGCAGCCGCCCCCGAAGATCTTTATTTTGTTGGGTTGTGGCGGCGTAGCCGCCACAACCCAACAAAAACCGGGTTTGGGGCTATGCCCCATAGACGTTGCCCATGCCGTGTGGCGGGGCGGGCCAGAATTGAACTAGCATCCGACGTTTGTTGCCGTGGCCGGTTGACCTGGCGTTCGGCGGTGAATGCTGAAACTGGCGCAATAGTCTGACATTGGTGCGGAGTTGGGCATTGCCTCTGCCAGTTGGGCTACCCCGCCGCAGGTGGTGGCGGGGGGAGGATTCGAACCTCCACTGGATACCCTCTTCCTATCAGCCTAAGCCTGAGATTCAGCTTGCGCTTCTGCGCATAGGCATGATAGCCCACACACCAGATTGGTGCAACTAGCTGAACAAAAACCGAAACACCTTCTCGCCCAGTTTCTGCTCCTGGGCCTCGCTATTATTCGCCTCCTCACGCGCAAACTTGACCGCGTGTTGCAGCCGTTCCACCCGCTCCAGCAAATCGCTCACCCGCTTGGCCGGTAGCGCCCCCGAAAATTTCACCGTGCGCCAGTAGCCCACCGTCACATCCTCGTAGTAGACCTCGACCTGCGCGGGGTGCTTCTCGGTCGCCTCGGCCTTAACGTGGTTGCGCGGAATCTTCTTGGTCTTCACCGTCTGCACCGCCTCAGTGGCCCAGCAGTTCGCCGAAGCATCGAAACTCCACGTCTCAGCAGCATCCAGCACCGGCAACTTCTTAATAAAAGTATGCAGATCCACCAACTGCTTTTCGAGGAAGAGCAGATAGGTGATCGGCACTTGGGGCAGCAGGATCTGCCCATCCACCACCACATCGGCACGGGCGATACAGTTGGTCCAATCTTTAGTGGCCGTAATATCGAAGAGCCGGGTCAGAATAGCGGCGGTCTGCTGGATCACCTCTTCAGCATTCACCTGCACCTTGGTTGATTCGGGTGGGAGTAGTTCGCCCTCATCATCCTTGGGGCGGTAAGTACGGGCAATCCCGCTCAGAAGTGCGGGTTTCTGGAGCACATGGTGGGCTTCAGTAAGCTCCTGGAAGGAACGACTCTTCACCCCTTTTTCAACCGCGATGATCTGGTTCAGACGCGCCATACAGCCCTCCCTCTCAGCGTGCAGATTCAGCATTGATGGGTGCAGTATACACCAAGCGATACCCTAAACCCTCGTTTGTGTTCTGTTTTGGCGGCGCAGCCGCCAAAACAGAACACAAATATCTTTGGGCGCGGTACAGCCGCGCCCAAACCCCCACCCGCAACACACCCCCCTCTGAGGGTGAGGAATCCTACCCGCCTTGGTGATTTCCATCACAACATAAATTGTGTACCATACCTACAGTCAACAACGACGTGATAGCCGTGAGAGCCGCGTGAGCTGCTAAGGAGAAGACAGGCATGGCCGGATCAAGCAACGAAACGCCGAAGAGCCGCTGGGCATCGGGTGTAGCCCCCTACGCTGAAATGGGCTACTACGACGCCGACTATCAGCCCAAGGATACCGATATTCTGTGTGCCTTCCGCATCGTCCCCCAGGAGGGTGTGGACCCAATTGAGGCAGCGGCGGCGGTGGCGGGTGAGAGCAGCACCGCGACGTGGACGGTGGTGTGGACGGATCGCCTGACGGCTCACGAGCACTATCAGGCCAAGGCGTACCGGGTCGATCCGGTGCCGGGGACCGATCAGTACATCGCCTATATCGCCTATGATCTCGATCTCTTCGAGGAAGCCTCGATTGCCAATCTGACCTCCAGCATCATCGGAAACGTCTTCGGTTTCAAGGCACTCAAGAGCCTGCGCCTTGAGGATATGCGCATCCCGCCGATCTACACCAAGACGTTCCAAGGTCCGGCGCATGGCATCATCATGGAGCGCGAGTACCTGAACAAGTTTGGTCGCCCGCTGTTGGGCGCGACCACCAAACCCAAGTTGGGCCTGAGCGCCCGCAACTATGGGCGTGTGGTCTATGAGGCACTGCGCGGTGGCCTCGACTTTGTGAAGGACGATGAGAACATCAACTCGCAGCCCTTCATGCGCTGGCGTGATCGCTTCCTCTTCTGTATGGAAGCGGTGAACAAGGCAAGTGCGGCCACCGGCGAAATCAAGGGCCACTACCTGAACGTGACCGCAGGGACAATGGAAGAGATGTATGAGCGCGCCGAGTTTGCCAAAGAACTGGGCAGCGTGATCATCATGATTGACCTGACCATCGGCTACACTGCCATCCAGAGCATGGCCAACTGGTGTCGCAAGAATGGCGTCATTCTCCACCTGCACCGCGCTGGTCACAGTACCTACACTCGCCAGAAGACTCACGGCATTAGTTTCCGTGTTATCAGCAAATGGATGCGGCTGGCTGGGGTGGATCACATCCACGCCGGGACGATTGTGGGTAAGCTGGAGGGCGACCCGAACAGTGTGCAGGGCTTCTATGCCACGCTGCGCGAGAACAAGGTGGCCCCCAACCCCGTGCAGGGACTCTACTTCGAGCAGGACTGGGCCTCCATGCCGGGTGTGATGCCGGTGGCTTCGGGCGGTATCCACGCTGGCCAGATCCACCAGTTGTTGCACTACCTGGGTGAGGACGTAGTCATGCAGTTTGGTGGTGGCACGATTGGTCACCCGGATGGCATCGCTGAGGGGGCTGCTGCAAACCGGGTGGCCATCGAGGCCATGATCCAGGCCCGCAATGAGGGCCGCGACTATCTGAACGAGGGGCCGGAGATCCTGGAGCGTGCGGCGCGCTGGTCGCCCTCGCTGGCTAAGGCGCTGGAGATCTGGAAGGACATCACCTTCGACTACGCCAGCACCGATATGCCCGATGTGATGGTGACGCCCTCCTAGTGTCGCGCCGGAATGTTGCGTAGGGGCGAAGCATCGCCCCTTGCAATGCTACATAACTTCAGTGCATGGCTGGGCGATGCTTCGCCCCTACTTTGATAGATGGAGCCAACTCTTATGCGTATCACTCAGGGAACCTTCTCCTTTCTGCCCGATTTTACCGATGAGGAGATCAAGGCCCAGATTCAATACTGTCTTGATCGCGATTGGCCGATTGCCATCGAGTATACCGATGATCCGCATCCGCGTAATGTCTACTGGGACATGTTCGGGATGCCCTTGTTTGATATCCGCGACCCGGCAGCGATCATGCAGACGCTGACCGAGTGCAAGGCCACTTTCCCCAACCACTACATTCGGATTTCCGGCTATGACCGTTCGCTCGGTCGCGCAACCACGGCGCTTCAGTTCATCGTCAATCGCCCTGCCAACGAGCCGGGCTTCCATGTCGAGCGTCAAGAGATGAGCGACCGCCGCATTCGCTACACCATCCGTTCGTATGCAGCCGATAAGCCGAGCGGTCAGCGCTACGAGTAACTCTTATGGCAGAGACAGGCAACGAATCGAACGAGCAGGTCAATCTGGATCAGGCATGGAGTGACTCCCAGATCCAGACTCTGCTCGACAAACTGGACGAGGAACTGGTGGGGCTGGTGCCGGTGAAGACACGCATCCGCGAGATTGCAGCCATGTTGCTGGTAGCGCGCCTGCGAGAACAACACCATATGGCGACGGATCGCCCAACGCTCCATATGAGCTTCACTGGTCGCCCTGGTACCGGTAAAACCACCGTTGCTATGCGGATGGCGAAGATCCTCCATTCGCTTGGCTATGTACGCAAAGGCCACCTCGTGGTGGCCTCGCGTGACGACCTCGTGGGACAGTATGTCGGCCACACCGCGCCCAAGACCAAGGAGATGCTCAAGAAGGCGATGGGGGGCGTCCTCTTTATTGACGAAGCCTACTACCTCTATCGTCCTGAAAATGAGCGTGACTACGGCCAAGAGGCGATTGAGATGCTGCTGATGGCCATGGAGAACCAACGCGATGATATGGTAGTCATTCTTGCTGGCTACAAAGATCGCATGGACACCTTCTTTCAGTCCAATCCAGGCTTCCACTCGCGCATCGCCCATCATGTGGACTTTCCAGATTACAGTCTGGACGAGTTGGTGCAGATTGCTGATCTGATGGTACGGCAGCAGATGTATTCCTTCGATGCCGACTCGCGAGTAGCGTTTCGTGAGTATTTAGAGCTACGTCTACAGCAGCCGCATTTTGCCAATGCACGTAGCGTGCGGAATGCCATTGATCGGATCAAGTTACGGCAGGCCAACCGACTCGTTCAGGCTGGGGGCAGCATTGTGGCCAGCGAGTTAGCTCGTATTGATGTGGAAGATGTACGGGCTAGCCGGGTGTTTCGTGGCGGGATCTCCGCCGAACACATCGCATAACCGGCTTTGGCCGGGGAGGGCTGGGGGCAACGCTGCCCCATACATTCACGTTGGAAGCTAGGGCCGCATGCTGCGGCTCTAGCCCCCACGCCATTTTGGAAGGGAAGCAACCACGACTATGCGCAAGCGACCAATCATCTTGGGAATTGTGGGCGATAGTGCGGCGGGGAAGACGACGATCACCTCCGGGCTAGTGAAGCTCCTAGGTGAGGATCGGGTGACCCACGTCTGCACCGATGATTATCATAAGTATGACCGGCGCGAACGGGCGGAGATCGG
This sequence comes from Candidatus Oscillochloris fontis, assembly GCF_004138135.1. Classification (GTDB taxonomy): domain Bacteria; phylum Chloroflexota; class Chloroflexia; order Chloroflexales; family Chloroflexaceae; genus Oscillochloris; species Oscillochloris fontis. The sequence goes on from NZ_RYFD01000004.1 coordinate 11,200, forward strand.
GATTACGGCGCTGCATCCCGATTGTAACTATCTGGATGTGATGGAACTGCATCTGGAGCGCTTGCACTATGGTCAGCCGATCCTCAAACCAGTCTACGATCATAGCACGGGCAGCTTGGTGCGCCCTGAATATATACAGCCCAAGGAGTTTGTGATTGTCGAGGGTCTTCTCGGCTTCTCCTCTCCGATCATGCGCCAATTCTATGATGTGAAGGTCTACCTCAATCCACCTGAGGATCTGCGCAGGGTCTGGAAGATTAAGCGTGATGTTGCCAAGCGTGGTTATGCGCCCGAACAGGTTCTGGCTGAAATGGAGAAGCGTGAGCCAGACTCGGCGGCCTTCATTCGCCCCCAGCGCGACCACGCTGATATTGTGGTGCAGTTCTACCCCCCGGCTGATGTGCCGGTCGAGGAGGCTGGGCCAACGCTCAATGCCCGCCTGACCCTGCGCCCGACCATTCCGCATCCAGACCTGACCTACCTGTGCGAGGATGGTACCAAGAGCCCTGGTGTGCGCCTAGAGTTAGGCCGCGATGGCAGCCGCCCAGTGGACATCCTGGAGATTGATGGCTCCGTCTCGCCAGAGAATGCGCGCCGCCTTGAGGATGTGATTTGGCAGCACCTCCCCGATCTCTCACCGATCCAAGGTGATCAGTTTGGTGACTACTTTGATCGCAGTGAGGTGCGCCATAGCGATCCGCTGGCGATCACCCAGTTGCTCCTCACCTACCATCTGCTGCGCCAGTACAGCGGGGTGGCGAACCTCCCCTTCGCCCGCCCCGTGGCCGCCCTGAGCCGAGTTACTCAGACCGCTACTCCGGTTGTTGGACGGTAGGGATTGGCGACAGGGGGGTAGAGACCAGGGCGGTGAGCCATGCTCACCGCCCTGTTGTTATGCCTGTTTGGGGCCAGCCACCACGAGTGCGACGCCGACTGAGGCCAGGATCACTCCGGCAATCGCCATGAGGCCGAAGTGTTCGCCAAAGACGAAATAGGCTTCGAGGGCCGTGGCGGGTGGTACGAGGTAGAAGAGGCTGGTGACGCGCGCCGAAGAGTTGGCGCGGATCAGCAGCATGAGCAGCAAGATTGCGCCGAGTGAGAGGACGAAGACTAGCCAACTGAGCGCAAAGAGCAGTTGGGGTGTCCAGTTAATGACCCGTTGTTCAAAGGCAAATGCGGGGATGAGAATCAGTGCGCCCGCAGCAATATACTGCACCAGGGTGCCAGTGATGAGCGGCATTGAGCCGCCATGGCGCTTCTGGTAGAGTGTGCCGCCGGTGGTGCTGAAGAGCGCGATTATGATCGCGATCAGGGTGGGGATGGTGATCATCACTCCATCTGCGCCAGGTGCGATCAGCTTTTCGAGCAAGACTAAGCCCGCTCCAACAAAGCCGAGCAGCAGGCCGATCCACTGGCGCAACACCACCGCCTCACGCAGCGTGATCTGGGCGAGCACGGCGGTGAGGATGGGTTGCAGGCTGACGATGAGCGAGGCGATGCCCGCTGACATACCGTGATCAATCGCATAGAAGACGCCCCCCAAGTAGCCGCCGTGAAGGAGTAACCCCACCACGGCAATGTGGCCGAGTTGTTCGCGGCGTGGCCAGGGGACGCGCAAAATGAGCGCGAGGCCCAACAAAAGGGTGATCACGATGATGAAGCGGATCAGCAGAAAGGTGAACGGCTCAACATAGGGTAGCCCATAGCGCGCACCGATAAATCCGGTACTCCAGAGCAGCACAAAGAGCCAGGGTGCCACCGCAGCAAATGCGGGGTGGCTCGTCAGGTGGGTTCGATGTTGAGGCATAACTGCTTGTGGGGCGAACCCCGCTTCTCCTTGTGCTAGTGTGATGAGCAACATAATCATACCCGAAAGTTGGGGAGTGTAAAGTGCTGCGCCCTTGCTGGTAGGGCATGTGCAAAGTCACCTCCGGTGGGGTTCGGGGGCGGCGCAGCCGCCCCCGCAGATATTTTTTGTTGTTTTTTGGCGGCGTAGCCGCCAAAAAACAACAAAAATGGGGCTTGGGGCGTAGCCCCAAGGACTTTGCACATGCCCTGCCCTTGCTGGTAGATCTGTAAATGTGGGTCTTGCAGTTTGCTGAAAATATGGTATGATAGCTGTGTTTGCTCAACGTAACACTGCGAGACCTGCATCAGAGACTCCGTAATTAGTCCCCTGGTCGCTCGACAGAACCTCTTCGCTCGAAGGTAATGTACGTTGTGGATCGCCGGAGCGAGACACCTCGGAATCTGCCGTGGTGCCGGCTGCACGGGATGGCCTTTTTAGTGACATGCTGGCGACGACTGTGGTTCGTCAGCGATGATCATCTGCGTCATGCAGAGGAGAATGAACTCGATGCTGGTCAAGCTGTTTGTTGGTAACTTGCCCTGGAGCGTTGGCGATGCTGACCTTGAGCGGATCTTCGCGTCCCATGGTGATGTGCAGAGTGCGCGCGTGATCAATGATCGTGACACGGGCCGCTCGCGTGGTTTCGGTTTCGTCGAGATGGATGTCGACGATGTTGCGGAAGTAATCCGCGCCACCGATGGCCATGAGATTGATGGTCGCCCGCTGCGCGTCAATGAGGCCGAGGACAAGGGTCGCGGCGGACGCGGTGGCTTCGGTGGTGGCGGCGGCGGTGGTGGCCGCGACCGCGGTGGCTTCGGTGGCGGTAACCGCGGCGGGCGCGACCGCTACTAAGTCATAATGGGCATAGGAGCTATGCTTCCTATACCCTCCAGTAACTACTCCGCAGAGGCGCGGAGGGAGGGTCACATATTCCGACTCTCCTCTCCGCGCCTCACGGTGTCTCTATTCGTATTGTCTGTTTTGATATGCGCCGCATTTCCCTTTTCGGCGCACCCTACCGGCCGTATAGAGCCACACCTCTCCTGCGGCCGCCCCATAAAGGAGCCGCGTTGAATTTCGCTGATTTTGCCCTTCATTCTGCCCTGATGCAGAATGTCTCCGCCCAAGGCTTTACCCAGCCTACCCCCATCCAAGCCCAAACTATCCCCCTTGCGCTCTCTGGTGAGAACCTCATCGGTCTGGCCCAAACGGGTACTGGCAAGACGGCTGCGTTTGTCCTGCCCATCCTCCAACGTCTACTCCAGAATCGTCAGCGCGGCACTCAGGCGCTGATTGTGACGCCGACCCGTGAATTGGCCGAGCAGATTAACGAGACTATTCGTGATCTGGCTCAGGGTACCGGGTTGCGGAGTGCGCCGATTTATGGCGGGGTAGGGATGGAGCCACAGGAGCGTGCCTTGCGCGCTGGGGTTGAGATTGTAGTCGCTTGCCCTGGGCGCCTGATTGATCATATGAGTCGCGGCAGTGCGCGCCTTGATGGTGTGCAGATGTTGGTGCTGGATGAGGCGGATCGGATGTTGGATATGGGCTTTCTGCCTGCGATCCAGCGCATCCTGAGTGCGCTTCCAATCCGCCGCCAGACGATGCTCTTCTCGGCTACGTTGCCGTCTGAGTTGCAGAATCTGGCTGCCACTACCGCCCCGAATGCGAAGGTTGTGCAGATTGGCCTAGTGCGCCCGGCCCATACGATCACGCACGCGATCTATCCGGTGCCCCCGCACCGTAAGACGGCGCTGTTGCTCGATCTGCTGCACAAGGCCAATAGTGGCTCGGTGTTGATCTTTACCCGCACCAAGCACCGCGCTAACCGGCTGCTCCAGCAGATTGCTCGCGAGGGGCATAGCGCCGCTGTTCTGCACAGCAACAAGTCGCAGAACCAGCGCCAGTTGGCTCTCGATGGCTTCCGCGATGGGCGCTTCCGTATTCTGGTGGCGACCGACATTGCGGCGCGTGGCTTGGATGTCGAGCGTATTTCGCATGTGATCAACTATGACATCCCCGATACGCCGGATGCCTACATTCACCGCATTGGGCGCACTGGGCGGGCCACCCGCAGTGGCGACGCCTTCACGCTGGTGACACCAGAGGATTCGGCACAGGTGCGCCAGATCGAACGCGCCATCGGTGCGCCACTGGAGCGTCGCCAACTGACGGGCTTTGACTATAACGCCCAGGTACCGGCAGTCAATCTGGATGAGCGCCCGCCACGCCAGCCGCGCCACGAGAGCCGGAGCGCCCCGCGCACGTCGGTGCCGCCGCGCAGCAGTGCCGGTAACGCTCCGCGCCGCGATCAGCGGCCAGCGCGTCGCCCGGTGTAGGGGCGAAGCATCGCCCGCCATGGAGCAGGGAAACCCGAACAAGGTTGGCGGGCGACGCTTCGCCCCTACTTGTCCTAACAAAAAACTGGGGTTTGGGGCGTAGCCCCAAACCCCAGTTTTTTATGCAACTCGTAACCAGTTGCGGTATGATTGACGCGCCCATAAGCAACCCTATCTGCGAGAAAGCGAGTAGTCCATGCGCACACTCCTCACCGCCCGGCCAGAATGGCAGGCGCTGACCGAACATTATCAGACGATTAGCCCGCGCCACTTGCGCGAGTTTTTTGCCACCGACCCGCAGCGTGGCGAGCGCTTGACGGCTGAGGCGGTGGGTCTGTTCCTCGATTATTCCAAGCACCGCGTTACCGACGAAACGATCCGCCTCCTGGTGGCGCTGGCGGAAGCCTGTGGCCTCGCCGAACGGATTGAGGCCATGTTCCAGGGTGAGAAGATCAATCTTACCGAGGGCCGGGCGGTGCTGCATACCGCCCTACGTGCCCCACGCACGGCGCAGATTGTTGTCGCTGGGCATGATGTTGTGCCCGATGTGCATGCAGTCCTTGACCAGATGGCTGATTTTAGCCAGCGCGTGCGCTCCGGCGAGTGGTGCGGTTATACCGGCCAACCCATCCGCACCGTGGTCAATATCGGGATTGGCGGCTCGGATCTCGGCCCGGTGATGGCGTACCAGGCGTTGCGCCACTATAGTCAGCGCGATCTTACCTTCCGCTTCATCTCCAACATTGATGCGACCGATTTTGTCGAGAATGTGCGCGACCTCGATCCGGCTACGACGCTCTTTATTGTGGCCTCGAAGACCTTCACGACGCTGGAGACGATGACCAATGCCCGCAGTGCCCGTGCATGGCTGCTCGCGGCCCTCGGCGATGAGGCGGCGGTCGCCAAGCACTTCGTGGCGGTCTCGACCAATGCCGAGGCGGTCGCGGCCTTCGGGATTGATACCGCGAATATGTTCGGCTTCTGGGATTGGGTCGGCGGGCGCTACTCGATGACCTCGGCGATTGGTCTCTCGACCATGATCGCCTTGGGGCCAGACAACTTCCACGCCCTGCTCGGCGGCTTCCGCGCCATGGACGAGCATTTCCGCACCGCCCCCTTCGCCCAGAACCTGCCCGTGCTTATGGGCTTGCTGAATGTCTGGTATAGCAGCTTCTTTGGGGCCGAAACCGTAGCGGTGTTGCCCTACGATCAGTACCTCAGCCGCTTTCCGGCCTACCTCCAGCAGTTGACGATGGAGAGCAACGGCAAGCGGGTGACGCTCGATGGTCAGCCGGTCACCTACCAGACCGGGGCGATCTTCTGGGGCGAGCCGGGCACCAACGGCCAGCACTCGTTCTACCAGTTGATCCACCAGGGTACCAAGTTGATCCCCTGCGACTTCATCGGTTTCTGCCAGAGCCTTAACCCGCTCGGCGCACACCATGATCTGCTGATGGCCAACTTCTTCGCCCAGAGTGAGGCGCTGGCCTTCGGCAAGACGGCGGCTGAGGTGGCGGCGCAGGGCACCCCCGATTGGCTCGTGCCCCACCGCACCTTCCCCGGTAATCTGCCGAGTAGCACCATCCTCGCCGAGCGGCTGACTCCGGCGGTGTTGGGGGCACTCGTGGCGCTCTACGAGCATAGTGTCTTTACCCAGGGGGTGATCTGGGATATTGGCTCGTTCGATCAGTGGGGCGTCGAGTTGGGCAAGGTGCTGGCGGGGCGAATTGCGCCGGAGCTTCAGTCGAACGATGATCCGGCTCCGAACCATGATAGTTCCACCAATGCGTTGATCCGGCGCTATCGGGAAGGGCGCGCATAATTGGCTGTTGCCATAGGCAAAGTCATCTCCGATGGGGCTGCACCCCAAACCTGCTTTTTTCTCGTATGTTGGCGGCGAAGCCGCCAACATACGAGAAAAGTGTTGGTAGCGCGAAAAAGTTCTGGGATGGCGGGGATGCGGCGCGGGGCTTCGACAAGCTCAGCCACCGCGCCGCTGGCTGAGCTTGTCGAAGCCGAGCTTGTCGAAGCCACCGCACCACATTTTTTACCCTAAAAAATCTGCGCAATCTGCGTAATCTGCGGACACTCCATCATCCCCCAGCGCAGGTGGTTTAACCATATTTTCATATTCCCATAGATGGGAATTTTGCGGTACAATGCTTGGTGGTACCCACATGCATCTACGGAACCGCCATGCTCGCCACCACCTTCGACCCAGCTCTGCTCAGCTTCAGTGGGCATGAGACCTTCATCTTACGTAGTCACTGGCTCAAAAAAGCCTACGATCTGCTCCGCACTCAGCCCGATCTCTTCTTCCTCGAAGATGCCTTTGTGCGCTTGGGGGTGGGCAAGAATATGGCCCACTCCATCCGCTATTGGGGCCGCGTCTGTCATGTCTTTGAGCGTAGTGAAGATGGCGCGAGCTATCGCCCCACGTGGCTGGGTGATGCGCTGCTTGCCGATGATCAGGGCTGGGACCCCTTTTTGGTGACGCCCACTAGCCGCTGGTTGCTGCACTGGCAGATCTGTGCCGGGTCTGCGGCGGTGTTTACGTGGTTCTTCACCTTCAACATGCTGCGGCGCGGAGAGTTTAGTAGCTCCCAATTGGCGCAGCAGGTGAGCCATGTGCTGGCGCAGATTGGGGCGAAGGTGCCTTCGGCGGCGACATTGGGGCGCGATATTGATTGTATGCTGCGTTGCTATGTGCGCCCCTCTGCGACGCTGCGCGGTGCGCCGCTTGAGGAATCTTTGCAGTGTCCGCTGCACGATCTGGAATTGATCCAGATCTTGCCCGGTCAGGGGACGTACCGCCTCGCCGGGGGCGCACACGCCGATCTGCCCGATCAGTTGGTGGCGCTCGCGGCATGGTTTCAGGCACGCCACCTGGGGCGGGCCACGCTGGCCTTTAATGATCTGGCGTATGCGGAACGTTCGCCAGGGCGGGTCTTTCGCCTGGATGAAGATTCGCTCTTGACCCGTCTGTTGCACATGGAGCAGATCACTCAGGGGCAGGCGACCTTCTCGGAGAGTGGCGGGATTCGGCAGTTGGCATGGCGCAACCTTGAGGATGCTGCGTATCCGCGTGAGCTGTTGCAGGCTGCGTTTGCCCAGGAGCGCCACTATGTCTGAACGCCGCCTCCCCATGGTTGCGCCGCGTTTTACCCGTGCGGTGCATATCCGCCGCGATTTCCGCGATCTGCGCTACCGCCTCGATGGCTACCACGTGACGCCGCTGGTGCGTCAGGTGGCGGGGCGCATCGTGGCGGGGCTGGCGGCGCAGAGTGGCGAGCGTGCCTTTTCGCTGATTGGCCCGTTTGGAGCCGGGAAGTCGGCCTTTGGCCTCTTTGTGGCCCACTTCCTCCAGCGCAAACCCGAATCGCGCCAGCATCTGCTCGATGCGCTGCATGTGGCCACGCCCGATCCGCTCTTGCCGCTGGCTGCGCCGCGCATGGTGGTGGCGCTGATTGCGGGCAACAATAGCTCGCTGCGCCACGCCATCCTGATGGGCATGCTGGAGGCGCTGGCCGATCCGCGTCTGCGTGCGCCGCAGCTTGATGATCTGCGTGAGCAGATTCGTCAGGCCAGCCGCGCTGAGAGCCTCGACCCGGAGCGGGTGGCGCAACTGGCCAGCCATGTGGCTGCTGCGCTGCGTTCGCATGGCGAATACCAGGGCTTGGTGCTGCTGATTGATGAGCTCGGTCAGTTTTTGGACTATGCGGCGCGCCAAGATGAGGAGCGCGATCTCTTTGTGTTGCAGAGTGTCGCCGAGGCGGCGGCGCGCAGTGGTGAAGATCGGCTGCTGGTGATCACGATTCTGCACCAGGCGTTTGAGCGCTACACGCTGAATGCGGGCCTCGCTCGGCGGATCGAGTGGGCCAAGGTGCAGGGTCGCTTTGTGGATCTGCCCTTCCAGGAACCCGCCAGCCAGATGGTGCGCATGGTGGCGCTGGCGCTGCGTCCGAGCGGCAAAGATCCCTATCAGGCGGCACGAGCGGTATGGGCGGAGCAGATGGCGGCGCAGAGCGAGGCGCTGGGCTTGCGCCCGGTGGAGATCGCGGCCCACGAGTGGCCCCAGATCTTGGCCGATTCTTATCCCATCCATCCCACCGTGCTGGTCGCGCTGCCGCAGCTCTTCCGCCAACTCGCGCAGAATGAGCGCTCGCTCTTCGCCTTTCTGCACTCGGATGAGCCGTGGGGCTTGCGTGATGCGCTTCAGGCAGAAGCTCCGCCCGCCACGCTGCCGATCTACCGCCTCACCCACCTCTACGCCTATGTTGAAGCGAGTCTGGGGCCGAGCCTCTTTGCGCGTGCGCGGGGCCAGCGTTGGGCCGAGTTGGCCGAGGTGCGCACGCTGTTGGGCAACGGCGATCCCGCGCTGCTCGATCTGCTCACGGTGATCGGGACGATTGGGGCGATGGAGCGCTCCTCTGGCTTGCGCGCCAGTCAGGCGATCCTCGCCTTTGCTTTGGATGCGGAGGTGAGTGATGGGCTGTTGGCGCTGCAAGCGCGGCGCATGATCACCTTCCGCCAGCACCGCGATAGCTACATTATTTGGGAAGGCAGCGATCTGGATCTGGAGGCGTTGACGCAGGTGGCGCGCCGCGATCTGGGTGAGCGGGCCACCCTGGCCGGGTTGCTGCAACACCACGCCGACACGACCCCGCGTGTGGCGCGGCGGCATAGTTACCGCAGCGGGGCTACCCGCCTCTTTGCGGTGCGCTATCTCGATGCGGCGCAGCTCGATGCGCCTCCCGCCCCGACGGCGGGCTGCGATGGCGAGGTGGTGCATGTTGTGCCTAATGACGATGACGATCTGCACCGTGCCGAAGCCTGGGCGCAGCAGGCGGCGCGCCGCGATGAGCCAGAACGGATTGCGGTGTTGCCCCAGCGCGTGCGCGAGTTGCGCAATGTGCTGCTCGATGTGGCTGCGCTGCGCCACTTGCTAGAGGAGCAGCCGGAGTTAGAACATGATCGCCCGGCGCGGCGTGAAGTGGCGGGACGGCTGATCGAGGCCCAGCAGACCCTGGCCGGGGTGATGAACGAGACCTACGCAGGGCGTCACGGGCGCTGGTTCTACCGCAGCCAGCCCCAGCCGATCTTCAGTGCCAGCCAGATTGATGATCTGCTCTCGCAGGCTGCCGACGCCACCTACCCGCAGACGCCACGGGTCTGGAACGAGTTGATCGTGCGCCGCCAACTCTCTTCGGCAGCGGCCAAGGCGCGCCGCAATCTGATCGAGGCCATGCTCGATCACCCCGACCAGGAGTTGCTGGGTATCCGTGGCTACCCGCCGGAGCGGGCGATCTATGCGAGTGTGCTGCGTATGAGTGGGCTGCACCGCCCCAATGCGGCTGGAGTGTGGGAGATCGGGCCACCCCCGGATGACGATCCGCTCCACCTACGCCCGGCGTGGTCGGCGCTGGAGGCGCTGCTGCTTGCCGAAGATGCGGAACCGCTGCCCCTAACCAGCCTCTTTGCCCGCCTTGAGGCCGCGCCGTTTGGGGTGAAGCCGGGGCTGATTCCGCTGCTCTTCATGGCCTTCTACCTCACCCGTGCGGGCGAGATCAACTTCTACGAGCGTGGCACCTTCGTTCCCGACCCCGACATGGCCACCTTCGAGCGGCTCTTGGCGCGCCCGGAGCCGTTTGGGGTACGCCTGTGCCGCGCCGACGGGGCGCGCTGGCAGGTCTACCAGCAGCTTGCCGCCGCGTTGGCTCCGGCGGCGCTCACCAAGCCGGTGCAACCGGCGCTGCTGGCGGTGGCCATCCCGCTGCTGCGCCAATACCGCCACCTGCCCGCCTACAGCCAGCAGACCAAGCGGGTGAGTCGGCAGGCGCAGGCCATCCGGCGGGCGCTGCGCGAGGCGCGTGCGCCCGATGAGTTGCTTTTTGAGCGCCTGCCCACCGCCTGCGATCTGCCTGCCTTCCGCGCCGATACCCAGGTGGATGCGCAACGGGTAGACGATTTTGTCAGCGCGGTGCTGGCGGGGATGCAGGAACTCCAACATGCCTACACGCACCTGATCGGCCAGATCGCGGCCCAGATTGAACGCGCCTTCGGCCTGCGCCAAGGATGTGCCGAGCTTCAGGCGCGCTACGATTTGATTGCCGAACGCAGCAACGATACCCAACTGCGCATGTTGGGGGTGCGCCTAGAGAACGCCAGCCCCGACGGGCATGCCTGGGTCGAGAGCATCGCCGCGCTGCTCGGCAAGCGGCCCCCGGAGCAGTGGGGGGATGACGATCTGCCCCGCTTTGAGGATGCGGTGGCCCAGTTGGGGCAACGCTTCCGCGCCGCCGAGGAGCTGGCCATCATCGCCCAGCGCGTCCCCGCCGAGGCGGCGCTCCTGCGGGTGGGCCTCTCGAACGGGCAGCACGAGCGCAGCCGGGTGCTGCACATGGACCAGACCGACCCCGCAGTGGCACGTTTGCGCAACGAACTGGGCGATCTGCTCCAGCGCCACCAGGGGCTGACGAGTGAGCAGCGGGCGGCGGCGCTGGCTGTTCTTCTGCAAGGCGTGTTAGAGGAGTAGGGGCGAAGCATCGCCCACCAATCGCCACCGTCTCCCCTGCCATCATGGTGGGCGATGCTTCGCCCCTACGGGATGATAAAGAAACCCGGAAGTACCCCCATGGACGACGAACGCATCATCCAGAGTTGGGCCGAGCGCCCTGGCCGTCATATTGTCAACCTGAGCGGCGGCAAGGACAGCACCGCGCTGGCGATCTTCCTGCGCGACAAGATCCCGCAGGTGGAGTACCTCTTTTGTGATACGCACAAAGAGCTGAGCGAAACCTACGAGTACCTAGATCGGCTCTCGGCCTACCTGCAACGCCCGATCATCAAGCTCAACGCCCAGCGCGGCTTCGACCACTGGCTCGATATGTATGGTGGCATGCTGCCCTCGGCGCAGGTGCGCTGGTGTACGCGCAAGCTGAAGATCGAACCCTTCGAGAACTACGTGGGCAGCGAGATCGTTTGGAGCTACGTGGGCATCCGCGCCGACGAAGCGCGCAGTGGCTATGTCTCGACCAAACCCAACATCCACCCGATCTTCCCCTTCAAGGAGTTCGGGTTGGGGCTGGGCGACATCGAGCGGCTTTTGGAGGAGAGCGGCCTGGGTCTGCCCAGTTACTACGAATGGCGCCAGCGCAGCGGCTGTTTCTTCTGCTTCTACCAGCGCAACAGCGAGTGGGTGGGCCTGATGGAGCGCCACCCGGAGCTTTTTGCGCAGTCCAAAGCCTACGAGAGCGAGCGTGGCGGCGAACAATTCACCTGGCGGCAGGGCGAGAGCCTGAGTACGTTAGAACAGCCGGAACGAGTCGCCCAGATTAAGCGCGAGCATGAGCGGCGGATGGCCCGCGAGCGTGCCAACCGCCCCGACCGCCCCTTGATCGAGGTGATCGGGGCGGCATTGGATGCCGAGGATGATGATCAGGGGTGCGATATTTGCCATTTGTAGGACGCTGCTTCCACTTGGGTGCAAGAGAAGCCTCATGTTGACGCAAAGGCGCAAAGACGCAAAGGTTTTGATGGGAGCCGATATGGATGGGGCTTTGCGCCTTGGCGCCTTTGCGTCAAAACCGCGATGCTAGGAGAAGCGCGAACATATTGTAGGAGGAGTTGGCTATGGCGAGTGTGAGCAATCCATTCGTTGACTACCTGAACCGCTACACCACTGCCTCGCCCGATCATGAGGCGGCCTTCGATGAATTTCTCTCCCAGATCGCGCCGCCCTCCGGCCAGCCGCTGCACCTCCCAACCCAGGTTGAGAACTTCCTCAACGTGAGTTTTGCCCAACCCGATCCGCCCTCGGTCATCCTGACCGGCAATGCCGGGGATGGCAAGACCTACCTGTGTCGCCAGATCATCAACGCTACCACCAAGCAGCCGCTCCACGATTGGGAGCGGCTCCAGCACGAGCCGATCATGCTCAATGGGAAGCGTCTCTATGTGATCAAGGATCTCTCCGAGTTGGGCGACGCCCAGGGTACGGCGCTGCTGCACCGCGTGGCCGCAACCCTCAGTGGGGAGAGCGAGGAGCGCTACCTGATCGCGGCCAACGAGGGGCGGCTGCGGGCGCTGGCCGGTAATGATGTCACACTCGCCCCTCTCTACAACCTGATCCACGACCAACTCACGTTGGGTGAAGCCAATGGGGCGCGAGTCTTGGTGATCAACCTGACCAAAGTGACCACCTCCTCGTTCGTGCGCAAAACCCTGGAGTGGATGACCGCTCCAGTTCACTGGCAGGCGTGTGATGGGTGTGAGAGCCGCGCTGCATGCCCGCTGGCCTACAATGCGCGCCAACTGAGCCAAAAACCCATTGCCGACCGCGTCCAGATGCTCTACCAACTCCTCGAACATCTGGAGATCCACGTCACCATGCGTGACATGCTCATCCACCTCGCCTATACCCTCACCGCCAACCAACGCTGCCAACACCTGCAACACATGCACGTGGCGCATCGGGATCTGAGTGCGCTGGTCTACTACGAAAATATCTGGGGCCACAATGGCCACCCCGACTTCCGGCGCAAGGCGAGTGTGGTGCAGCACCTAGAGCGTCTGCACATCGGCAACCACTCGCTCTTCGAGTTGGACAACTTCATTGTGAGTGGCGGCGAGAGCGCAGAGGAGCAGGAGCAGCATCAGCGACTCTTTCCTTCCGATGTAGATCTGAACCAGCGCCGGTTTGAGCAGGAGCGCCGTGCATACATTGAGGGTGGTGCCGAAACCGGGGCGCAGCAAGAAACTCCTATGCTCGCGTGGTTGCCCCACTGTCGGCGCAAACTCTTCTTCGAGTGGCACGCAAATCCACAGGTCAACCGGCTCATTCCCTTCCTCTTCTTGGCCGACTACCTCGATCTCCTTGAGAATGAACAGCGGCATAAAGAATCGATCCGCCGCGATCTGGTACTGGGCCTCAATCGCGCCTTCTCGCGGCTCTACCTGAATGAGCGCGACAACCTCTATATTACCAGCCAATACCTGCACAGTACCGAACAGCCGCGCCCACTCGTGCGCCTCACCATCCCCATTCAGGGCATTGATCTGCGGGTGGATCGGCGGAGACATGCTGCCTACAACTATGATCGTGCCGACCTCGCGTTGGTGATCGCGCCACCACCGGCGCTCACGATGCATGCCGGGGTGCCGCCCAAGCCAGAGAGTTGGCGCATGAACCTGCTGCTCTTCGAGTACCTCATGCGCCTCGCCCATGGCGGCACCTTCAATATTCTGGCCGAAGAGTGTGAACTGAGCGTGCGCAGCCTCAAAGATCGTCTGTTGCGTGCATTTGTGAGTGAAACAGCAGCTACGGATCGGATGGTTGAGTTCTTCGTAGCTGAACAGCGCCGCTATGCGTTGCGCAAACTCAGTATTGATGAGCAGGGTACTATTCGTGCTTCGTTCTGATGAGGTAACGCGATGACGAGCATCTATGGTGGGCCTGAAAGTACACAAAAAGAACAGTTCCCTATCGCAGCATGGATCTGGGGCCACCGGCTACGCACCGGCCAGACCTGGATCGAATATATGCTCGAATTTCTCAGCGTCCTCTCCGGCTATGATTACCAACTCGGTCGTGGTCTGCGTGGCGGCGATGCGGATCTCGCCTACTCCATCCCCAAGCGGCTGGGTCTGCGGCGCTTCATCTTCTACGATGGCCACGAGAAGAGCCGCGATAGTCGTGATACGCGTGCCCTCAACGAGTTGCGCGACCAACTCAGACGCACCATGCCCACGCTCAATGGCCATGCGGATGCCGACCTGATGGAGCAGGTGCGTTCGCTACTGCGCTCCTTCTCGGCCATTGAAGAGGCGCGCTCCTGGTATGCCAAGGCGCTGTTTCCAGTACACGAGGAGTTCTTGCTCTGGGAGGCGTTGCGCAAAGGCTCAACCAAGAACAACTATACCGCCTCGGTTGACGATCTCGAACTGTCCAGCCTCGATAAATCCATGGATTTCCGCGCCCGCAACTTCTTCGCCCGTGGCGGTGAGATCTACTACCTCATCCTCTCCGCCGGTACCGAGCATGACCCGGAGTTGCGTAGCCGTATTGGCGAGCGGCTGCACCACCTGCTCACCAACCACAACACCACTCTGGGCCAGATCGCCCAGATCATTGACCGCACATGGAGCGATCTGGCACTCAATAGTGATCACGAGGGTATGATCACGGGCAAACTGGGCTGGATTCTCGATCCCCAATGCGCACTCTATCGCCAAATTGCCGAGGATCTGGATACCTTCCTCGATAACCAACTCGATTCGCTCGAATGCCTAGAGCTACTCGCCCACCTGATCAGTTTTCACATGCTGCTCTACATTTACCACCGTGCCCACCCGGCCAGCCACCCCGAAGGCCATGCGGCGGGGAGTTGTATTGAGGCGTGTCGTCCGGAGTTGCTAATAGATGTGCTGGGCGAGCAGGATGGCGGCATTATGCGCAACCAATCGGCGCGCAGCCTGCGCCAGCACGAGGATTGGCAACTTCAGCAGGCGTACAGTTTCATTAACCAGAAGATTAGTACCTGGGTCAATCAATATGCGGGTGCTCCCGATCTGCACGAGCGGCTTGATGAAGAGATTCGCCAATTTTTCAGTACCAGTGGTCGCAAGATCAAGCAAGACTATGACGCGCAGATCAAGGCAGTCGAGCGAAAATACGATCCAACCGCAACGGATCGTGATCTCCTGATCCAAATCTACAGCCAGACCGTCTTTAGCGTACTCGAATCGGAATTCCGCAAGAACTTCCTCAGCGTCCACCGCAAGATCGGGCGCGCCATTGGCATGATCGCGCCGCGCAAGGGGCCGCAGCCGCGCTTTGTTTTGGGCGATACGCTGCTCAAAACGCTGATTATGGCGCTCTTGCCGCGCAACGCCCCGCCCATCCCCTTCGGGACGCTGCTCGAACGGCTCTACGAGCGCTATGGCATCATCATCGGGCCGGGTGAGGTGAGTAAGGCCGGGTTGTTGGAGCGCCTGCGTATCAACGAGGAGTACTACACCCGCAACCGCGATGCCCTGCGCGACCGCATGTTGCGCGCTGGGTTGCTTCAGCACTATTCGGATGCAACGGCATTGGTGCAGCGGGGTTAATTGGGTAGCTCAAAGCCCCTTGTTGACGCAAAGGCGCAATGACGCAAAGGTTTGTTCGTGTGAAAACATTCTGCGATGCGCCGTATGGCTTCGACAAGCTCAGCCATCGGCGCGGTGGCGGTGGCTGAGCCTGTCGAAGCCACCGCCAGCGTCTTTGCGTTAAACCTTGGATGCAAGGAGAAGTTATGCCTGAGAATACCGATTCCATAATCGCCGCTGCGCTGCGCCGCTATCTGGCGACAAAGATCCGTGCCTCCGCCAATACCCGCACCTTCTTCCGTATCTCCGGCTTCCGCGAAGCGGTCTACCAGGAGTTGCTCGCTGCATTAGCGCAAACAGCATGGCGGCTTGCCGAGAAGGATCTACTGGTATGTAGTATTGATCCCATCCCCGGCTATCCTGAACAGGCGCTCCCAGCGCACCGCTCGGCCACATGGTACCGCAACACGGTGCAGGATGGGCAGGCGCTCATCCTCATCCAGAACCGCCGCAGTACCGATGCCCAGAGCCTCAAGGATCTCTTCTCGGTTACGGAAATGACCATCTCGCAGGATGGGATTCATGCGCTGCTCGATACCTGTTTCACCCACTACCAACTCAACACCGAGGCCAATCAGCGCGACGGGATCATCCAATTTGTGCGCCGCTTTGCCAAGGTGATCCACGAGCCACAGTTGCGCGATCTGGTCGAGTTTTTGGTCGAGGTGGATCGCAGCATGGCCGAGCAACCCGGTATGGATGTGCAGCATGCTCTGGTTGGTGCGCTGCCCTGGCTGGGACTCTTCCGCTGCAAAGAGCTGGCGACGGTGAAGAGTGGCCACAGCGACAAGCTCCTGCGCCAAGTCTGGAATGCTGCCCGCATTGGTGACGAGGTGCTGGAGGAACGTCAGTATAGCGACTATCTGGAGCGTCTTCAGCATGCAACTTTCGACGATCTGAATGGCGCTTCGGCTGCCCAGAAGCGCCACTTGCTGGCGCGTTTCATTGCCGGTGAACTGCGCAACGACCGCGATGCGCAGTTGGAGGTGCTGAAGATTGATTGGGAAGAGATCAAGCAGATCATCCTGAGCAAGACGCGCAATACCGCCCAGCAGAAGTTGGCGACGCTGGCTACCCAAATCCAGGTGTTAGCCGAAGAAGAGCGGCTGGGTGGTGACGATGTTCAGGAGGTACTTGATGACCTGCGCAATAGTACCGAACCCGATCCAGAGACGCTTGACCGACTGCTGATCGAGCAGGGCGATGCGCTGCCCAAAAAACTGAAGACCGATCTCCAGCGGCTGGTCAAACCGCGTACCCAACGCCACACCGATTTCCTCGTCGGGGTGGTGAGTGTGGCCCTAACGCTACTCGCTCCGCACCAGCATGATCTGGTAGCCGGAACACGGCTCCAGGTGCAGGTCAATCTGCGGGGGGCCAAGAAGAGTGAGCACCTCAATGAAGCCTGTGCCACCTTCCGCACCCTCTATGGGGGCATCGAGAAGGCATGGAAACAACTAGATTGGGATCTTCAGGCGCTCTGGGATCAGAGTGAGCAAGAGCCGAGTGGAGAAGAGGAAGAGGGCCAGAACGAGCCTGAACAGGAGCGCGAGATCCGTCAGGAGATTCCCTTCCGCCTCATCCTGCTGGGGCCGGACGGGAAGGAGCGTAGCCGTGCCGAGTTGATCTGGATCTACCGCGCCGATAGCCCCGCCGGGGCCACCCACCAGACCTTGGCCGCCGAGCGCAGGCAGATTGGTGCCAGCGAGCCATTGCGGCTGCGCGTGCCGGTCTTCAACACCTGCCCGGAGAGTAGCGTGATTGATGATCTGGACATCAGCCGCCCGGTTCGTTCCTTTGGCGCATGGTTTGAGCAGGCCAATAGCCTCGCCGATCTACTCGAACGTAGCCTGCACAAGCGGGTACAACCGGGTGTATGGCAGGTGGTGAGCGAGGCGCTGCGCAACCTCGAACATGCCTGGGCCGCCTTGGTGCAATCCAGCCAGCAGGGCTTGCTGGCTACAGATCTGGAGCCGCTGCTGCACGCCTACGAGCACCTGCTAGATCGGGTGATTAGCAACTTTCAGAGTGGCAACGAGATCAGCTATGGCTATCGTGTGCTCAACCAAGCCTGGATGATCAGCCACCCCCACGAACCCAACTGGGCGCTGATGCCGCTCTTCCACCCGCTCAAACTGCTCTGGTGGCGCGAGCGCAGCCGCTACTTCAGCCAGATCCTGAGCCACCTGCTCGATCCCGCCACGCCCGCCACCATTGTGGACGAGCCGCGCTTCCGGCGCGAACTGCGGGCCACCTATGGCTCAAGTGGCTTCCCACCGCTCATCGCGCTGCCATTCAAGGACGGGAAGCCCGCCGAGTACTTTGTCGCCGCCGAAGAGAGCGATGGCTACGAACTCTTCTTCCGCGAAGCGCAACGCACCGATGCGTTTGGGATGGAGAGTGAAGACTCGGATGACGAACAGGAGATCGCTGCCCAACGTGCCGTTGAGGGCATTACGGCGGTGATTCAAGACTACATCGAGACCTACCCGTTTGTGCGCGATGGCCTCGAAATCCTCCTCTTTGAGTGCCGCAACGGCGCACTGCCCGGTCTCCTCATTGAGCGCCTGCATCAGATCGGCAAGCGCCGCGATTGGCATGTGCGCATCAACATGGTGGTGCATACCACTGATCGCGGTGCGCCGATCTTCCGCCGCGTCAGCGAGTGGGTGGAGCGTGAGCGCCTGCCGAGTAGCCGCGAGGCGCGTACCTACTTCCCTTCGATTACCCTACAGGTGATGCAAGAATCTTCCCACACCGCCCTCTTCCAGCGCTGCGCAGATAGCGATCTGATCATCTTGGCCGATGTCTTGGCCGAACGCGGCCAACGGATGAGTGCCAAGATCGATCCCGACCTCGCTACCGATCTGCCCAGTATGGGCTATCTCCCCACCTACCGAGCGCAGCAGGAACCCTTCCAAGTGGGTGAACTCCAGCGCAACTTGTTGCTCACCCCGCCCCACCAGCCGCGTATGAGTCGCCTCTTCATGCTCAGCCAGTATGCGGCCATCGAGCGCCGTAAAGTGCAACTCGACCAGCAGGCCCGCTTCTACCGCGAGATGAGCCTGGAGGCATGGCAGCCGGAGATTAGTGCCATGCATGACCACTTCAACTGGGTGGTCTGCTACGACCCGACGATTGACCGCTTCTTGATCGAGAGTACCTTCCCCGATCAGGTGCAACTCATCCGCTACTCGCTGGGCCTCGGTGCCAAACGCCAACACAACCTGACCGTCTCTTCCTCCCATAAAGCTCAGGACATTGTGGTACGTCGCTTGGCCGCTCGCTTGGCGCAGATGTTGGAGCACCACGATTCGTCCGATTTCCTCCAGCATGTGGCCCAGCGTTTGGTGGAAGAGGCCAAGCTGATTTCGGGCGATATTGTGCTGCGTGCGGCTGGGCCGGGTATGTTCCTCAACGAACTGATTGGCCTGGTGAGCGCCAAATTTGCTACCGAGGAGCGCTACCGTAGCAGCAATCCCGACACCCTCAGCACCTGGATTCTGCTCGATGATGTGGAACACTGGTTTAGTGGCAAATTCCCCGACCTGCTCTTTGTTGCGATCTCCGCGAGCGAGAACGGCCAACTCAAGCTACACCTAGAGGTGATCGAGGCCAAATGTATTGGCGTACAAGCCTTTGATGCCGAAGCGCGTGACGCCCAACACCAAGTATTGAAAGGCATACAACGCATTGGAAGCGCCTTCGCCAGTGGTGCGCAGCATCTTGACGCCCTCAACTGGTACGATCAACTCTACCGTGCCATCGTTGGCAACCTTCAGGTCGAGATCGCCCAGGAAGAGGTGTGGAAACTCTTCCGTGAACACCTGCACCAAGGAGCCTTCGAGCTTGATCTGAGTGGCCACACATGGGTCTTCTGCTACGATAGCCAAGCAGAAATTACCAACGGCCCCAGTGAAGATCACTTCGGCAAGGGCGAGAGCGATCTACCCCTCCTGGCCCATCACTACGGGCGCAACGAACTATGTGCGCTGCTACGTCGCCTGATCGAGCACCACACTGGGCCTAGCCCGCATCCAGAGTTGTGGATACCGCGCCAGGCAGTAGCGACGCAAGATGTTGCGTCGCTACCGGGGACGCAAGATGTTGCGTCGCTACCGGGGACGCAAGATGTTGCGTCGCTACCGGGGACGCAAGATGTTGCGTCGCTACCGGGGACGCAAGATGTTGCGTCGCTACCGGGGACGCAAGATGTTGCGTCGCTACCGGGGACGCAAGATGTTGCGTCGCTACCGACACAACCGCCCCCACCCGACAAAACCGTAACCGAACACGAATCCGAATGGGTAGCCAACAAAGCCCGCGACCTTGAACGAGTCCTGCGGCGGCGCGGCATCCAGATCATGAAGATCAACCCCGCCGACGCCGATGTTGGCCCCAGCATCGTGCGCTTCAAGTTCCGCTTGGCCGGTAACGAGTCGCTCAAAAAGGTGCAGGCGATGGCCGAAGATCTGGCCCGCGACTTGGCGCTGCCGGGGACACCCATCATTGATAACATCAGCCGCAGCACCTTTGCCGGGATTGATATTCCCCGCGAGCGGAGCGAAACCATCCCACTGCGCCCGCTGCTTGATGCGTTGGGGCAACCCGGCTCGGCTGAGTTACCCATCATCCTCGGCAAGACCCCCGATGGTAGCCTCATCTGCGAGGATCTGGCCGATTTCCCGCACCTGCTGGTGGCTGGCGCAACCGGATCGGGCAAGTCGGTCTTTTTGCGTAGCCTCCTACTCAGCCTGCTCACCCAGTATCGCCCCGGCGGCCTCGAACTGCTCATCGTTGACCCCAAACGCACCGACTTCACCTTCTTCAACCGCTTGCCCTACCTGCGTGGGGGTAAGGTGATCGTGGATGGCAACGAGGCCCGCACAGCCCTGCTCGAACTCGCCCGCAGCGAGATGCAGCGCCGCCAAGACCTGATCGCCAACCGCAGTATGCGCATGAAGGAATTTAACCAGCGTTACCCCGACGAAGCCCAACCGCCCATTGTGGCCCTGATTGATGAGTATGCCCTACTCACCAACATGATGGACAAAAAAGATCGCGAATCCTTTGAACAAGATCTCATGATCCTCGCTGCTGCCTCGCGGGCGGTCAGCATCCACCTGATCATTGCCACCCAACACCCCAGCGCCGAGATCGTCACCTCCAAACTCAAAGCCAACCTCGATGCGCGCATCGCCTTCAAAGTGGCGACCAACACCAACTCGCGGGTGGTGCTGGACACACCGGGGGCCGAAAATCTACTGGGCAATGGCGATATGCTCTTCCGGCGCAAGAGCGGCGAGATTGTCCGCATCCAAGCGCCATTTATGGACGAGATGGCGATGATGGAGTATTTGAAACAGATTGGGTGACGTTATACTCCACCTCACGCACCTCCATGTAGGCGTAGGAAAACTCGCCACTTGGTAGGTGCCAGTGTGCTTCACCGTGCGGCATGAGGTGGCCATTCACCATCTGCCAGCCACTCACCGGGGTGGACCAGCGCACGAACTCGTAGCTCTGGCCATTCGTGGTGCGCGAGCGGTCATCCGAGTAGAAGTTGCGCAACGCGCCGTTGGCATCGAAACTCAGTACCGCATGAATGGTGTTGCCCGCATTCGTGAAGGTTGCCCGCACTGTTTGGGGGTCAAGTTCCTCCCACACAATCTGGGGGTCAATCAGGGTGGCCGGAGCCAGCAGACACATATCGTTAAAGAGTGTCACCGTCTCGCCACGATCCATCTCTGGCCCGCGTGCATTCACGATCCTCAAGAGCGTCGCAATCTTCACCTCAAAGGTTGCGTGCGGGCCAATGTAGCGGTGGTACGCCTGCACAGGCACCCCAAACATCGTCGTATCCACCAGAAACAGGCGTGTATGTGGGCCAACAAAACTCTGCTGATCAATCTCCACCTGCATCCAGCCATCATTGGGGCCATTACGCAACCCTCCGCGCATCTGGAGCCGGTAGTTGCTCACCCGTGGCTGGCCCACCACCCCGGCAAAGCGGAGATACTGCTGCACCGCCGTTGGCAGATGTGCCAGATCAGCCTCGGTCACTATCTCGGTCTGATTGGTGTGGCTGGCCATCCCGGCGGCCACATCACGCCCGTACTGAGCGCGGTAGCTCCAGGGGGCCACGAGTAGATACTTCATAATGCACCTTCGGTTTCCATCATCAACATACGCAACACACACCCACGGTTATGCAGATGGCGAATAATCCCAATCATGCCCGCCTGATCGGTGCGCAGATGGCTCAGTGTTGTCACGGTGTCACCAAGCACCATACGTGTCTCAGGCGGGCAGCAGGCCGCCAGAAAATCTGCGTCTAAGCGCCCCAGCACCTCGATGTGGTAGTTGTGGATACATGCTGCGCTGTTCATGGCTGTTCCTTGATATGGCCAAAGATCTGCCCTAACAAAACCGCCGCCACGAGACTCAGTACGACAAAGGGGGCGACATAACTGGCATACTGCGCCGGGGTAAGGATGATCCCGTCTAACGCCTGCATAATGGACTGACTAGCAACAACAAACCCAATACTCACATTCAGGCTGAGCAGAATCGCGGCCAGCAACGTCCCTAGCGGCTTTGCCTGCCAAACCAGCACCATCGCCAACCATGCCGCAGGCAGAATGATGCCCAGATCCAGCACATAGGTCGCCTCGGTGTGGTAATGGCCCAGATGCGCTGGCACCTGCTGTGTCACCATACTCACCACAATATCCACGATCCAGATCGCCAGCGACATCCCCGCGAGGAAGAGAAACCCACTCAACCAACGCCGAGGCAAGCGCGGGTTGGTCTGCTGCGCCAATGCAGCCAGATCTATCGAGCGGAATGCCAGCACAAAGCTGAAGAAACTCAACCCGGCACAACCGATATAGACCAGCAGCAACGGGTTGTAGACCGCACCGAGGGCTAACGAGGTGGCATTGTAGAGCGTATAGGCCAGCATACAGGTCAGGAAGATGCGTGTACGCATGCCGCCACGCACATCCAACCAGATCGCCAGCAACAACGCAGGCAGCGCCAAAAAGAGCGTAATCGCATCGGTGCCGCGCAGAATAGGGGCCTTGAAGGCCGAATCATGGGCATAGATCCCGTGCCCATAGATCGCAACCTCCTGCCCATACTGATTCACAAATATGGACGGCCCTGGCCCACCAGTGCTAAAGAGTCCCATTCCGGCATAGCTGGCTACCAGCAGGGCAATCAGGAGGCTCATCCATCGCAGGGGGATATTCATCGGGGTACTCCTCTCGTGATCTATTCCCCCCTAGTATAGATAGGCACATCAAAACAAGGACTACATACCAATGTAGTCCTTGATGTAGCCACCTCTCCGTGCTACAATTGAAGAACCTCCCCCAAAATAATCAATGCGAGGTTCTTCTATGACTGCCCAACCCAAACCCACGATCAGCGAAGAGATGTACCTTGAAGCTGAACGTACCAGCCCCAAAAAACACGAATATTACGCTGGTGAAGTCTATGCAATGGCAGGTGCAAGCGAACAACACAACATCATCGCCATGAATGTTGCGGCACTCCTGCATGCCCTGTTGCGTGGGCGTTCATGTCGGGCGTACCCTAGTGATATGCGTGTCAAGATCATCAAGACTGGCCTCTATACCTATCCTGATTTCACCATTGTATGTGGCCAATCCCAATTTATTGATTCTGAAAAACGCGATACCCTGATCAATCCTACAGTTATCATCGAAATTCTTTCGCCCTCTACAGAGCGCTATGATCGTAGTCTCAAATTTCAGCACTACCGTACACTCGATTCGCTCCAAGAATATATCCTCATCGCGCAAGATCGCTATCATATTGAACGCTTTGTGCGTCAAGAAAACAATGAATGGCTGCTATCCGATGCTTTTGGTCGTACAGAGAGCATTCCAATAGCCGCCATTCAGGCTCGTTTGCGCCTAGAAGATGTCTACGAACAAGTCACGATGGCCTCAAATATGCTGAACATGTACCCGCATCCTGATCAAAGTTGATGCAGATCCCGCTGCCCTACACGTACCCCAACGCCCGCGCCCGCTCTATCGCCTGTACCTGCTTGTTCACCCCCAGCTTGCTGTACAGCCCCTTGATGTGGTAGCGCACCGTGTTGACACTCACCACCAACTGTGCGGCAATCTGGGTGTAGCTGTAGCCCGCCGCTAACAACCGCAGCACCTCGATCTCGCGTTCGCTCAGTGGCTCCACCAGCGCACCGGGGCTGGGTGTCGTCAACACCAACCGATCATCCACAAAACTGCGCTGATACCCCTCACTCGCCCCTAGCTGCCGCGCACGCTCCAACCACGCCGTTCCACCCCCGGCTTGCGCACCCAGGATCAGGGCGTGGATTAGGCTCCCGTGGCGTTGCCCCTGCTCCGCCGCCGCGCAGATCCGTTCCGCCAGACTCAGCCCATCCGGGTGTTGGCTGGCCACCATCCAACGCAGCCACGCCAAATGCAACCGCTCACTCTGCTGGCTGACCGGCGCATCCGCAGCGATGCCGCTGCTCCGCAAGCATGCTGCGGCCTCGTCGAGACGCTGCTGGGCCACCAGCAACGCCACCTTCCCCACCAGCCAGTCGCTACGCACCCACCCCGGTACCCCCTGCGCCAAAAGTGCCTCGGCCTCCCCCAGATTCTGCGCCGCTGCTGCCAGATCGCCCGCGCCCTGCTGGAACCGCGCCAAGTGAATCTTGCCATACGCCAACGAGGCGGTATGACCGCTCAGGGTCGCTAGGTGTATCCCGCGTTGCAGGGTTTCTCGCGCTGCCTCCAACCGCCCCCACTCGTAATAGACCTGAGCGAGAGCAATGTGAACCGCCCCCACCATAAATGGAGCCGTCTCCAGCGCTGCGGTCTGAGCCAGCGCATCTTCGGCAATGCGCACGAAGAAGTGCAGTTGCCCGCTCTGAAGCGTGAGTAGCGCCAGGTGGGCCACGGCCAACATCGCGGTGACGTGATCCCCAATCTGTTGCCCGGTCTGGATGGCGCGCTGGAGGTGCGCAATGGCGCTCGCAAACGCCCCCGTCTGCCGCTGGGCCGCCCCCATCGCCAGTGCGATCAGGGCGCTGAGGCGCAGATCACCGACCGGGGCTAAGCTACGTGCCTCTTCTGCCAAGGCCAGTGCCTCCGCCACCTGCCCGCGCATCTGAGCCAGATTGGCGTGTAGCGCCAGCATATTGGCGCGCAACATCGGCTGATCGGCTGCCGATTGCGTGATCATCGCTTGGGCCACGGCCACATAGGGTTCGATCTGCTCGAAGCGCCCCCGCAGCAGCGCCGCCCATGCAAACCCCAAGCTGGTACGCGGGCTGCTCGCGTGCCACTCGGCGGGGAGGCGCTGCATCCAGCGCTCCATGCTCCGCGCATACCCCTGGTTGATCAGCCACCAGTGGTGCGCTTCGAGTAACTCCACCACCTGGGGGTAGTCGGCGGCGGCAAGGCTGTGCTCAATCGCCAATGCGGGGAGATCGTGAGCGGCATGCCACGCACTCGCCCGTTGGTGCAACGCAACAATCCGTTCGGGGTAGGTACGCCGCAGTTGGTGGTGCAGCAATTCACCAAACAGGTGGTGGTAACGGTACCAGTGTCCGCCATCATCAAGCGGAATAATGAACAGATTGGCCCGTACCAGCCGCTCAAGCAACTCGGCACTATCCTTGCGCCCCGTCAGCGCCACACACAGATCGCCACTCAATTGGTGCAGCATCGCCGTCAGCAGCAGAAACTCCTGCACATCAGCCGCTTGGGTCTTGAGCGCCTCTTCGGTCAGGTAGGCGAGAATAAAGCGGTGTGTCCCGCTCAGAGACTCCACAAACGCACGCGGATTGGTGTGGCCCTGAAGCGACAACCCCGCCAACTGAAGCCCCGCAGGCCAGCCCTCGGTGCGCTCGGTCAGGCGCGCCACATCCGCATCACCCAGATCTAGCCCCAGGGCATGCAAAAAGGCCCGACTCTCAGCCAACGAGAAGCGCAGATCCGCCGCCCGGATCTCATTCAACAACCCGTGCGCCCGCAGCCGCGCCAACGGCAAGGGCGGGTCCTCGCGGGTGATCAGGATCAGGTGCAGGTTGGTCGGGTGCTGGCTCAGAATAGCCGTGAGGATGTCGAGGATGCGCTGATCCTGAAGATGCTGCACGTCATCCAAGACCAGGATGCGCGGGCTAGGTAGTTCAAGCAGGGCATTGATCAGCGTGGTGCGCAGAATCTCATCTGGAGGCAGTTGTTCAGCCTGAAGTGCGGCAAAGAGATCGCTACAGAAGGTAGATTCGTGCTGGCGCAATGCAGCAACGAAGTAGCGCAAAAAGCGCCCCGGATCATCGTCGGCCTCTTCCAACGCCAACCATGCGGCTGGGTGGCTCGGCGCGTGGGGGCCAAAGAGCCAGCCGCTGATCAGCACGCTCTTGCCATACCCCGCCGGGGCCGACACCAGCGTCGCTGCCCCTCGCAGCCCCATGTTGAGGAGTGCGTGTAACCTGGGCCGCTCGATCTCGCTTGGCGGGCGGGCCGGGGGGAAGAACTTGGTGTTGAGTAGGCGTTGGTGCATGGCCACCTTCGGTGGGGGTTCGGGGGCGGCGCAGCCGCATAGGCATTCGGTTACGCGTCGTATTGCACCCTGGTTGTTGACCACAGAGGACGCAGAGGAACGCAGAGGAAGAACCGGAGGTTGTACCCGCAGGTATCTCGAAACCCATCCCTCTGCGTACCTCTGTGTCCTCTGCGGTTGAGTTGTACCCGCAGGTATCTCGAAACCCATCCCTCTGCGTACCTCTGTGTCCTCTGCGGTTGATATGCTTTACCATCAAGGATGCGGAGGGGCTTCACCACGATGAAGCCCCTCCTTAACCAAACGCCAATACGGCGGCAGCCGCCCCCATTCCTACCGCAAACCCTCAGCCACCTGAACCGCCTCATCACCCGTCAACTTCCCGGCGATGAGTAGCTTAATCCCGTCCTCTTCCCAGGTCAGCAGGCTGCCCTGTCCCTCGGCGGTGATCAGCGTTGCGGGCTGGCCGCGCACCGTGATCTGCTGCACGTTGCTCCCCGCTGGCGGTTCGCGGTCATCTTGCATGTCGCCGTTGCTCTGCACCAGGCTCATGCTGCTATTCTCGCTCTTGTAGTTCATAATCACCGTATCGGTGCCGACCACGCGCACCTCAACCAGCAACATCTCGGCAGGCAAGAAACTCGGCTCACGCAGCGTAAAGCTCACACTCGTGCGCGCCTCGTCCAACGTGGCCTGCTTCGGCCCCATCTCGGCGATCAGGTCAGCCGCTTGCACCACGGTCGCATCGGCGGGCGGGGTGAAGGTGAAGAGATCCGCGCTCATTCCGGCATTGACCTCGATGCTGCGCACTTCCACACTCCCATTCCCAAAGTCGCTCGCATCCAGGGTGAGCTTGAGTGGCATCGCCAACTCTGCGTCCACCCACATCATACCCTCGATGATGCCATCAAGCTTGAGGTTGGCACTCGTCTCGGCGCTCGGAGTCACTTTCACCTTCCAGGTCGCTTTACCCGCCACCTGTTCCTCACCCAGCACTTCTAGGGTCACCGCATCCAAGCCCTGCTGCACAATATCCTGCAACACCACGGTCGCTCCAGCGGGGCTATTCGGCGCATACTCCTTCATCTCCGCCGCCGTCCCGGTGACAACCGTATTCTCACTGGGGTTATAGAGCCAGAACTGCTCGCCGTCACTCACCACTAAGGAACCCACCATCTCTGGCTGGCTGGCCTCAAGGATCTGGGCGCGCACCCGTGCCTTGGGGTGTCCATCTTCAGCAGCAGGCAGTTTCTGCATCCAACCCTCAATCACCAGATTGCCCGACTGCTCCGGCGAGGTGAAGCTGATCGCCACAACTGCGTGCAGATCGTTCGTACTCTCCCGCGCCGCCTCCATCTTGGCGACGATCTCTTCCGCAGTTGGCAACTGCGTTGTACACGCGCCCAAGAGCAGCGCACTGATCAACAAACTGATAAGCATAAACCAACGTCGCATAACGCCTCCTCTTTTGAATCTGGATTCTCGCTACTTCTGTTGTACCATACTCAAGTGGCTCGATTCTAGATCATGTCTGTGATCCAGATGTTAGAGATTGTTACCAAAAGTAGGGGCGAAGCATCGCCCGCCACACCAGTTCGTGTTCCGCAGACCACCTAGTGGGCGATGCTTCGCCCCTACGACCGATCCCGGTTGGGTCAAAAGGCTGATGGCTACACCGGGTGTACCCGGTACGATATGCTACAGTTCGACACAAAGGGGGAACGTTTCGCAGAGTTGACGCAAAGGCGCAAGGACGCAAAGGTTGTTAAAGGCTTTGCGCCTTTGCGTCTTGGCGTCAAAACGAATAATTCCCCCCACCCCAACGGAGGCACCCTGATGTCCACCAACCTACAGCGCACCCCGGTTCTTGCCGGTATCCAAATGCGCCGCTTTTCCGGCAGTGACGCCGATTTTGCTGCTGCGGTCGAGATTACCAACCAGGTCTACCCTGAATACCCCGATACGGTTGATGAGTGGCGCTTTGGTGATGCCAATCGCCCTGCCCATGTGCTCCAGGTACGCTGGTTCGCCGATCTGGATGGGGTTCCGGTTGCCTATGGCACCTACCACCACCACGAGGGTATGTACCATCCGCAGAAGTTCGGTCTCTTCGTCTATGTGCGCCCAGAATACCAGGGGCGCGGCATTGGAGCCGCGCTCTATGATCACCTGATCAGCGATCTCGAACCACAGCGCCCGATCATGCTTCGCTCGCGCACCCGCGCAGATATGCAGCGCAGCCTGCACTTCTTGTTGGATCGCGGCTTTCAGGAGGGCATGCGTGAGTGGGAATCGCGCCTTGATGTGGCTGCGTTTGATCCCACACCCTATGCCGATCACGAGGCCATCCTGCACGCCGAGCGCATCCGTGTTATCACCGTGGCCGAATTGCTCGAACACGATCCGGCCTGCCGCGAGAAGCTCTGGCAACTCGAAACCGAACTGATGCACGATGTCCCGCATCCCGATGCACCGACCGAGATAACGCTGGAGTCCTTCGAGAACTGGATCTTTAAGAATCCCAACTTCTTACCGCAAGGCTTCTTTGTGGCCCTCGATGGCTCCAACTATGTTGGTCTGAGCGCCCTCTGGAAGAGCCAGGCCGATGCCACCGAACTCTACACCGGCCTGACCGGGGTGCGCCGCGCTTACCGCCGCCGGGGCATTGCGCTGGCACTCAAACTGCGTGCCATTGCCTACGCCCAACAGCACCAGATCCGCACCCTCAAGACCTGGAACGAGTCCAACAACCGGGCCATGCTGAGCATTAACGAGATGTTGGGCTTTGTGAAGCAGCCCGCGTGGGTCAATTTCGCCAAGCAACTGCGTGAGGGCTAACCCGTATGCCCCT
The DNA here is from genome assembly GCF_004138135.1 of Candidatus Oscillochloris fontis. GTDB lineage: Bacteria > Chloroflexota > Chloroflexia > Chloroflexales > Chloroflexaceae > Oscillochloris > Oscillochloris fontis. The sequence goes on from NZ_RYFD01000004.1 coordinate 39,956, forward strand.
ACCATACTTGCACCTGACTGGCAGCCCATACCAGCAGGGCTGCCAACACGGCGCGGCGCTGCGTAGCGCGATTGGCACCAATCTCGCCATCTACTTCGCCCGCTTCGAGCGTGAACTGCACCTTACGCGTGCCGAAACGCTGCGCCGCGCCCGCGTCTATGCCGAGGCGCTAGAGTCCCAAAGCCCCGCCTACGCCGCTGCGATGCGTGGGATTGCCGATGCTTCGGGCTACAGTTACGCCGAGATCGCCGCGCTGAATGTGCGCTACGAGCTCTTCTACCACCAGTTCGGTGTCAATGCCATGGCTGATGGTTGCACCGCTATTGCGCTGCTCCCCACGGTGACAGCCGATGGGCATCTGTGGCTGGCCGAGAACTGGGACTGGATCGCCGGGGTGCGCGGGGCCATCCTACACAGCCGTACCGAGGACGGCATGACGATCCGCGCCTTTACCGAGGCCGGGATCGTAGGCGGCAAGATCGGGTTCAACTCGGCAGGGCTGGGGCTACTCATCAACGGCCTCACCAGCAGTGAGGATGATTGGGCACGCTTGCAGCGCCCCTTCCACCTGCGCTGCTACGAGATCCTGCACAGCCGCAGCCTCGATGCCGCCATCGCCATCGTCATGGATGCACCGCGCTCCTGCTCGGCCAACTTCCTACTGGCTCAAGTACCCGATCGCGCCGTTACCATCGAGAGTACACCCCACCGCGCCGTGCTGCGCGCCGCCCAAACGGGCTACCTCGTCCACACCAACCACTTCGTGGATGCCGCACTGCTTGGCGTCCACGAGCCACCCGTCGAATCCTGCCCGCACTCCCATTGGCGCCTCGAACGCAGCGAACAACTCCTGGCTGGTCAGCGCAACCTCGGTCTCAGCCACCTCCAAGCCCTCCTGCGCGATCACCAGCAGCACCCGTATGGGATCTGCTTCCACATTGATCCCGCCGAGCCACCCACCGAACACTACCAGACGGTCGTCTCGGTGATTATGGATCTGCATGCCCAGCGCTTCTATCTGAGTGACGGGCCGCCGTGTGTGCATGCGTATGGGGTTGATGCCGAAGGGTCGCTCGCCGTATAGTAGCGACCCACTCGACGTACCTCTAGGGCGCTTAGAAATGTTCTCTGAGCATAACTAAAGGCATCAACTCCTCGATATTACAGGCAGGTATACGAAGAAGACTGTCACATCCACAGGAGTTGTTCGATACGCGATGGTGCCTACCCCCAGTTGGCCATACACATCCCAACCCCAACATGTCACCCCGCCGCCAGTGGTCAGGGCGCAGGTATGCACGTCGCCTGCGGCGACGTCCGCTACCCCACTCGAAAGCCCCACCACATCCATCGGTATGCTGCGCTGGGTCATCATCCCGTTGCCCAGTTGGTAATACTTGTTCCACCCCCAGCAGGTGACTCCGCCGCCGGTGGTCAGGGCGCAGGTGTGCGCGTAGCCTGCGGTGATGGCCGCCACCCCGCTCGACAGCCCATTCACTGCCACCGGTGTCATGCGCTGGTTCGTCGTCCCGTCGCCCAGTTGACCATACCAGTTCCATCCCCAGCATGCAACCTCGCCACTGGTGATCAGGGCGCAGGTGTGCGCATAGCCTGTGGCGATGGCCGCCACCCCACTCGAAAGCCCCTCCACCTGCACCGGTGTGCTGTGATTGGTTCTCGTCCCGTCGCCCAGTTGGTCTTCTGCGTTCCTTCCCCAGCATAAGACCGCGCCGCCGGTGGTCAGGGCGCAGGTATGATTATCGCCTGCGGCAATGGCCGCCACCCCGCTCGAAAGCCCAGCTACATTCACCGGCGTGCGGCGCTGGGTCGTTGTCCCGTCGCCCAATTGGCCATACCAGTTCGCACCCCAGCAGGTGACCCCACCGTCGGTGGTCAGGGCGCAGGTGTGAGACCCGCCTGCGGTGATGGCCACCACCCCGCTCGAAAGCCCCGCCACATCCACCGGTGTGCTGCGTTGGGTCGTCGTTCCGTCGCCCAGTTGGCCAGACCCGTTCGCGCCCCAGCATGTGACCCCGCCATCATCGGTCAGGGCGCAAGTGTGAGACCCGCCTGCGGTGATGGCCGCCACCCCGCTCGAAAGCCCCTCCACATTCACTGGTGTGCTACGCTGGGTCGTCGTCCCGTCGCCTAGTTGGCCAGACTCATTATTGCCCCAGCATGTGACGCCGCCGCTAGTGCTCAGGGCGCAGGTATGATCGTCGCCTGCGGCGATGGCCGCCACCCCGCTCGAAAGCCCCTCCACATTCACTGGTGTGCTACGCTGGGTCGTCGTCCCGTCGCCCAGTTGGCCAGACCAGTTCCTTCCCCAGCATGCGACCCCGCCGACGGTGGTCATGGCGCAGGTATGATCGTCGCCTGCGGCGATGGCCGCCACGCTGCTCGAAAGCCCCTTCACTACCACCGGTGTGCTTTGCTGAGTTGTCGTCTCGTCGCCCAGTTGGCTATACCCGTTCCTTCCCCAGCATGAGACCGCGCCGCCGGTGGTTATGGCACAGGTATGATCGTCGCCTGCGGCGATGGCCGCCACCCCGCTCGAAAGCCCCACCACATCTACCAGTGTGCTGCGCTCGTCCGTCGTCCCGTCGCCCAGTTGGCCAGACCAGTTTGCGCCCCAGCAGGTAACCGCGCCGCCGGTGGTCAGGGCGCAGGTGTGAGAACCGCCTGCGGTGATAGCCGCTACCTCGCTCGAAAGCCCATGCACTGCCGTCGGTATGCTGCGCTGGTCTGTCGTTCCGTCACCCAGTTGGCCATTCCAGTTCCTTCCCCAGCATGAGACCGCGCCGCCAGTGGTCAGGGCGCAGGTGTGAGAACCGCCTGCGGTGATAGCCGCCACACCGCTCGAAAGCCCATTCACTGCCGTCGGTATGCTGCGCTGGATCGTCGTCCCGTCGCCCAGTTGGCCATACCCGTTCGACCCCCAGCATGTGACGCCGCCATCGGTGGTCAGGGCGCAGGTATGATAGTCGCCTGCGGCGATGGCCGCCACCCCGCTCGAAAGCCCCGCCACCTGCACCGGTGTGCGGCGCTGGATCGTGATCCCGTTGCCCAGTTGGCCAGACTCGTTATTGCCCCAGCATGAGACTCCGCCACTGGTGGTCAGGGCGCAGGTATGATAGTCGCCTGCGGCGATGGCAACCACCCCGCTCGAAAGCCCATTCACTGCCACCGGTGTACTACGCTGGATCGTCGTCCCGTCGCCCAGTTGGCCAAACTCATTATTGCCCCAGCATAAGACCGCGCTGCCGGTGGTCAGGGTGCAGGTGTGAGAAATGCCTGCTGCGATGGGTGTTGTATGCTGTGCAGAGGCTATGTTGGCATCCAACATGGTCGCAGGAAGTTCATCGTTCGGATTGGTGGGGGACAAGGCAACGATATCAGATTTGCTTGTCACCGAGGGTACGGATTGGGGAACCCATGCGGCGGCAGGAGCCGCATTACCGATCAGCAAACCTAGGCAGACCAGCGATGCAAGTAGCCATTGTGTTCTCATTAGATTCTTTCTAATATGGGTTCCGGTGATGGTTAGGCATGCACGACATTTACAAACCGTGTTCTCATACAATACCCTCGCCAAAAGTAAGTGTTCACGATTGGGGTAAAAAACCTTCGCGTCTTCGCGTGAACAATAACGTTTCTCTTACCCCAAGTGTGAACAGTTACCGCCAAAATCATACCGCGATCAACTCCGTTTCAGCCGGATGAATCCGACCAAGTTGGTTCTGTTTGATCACCCCGTAACTGTTCACGCTGCCCCGAACATCAAGATTTTGACGCAAAGACGCAAAGGCGCAAAGCCTGCAACAAAACCTTTGCGTCTTCGCGCCTTTGCGTCAACCTGTCGTTTTGGGTAGGAGTGGCAATCCGTTTACCCCCATCGTGAACGGATACGATCACCCCAACGATACGACAAAAGCCCTTTGCGTGCGAATCGTTCGACGGCACCGCATCCATGGTGCTTCCGATGTTGCGCAAATGTTTGATTGTTAAAGAACCAATGAGCGGGTCATTTTGGCGAGAGTCTTGCACGGTGACACGAGTTATAATGATACCTCAAAGCCTATGTTCACCTCTCCCGTGATCCATGGCTGAGGCTATACCATAGCTGTGGGGATTAATCCGCACACTTGCTATCCTAACTACTACAAAGGAATTGCCTGTATGCGTAAGCTCATTCCCCACGTACTCACCATTTTGGTTAGCTTACTCCTCTTTGGGGTCAGCCAGATCTTTGCGCATCCTGGTGTTACATCAACAACACTACCATCCGCATTTACCTATCAGGGTCAACTCCTTGATGGTGATCAGCCTGCGAATGGTACCTATAGCCTAACATTTCGGCTCTACGATGCGCTTGTTACGGGGACACAGATTGGGAATACCGTCGTTGTGAACGAGGTAACGGTTACGCACGGTATCTTCACGGTGCAGCTAGATTTTGGAACCGGGGCTTTTGCGGGGCCACGCTATCTTGAAATCGAGGTGGGCAATACCCTCCTCAGCCCACGCCAACCCATCACCCCTGCGCCAACGGCCCTCTATGCAGCAAGTACCCCCTGGACAGGTCTCATTGGCATACCTGAGGGTTTAGCCGATGGCGACAATGATACCACCTATACTGCCGGTATCGGCTTGGCTCTTGAAAATACTACCTTCCGTGCCCAAGGCAGTCCTTACGCCCAGGTGATCACCGTTGCCACGAGTGGGGGCGACTTCACCAGCATTCAAGCAGCAATTGACAGCATTACTGATGCTGGCGCAACCAAGCCGTACCTCATCTTCATTGCCCCTGGCATCTACACCGAACATGTAATCCTCAAACCCTACATAACCCTCGAAGGATCGGGAGAAGAAGCCACGGTTATCCGTTGGACGGGCGGCGATCAGTATTTTTTGAGTGGAAATGCGAGCGTCACACTTACCGGATCAGCGCATGCAACTGTGCGCTCCATGACTATTGAAAGCGATGGTACTGGGAAAACGTATAGTATCGCATCCTACAATCCTAGTACGGCGACAACAACGTTTCAGGATGTTATGATCAAAGCGGCTGGTGGTACGGAAAACTACGGAATTTATAATAATTACGGATTGATTAAAATGAACAATGTTCAAGTTCATGTAAGTGGAGGGACAAGTATCAATAGGGGTATAAATTTGTCTGGAAATTTCCATCTAGACAATATAACTATCACCGTTACAGGTGCAGGTAGCTCAACTAATCAAGGCATTTCTATTAGTGGCGCAGGCTCCATCATGAACCTGACCGCCACCGTTACCGGTGGTAACAGAAGCACTGCTATCCACAATGAAGCAATACAATCAACACCAACCCTGATGAATGTGATCGCTTCTGCATCGGGGGCAACCACAGACAACTATGGTATGTTCAATTTTGCCGCCAAACCGAAGCTGATCAATGGAATCCTCACCGCGACGGGTGGCACCAATAGTTATGGTGTCTTCAGCACCTTTATGTCAGAACCTACGCTGACCAACGTGACTGCGACTGCGACGGGTGGAACGAAAAACTATGGTATCTATACCCTTGGCACGAGCACCGCAACGAGCACCGCAACGATCTCTACGTCGGTATTCACTGGAAGTACCAACAGTGCCTATCAGTCGGGTAGTATCGTAAAGATTACCCAGAGCCAACTCAACGGCCCGCTCTCCACTGGGTTGACCTGTTTCGGTAACTACAATGCAAACTTGGCTGCCGTGACGTGCCCATAGGGTACCCAAACTTCCCGCAAGCTCAAAACTTCCCAGAAGTTCGCGTATAAACCCAACTCGCCCCGGCCACCCCCACCAGCACCAAGCCTAGCAGCAACACCACCACCGGCGGCACCCCGGCGGGTGCCGGAGCCGCCTTGCCCATTGCTACTTCGGGTGTCGCACTCTCGCTCATGCTCATGGTTCCCGCCGCCATTTCAGCATCACTCGGCGCGGTCTGACGCGCCATATCGCTATTCACCATCGGCTCGCTCGGTAGCGTCATCACCGATGCCGACTCAGTCGCAGTGACCGGCTCGGAGTTGGCGGGCAGCGCCATCGTCCCGGCAGCGGCCTCCGGTAGCGCTGTCGCCTCGACCGGCAGCATCATCGCGGCGGCACTCTCGGTGGTTACCGGAGCTGCCTCATACAGTGCCGGGGCGGTGGCTTGCACCATCATGGGGGCCGGTGCTGCCGCCATCTGGCCGCTCATTCCGCCCAGCATCTGGAGGCTGGCCAACAACACCAACATCAGACCGGCCAAGCCACTCCCAAGCTGGCCAAACCAAACCAGCGCCCATCCAGAACGGCGCGGCTGTACTTTGGCCGGATCGAGCGTAAACGAGCGTGGCGGAGTCCGCGTGGGCAACTCGCGCAGCAGCGCGGTGGTGCTACGCAACTCCTCAAGCTCAGAGCGCAAACGCGGATCGTCGGCCAAACGCCGCTCAAGATCGCTGCGTGTCGGCCCCTCAAGCTGGCCATCCAGATAGGCCGAGAGCAATTCCAGATCCTGCTCTGGCAGAGGCGAAAATTGTGGCTGGGGTGTCTTCATGGTGGTATCTGTCGCGGTGTGCTGCTACCTATCTTCATGACGAAACTTTGCCGGTAGCAGTTCCCCGGCACGCAGAATATCGCGCAGCCGCGCCCGCCCCCGGCTCAACCGCGACTTGACCGTACCGAGACTGGTAGCAGTGATGGCCGCGATCTCATCATACGCCATACCCTGAATATCACTCAGAATAATCACCACGCGCTGATCTTCGGGGAGTTGGGCTAAGCCCTGCTGAATCGCCGCTGCCAACTCGTGGCGCAACGCAACCTCATCGGGGTGTTCGTGGGGGTCGGGCAGATCGAAGCCGCGCCCTTCATCATCGGATGTCCCCAGCGCATCGAGCGAGGTGGATGGGCGACGCTTGCGGGCGCGCAGCACATCATAGCAGGCATTGGTGGCAATCCGTAGCAACCAAGATCGGAACAGACCGCCGCGAAAGCGGCCCAGATTGCGGTACGCGGAGATGAACGTATCTTGGGCCACATCCGCTGCCGCTTCGGCATCGCCCAACATACGGTAACACAGGTTATAGACCCGCGACTCATAGAGTCGCACAAGCTGGTTGAACGCCTCAACATCGCCTCGCTGGGCCGACTCGATGATGCGCTCTTCTTCATTCAACATAGCGGCACCGGCGCTGCCTCACTGCGGCGACACGGGTTGTATTATACCCTAAGCGTAACTCTTCACACTTGGGGAAACAGCAGCCTTGTGTTGACGCCAAGGCGCAAAGACGCAAAGGTTTCGATGGGAGCCTCTAGGGAAATCTTTGCGCCTTGGCGTCTTGGCGTCAAAACGTGAGTAACAGTTTAAAGCAACGCCAGTCGCTGAAAAAGATAATCCCCGGCCCGCCGCAAGCTCAAGAGGCGCAGACGCGGCGGATCATCGGGGCTAAACCCTACCCCCTCGATCAGACTTGGGCGCGGTGGACGCCCCGGCGGGCTACCGATGATGATCGGGCTATTGGTCAGGAAGGTCTCGTCGAGTAGGCGCTGGGCCACCAACGTCCCATAGATCATGGCCCCACCTTCACTCAACAGGCTACGCACCCCCATGTGCTGGCGCAGATCGGCACACAAACCGATCAGATCCACCGTTTCACTGCGTGAAATATGGTAGCTCACCCCTGGGCGCTCGCCCAAGCGTGTATAGGCCCGCGTCGCCCCCGCCGGGGTGGTGGCAATCAGCACCGGTTGCGGATCACCCCGCAAGGCGGCGGCATTGGCGGGCAGATCGCCACTGCTGGTTACTACTACCAATAGTGGAATGGGCGTGCGGCCTTCCGCCAAACGCAGATCCGCAAAGAACTGCGCATCCGCTGAAAACGCCTGCGTCGGCGTCCACAGATGTCGCCGCGCCACCTGAAGCGTCCCCGCACCAGTCAGGATGGCGTCGGCACGCGCCCGTAGCAACCCCATCAGCCACGTATCGTGGGGGGCACAACGGCTTACCGCGCCACCCCCAGATCGCCCCGGCTCGGCAAAGGAGATGCGCCCATCGTGGGAAGCAACAAAATTGGTGAAGGTGTAGGGGCGATCTGCATGCGCCGGGGGCAAATACCAGTTACTGGCATAGATCGCCTGGGCTGCCTCTGGAAGACCGACTCCCAAGTGGGGGGCATCGTCGAAGAGCAGCGTGTAAGCGCTACCGGGGCCAATCGGATTCATGTGCGTCACGAACTCGCCAGATCTCCAATGCGGCTCAACCCGGCAACCACATGGTGACCAGATTCAACCAGGATGCGCGCCACATCGCGTTGCAGATAGAGATCTGTTCGCGATCCAAAGCGCACGGTTCCTAACCGTGTCCCAGGATTGACCGCATCACCAACCGCGACTTTAGAGACAATTCGTCGCCCAAGTGGCCCCGCGATCTGGACAATCAAGATCGGCCCCCAGGCCGTCTCAATGCCAATATAGACCCGCTCGTTACGATCACCTGCCTGCACATTGCTCACCGGGCCATACTCGCCATTGACATGCTCCATGTAGCGCACCGTCCCCGCCGCTGGGCTGCGACAGACCGGCACATCAATCGGTGAAACCGCAATTGCCATCCGCACACAGTCGGTATGCAAGAAGCGATGTTCATAGATCTCATCAATCAGGAGCAGACTGCCATCAGCCGGAGCAAAGATCGCATGGGGATCAGATGGGGTTACGCGCTCAGGATCACGGTAGAGGGCCGCCGCGAGGGCCGTAAGCGCAAGGGGCAAAGGCGCAAAACGCGGGCGTAACCCCAAGGTTAAGCCGGTAAGCCCCAGGCCAATACCGAGCAACGGGGTCGCCTCTGCGTCAAAACCAGGGATGCGTGAGGAACGCTCCTTGGCTGGAGTCTGTGGTGGGCTAGGTTCTGGTGTATGCGCTTCCATAACCTGATTCTAGCATGGCTAGAGGTCTCGCGCAATAGAGGGACGGCGAAGCCACCCCCGAAGATCTTTTTTGGTGGTATTTGGCGGTATAGCCGCCAAATACCACCAAAAAAGAAAGATCGTTCACCTACCCCTCGGCCAAGAGAGTCGCAATATACTGCAACGACGCTCGCCGCCCCTGGGGGTGCAGTTTGCGCCACAGCGTAATCAGATGTTCTTCATCTGCACTTATCCCCGTTACGAGCGGGGGGGCGCTCAACAATTCACTACTCACCGCCTCAATCGTAGCGATGGCCTCAACCTCTACGAATGGCTCCGCTTCAGGAGCCACCTGTTCAGCAAGATTCCCACCATTCTTCATGACATGATTGGCCACTACCAGATTTGCCATCTTCAGGCTGTCAATCTCTAATACCTCAGCAATGCTCATCGCCTGATCGGCATCGGGTAAGGTATGGCCATTCAGGTAGTTGCGTAGTGCCCCATCGCTGATTTTGGTTTGCTTCGCCAGTTTGGAACGGGTTCCCCACTGATTGATCTGATCTTGTAACCATTCACTAAAGACAGGCGCAGCTTCGGGCAAGAAATCCATACGCTGGCGCACATCATCTACAGGGATATCCAACCTCTCGCTGATGCGATCTATCGTCTTCTGACGTGGACGTTGGGTCTTGCCTGCGATAAATTGACGCAGCGAGATGGTACCAACGTCAATATCATCAGCGAATGCGTTGATCGAGATACGACGATCCATCGCAGCATGGAAGAGAAGTACCGAGAGTGGTAACTTCTCAGGATAGGCGCTCGTGGTGGACATGTTTGTCTACTCCTGATGATCGCTAATCTACCAATTGGTTGTACTAATGCGATGAGAAATAGCGTGAATGTTGATATGATTCTATTAAAATGGAGTATAAATCTATCGAACGATACTGTCAAGCATAGATTCTCCGAATCGGCGCTTTTTGTGTGATTCCGTGTTATTTCATGGCATTTTCCTGAAAAGAGTCATCGAATCAAGCACATCTATCGCCTATTACGCTTCACAAGCCGCCCATACGCCCCTCCTTGGGCAAGCCAATGTGTTACAATAGAAGGTGATCAGACTTGTCATGTGCTCTGGTGTCGCAGCATATAGAATTGAGAACTCTGAGCAAATTCGTGACTAGCCATCGCCAACCTTTCACTGTTGAGGATCTCTACGATCTTGCCTGGCTGGAAGATGCCCAAATCAGCCCGGATGGTCAGCAGATCGCTGTGGTTCAGGTTTCGGTTGATCGACAAGCCAACGGCTACCAACGATCAATCTTCTTGGTGCCCGTGGATGGCGGGCCAATGCGGCGCTTTACGTCCGGGAGCGGTCAGGATCGTCAACCCCGCTGGAGTCCCGATGGGCGTGCGCTGGCGTTTGTCTCCACCCGTAACCACCCCCAGGGCCAGATCTATCGCATTCGCCTCGACGGCGGCGAGGCGCAATGTCTCACCGCGCTCCCCAATGGGGCCAGCGATCCCGTCTGGAGTCCTGATGGCCGCATGATCGCCTGTCTCTCCAGCGTGAATGCCGAGGAGCGCAGCCGCGAGGAGCGTAACGAGCCACCACCCGCCCCCAGCGATGCGTGGGCCGCTCGCCGCGCCCAAGAAGAACGCGCACATGCCGAGGCCCAACGCTTCGACCCGCGTGTGATTACGAAGTTGCCCTACCGCAGTGGTACGAGCTACTTCGATGATCGCCACCGTCATATCTATGTGATCGAGGTGCCGGCTGGTGATCTCGAAGCCCCACCGACCCCGCGCCGTATCACCCACGGCGATCTGCACCACGCCGCACCAGCTTGGATGCCCGATGGCTTGAGCCTGCTCACCACCGCCAGCCGCGATCCTGATGCTGACTCGCTCTTTGCCTATGAGGATGTCCTGCGGGTTCCTGTGGATGGCGCATCCGCCCAACGCCTCACCGGCGCTGGTTATACCTGCCTCACGCCCCAATCCGCCCCCGATGGCAGCCAGATCGCCTTCCGCCGCATCCGCGAGGATCGCCTGCTTGCCGATGGTGCCCACGTGGCGGTGATGCCCGCTACGGGTGGCCCCATCCAAGAAGTGACCGGCGCAATTGACCGTAATATCGATCAGTTCGCCTGGGATGCCGCTGGTCAGTCAATCTATCTCCTCTCCGGCTGGCATGGGGTTGCCCATATCAGCAGCAGCGGGTTGCCCGCCAACTCCACCTATACCACTGTGGTGGGCGGCGCACGCCTCATCAGCGAGTTCTCGGTTGCCGGTGATGGAACCCTCGCCTGGATTGCCGGGAGTACCGAATATCCATGTAACCTCTATGTGCGGCTCCCCGATGGCAGCGAACGCCAACTTACCCAGATCAACCAGCAACTCCTCGATCAACGCATCATCACGCCCTTTGAGGAACTGCACTATCTGGCATCCGATGGGGCTGACGTTCAGGGATGGGTGCTCTATCCACCCGACTTTACACCAACCAAACCCGCACCGCTGGTCGTTCATATCCATGGTGGCCCGCACGTCATGTGGGGGCCGGGTTATCGGTCTATGTGGCACGAGTGGCAGACTATCGCCGCCAGTGGCTACATCTGCTTCTTTTGTAATCCGCGTGGCAGCGAGGGCTACGGTACCGCCTGGCGTGAGGCCATCCACGGTAATTGGGGCTATGCCGACCAAGGCGATATCCATGCCGGGATTGATCTCCTGATTGCTCGTGGTCATGTTGATTCGCAACGGATTGCGATCACTGGTGGTTCCTATGGTGGCTATATGACCGCATGGATGATCAGTCACAGCGACCGCTTCTGTTGTGCGGTGGCTGCCCGTGGGGTCTACAATCTGCTCACCGAACATAGCACCAGTGATGCCCATGAATTGATCGAACACGAGTTTCGTGCATACCCATGGGAAAATGCCGCTCAACTCTGGGCGCATTCGCCCCTTGCCCACGCGCATCAGATCACAACCCCCCTGTTGCTGCTGCATAGCGAACAGGATTACCGCGTGCCGATTAGCGAGGCCGAGCAACTCTTTGCCATCCTACGCCGTCAAAAGAAGACCGTTGAATTGGTGCGCTACCCGCGTGAAGGCCACGAACTTACCCGCGCCGGTGAACCCAATCATCGCGCCGACCATATGCGCCGCACGCTGGCTTGGTTTTATCGCTACTGCCAGGAGACCTCACCATGAGCGATCAGACCCTTCGGCAGGACCCACAGCAGTGGGATAACCTGCAACCCGATCAGGTGATTGACCACCTGATCTATGAGATCTACAATCCAGTCAGTCTGCTCGGCAGCCAACTGAAACGCCTTACCGATGATGATGACCCGCTCTCGGAGGAGGATTATGAGTCCATCTTCGAGCAGATGCACCACGCAGTGCGCCAACTCAGCCGCACGGTGGTTCACCTCAAGCGCTATAGCGAAGGGCGCAAGGTGCGCTAAGCAATAATCAAGGTGGGGGTGTTGGTGGCTATGCCACCAACACCCCCACTTTTTGTAATTTCCGCGTATTTTACCGAAACTTTACACAAACCTTAACCTACGTTCAAAAAACCCTGCTACTATACATATCACCGTGATATGGAACCTATAGCCCCGGACTCTGAAAGTCACTGGGTTGCACCCCGCTCGCAACGAGCATGTGGTGTTCACTATGGCTTTGTGCGTCCATCTTGGGGGCAGAGCATGGGCAAAGTCCTTGGGGCTGCGCCCCAAACCCTACGTTTTTGTTGTTTTTTGGCGGCGAAGCCGCCAAAAAACAACAAAAAAAGATCTTCGGGGGCGGCGAAGCCGCCCCCGAACCCCCACCGGAGGTGATGGGGGTAGGCACATGCTCTGTGTCTGTCGGGTCGTCGTTGTGTGTAAAGGAGTAGTGGTATGTCGAAGCAGAGTGCGGAAGAGCGAGCCATTGGGTACTGGAAGGCCAATATCAGCCTGATCGGTATTCTCTTGGCGATTTGGGCGATTGTCTCGTTTGGGCTAGGGTACCTCCTAGCGAACCCACTGAATGGGATCATGATTGGAAATGTGCCCTTCCCCTTCTGGATGGCACAGCAGGGCGCGATCATCACCTTCGTGATCTTGATCTTCGCCTACGCCAAGATTATGGACGGCATTGACGCAAAGTTTGATGTGAACGAGTAGGTTTAAGGAGCCAGCTTTATGAGTGAAGTGATGATTTGGACGATTGTATTCGTCGTCCTCTCCTTTGGTCTCTATATGTACATTGGCTTCGCCGCCCGCGTGCGTGACACCAAGGGCTTCTATGTTGCCGGTCAGGGTGTGCCAGCCATCGCCAACGGCGCCGCTACTGCGGCAGACTGGATGAGCGCCGCGTCGTTCATCTCGATGTCGGGTCTGATCTCGACCATGGGTTTCGATGGTGCGGTCTACCTGCTGGGCTGGACGGGTGGCTACGTGTTGTTGGCCCTCTTGCTGGCTCCTTATCTGCGTAAGTTTAACAAGTACACCGTTCCCGACTTTGTGGGTGACCGCTACTACTCCAATGTTGCGCGTGCCGTTGCTGCCGTCTCGGCGGTCTTCATCTCGATGACCTACGTGGCCGGTCAGATGCGTGGCGTGGGCGTGGTCTTCAGCCGCTTCCTCGGTCTCGACATCAACACAGGTGTGGTTGTCGGTATGATCATCGTGGCCTTCTTCGCCGTGCTCGGCGGTATGAAGGGCATCACCTGGACCCAGGTGGCGCAGTTCTTCGTACTGATCGTCGCCTTCATCATCCCGGCGGTGGCCATCTCGATGAAGCTGACCGGCAACCCCATCCCGCAGTTGGGCTTGGTCTTCAGCGACATTGTGCCCAAGCTGAACCAGCTCCAAGTTGACCTCGGCTTCAAGGAGTATACCCAGCCCTTCCGCTCGCGCTCGATGATTGACGTGATCTGCATTACCTTCTCGCTCATGGCCGGTACTGCTGGTCTGCCCCACGTTATCGTGCGCTTCTACACCGTGCCGAACGTGCGCGCGGCGCGCTACTCGGCTGGCTATGCGCTGCTCTTCATCTCCTTGCTCTACCTGACCGCCCCGGCGCTAGCGGTCTTCGCTCGCTACAACCTGATCCAGACCCTGCACAACAAGCCGCTCACCGAAGTGCGCCAGTTGGATTGGGTCAATAGCTGGGAAAAGACCAAGCTGCTCAAGTTCGATGACAAGAATGCTGATGGGATTGTCGAACTGAAGCCAGTCGCCAAGGACTCGGAAATCACGATTGACAACGACATCATCGTGCTGGCTACGCCTGAGATTGCGCAACTCGCGCCCTTCGTGATCGGTCTGGTTGCCGCTGGTGCGTTGGCCGCCGCGCTCTCAACGGCGTCGGGTCTGCTCCTGGTGGTCTCAAGTTCGGTCGCTCACGATATCTACTACCGCCTCATCAACCCCAAGGCGAGCGAGGCCCAGCAGTTGCTGGTCGGTCGTATCGTCATCTTCATCGCGGTAGTCGCGGCAGGCTACTTCGGTATCAACCCGCCCGGCTTTGTGGCTGAGGTGGTGGCCTTCGCCTTCGGTCTGGCCGCTGCGAGCTTCTTCCCGATCATTCTGCTCGGGATCTTCGACAAGCGCACCAACAGCCAGGGTGCCATCGCGGGTATGTTGACGGGTATGATCTTCACTGCCGGGATGATCATTATGATGCGCTCGGTGCAACTGCTCGGTACGGCCACCCCGATCATGACCGACTTCATGGGCATCTCGGCTCAGGGTGTGGGTGTGGTTGGCCTGATCCTCAACCTCGTAGTGACGCTGGTGGTCTCGCGGGTCACCCCGCCCCCGCCCGCTCACATCCAGGAGATGGTCGAGAGCGTGCGCGTGCCTCGTGGTGCGGGTTCGGCTTCGGCTGCTCACTAATCATCTGGCCCTCACCCCCCTGCCCCCCTCTCCCGCTTGCGGGAGAGGGGGGTTCGCTTTCACCACCATTCGCCCCTGCTCCTTAGCCCACGCCAGCGCCTCACCCTGTTGCTCGGCATCGGCTCCCTCCAGCGCAATCCCCGCGCCTCCGGCGACTCGCCACGCTCCTAACGGTAACACCTCCCCCGCCACGGCCACGTAGCGCCACAGCACCTCGGCCACACCTGCGTATGCCTCCGGCTCCACCTGCGCGACCCACGGCAGCACCAGCCAGAGCCGCAGCCGCACTTGGGAGTCATTCAGGTAGACATTCACGCGATCTAGGTAACTGGGTTGGTAGGGGAGTGCCCTACGCCAAGCACGCAGCGCTTCAACCCTCGGCAATTCATCCCTGACATGCAGGAAGAGATCAACCACACTACTCGGATTGGCTTGCATCAATGTATGCAGATCAGGTGTACACGAGTCGAGATCTTCAATGTTGAGATGCTGGACGATCTGGAACGTGCCTGCGGGCTGTGTGGCGCGCACCGGCGGCATACCCTCGCGGCCATCCGGGGGATACCCCGCCTCCGCCTTCAACTCGCGCCGCAAGTGGCGCAACTCGACATAACTCAGGCCGGACGTGGCCAGAATCGTGTAGGGCGGGCGCTCCTGAAAGATGAGGCCGTGCTGGGCGGCTTCGCGGCGCAGGCGTGTACCCGGTAGCACCTGGAGCATGAAGGTGTCGTAGTGGGCTAGCCCGTGGGCTTGCAGGAAGGCGCGGGTCGTGGCCACTCCCGCCGCATCATCGCCGGGGAGACCGAGAATGACATCAAGCAGCACCTCAATCCCCGCCGCTCTGAGCCGCTGCACCCCCGTCAGCCAGCGCTCTAAGTCGGTGTGGCGCGTAATGGTGCGCAGCACGACCGGGTTGGCACTCTGCAAGCCCACCTCAACCACCGCCACGTTGGCGGCTACCAGCGCTGCCACTGCTGCATCATCCAAATACTCGGCGCGCAGTTCGGCATAGAAGGTCTGCTGGCGATCCGCATTCAGTTCGGCCAGTGCGTACATGAGTGGCCAGAAGATCGGTTGCAGATTGAGGTTGGCCTCGACAAAGTGAACTCGCTTGATGCCCCGCTCGCGACCCCATGCGATCTCGGCCAGCACCCGTTCGAGGCTAAAACTGGATTGCTCGTTATGGCGACCGTAGAGGCAGTAGCTACAGGTGTAGGGGCAGAAGCGCGAGATTTCGATGGGTTGCAGGCTATCCAACGGCAGATCGAGCCAGCCGGTGAGGTAGGGGGAGGGAAGTTGCATGAGGTCAGGGAGGGGCGTATGCGGCGGAGCGAAGAGCGGGGCCACCCCCGTGATCCGTGCGCGAGCGGCGGGGTCACACCCAGCCACCCACCAAGCCAGAATCTCCACGAAGGTGGCCTCACCTGGCCCCACCACCGCCAGATCAACCGCCGGGTGGTGCAGAATCCAGGGGTTGTCGGGCTGCACTTCGGGGCCACCCACCACCACCACCACATGCGGCAGGTATTCTTTGACCCGTTGGGCGATGCTGAGCGAGCGCTCGCTGTTCCAGCTATAGAGCGAGAAGGCCAGCAGATCGGGGGCATGCGCAACAATCGCCGCCACCACCGCCGCATCCCCGCCATGATCGACGAGAGAGCGGGGGAGAATGTTGAAACGCACGCGCTTCGCCCACCCCTGGGCTTGTGCATAGGCCACGAGGTAGCCGATAGCTAAAGGGGTGTTGAGTAGTGGGCTGCTCGGCACCGGCAACTGGGTCAGCAAAACTGAAGGGAATGACTGCATAGGTGGCTCAACGCCCCCGCCTCCCCCGCGCCTGCCCGTCTTTACTTTCTCAAAACTTCTGGGTTGGGGGAGTATAGGCGAGGATGGGGATTCTGTCAAATCAAAAAAATCTATTTGACATCTTTTGCCCATCCTGCTATACTCCGCCCGTCAGCCAACGAGCAAAGTAAGTGAAGACTAAACGGCCATGCCCATTGCCATCTCGAAGCAGGTTAAGCGCGTGAAGAAGCCAGCCCACCGGTCTGGTTAGCGTTGCTTGCACGAGGTATCGAGTGTAGGCCCGGCTCACCAGACTAGGGGTGAGGCGGGTCTTTTGCGTTATACCGCGAATGTTGGGAGTTCGTTATGAAGCAGTGTCGCTTTATGCCAATGACGGTCGTCTATACGCCACGCCGTTGCCGCCCCGAGCTGTTCGGCTCGTGTCAAGTCAGACAGGAGTTGCTAGGCCATGTCGTTCCCTGATCAGTTCTACTTCGTTGAAACCACCCTCCGTGAGGGTGAGCAGTTCGCCGGGGCACGTTTTACGAGTGAGCAACGTGTTGCCATTGCCGATGCGGTTGATGCCTTCGGCGTGGAGTATATCGAACTCACCTCGCCCGCTGCCTCACCCCAGAGCGCCCGCGACCTCGCCATGATTGCCCGCCGGGGACTCAAGGCGCGCATCCTGACCCACATCCGCTGCCACATGGACGATGCTCGCCTCGCGGTCGAGTCGGGGGTCAATGGGGCCAATCTGCTCTTTGCGACCTCTGAGCAGTTGCGCCAGGTGAGCCACGGTCGGACCCTCGATGAGATTATCGAGCGCGCCGTTGAGGTCATCGCCTACCTCAAGAGCCACGGCCTTGAAGTGCGCTTCTCCTGCGAAGATAGCTTCCGTACCCCCCTCCCCGATCTCATTCGCGTCTACAAAGCCATTGACAGCCTGGGCGTTAAGCGCATCGGACTCGCCGATACCGTCGGCGTTGCTTCGCCACGCGAAGTCTATAACGTGCTTTCCGCCATCCGCGCCGAAGTGAGCTGCGACATCGAGTTCCACGGCCATAATGATAGCGGCTGTGCAATTGCCAACGCCTTCTGCGCATGGGAAGGTGGCGCAACCCATATTGACGTGACGGTGCTGGGTATCGGTGAGCGCAACGGTATTGCCTCGCTGGGCGGCATGATCGCCCGCTTGGCGGCGATAGACCCGGCGTTGGTCTCCCGTTATAATGTCGAGATGCTCAACGAGATTGACCAGATGGTCGCTGAGATGGTCGGGATAACCATCCCCTTCAATAGCTGCATCACCAGCCCCACTGCCTTTACCCACAAGGCTGGCATGCACACCAAGGCGGTGCTGGCCGATCCGCGCAGCTACGAAATCCTCGATCCGAGTATGTTCGGGCGCACCCGCACCGTGGCGGTGGCGCATCGCTTGGTGGGTTGGCACGCGATTGCCGAGCGTGCCCGCGAACTGGGCATCTATCTGAGTGAATCCCAGGCGCGCGCCGCTGCCGCCCGTATTAAGGCGCTCGGCGATGAGCATGATATTGATGGCACGACGGTTGATGAGTTATTGTACGAATACGCGGAGTAAATACAGGTAGTTATGGCACAGACATTGAGCGAGCAGATCCTCTCGCAGGCGGCAGGGAAGCCGGTGCGCGCAGGTGAGGTGGCCACGGTGGCGGTCGATCTGGTGATGATGCACGATAGCCTTTCGCCCAGCATCATCAAGATCATGGAGCAGGAGTTGGGCGCTGAGCGGGTCTGGGACCCGGAGCGTGTCGCGGTGGTGGTGGATCACGTCGCTCCGGCGGCCACCGTGCAGACTGCCGAGAAGCAGAATGAAGTGCGGCGCTGGGTGCAGCGCCAGGGGATTACCCACTTCTATGATGTGGGCCGGGGTATTTCGCACCCGGTGTTGGTGGAAGAGGGTGTCGCGCAGCCCGGTATGGTGATCGTGGGCAGCGATAGCCACTCGACTGCCTACGGCTGCGTCGGGGCTTTCGGCAGTGGCATGGGGTCAACCGACATTGCCCTGGCGGCTGCCACCGGGCGCACCTGGTTCCGCGTTCCCGAAACGGTGCTGGTACGCGCCACCGGGCGCTTCCGCCCCGGTGTGAATGCTAAGGATCTGGCGCTGCGTGCCGCCCGCGAGCTGCGCGCCGATGGGGCTACCTACGCTGCCGTCGAGTGGCACGGCGTCGAGTTCCTTACCGTCATGGAGCGCATGACCCTGGCCACGCTCTCGATTGAGGTCGGCGCGAAGGCCGGGTTGGTGCCGCCGGTCGGCATCCCCCAGGTCGCCCCAGAGTGGTTGCGCGTCGAGGAGGGTGCCACCTACAGCCGGGTGGTGGAGGTGGATCTCGATACCCTCCAGCCCCAGGTGAGTGCGCCCAGCTTTGTAGACAACGTCAGCGATCTGGGCGATCTGGGCCGCGTGGCGGTGGATGTGGTCTACTTGGGTACCTGCACCAATGGCCACTACGAGGACATGGCCGCTGCCGCACGCATCCTAGCGGGCAAGCAGGTGGCCCCCGGCGTGCGCCTGATGGTCGTACCGGCCAGCCGCGATGCCATGCTGCGCGCCACCCAGGATGGCACGCTGGCCACCCTGCTCGCCGCTGGTGCCGCAATTGGTACCCCCGGCTGCGGTGCCTGCATCGGTCGCCACATGGGCGTGCTTGGCCCCGGCGAGACCTGCCTCTTCACCGGCAACCGCAACTTCCGTGGCCGTATGGGCAGCCCTGAGGCCAACATCTACCTGGCTTCGGCAGAAGTTGCCGCCGCGACCGCGCTGGCCGGGTATATCGCCGATCCGCAAGACGTACTGTAGCACTAATCTCCTAGCATCCCGGTTTTGACGCAAAGACGCCAAGGCGCAACGTCTTCAATAGAAGTTCCAATCAAAATCTTTGCGTCTTTGCGCCTTTGCGTCAAGAAGAGCATACTGTTTACCCCAAAAGTGAGCAGATACTTGGAGGCACCCATTATGGCCCGTGTCTGGATCTTCGGCCAGGACATCAACACCGACCAGATCGTCCCTGGCCGTTACGCGCCGATCATGCTCAAGAATGAGGATGATCTGCGCCTCTACCCGTTTGTCGAACATCGCCCCGAATTTGCCTCGACGGTGCGCTCCGGTGACATCATTGTGGCCGGGAACAACTTCGGCTGTGGCAGTTCGCGTGAATATGCCCCGCTGGCGCTCAAGATGGTCGGGGTGGGCGCGATCATCGCGCCACTCTTTGCGCGCATCTTCTTTCGCAACGCGCTCAACCTGGGTATCCCCTGTTTCACCGCCGATCTGACCGGCCAGCTTGCCGATGGTGAGCAGGTTGATCTGAATCTGGAAGCGGGCCGTATCACCAGCGCCGATGGTCGCGAGTTGGCACTGCCGCCACCGCCCACCTTCCTGCGTGAGGTCTGGTCTGCGGGTGGGATCGTGCCCTTCTACCGCCAGCACGGGCGCTTTCCGGGGGAGGCCGCCTAATGCGTGTCTGTGTCATCCCCGGCGACGGGATTGGCCCGGAGGTACTCGCGGCTGCCATCCAGGTGCTGCGGGTTGTTGCTCCCGATGTGGAGGTGAATGAGGCCGACGCAGGTTGGGCCACCTTCCAGCGGGTAGGCGTTGCGCTGCCCCCCGAAACCCTGGGCGCAGCGCGTGAGGCCGACGCGGTGCTGTTTGGCGCGGTCGCCTCACCTAGCCACAGTGTCCCCGGCTACCGCAGCCCGATTGTGGCGCTGCGCCGCGAACTCGATCTCTATGCCAACATCCGCCCCACCAGCAACGCGCAACAGCGCACGCCCGATGGGCCAGTGGTGGATCTGGTGGTGGTACGCGAAAATACCGAGGGCATGTATATTGGCCGCGAGCGGCTGGAGGATGATGGCGATACGGCGATTGCCGAGCGCCAGATTACCCGCCGCGCCAGCACTCGCATTGTGCGTGCCGCCTATGATCTCGCCCGCAGCCGGGCAGCGGCAGGGCGAGCTAACCCCACCGTCACCATCGTGCATAAGGCGAATGTGCTGCGCATCAGCGATGGCCTCTTCCGCACGGTGGCGTTGGAGGTTGCAGCGGGCTACCCCGACATCCGCACCGATGAACTGCTGGTAGATGTGGCGGCTATGCGGCTCGCCCAGAACCCGGAGCGCTTCGATGTGGTGGTGAGTACCAACCTCTTTGGCGACATCCTCTCGGATGTGGCCTGCATCCACGGGGGTGGCTTGGGGCTGGCCGCAAGTGCCAATTTAGGCGAAGGCCGGGCGCTCTTCGAGCCGGTGCATGGCGCGGCTCCCGACATTGTCGGCAAGGGCATCGCCAACCCACTGGCCGCGATAGAGTGTGTGGCGATGCTTCTTGAGTGGCGCCACCGGGTTGATGCCGCCCAGCGGGTGCGTGCCGCCGCCACGGCGGTGATCGCCCACGGTCCGCGCACGCCCGATCTGGGCGGGGACGCCACCACCGCTGCGGTCACTCAGGCGGTGATTGATCGTTTGGGCTAATAAGGTTTACTAACATCATCATTCTTGAAGGAGATAGACCATGATCGCGACATGCCCTGAGTGCGCTGCTGAGATCAGCCTGCCCGCCGATACCCTGGAGAGTGAGATCATCTCGTGCCCTGAGTGCGGCGCTGAACTTGAGGTGATCAGCCTCACCCCGCCGACCCTGGCCTTGGCCCCTGAGGTGGAAGAGGATTGGGGCGAGTAACGTGGCTCGGCTGCCGCCGCGTGATGGCGCGGCGGCACCTCTAGAGGAGCATAAACATGCGTATTGCTGTTCTGGCCTCGCGCGTGCGCGCCGAGGAGAAGTTGATCTTTGCTGAACTGGAACGTCGCGGCCTTGATTATGTGAAAATCGATGATCGTGAAGAGATCTTCGATCTGCACCAGCGCGAGTATCCGTTTGATGTGGTGTTGGAGCGCTGTATTCAACACAGCCGCGCCCTCTACATGCTCAAGATTTTCAACGATGCTGGAGTCCCGACGGTCAATACCTACCATGTCGCCAGCACCTGTGGCGACAAATTCCTGACCACCCAGGCGCTGGTGCATGCCGGGGTACCCACGCCGCGCAACCTGCTCGCCTTCACCCCGGAGAGCGCCCTGGAGGGCATTGAGCAGATGGGCTACCCGGTCGTGCTCAAGCCCGTGGTCGGTTCCTGGGGGCGCATGGTCAGCAAGATCAACGACCGTGATGCCGCCGAGGCTATTCTGGAGCATCGTGATGTATTGGGCAACTACCAGCATTCGATCTTCTACATCCAAGAGTACATCAAGAAGCCCGGTCGTGACATCCGCTCGTTTGTGGTGGGCGACGACTGCATCGGGGCGATCTACCGTGCCAGCGAGCACTGGATCACCAACACGGCGCGTGGCGGGCAAGCCTCGAACTGCCCGCTCACCCCGGAGTTGGCCGATCTGAGCGTGCGCGCCGCCCATGCGGTTGGGGGCGGTGTGGTGGCGGTGGATTTGCTCGAAACAGAGGACGGCCAACTGCTGGTGAACGAGGTCAACTACACGATGGAGTTCCGCAACAGCATTGATACCACCGGGGTGGACATTCCGGCGCGGATCATTGACTACACGTTGCGTATCGCACGCGGGTAAGATCACGCAGGGTGGGGGTTCGGGGGCGGCGCAGCCGCCCCCGAAGATCTTTTTGGGTTGCTGGTTGACGGCAAAGCCGTCAACCAGCAACCCAAAAAACGAGGAATACCATGACACGGGTAAGTATTGTCGGTGCCTCCGGCTATGTAGGTGGCGAGTTGCTGCGCCTGCTGCTCTGGCACCCCGAAGTAACGGTCGTTCAGGCCACTAGCGGGCGCAATGCGGGGCGCTATCTCTACCAAGTACACCCCAACCTGCGCGGGCGCACCAGCCTTCAGTTTGTGCATCCCGACAAACTGGAGCCGTGCGATCTGCTCTTCCTGGCCCTGCCCCACGGCGAGGCGGCACGGGCGATGCAGCGCTACACCGGCCTTGCCGAGCGCATCATTGACTGTAGCGCCGACTTCCGCCTGAGCGATCCTGCCGCCTACAAGCGCTGGTACGGTGAGGATCACCCCGCCCCCGAATGGCTGGGCCGCTTTGTGTATGGTTTGCCCGAAGTGAGCCGCGAGGCGCTGCGTGGGGCCAAATATGCCAGCGGGGTGGGCTGTAACGCCACCGCCAGTAATCTGGCCCTGCTGCCCCTGGTGCGCGCCGGGCTGATTGACACCAGCAAACCGGTGTTGATCGAGGTCAAAGTGGGTTCCTCCGAAGGTGGTGCCAGCAGCACCGACAGCAGCCACCACCCGGAGCGCGCCGGTGCGGTACGCTCGTTCGCCCCGGTGGGCCACCGCCACACCGCCGAGATCGAGCAGGTGACGGGCCTGAGTACTCCGCACCTCTCGATCACCTCGGTGGAACTGGTGCGCGGCGCGTTGGCCACCGCCCACGCCTTTGCCGTCCGCCCCATCGCCGACAAAGACCTCTGGCAAGCCTATCGCGGCTTCGCCAAAGAGCAACCCTTTGTGCGTCTGGTGAAGGAGCGCCAGGGTATCTACCGCTACCCCGAACCAAAGATCTTGGCCGGGAGCAACTTCGCCGACCTCGGCTTCGCGCTTGACCCAGAGAGCGGGCGGATTGTCAGCATCTGCGCGATTGACAACCTGATGAAGGGTGCGGCAGGCAGCGCGGTGCAGTGTATGAACCTGATGCTCGGCTTTGAAGAGACGCTGGGGCTAGAATTCCCCGGCCTACACCCGGTGTAGGCATAACCGCCGTAGGGACGCAAGATATTGCGTCTTGCGTCTTGCGTCTTGCGTCTCTACGACCCCAAAAAAACCACCACCTCAAAGAAACGTGGATTCAAGAACCACCACGTCCCCCACGCATTAGACACAACCCCCAACAGAATCAACACCCGCATCGGCCAACCCACCCGCGTCTTGGCAGCCAGCGCCAGTAAGACAAGCGCGCTCGGCAGCAGATCCAAGCTAAAACGGTACCCGAACTGCCACCAACCCGTGTTGTAGTAACTCATCAGGGGGATGAGCAGCAATCCGACGGCCACCCACGCCCCAACTACGAGTGTGCGGGGTTGCCGTGCCCATGCCAGCATAATCAGGGCTGGCGTGGTGAAGAGAATACTCATACCTTCTAGGCTGGGAACGATCATCCGTCGTTCAGCATCCCAGACTGGCCCCGCCAATAGCATCACCCAAAGATTGTGGGGAATATAGAAGCTATGAAACTGACCATAGGTCTGGAGGTCAGCAGTAAGTGATGGGTTCACATTCTGGGTTAGATAGCCAAAATCGAGCGGGTTATCAAAACGGGCATAGTTATAACTCAGCAAGAACAACACCGCCAAGCCCATAGGGGCGATGGTCGCAATACCCCAACCCAACCACTTACGCCAATCGCTCCAAGCCCCCCATCCCCGATGCTGCAACTCAATCGCCATGAGCAGGGGCAGCATCAACGCCACATGGGGGCGGCCAAGCATCGCCAACGCCAATGCCAGCCCGGCAAGATACGCCTTGCGCGTACTGATTGCCAACCAGATCGCAGCAAGCAGAAAAGTTGTGGTACAAATCTGAGCTAAAAACCAGACACTGCCCAGGGTTGATACATACCAATGGACAGAACCTAGCCCAAACAATAACGTCAACCAGAGATTGTCAGCTAAAGAGAGTTGTGTCCAGCATTGTTGCGCCAATGCCTCCAGTAACAAAAAGGCAATCACCACATTGATCGCCCCCATAACCGCCCCAAAAATGACCGTATTCACCCCAGCAACCCCAAAAACAGCAACAAAGGGTAACAGGAGTAACGCAGGTAGGGGTGGAAAGGGAACATACCAGTGGCCATGATAGAATGTTAAATCAACCGTAGCGGGTGGATTGATCAGAAACAATCGCCCATGCAAGAAGGATTCGGCCAAGCGATCAAAATGGGCATCGGGGGGCGAGGTAACCCGATATAAGAGCAGTGCCGAACTCATATAGATTCCAAACGTGAGAATCCCGATGAGCACAGCCAGTCGAAAATGTCGAGAGATGAACATTGGAACATCCTCGCAACAAGATGTTTGGCACTACAACGGCTTACGGGTCGGCACCCCCGGTGCGCGGGGATAGCGCGGGTCAGTTGGGTTTACCTTCTCCACAATCACCACCACATGCGCATCTTGGCCGGGCAGTGCCACCGGCTCCACCCCTACCAACTTGCCTCCCAACAGACGTAAGGCGTGTTCAGCGGCTGTCACCTCGGTGTAGACCGTTGGCCCCTTGGCGGCTAGCAACCGCCCACGGATGTGCAGCAGTGGCAGGGCATACTCCAACAAGACCCGCAACTCGGCTACGGCGCGCGCCGTGACGAGATCATGGGTCGCACGCTCAGCCGTGTTACGTCCAACATCCTCGGCTCGCGCATCCAGCACCCGCACCGCATGCAGATCGAGGTCATGCGCCACATGACGTAAAAACTCGGCCTTCTTGCCCACCGACTCAATCAGCGTCAAGCGCAGTTCGGGGCGTAAGATCTTCAGCACGAGGCCCGGAAACCCGGCCCCACTGCCGATATCCACCAGACTATTCGGGCCACTGCCCCAGAATCGGGCCAGGCTGAGCGAATCGAGAAAGTGGCGGCGGTAGATCTCAGCCAGATCCGTGATCGTCGTCAGATTGATGCGCTCATTCCATTCGCGCAAGAGCTGCGCATAGCGCGCCAACTGATCAAGTTGGGTAGGGGTCAGACTCATGCCCCAATCGGTACAGGTCTGAACCAAAAGATCATCAGACATAGGTTATCCTCCGGTGGGGGGCGGGGGCGGCTGCGTCGCCCCCGAAGATCTTTGTTGTTGTTTTTTGGCGGCTGTGCCGCCAAAAAACAACAACAAATAGGGTTTGGGGTACATCCCCAAGAACTTTGCACATGCCCTGATTCCGGGAAGCCTTGGAAGCTCAGAGGTAAAGACCATGGTGCGCAATATAGGCCAAGACCGCATCAGGAATCTGGTAGCGGGTAGGGCGGCCACTCGCTAGGCGCAGGCGCAGATCGGTACTCGACACCGTCAGACGTGGGCCATCAATCAGCGTGGTACGCAGGCGCACCCCCGGCAAGCGCGATTCCAGATCGGCCAGATCGCACGGATGATCGGGGCGTGCGACAACCGCAAGTTGCGCAAGGCGCAAGATCTCGTGTACCCGATGCCAGCGCGGCAAATCGCGGGCCGCATCAGCGCCCATGATCAAGGTGAGATGACTGAATGGCGGCAAGTGATTGCGCAGACCCACCAACGTATCACGGGTATAGGAGGGTGGTGGGCGGCGCAGTTCGAGATCCGAGACCGCAAAGGCGGGGTTAGCGGCACATGCGAGGCGCACCATCTCAAGGCGCTGGGTAGGTGAAGCACCGGGGGCCACCCCCTTGAGTGGCTGGCGGGCGGCGGGCACAAAGATCACCTGATCAAGCCGCAGCGCATAGCGTACCTCCTCAGCAATCGCTAAGTGGCCGATATGTACTGGGTCAAAGGTGCCACCATAGACCCCAATCCGCTGCCCGGTCAATGACTATGCTCCTCAATCTCGCGGGCATCTTGGAAGAGGTGCCAGATCATCCACGAGAGATCATGCTGATCCTCGGCACAGAGATCATCCACATAGTCACGAATCAACGCCGCAACATCTTGGCGGGGCAGCAGGTAGACCCGATCCCCTAACGATTCGTGCAACTGAAGCGCGAGGGCATCGGCCAGATCGAGCATATCGCGCTCAGGTAAGCGACGATCAGTGCTGTAGCGATAACCACGCATAGACTCCCCACCAACCAGTTAGCGCCCGCGTAGACGTGGACGCACATCATCATACGCCGACTCGTCATCATAGGATTCTTGATACTGGAGTTGGGTCGTGGTCTGCCCGCGCCGTGGAATGAGGGCGTTTTCGGTGAGGCTCTCGTGAATATAATCAAGATAGCCGCGAATATCATCATTATCATCAAGGCTACTAAATGGAACCGTAGCTCCGCTGACTGTTTTGACGCTCTCGCCAATATCTCTAAGGGTTCCATCTATACCCTTCACTAATCCCCGCATAACCGCAGCTAATTCCTCTTTTTCTTGCACGGTCAAATTTGCAAAACCTATCAGTGCCTTCTCTTGTGCTCGCAGGAGTGTTGCACGTAAAATAGCAATATCGGCTTGGGTTTGAAGTTCATACCTACGCACTAAATGGGCTTGGCGCACTTGCTCAACCAATTCCTCACTTGTCACAGGGGTCCAGAGCAGTGCTGGAATAATAATAAAACCTATAATCCCAATAATCACTTGTTGCAGAACAAGGCCGCTATTTGCGACAACTGGTTGTATTGCCCACCAACTATATTGTATTTCAAAGGAATAATAGATAAGGTAGAGTGATGCGGCAATAATAACACCGTAACCCCATGTTTTTGCGTTGATTTTTTGTAATAACATGCCACCTGGCGACCAAGGAATCAAGAAACTCGTCAGACTCGGTGGTGCTAAAACCAGAATCGCAGTAAAAGCGATTGCCACTACTGGATTAGTAGTAAGTTGGCTCTGCACTCCCCACCAATAGACCGCCGATCCTATCATAGCTACAAAGGCCAGCACCGCCAACAACGACTTAGCGGTAAACTGCCATCCCCCACTGGTGCTGCGGCGACGTTGCCCACGAACCATATCAAGGTATCTGCTGCTCACGTTCGTGTCCTTCCCTCTAACTGTCAGTGGGCCGTGTGCCATGCGAGGCGTCGGCTTAGGTATAATGGCGTACAAAAATGTGCATACGTAAGGCACATACGTACCGAATGGGCCTACTTAGCGCCCAACAAGATCTGGAGTTATCACGACATAGGTTTCGATCCACTCACTTCCTCCGGCGGCGTTAATACGCGCAATAAGTGCTGGAGAGAGGGCAGTAAGGCCATAACTTTTATTGACGTTGTATGGCACCTCCAATGCGTCAAGATTTTTATCGCGCAAGGTAAATGCTGCTTGCGCCGAGAAATCACCCATGAATGTACCCAAAAGGACATGCTGTTGATTGATCGGGTCGTACCACCACAACTCACTTCTTGCAGTTGTATAGATACGCATTGGTTCGAACACGATGCGATTGATCTGTTGCTCACGCCAGCGCTCTTCGTTGCTTTGTGGCGCACGGGTTGACAGAATGAATGGTGGCGGTATCGTTGCAGTTGGCGATGGAAGAACGATCTCCGCAGTTGGCGCAGGGGTTGCAGTTGCTACTCCCTCCACTCCATCCACAGTTGGGTTGATCTGCGTAGGTATGATCTCAGGCATTGCTGATGGCACAGATTCGCTAGGTACAACAATCGCCATGGATGGGAGTGCCGAGGGTGGGAGGATAGTGTCAGGTTGGTTACTCTGGAGTGCCTCCATGCAACCACTCAACAAGAACGTAAACAGCGCTACGACCACGAGGTTCCATGGGTCATTGCACCGATTACGGGAAGATCGAACCATTCGTACAATGCGCACAGCCGCCTGATATTCTCGCTGAACCCTCAATTGAGGGTATGAACCGAATGCACTAGTATCGAACCCATGCAAATTTTACCATAGGTTGCGAACCAACTACCTATGATCGTACATGACAGCCATCTGACAGAATATGTGTTCTTGTTCTCAAGCAAGCAGTTGTGCTCAAAATGGTAGCATAGAGTAGCATAGGCGTCAACACCAAAAAGCCAGGGTGGCTGAACACCACCCTGACCGAGATAGCTATGACGCGCTTTAGCGATGGAAGAGGATGGGGCGCACACGCAGCATCAGGCCCACATCAACCAGCGTATGAACCAGCACCACCGTCCAGATGTCGTTGTAGAGCCAGAGGCAGAGACCCCACCCAAAGACGAGCAGCACCTCGGCCAGTGGGCGGAACTTGCGGATGGCAACCGAGCGCGGTGAATCGTCAAAGTGGGGCGGCAGGAGTTGTAACCAGAACAAACCGTGGATCAGGCCACCATAGATCATGAAGAAGACCAACCCCAGGCCAAACCCGGCGACGCTGGCAAACCCAGGTGCAAACAGCCCAACCACACTCGATCCGATCAACGCTCCGAGCCAGTAGACAAAGGCGAAGGCGAAGGTCTCGAAGATCCCATTCCCAATCGAGAAGATCACCGTCGGCAATGGTAGCACTGGGCGATCATCGTGGCGCGCCACCAGCACATAGAGGGTCTGGCTCAGGGCGAAGGTGACGACCAGAAAGGCCACCAACCAGGGCTGCGCGAGGGTGGCCCCAACATTCCAAGCCCCAATCCAGTGGTTCAACGCCACCAGACCCAAGAGTAACGAGATGCCCCAGTAGATCAGAATGGCACGCTCTGGGTTGGCCATACCCATCCGTACATAGTTGATCGCCGACTTGCTGGCGTTCGCGGTCTTGGCTGCGGTCTGGAATTTCACATCCATGGGCTGCTCCAGGGGATAGGCACATCTGTATATCTTTTGAGTGCCTATAGTAGATGCTCTGTTTGGGGTCGTTGTTCGGTCTTTGTTCAGGTTTTGCGTGGAAATGTGTCGTAATTGTGGCGAACAGGTAGTGTCTTGGGCAATATCGTTGCTTATATGCAACGCGAGTATACTACGAGATGCTCCAAATGACAAGAGGCATGCACAGGTTTGCCAGGGCATGGGCAAAGTCACCTCCGGTGGGGGTGCGGGGGCGACTGCGCCGCCCCCGCAGAATTTTTTTGTGGTGTTTTGGCGGTGAAGCCGCCAAAACACCACAAAAAATGGGGCTTGGGGTGCAGCCCCAAGAACTTTGCCCATGCCCTGACAGGTTTGCCGATGGGCCTTGACCGGGAAGAATTCCCTAGCATGCTTGGGAAGCTGCCCCTAACACGCACGTGGTTAGAATGTTAGGCTAGAAGGGCAAGACAGGGTGGATCGCCCACAATGGTGTGGGCACTCCATCCCTGTTGTGGTCATAGAGTAGAGCATAGGTGAACAATAATGCAGATCTGGAATACCTTCAAAACAACCATTCTTCTGGCTGGCTTGACGGCTCTGTTTATGCTGATCGGTGGGGCGATTGGCGGTCAGGTGGGGATGATCATCGCGCTGGTGATGGCCGTGGCGATGAATATGGGCGCGTGGTGGTTCTCGGATACCTTGGCGCTGCGCATGAGTGGTGCCCATGAGGTGAGTCCGGCGGAGGCTCCCGAACTCCACCAGATGGTGGAGGAGTTGTCGCTTCGGGCCGAAATTCCGAAGCCACGGGTCTATCTGATCGAGAGTGAGACGCCCAACGCCTTCGCCACGGGGCGCAGCCCGGCCAAGGGTGCAGTTGCGGTGACGACCGGGATTGCTCGTTTGCTCACCCGCGACGAGTTGGCGGGTGTGGTGGCCCACGAGTTGGCGCATATTAAGCACCGCGATACGCTCATTTCGAGTATTGCGGCGACGATTGCCGGCGCGATCTCGATGCTGGCCGATATGGCGATGTGGAGCCTGATGTTCGCCGGCCTGGGTGGCTCGGACGACGGTGAGGATGAGGGTATCGCCCGAATGGTCGGTGGTGTCCTGATGATGATCCTGGCTCCGATTGCGGCGATGATCATCCAGATGGCGATCTCGCGCTCGCGTGAGTACCTCGCTGATGCGGGTGGGGCGCGTATCCTGGGGAACCCGTTGCCGCTGGCGAGTGCGCTGGAGAAGTTGGAGTGGGCGGCGGGCCGCGTGCCGATGCAGGCCAGCCCCGCCACTTCGCACCTCTATATCATTAACCCGCTGGTGGGTGGTTTGGCTGGGCTCTTCCGTACCCACCCCGCCACCGCCGAGCGCATCGCACGCCTGCGGGCGATGAGTAGCCAGGGTGTGGCGATGGTGTAGCCTGATGCTCCTACCTCGTGGCGCTGCCAGCATTGGCTGGCAGCGCCTTTGGTTATTCGATACCCACACCCCAACGATGGATCACTCCGTCGTTGGCGGCGGAGATTAGGTGCTCCCCGTTGGGAGTGAAGGCCAGCCATACCACTTCTATCGGATAGGTGTGGGCTTGAAATTCACGTATTGGGCTATAGTCATCGGTGCGCCAACAACGAATTACGCCAGCACTCCCACTCAAAAGGAGGCTGCTATCCGGCGCGAAGGCAAGTTGACCCGTATCGGAGAGGTTGATCCGGCGCTGTTCAAGCAGGATCGCCATATTGCTTGTATCGGTCAGATCCCAGAGGGCTACGTGCCACTCATAGTCCCTATCCATTCCTGAACCAGCGAGGAGTTGGCCGTTGGGGGCAAAGGTAAGTGTGGTTCCCACTCCCCCATGCAGGGTCCGTATCTCATCACCACTACGGGGATCAAGCAGGCGAACTTCGTTGGTAGATCCCACCGCCAGCATGGTGCTATCAGGAGAGAAGGTAACGCTTGCCCAAGTGCCTTGCAGACTGAAGATCTCGCTTTCTGAAGCGATCTCCCAGAGGTGTACCGTCCCTTGGCTCTGCGCCGCCAATAACGTTCCATCTGGTGAGAGGGCTAGGGATACGGAGTAATCTTCGATAAGCGGGAAGGAGCGTACTATTGTAAGGCTTTGCGCATCCCAAAGGGTGATCTGGCCATCCCATAGCATACCCGCAAGCCAGCGCCCATCGGCAGAGGCAGTTAATGCGCGGACAACCGTAGGGAGTGTTTGGGTGACTTCGCCACGCAGCAGATCATAGCGTATGAGCGCTCCCTGACGTGGATCAAAGATATCGCCTGTGGCGACCGTCAGACTATCGCCATCGGGATTGATGCTTATGCCAGCGATGGCCAGATATGGGATCGATTGATCGGCTTCGATAGGCATAAAGCCAGGGCTGATACTCGCAACCAGTTGGAGTTGATTCGCATTCTCGGCACTAATCGGCTGAAACGCTTGGGGAGCAGCGCGAGTAACACCCCAGAATTGTAGGCCATTGGAAATCTGCATGATCAGCATACGGCTATCGGGCGAGAAGCTGATCTGACGAATATCATTGGCATGAAAATCGAGGAGCGAGCTATCCTGACCAGTGTGGGG
Source organism: Candidatus Oscillochloris fontis (assembly GCF_004138135.1). GTDB lineage: Bacteria > Chloroflexota > Chloroflexia > Chloroflexales > Chloroflexaceae > Oscillochloris > Oscillochloris fontis. The sequence goes on from NZ_RYFD01000004.1 coordinate 71,606, forward strand.
GTCGAGCATACTGATGAGGGTGGAGTTGAGGCACACCACCAACAGTTGTGCATTGGGGGCCATGGCTATGCAGCTAGGTTCACGGAACCCAAAGAGGGAAAGCAGAGACATCTCGCCGGTGTGCAGATCCCAACGAATCAACCGGCTATCACCAGAATCGCTACTCTGAGCCGCCACCACAAAACTACCATCAGGCACCATCACCATCTGCTCTATCGTCCCCACCTCACCAAGTTGGCCCTCAATTGCGCTCAGTTGGCGTAGTTCGCTACCAGTAGCAACATCCCACAACCGGATCGTGCCATCAGCGGAGGCTGAGGCAATCTGTGTCCCATCGGGGGTAAAGGCGATGCTCGTTACTGCTGCGGTATGTCCGCTCAGTTCCTGGTATGCATTACCAGTAGCCACCTCCCACAACCGAATAGTCTGATCTTGCCCCGCACTGGCCAGAATCTGGCCAGTGGAATCGATCTCTAGCGCCAAAATGGGAGCGGTATGGCCGCGCAACGCCCGTACCGAGCGCCCACTTGCAACCTCCCAGATCTCGATACGATCCTGAACTGATAGAGCCATAAATGACCAATCGGGGGTGAATAACGCATGCTCATTGGGGGCATCAAAGCGATTAATCTCTTCAAACGTATTCAGATCAACTATTCGCACCTGGAGCGAGTCATTGATTGCGATCTGTTGACCATCAGGCGACCAAGCAATAATTTCACCGGGGCCGCCCAGGATGTCCAAGAGATCGAGGCGTGGGGCATTATGGACATCTATCGGGGGGAGGGTAGCGGGAAGACGCCCAGCCGGATTGGTATTGGAGCTATCCGCAGATGGGTTGGAGGTAGCAGTTGGGCGGGCGAGATCGGGTGCGGGCGTGGAGAGTAAGGCAGCAGTCGGGCTAGATTGGGGGCTACTCGCGCTCATCCAGCGGATCATGAGTGGGATCACAACCACGCCGGTGAGCGCCAAGAGCAATCCCCACGCCCAGAACGGAGTGCGCCGAACCGGGGGAGGGATGGGGTAGGGATGGGTGGTTGAGGGTGGCTCGTGGGGGTAGGGATGGGTATCTGTGGGTGGCTCAGTTTGGGCATCTTCAAGTACCACATACGGGATGCCTGCGTGTTCACCATAGGAGAGTACCCGCGCCAACTGCGGATCTTGGATCTCCGCAGCAAAACGGGCGTGTGCCTGCGGATCAGCAACCTGGTCGGGATGGATGAGACGGAGCAGTACATGACGTTCGAGATCTGTATCATAGGCACGATACACCACGCCATGAGCATCTTCAGCGACCAAGGTTCGGAGTTGAAAGGGGCCAAACATCTGTCCAAGTTGGTATTCCACAGGCTACCTCGCTGGATCAATCGCCCAGATTTCGACTGCACCATTACCCGCCGCAACAAAGAGTGTTCCATCGGGAGAGAAACTTGGTTGACCATCACGAACGGCGGCACTATTCAATAAGCGTAGCGACTTCCAGGCTGCGGTATCCCAGAACTGCGCCTCCGAGAACATCAACCGTCTATCGGGTGAGACCGGGCCACAACAGCCTTCTCGGGTACGCTTGAGTTGGCCCGTACTGCGATCATAGATCTTCTGGCCGACCGCAAGGCTCTGATCATCGGGCCAAAAGCGGATCGGGGTATCGCGGTAGGAGATACTCGAACTGATCACCCGTAGCCGCGTACCCGTTGCCACATCCCAAATACGGATGCTGCCATCATCCGATGCTGAAGTAAGTAGTTTGCCATCAGATGAGAAGGCAATACCTCTGATGGTATTGCTATGTTCTGCAAAATGATAAACGATGTTACCAGTGCCTACATCCCAAACATAAAGCGAGTGATCACCAGAAGTTGCCGCGATCAGCGTATCATCCGGTGAGAAGGTAAGCATAAAATCGAGCGCAACATCTATCGGATCAAGAGCTAGGTATTCCTGGCAGTTCACAACATCCCAAATAACCACCTGACCAGAGCGCACGGCTGCAAGCAGACGTGAATCATGAGAAAAACTCCAGTTGTGGGTGACAAAAGCAAAATTGATCGAATTGTTTGGGATCGAACAGACCGGCTGAAGATCAGGTGCTGTATAGATTTGGATACCATCAACATACTCTAGAACATCATCAATCATGATCTGGCCACCCGTCACCAGCCCCATATAGCGCCCATCATAGCTCCACTGTAGATCCATAAGCCAGATTTGGGGATTATGATCGGGATCGGTAGAGATGCTATTGACGATATTGAGGCGATCAATATTCTCTGAACTAATCACCTCACGCGCATCGGGAATGCTAAAGAGCGCCTGTAGTGTTGGTTGGAGCGCCGCAATCACCGTAGTGGAGGTCTGTGGTAGTGGTGTTAGGGTGGGCAGTGGTGTCGGGGATGTGGGGCGGGAGGTTGGGGTAGGTTGCATCGGCACGACCGGGCTTGGGGTAGGGATGGGAATCTCCGCTGTCATGTTCGTTCGAGCGAGAGCCAACCAGACACCGACTACCAAGAGGAGCACCAGCGCAAGCCCCACGAGGGCTATAGGCCACGCAAACCTGCGCTGAGGTGGTGGTTTGGCTGTTGCAATCTGTTCCAACGCATGCGCAAAGAGCGCTAACGAAGCATAGCGATCCGCCGGATCTTTGGCTAATGCAGTAGAGATCACCTGCTCAACCTGGGCCGAAAGACTAGGATTGTATCTGCGAGGACTAGGCAACGGCTCGGTAGATTGTTTCAAAAAAATTGCGGCGGGTGTCTCGGCTGGATAGGGCGTTTGAGCGGTCACCAACTCATAGAAGATCACGCCAAGGGCATAGAGATCACTAGCGGGACCAGCCTGACCATGCCATTGTTCGGGGGCCATATATGCGGGGGTACCTACACCCATACCAACACCGGTCAATCCGGGGCTAGGATCGCGCTCAGCGATAGCCGCAATCCCAAAATCGGAGAGTTGCGGTTCGGCATCGGCATTAAAGAGGATATTGGATGGTTTCACATCACGGTGGATGATGTGGTGTTGATGGGCATAGTGGAGGGCATGGGCAATCGGAACCAGGAGACGGGCAGCCTCAGCGGGATCATAGATCCGGGTCATGCGTTGGCGCAACGTTCCACCGGGGAGATACTCCATGATGAGGTAGGAGATCTGCTGGTATTGCCCATAACTAAAGATCCGCACAATATGCGGGTGGCTCAAGCGGGCCAATGCACGTGCTTCGCGCTCAAAACGAGCCAGAAATTCATGCCCATTGGCCAGATCGGCACGGATCACCTTGAGCGCAACCATCCGATCCAAGCGCGGATCGTAGGCACCATACACGGTTGCCATGCCCCCTTCGCCCAACTGCTCAACAATCTGATAGTGTTCGATTGTTTGGCCGATCAGACTTTGTATAGAAAATATACTCAAATTCCTTCAAAGCGGAGTAGCGTATATCCAATCCGAATTTCATCACCCGGAGCGAGATTGACCGGCTGATGAGCAGTTAGACGTTGCTGATTGAGCAGGGTACCGTTGGCACTCCCCAAGTCGGTGATCTGGTACTGGGCCGCTTTGTATTGAATGCGTGCATGGGTACGGCTGGCAAAACTATCCTGGAGCACAATATCGTTGGGAGCCTTGTAACTACCAATCGAGGTTGAGGCATGCAGCGGAAAGACCTGACCTACCTGTGGCCCCGCCAAGACCCGGAGCAGAGCGGGTTGGTTCGCTTCTAGTTGTTGGGTGACGAATGGCTGGCGTGGCGTGGGAGCCTCGGTAAGGGCACTCTGGTCGTAGATGGCTGTTACCGCAGCCACAAGATCCGCTGCACGCTGAAAGCGCCGTGTTGGTTGTTTGTCCAAGGCCATCTGCAAGACCGCATCGAGTTGTGCTGGGAGGTAGGGGGCAATATCAGCAAGATGCGGTACCGGGGTATAGAGATGACTCTGGACGATCTCACTAGGGGTGCCACGAAAGAGGCGCTGCCCGGTCAACAACTCAAATAGGATGAGTGCGAGGCTATAGACATCACTGGCTGGGGTGACATCTTCACCACGCAACTGTTCGGGTGAGGCATAGGCGGTGGTACCAAGCACCGTGCCAGAACGTGTATGTCGGATTTCGCTTCTGATACGGGCCAGATCAAAGTCGGTGATCACCAAGCGTCCATCAGCGTGGAACATGATGTTGGCTGGTTTGAGATCGCGATGGATGACACCCTGCTGATGGGCAACGTCCATCGTCTGGCAGATGGTGGTGAAGGTATGAATGGCCTCTGTCGGCAACAACTTGCCACGCGCCAGACGGGCACGTAGATCGCCACCGGAGAGGTACTCCATGACGAGAATGTTGGTCTGGGTAGCCTCATCACGAGCCATGGTATAGACCAACTGGATATTTGGATGGCGCAACCGAGCGGCCGTGCGTGCGCCAATGAGAAACCGATGCAACACCGCACTATCCGCAGCCAATTCAGGGCGCATCACCTTGAGTGCCACATCAATCAGCAAGCGCTGGTCGTGGGCCAGAAAGACCTGGCCAAACCCGCCCTCACCGAGTAACTGACGAATGTGGTAGTGGAGAAGGTGATCGCCTGGTTGCATGATCCTCCCCGTTGTTGCTCTCGCATTACTATGCTCTCGCATACTATACAATACCCCCGCAGATCTTTGTTCGTGCGAAGAAGTTCTGGAATGCGCCGCCGGCTGAGCCTGTCGAAGCCAGTGCGCCGCATTCTTGCCATCCCAAGGCTTCTTCGCCCCAAGGGCGTTGCACATGCCTTGGCCATCATCCCCATGCATACACAACCAACCTGAAGTACAATGGGTGCATGAAGAACCATGCACCCCTTCTGCTCTTATTCACCCTGCTGCTGGCGGCGTGTAGCCCCAATGTGGCTCAGGTGCCGCCAACAGCTACTCCCGTTCCGCCGACGGCGACTCGTATTCCGACGGCGACTCCGCTGCCGCTGGAGCCGACTCAGCCGCCCGATCCGCAACTGCTCGCCGCTGATGCCGCTGAGTTGGCGACGTTGAGCGCCGCACCCCGCTTTGGCCGCGATCAGGTGGAGTTGGCGCGTAGTCTCGGCAGTTGCCGCACTTCCCCCGATGCGTGCCCGACGGTTGTGCGTACCACGCCGCTCGATGTGGCTGTGGGTGATGTGCGCGATTTCTGGGTGGTTGATTTCAATACCGATGCCCAGTTCCAGATTAAGGCCGAACTGCGCTATGCTGGCCCGGTGGTACTCATGTATGTTCAAGAGGGGCTTGAGTATGATCAGGGCGACCTCGAATATGCTGCTAAGATGTTTGAAGAGGAGATCTATCCGCGTACCCGTGAGGTCTTTGGCTCCGAGATCCAACCGGGGGTTGATGGCGATCTACGTTTGACGATCCTCAATGCGGATGATCCGAGTGGCACGGTGCTGGGTTACTACTCCTCGCAGGATTCGCTGCCCGCCCAGATCAATCGCTTCAGCAATGAGCGCGAGATGTTCTTTATGAATGCGGCGGCGATGGATTTTACGGATCAACGCTATTTGGAGGTGTTGGCCCACGAGTTCCAACACATGATCCATCAGAACCAGCATGCCAATGCGGCCACATGGTTCAATGAGGGTTGTTCACAGCTCTCCGAAGACCTGAATGGCTTCTCGAATAGTGGCTTTGCGATGTTCTATCTGTTTAATACCGATACCCAACTTACCGGGTGGGGGAGTTCTCCAGAGACAGCCGGGCAGCACTATGGTGCGTCGCACCTCTTTACGCGCTATATGTATGCCCAGTATGCCCAGGCCGAACAGATCCGTCCGCTGATGCAGGCTGATGCGGGTGATAATCTTGATGCGTTTGTGGCTCTGGCGGCTCAGACCCGCCCCGATATCAGCGACTTTGGCACGCTGGTTGCCGATTGGGCCGTGGCAAACCTGATTGATGCCCCCGACGTGGCCGATGGCCGCTATACCTACGCCACTGGCCACGAGTTGCCCGATCTGTTGCCCATGAAGGCCGATACGACCCGCGTGCGCGATCTACACGAAGATACGGTCAGCCAGTTTGGGGCCGATTATCTGTCGCTGCCGCGTGGCACGACTCAGGTCGAGTTTATGGGTTCCACCAGTGTGCAGCTTGCGGCTGCGATGCCCAGCGGCTATGCGTGGTGGAGTAATCGTAGTGATGATAGTATCGCTACGCTGACGCGGGCGGTGGATCTGCGCAACCTCTCTAGCGCCACGCTGACCTTCGACACCTGGTATGAGATCGAAAATGACTACGACTATGCCTTCGTGACGGTCTCGACCGATGGTGGGCAGACGTGGGAGACGTTGCCGGGGAGCCTCACCACCAGCGACGATCCGCAGGGGGCTAATTATGGCCACGGCATCACCGGGGTGAGTGGGGTGCCAGGGGCGAAGATCGAGGATGGTGTGCGCGGCGAGTGGGTCAGTGAGCAGATCGATCTGAGTGGCTACGCGGGGCAGGAGATCCTGTTGCGCTTCTGGCAGATTAACGATCAAGGGCTGAATGCGCCGGGGATGCTGATTGATAACATCGCGATTCCTGAACTGGGCTTCGCTGATGCTGTGGATGCCGGTGCAGGTGATTGGCAGGCCGAGGGGTTTGTACGGGTTGATGGCGATTTGTTGCAGCATTGGCAGTTGCGCCTCGTCATTACCGACGCGGATCGTAACGTGCGGGTGGAGCCACTGCGTGTGGATGCGACGGGGCGTGCGCTGGCCACCATCAACCCCGATGAGCGGGCGGTGTTGATGGTGATGGGGGCGACCTTCCACACGACTGAGAAGGCGACTTATCAGGTGCGAGTTGATTCATGAAGCTGACGTTGCCCCACATCTCGCTGGCCGCGATTGGCCCAACCTTACTTGGGGTGCTGGTGGTGGCGCTGGCGCTGCTTGTGCATCCCGCACCGCGCCCTAGCTTAGCCCCGGCTTCGGCGGTGGTGGCGATGGTGGATGCGCCGGAGCGCCCGATCATGCCCGGCGAGGCCACGGCAACGCATGAGACGCTCAATGGTACCTATATCCCGGTGCAGTCGCTCGATGTTGTACTGGCCGACGGCTTGATCCCGCTTGCGGAACAGCAAGCCTTCGCGCAAGAGATTGAGCAGGCGCTGAGCTATGTGAGCAGCCGGTTTGGTAGCGGGCCACGTGGGCGCATCAACGCCTATGTGGGCGTAGAAGCGAGTTGCGGGATTCATGGCATTGCCTACACGGGCGAGCGGATGGTGCAGGTCTATACCTGCGCCACCCTGCCACGGGTGCGGGCGGTCAATATTCTGGCTCACGAGCTTGTTCACCAACTCGCCCATGATCACTACGGGAGCCGCCACCTTCAGGCCGATCTTATCCTCTTAGAGGGTCTGGCCACTTGGGGCGCGGGGAGCTATTGGTTGAATGGTGAAGAGCGTTTCAGTGCCTTTGTGCGGCCTTGGATCGCTGCTGGGAGCGGCTTGCCCCTGGCCACCAGCTATGTGGGGCGTCCGATTGGGGACATGAACACGCTCTACTACCAGTGGGCCAGTTTTGTCGAGTTTCTGATGCAGGTCTATGGGCGCGAACGCTTTGACGCGCTCTATGTGACGGGCAACTCCGAGCCAGGCTCCGCCGATTACCAGGGCGTCTATGGCAAGCCGTTGGAGGTCTTGGAGCAGGAGTGGCGGGCGTGGGTGGTGCAGTAGGGGCACGTCGCGATGCGCCCCGTGTGGAGGCCATATTACAGAAATAGCCCGTAAAGCCCAGCAGCTTTAGCGCTGGGATATAAGGGCTTCACCCGCTTTAGCGGCTTTAGCCCATGTGTTGCATAAAGTACTGATTTATGGTACACTTGTTCGTGTTCAGGCGTCGTACCTCGTGTACGTTTCCAACTGAGTTTTGGGCGTTCCGACGAGCAATCCATCGTCGGGTAAAAAGCTCATGGTCACGTGGCGCACTGGTTCGGCGGAAGGGGCCAACCTGAGAGCCAGCACAGGCAAGTGCAGCAACAGGCCACACACCACCAACGTTCTCCTCGGAGAACGAGACTGGGGCGGCAGTCTCTGAAGCCCAAGCCCTCGGGTTTGGGAGCCGTCACATCCCGGTAATGCCGCTGCCGCCCTTGCCGGCGCGGCGCAGACGCTCGATGCTGCCCCAGCCCAACCGGGCCGGAATGCGGGCGGGTGTTAGCCCCTGAGCCACCAGTTTCGAGCCATCGCGCCAGCGGACGGGCGGGGTGGTGGCTTCTTCAGGCTGTGGGCTTGCGGCGGACAACAAGGCCGCAATGACGGCAACAGCGGCGGCGGCCTCATCTTCACTCGCGTCATTAGTGATCTGAATTTGATATGCTAAAGTCATAGGAAATCCTCATTCTTCATGAGACTAAGCGGTGGATCATTGTCTGTTGTGCATGGTGTTCGAGGGCCGCATCGAGCGGAGCCAGATGCGCAGTGGGGCCGTAGCGACGGTACAGGGCCAGCCCGATCAGATGGTCGGTGAGTTGCGGGTTTTTGGGCAAGAGCGAGCCATGTAGGTAGCAGCCGAAGGTGTTGCGGTAGATTGCTCCGCCCCGACCATCTTCACCGTTATCGCCGTGGCCCGCCAGCACGCGGCCCATGCTCTGCACCCCCGGCCCATGGTAGGTTCGCCCGCTGTGGTTCTCGAAGCCGACGAGGCGCACCGGCCCTACCGTGGGCAGATCGGCCTCGACCACGATATTGCCGATGAGGCGTTGGTTGCCGCCCACCGTATGCACATCCAGCACCCCCAGACCGGGGAGGCGTTCGCCGGTGTGGGTGAGGAAGTAGTGACCGAGGAGTTGGTAGCCGCCACAGATGGCGAGGAGCACTAGGCCATCCTCAAGCGCGGCGCGCAAGCCCGGCCCTTGGCGTTCGAGCAGATCGTGGGCGATCAGGGCTTGCCCACTATCCTGGCCCCCGCCGAAGAAGGCCAGATCGAAACTGGCCCAATCGGGCTGATCGCCGGGTTCAATCGGGATCACGCTGAGATCAATCCCGCGCCAGTGGCAACGCTGGCGCAGCGCGATCACATTGCCGCGATCCCCGTAGACATTCATCTGCGCCGCATAGAGATGCGCCAGTTTGAGGTGGTAGCTTGGTGTCATGAGTTAGGCACGCACACTATAATCACCCAACGCCACCCACTTATAGGTGGTCAACTCCTTGAGACCCATTGGCCCACGGGCGTGCAACTTCTGGGTACTGACGGCTACCTCGGCCCCCAAGCCAAACTGCCCGCCATCATTAAAGCGCGTCGAGGCATTCACAAAGACCGCTGCGCTATCTACCTCGCGCACGAAGCGGTCGGCAGCGGCGGCATCGGCGGTAAGAATCGCATCGCTGTGGGTGCCATAGGCGGCGATATGATCGAGCGCCATATCGAGGTTGTCCACCACGCGGATGGCGAGGATGAGCGCCATAAACTCGGTACCGAAGTCATCGGGGGTGGCGGGCCGCAGATTCCACGCCTCGGCACCGGGGGCAGCGCTGAGGATCGCGAGTGCCTCGGCATCGCAGCGCAACTCGACACCCGCCGGGCAGAGCGCCGCAGCGACACGGGGCAGGAGGTCGGCGGCGATCTCACGCTGCACCAGCAGGGTATCGAGCGCATTACAGACACTCGGACGCTGTACCTTGGCGTTGAAGATCAGCGGCACCGCCCGCTCCAGATCGGCGCTGGCCTCGGCAAAGATATGACACACCCCGATCCCCCCCGTAATGACCGGGATGGTCGAGTTTTCGAGGCAGAAGCGGTGCAGACCGCCGCCACCACGCGGGATGATCATATCCACATACTGATCGAGGCGCAGCAGGCCGCGCACCAACTCGCGGTCAGGATCGGTCAGACTCTGCACTGCCGCAGCGGGGAGGCCACACTGGGCCAGGGCGCTGCTCATCGCGGTGGTGATGGCGGCGACGCTGTGGCGAATATCGCTCCCCCCGCGCAGGATCGCCGCGCTACCGGCCTTCAGACAGAGCGCGGCAATATCCACCGTCACATTGGGGCGCGCCTCATAGATCACCCCGATCACCCCGATGGGGGTACGGCGTTTATGCAGGCGCAGCCCATTGGGCAACTCGGTGCTATCAAAGATCTCACCCACCGGGTCGGGCAGATCGGCCACACTGCGCGTATCGGCGGCAATCGCGGCCAAACGAGCGGGCGTGAGCAGCATGCGATCCAGGAGTGCGGCACTCGTACCAGTGGCGTGCGCCGCCTCAAGATCGGCGGCATTCGCGGCGAGGATGGTTGCCTGATGCGCCATGAGCGTATCGGCCAGCGCGAGCAGAGCGGCATCCTTCTCGGCACGACTCAGGCGCGCCAAGTGGCGGGCGGCGGCTTTGGCCTCACGGCCAATCTGCACAAGATCCATGAACACCTCAATAGATACAACGACGCATCCTAACGCTGCTTAGTGCGAGAACGCTCCTCCGCGATCATCTCGCGGGCACGGCGCAGCTTATCGCCCATCTCACCATGCGAGTAGGCGCGCACCATCAACATCAGACTCACCGCCAGCAAGGCGATCCCGATCATGGTGATGATCTGGAGCAGATTGGGATCAAGATAGATGATCGTCAAGCCGTTGGTGAGTGCAAAGAGGACGAAGGCAGCAGCGGACACGCCGAAGGCCAGTTGGCGTGAAGAACGTGGCTGCGCCTTGTGCGCCTGGAGCGCAAAGATAACCGCGATCAGCGCAGCGGCGATCATCCGAATAAGTAGTGTCGTCACAAGCGATTCCCTCACCGCGAGCCGAACAACGGCCCCAATTGTACCACGTTAGTGATCGCGTTTGCCGACATCGCGGCCCTGATCAAGCGAGTAGTTATTGGTGTCAGTCGTCGGTGGTTCGACCGCCTTTTGGACGATCACCCCCAACTGCACCAAGATCCAGAAGGTGCCCCATCCGACGAGCGAGAGCAGCAGCAGGCCGCCGAGTAGGAAGAGGAAGAACGTTGCCATCGCGAGATCTCCTTTGATGATATGGAGGATTACCCTGGCATCCCGGTTTTGACGTAAAGACGCTAAGGCGCAAAGCCTTTAATATAGCCCACAATCACATTCATTGCGTTTTGGCACCTTTGCGTCAATCAGCAGTGCTATTCAGAGTAGGTAGCCCCTTTACTTCTGGCGTAAACAATTCCAACTGATACTAACTATGACGCTGGCGTTGGGCGCGTGGTTGCCAACTCACCAGCGCCGTATGCGTCAGTTGCTCACGCAGAGTCAGCATACCATCGGCATCACGCACAAATAGCGCCTCAATCGCCGCCATAATGCGGGCATCGCGTTCGGGCTGCGGGGTCAGGCGCAGGCGGATACGAATATCGGACAGCCCCTCTTCGGGAGAGGCGAAGCGGAAGAAATTGGTGATTGGTAAGAGTTCGAGCGCTGCGGGCAAACCCAGTTGATGCAGGCAGGCGAGCGCTTCCAACGCCCCCGGCAGCGCCAAGCGGGGCTGGCCGTGAATGTATTCCCAGACCGGAGCCAAGCTCGCCCCTGGCGAGCGCAAGCCCAAGTAGAGGTAACAGCCCCGCTGGGCAGCCTGATCCATCGCCAACAGAAATGGGGCCACATCAGCCACACTATAGAGGACGTGCGACGAGATCACGACATCAGCCTTGATCGGCGTCTCCATGGGCCACTCATCGCCCCGGATCGTCACATTCGACAAGCCCAGTTCGGCCACCATGTGTTCCATTTCGGCTCGCATAGAGGGCGAAGGCTCAATCGCGATCACCTCGCGCACTAGGGGGGAGAGAACGGGCAGGTAACGCCCGGTACCGGCACCAATATCCATTACCGTATCGGTTGGCAAGAGGCGCGGGATCAGCGCCTGCATAAAGCCATCTGGCTCGGATTGATGGTGACGCCATGTTGCAAAGCGTTTGGCTTGGCTGGCCCAGTAGTCTGCTTGTTCGGCAAAGATGGGGTCAACCTTTGATTCGCCCTGGGCTCGTTCATCGAGGTACATCTGACGCCAGATCGCCAACCAATCGAGGCCGCCTGCATGAATGGGGATCATAGAGATCTTTCTAGTATTGAGTAGGGGTGACGCATTGCCCCCGAAGATCTTTTTTGTTGTGTTTTGGCGGCAAAGCCGCCAAAACACAACAAAAATTGGGGTTTGGGGCACAGCCCCAAGGACTTTGCACATGCACTGACTACTATTGGCGGGCGATGCTTCGCCCCTATACGCATGTGGTATAATACGTTAAACAATTTACGCCAACAAGTAGGGAAGTATTGGGCCACGATGGTGTTGCCCACCGTTTCTTGTCTCATCAATCGGGACGTTGCTTGGTAGCGTCCAACATACATAAGGTTCTGTATTATGAGTGACTTAGGTGCGCGGCTGCGTCAGGCGCGGGAGAGCCAGGGGCTCTCATTGGCCCAGGCATCTGTTGACACCCGCATACTTCAGCAGTCGCTGATCGCGTTGGAAGAGGGTGCCTACCAGCGGCTTCCTGGGGACGTTGTTATTCGCGGGTTTATCCGCAACTATGCCCAATACCTCGGCCTCTCCGGTGATGAGTTGATCGAACTCTACCGGCGCGAGCGCGGAGTGACCGATAAGATCCAGATTCGCCCCGTGACCACCCCGCCGCATCGCCGCACATACGTCCTACCCAGTTTCTTTGGGGTCTTCTTCGTTACCATCGCCTTGGTGGGCTTGGCATATGTTTCGCTGAGCGCCGTTGGGCGGATTGGTACGGGTGGGATTGCGAGTGTGACCACCAACGAAGCAACCGCCTTTGTGCCGCCTCCCTCGCCGTTACCCTCACCCTCGCCGACGGTTCAGCGGGCTGTTCCTGCTACTAACAAGACTACCACACCCGCGTCAACCATGCTTGCGGTGGTAGCGAGTGCCACCCCGCGCCCGGCAGGTGGGGTGATTCCGGTGGTCGTCACGCCGACTGTCTCCGCGCCGATCTTGGTCGAGGTGAGTATCGCCAACCAGCGTGCGGATACCAGTTCGTGGGTGCGGGTGCAGGCCGATGGCAAGACGATCTATGAAGGCATCATGAGCGCGGGCCAGCGCCAGACCTTCGAGGCTCAACGCCGAATTGTGGTGCGGGCGGGTAACCCACCCGCCGTGCTGGTGACGGTGAATGGGATGGAGCAGGGCGTGTTGGGGCAGGTACCGGGTCAGCCGGTAAACTGGGAGTGGCCGCCGAATTAGGATACCCTAGCTTCCTGGAAGCTTTAGCATTATAGGTTGGTATGGCGAGCGAACAGAGTTTTGATATTGTCTCCGACTTTGACCAGCAAGAGTTGGTCAATGCGGTTGATCAGGCCCAGCGTGAGATTCAGACCCGCTACGATCTCAAGGACACCAAGACGAGTCTGACCTTGAGTAAGACCGAGTTGGTGATCGAGACCGATAACGAGATGTCGCTGAGTAGTGTGCGCGACATTCTCGAAACCAAAGTGCTGCGGCGCAAGCTCTCGCTGAAGATCTTCAGCTATGGGACGGCCCAGGATGTGAGTGGCAGCCGGGTGCGACAGGTGGCGACGTTGCAGAAGGGGATCAACAGCGATCTGGCCAAGAAGATCGTCAAGCAGATCCGCGATCAGTTCCCCAAGATTCAGCCGCGCATCCAGGGCGATACGTTGCGGGTGGCAAGTAAGAGCCGCGATGATCTTCAGGCGGTAATTGCCTTTCTACGCGAACGTGAGGGCGAGATTGAGATCCCGCTCCAGTTTACTAATTTCCGATGAAGTATCATATCGTCACGCTGGGCTGCCCCAAGAATAGTGTTGATAGCGAGGGCATGGATGGTCTCCTCGCTGATGCTGGACACACGCGGGCCGCTGATGCCAGCGATGCCGATGTGATCATCGTCAATACGTGCAGCTTCATCGCCGCAGCCCGCGACGAGACGGTGCAGGTGTTGGGCGAACTGGGTCGCCAGAAGCGTGCGGGCCAGCGGCTGATTGCGGCGGGGTGTATGGCGCAGAGCCATGGCGACCTCTTAGCGCAGGTGGCGGGGGTGGATGCGCAGTTAAGCACCCAAGCCTGGACACGCATCAACGAGGTTGTCGCACCGCCCACGTCGCAGATGATCCCGCTGCTCGATAGCCCCGCGTCCTCCTATGCGGATTGGCGCAGCACCCCGATTCGGCGCAGCCAGCCGACCCCTTCGGCCTACCTCAAGATCTCGGATGGCTGTAACCTGCGTTGCGCCTTCTGTACCATTCCCAGCATCAAGGGCGATATGGCCTCCAAGCCGATCCGCGCCGTGTTGGGCGAGGTGGAAGAACTGGTGCGCCAGGAGGTGCAGGAGATCGTGCTGGTGGCGCAGCACCTCACCGATTATGGTCGCGATCTGGGGCTGGAGGATGGCTTGGCCACGCTGCTAGAGGAGATCTGTCAGGTGGTGCCGGTGCAGACATGGGTGCGGCTCATGTATGCCTACCCCCACGGCATCAGCGAGCGGCTGATCCGGGTCATGGCCGAGCTCCCGCAGGTGTTGGCCTACCTGGACATGCCCTTGCAGCATGCGCATCCTGATACGCTGCGCCGCATGCGCCGCCCACCCGACACGGATCATACGCGGGCGGTGATCCACGAACTGCGGGCGGCAATGCCGGATATGGCGTTGCGTTCGACCTTTATTGTGGGTTATCCGGGCGAGACCAACAGCGAGTTCAAGGCGCTGCTGGCCTTTCTGGAAGAGATGCAACTCGACCGCGTGGGAGCCTTCCGCTATTCCCGCGAACCCGGCACGCCCGCAGCCAGTTTACCCAATCAGGTGCGCCCCAACGTGATCGAGCGCCGCTGGCACGAACTGATGCAGATGCAGCAGGGCATCTCGCGGGCACGCAACCAACGTTGGGTGGGGCGGACAATGCAGGTACTCATCGAGGCCCACGGCCACACCGATGATGGCCGCAGCGTCGCACTCGGTCGTTCATTCCGTGACGCACCCGAAATTGATGGCCAGGTCTTTGTGTGGGGGGAACCGCCAATCGGAAGCCGGGTGGAGGTCGCCATCACCCAGGCAACCGATTATGATGTGTGGGGGACGGGTAGGTAGAGACGCAACATCTTGCGTCTCCACAGACGCAACATCTTGCGTCTCCACAGACGCAACATCTTGCGTCTCCACAGACGCAACATCTTGCGTCTCTACAGACGCAACATCTTGCGTCTCCACAGACGCAACATCTTGCGTCTCTACCCCAACCGACCATAAGGAGAACGATTAACTCGTGCGGCTCTGGATGACATGTTGGAGCCGCTGGAGTTCTGCCGGATTGTTACGTGCTAGGTAGTCAATCATATACTCAATCGCCGTATCGCTGTAATCATTGAGTAGGCCGTCGAGTACCTGACGTACCACCATGGTGACAAAATCCTCTTCCGAGATGGCTGGCGCATAGACATAGGCCAAGCCCTCGCGGTGGCGGTTGAGCACCCCCTTCTCGGCAAGGCGGCTCATGGTGGTCATAACGGTGGTGTAGGCGATCTCGCGCTGTGCCGAGAGTCGGCGATGCACCTTCTTGACGGTACTGCGATCATCTTGCCAAAGAATCTGCATAATCTCCGTTTCAAGGGGGCCAAGTACCTTGACGAGGCCATCCTTGGCGGGGCTAAAGCGGAAACGCATGTTGAGTGGCATCACTGCACTCCTTTCAAAGGTGGGGGCTGCGACTGGCAGGCTTTTTGTGTGGGGCCACAGTGAGCATTCGCTGCGTGTTGCCATTGCTCCTACGCCCTTACATATGGACTAGTGTACGAGTCGCGCCGCAGTTGGACAATGGTTTTTGATTACGGACGGGTTACAGTAGGCTGCGTACTTTTTTGAGTCGTAGCGCATTGGGATGCGGAACTTACTATCGGTACTCGTACTATATACAACGGTAGTGTGTAAGCCATTTAGATGAGATGAAGATGACACAACCTGAGAAACAACCTGATATGCGTCTGCGTATCCAAGCCGCTATGCGTGCGGCATTCCCCCAAGCCGAGGAACGGGTTGCGCGTTTCTATGCGATGCAGGAGTACCATCTGGGCTGGCGCAACGAGCAGTTGGTGGCCTGCGAATCTGACCCAGGGAAGCTGATTCGCCCGCAGTTGGTGTTGCTGGCATGTCAGGCGTCCGGGGGCGATCCGAGGTTGGCGCTGCCGCTGGCGGCGGGTATTCAGCTTTTGCATGACTTTACCCTTATCCATGACGATATCGAAGATGACAGCGACATGCGCCGTGGGCGGCCAACCCTGTGGCACTTGTGGGGGTTAGCCCAAGGAATCAACGCTGGTGACGGGATGTTTGTGATTGCGCACCTAGCAATTCATCAACTTGCTGATCTGGGCGTGCCGGCGGAGCGGATTTTGCCGATCCTGCGCCGCTTCGACGAGGTAATCCTGCATGTGTGCGAGGGTCAGTTCCTCGACATCAGTTTCGAGGGCGACCTGAGTATTAGCACCGAGGACTACCTGGCGATGATCGGGCGCAAGACGGCGATTCTGATTGATGGTTCGGCGGCGCTGGGGGCGATGGTGGCGGGGGCGGATGCGGTCACGGTGGCGGCGTTGAGTACCTTTGGGCGCAGTTTGGGGTTGGCCTTCCAGATCGAGGATGACATTCTGGGCATCTGGGGCGAGCCGGAATTGACTGGCAAGCCACGGGCGGCGGATCTCTACCGGCGCAAGGTGAGTCTGCCGATTGTGCATGCGCTGGGCCATGCCGCAGATGCGGCGACACTGGCCGAGATCTACCGCCAACCCGATCCGAATGATGCGGCGGTGGAGAAGGTACTGGCGATTCTGGATCAGGCTGGTTCGCGGGCCTATTGTGCGCAACTTGCTGCCGAGCACCACCACGCGGCGCTGGCGGCACTGGAGAGCCTGGGGCGCAGTGAGGTCGCGACGGTGCAGGTAGCCCGCGATCAGATCCGGGCGATTGCCGAGAGTCTGTTGGGGCGGCAGGCGTAGTAGGGGCGAAGCATCGCCCGCCCATGGAGTCCGTGTTTCCCATGTCCCATGCTGGGCGATGCTTCGCCCCTACTTTCCTATGCGAATTGCACTCCTCACGGGTGAGTACCCGCCCCAACCGGGTGGGATTGGTGACTACACCCAACAATTGAGCATCGCCCTGGCAGCACAGGGGCTAGATGTGGCGGCGCTCACCCTGCGTGAGGGCCGCTTGGTTGCGTGTAGGCCAGATGGTGGTGTTGAGGTACTCTCCGCCCCAGGGCTGAGTTGGTCGGTGCGGGATTGGCCGAAACTGCGGGTGGCGCTGCGGGTGTGGCGACCGGATTGGCTGCACATTCAATACCAGACCGGCGCGTATGGGATGCGGGCGGGGATCAATCTGCTGCCGCGTTACCTGCGCATGCGCGGCGACTGCCCACGGATCGCCGTCACCTTTCACGATCTCCTCGTTCCCTACCTCTTCCCCAAAGCGGGTCGCCTGCGCAGTTGGCTCAACCAACGCCTCGCCCGTGACGCGGATCGGGTGATCGCCACCAACGCGGCGGATGCGGCCACGTTGCGCGGGTGGGGGGGGACGCATCTGGCCACGATCCCGATTGGCTCGAATATTGCGGTGGCACCGCCTGCCAACTATGATCGGCGGGCGTGGCGGGCGCAGATGGGGATCGCGGACGATATGTTCGTGGTGGCCTATTTTGGGCTACTCTCGCCCAGCAAGGGCGTGGATCTGCTGGTGGAGGCACTGGCCGAGATACCGCCGGGTCGTGCGTGGCGTCTGGTCATCATTGGCGGGGCGGCCACGGCCCCCCAGGATGTGGCCTTTGCCGCCGAGGTGGAGCGCCGGATCACCCAGTTGGGGCTGGGGGCGCAGATCATTCGCACCGGGCATGTGGAAGCGTCCGAGGTCTCTGGGCACCTGCTCGCCGCCGACTGCGCGGCGCTACCCTTCCGCGATGGAGCCTCGTTGCGCCGTGGGAGCCTCTTGGCGGCGCTCGCCCACGGCTGCCCGGTGATTACGACCAGCCCCAGCGACCCTAGTGCAGCAGCGATCCTCGCGGCGGGGCCGGGGGCGCTGTGCATCCCCGTGGATGATCGGGCCGCGCTGGGGGCCGCGTTGCGTCAGGTTGCGGGCGATGCTAACCTGCGGCGAGCGTTGGGCCAAGCCGGGCAAGCTGCGGTGGCCGCGTTGGGGTGGCCGCAGATTGCGCGGGCGCATGGGGCGCTCTATCAGGGCCATGCAAATACTTTGATTTAAGAAATTTTTGTCTGCATAACCGGCTAGATCCATCCAAAGTGTCGTATAATGCCCGACACAAATGACTTTGTCCTATCGCAGAGGAGCGACGTATGGCTGAGCATACCCCCCCAGCCCCTGATGACGAACTGAGTGCCCCAGAGCCGTTTCGCGGCGGATCATGTAAGTTGCACCCGCAGACGATGTGCCCCGCGTTTGGGGCGCTGCGGGTGCTTTCGCGGATAGAGGGTGCGCAGCCGGCGATGGTGACCGATGCCGGTTGTCTGTATGGGTTGACCTTTGTGAGCCACTTTTATGCGGCGCGCAAGAGTATTCTTGCCCCGCAACTCGGAACGGCGGAACTCTCGTCTGGGCAGGTGCAGGAGGCGGCCCAGGCGGTGATCGCCGAGGCGGCGAAGGAACAAAATGTCAGTGTCATCCCGGTCATTTCGCTCTGTGTGGCCGAAACTGCTGGGTTGGCCGAGGAGTTGTTGCCCACCGAGGTTGATGGGAAGCCGGTGGTGCTGGTGCGGGTTCCGGCCTATGCGATTCATTCGCACCCCGAAGCAAAAGATATTGCGCTGGCGGCGGTCATGCGCCGTTTTGTTGATGCGCAGGTTGAGGCGGAACCACACACCCTCGCCCTGCTGGGCGAGGTCTTCCCGGCTGATCCACTGATCATTGATGGCCTGCTGCGCAAGATGGGCGGGCGGGTGGTGACGACGCTGCCCGGTCGCCATGTGGATGAGTTGAAGTTGGCCGGACGCGCCACGGCGGTTGCGGCGTTGCATCCTTACTACCGTGAGACGGTGGGGGTGCTGCGTGAGCGCGGTATTGGGGTGGTGACGGGTGCGCCGATTGGGGTGGAGGGCAGTGCGGCCTGGATTCGGGCAGTTGGGGCGGCGCTGGATCTGGACGAGGAGGTGGTGGAGCAGGTGGCAAGTGCGGAGGAGGCCGCAGCACGGGGCTTCTTGGCCATGCAGCCGCTCAAGGGCACCACGATCATGCTCTCTGGCTATGAGGGTAACGAGATGCTCTATGCGCGCCTGCTGATCGAGGGCGGTGCGCATGTCCCCTATGTCAGCACCAGCATTGGCCAGAGTATGCTCACCGCCGCCGATGAGGCATGGCTGAAGGCCCACGGCTGTGAGACGGTGGTCTACCGCAAGGCGATTGAGGATGATATGGCGGCGATGGAGTACTGGAGGTTTGATCTGGTGATCGGGACGACGACGCTGGCGGCGCATGCCAAGGAATTGGGCATCCCGGCGGTCTACTACACCAATATTCTGAGTGTGCGCCCGCTCTTCCTCGCCGGTGGCATGATCGCCTCGCTCAGTTTTGTGCGCGAGCTGTTGGGCCGCAAGCCGCTGTATGAGCGTATGGTTGATTTCTTCCAGAGGTAGCTATGTCCATTACCCTGATCCGTGACATTTCCGATTCCTCGTCCTATTGGGGGGCGAGTTGGGTCTTTGGCTGCTTCCCCGACATTCATATTGTGTGTGATGCGCCGATTGGGTGCTATAACCTGCTGGGGATGGCGATCACCGATTATACCGATGCGCTGCCACATATGGCGAACCTGACGCCGACCTCGATCCGTGAGGAGGATGTGATCAATGGGACGACCAAGGCGTTGCAGCGCACGATTGATGATCTACGTGGCTTGGGGACGTTGGAGGGCAAGCGGCTGTTGGTGATCAGTACCGCTGAGAGTGAGATGATCAGTGCTGACCACAAGCAGTTTTTGGCTCAACTCGATCCTGAGGCGCGCTTCTTCTGGAGCCAGTCGTTAGATCATGATGAGTGGCAGGGGCGCGAGCGGGCGTTGCTCTTTGCCTGGGAGGAGTATGGCAAGCCCTTGGTTCCTGCGAATGCCGCGCCCAAGGCGGCCAATCTGGTCAACATCATCGGGCCATCGCTGGGCTGCTTCAACGCCCCCGCCGATCTGCACGAGGTGAAGCGGCTGATTACCGGGGTGGGCGGCGAGCTGAACCTGGTCTACCCGTATGAGGCCAGCCTCGCGGCGACGCCTAAACTGGCCGCTGCGGCGGTGAATGTGGTGCTCTACCGCGAGTTTGGTACGGGCTTGGCCGAGGCGTTGGGGCGGCCCTACCTCTTCGCGCCCTTCGGGGTCTTCGGCACCACCGAGTTTCTGCGCGAGCTTGGCGCACTGCTCGGCACCCCCAGTGATCAGGTCGAGGCATTCATTGCCGCCGAGAAGCGTACCACCCTCCAGGCGGTCTGGGATCTGTGGCGCGGCCCCCAGAGTGACTGGTTTGCGACGGTGGATTGCGCGGTTGTGGCCGGGCGCAGTTATGTGGAAGGGCTGACGCAGTTCCTCGGCAACGAGTTGGGGATGAAGATCGCGTGGTCGTCGGGGCGTCCGCGCCGCGAGGAGGAGCCGGACAATAGCGAGATTCGTCGCCGTCTGCACACGAAGCCTCCGGCCTTCATCTTCGGCAGCATCAACGAGAAGATCTATCTGGCCGAAACGAATGCGCGGATGACCCAATTCATCCCGGCGACCTTCCCCGGTCCGGTGGTGCGGCGCACGATGGGGACGCCGTTTATGGGCTATGCGGGGGCGGCCAACATTATGCAGGAGTTGGTGAACCGCTTCTACGATATTGTGTTCAACTTTTTGCCGGTGGAGCAGGTGAAGGTGGAGACGGCGGGGCATGGGCCACCGGCAGGGCCACCGGCAGCAGCGGCAAGCGCGGCATCGGCGGAGACGATGGCGTGGAGTAAGGAGGCGACCGAGCGGCTGGATGCGGCGCTTGAGCAGGTGCCGTTTTTGGCGCGTATCAGCGCGAGCCGCACGTTGCGTTTGGCGGCGGAAGAGGCGGCACGGGTACGCGGGTTGCGTGAGGTGAATGTGGCGATGGTCGAAGCAGCCATTGCGCGGGGAGTCTAGGGGCCGCGCTTCATCTACCGCAGAGGACGCAGAGGGGCGCAGAGGTTTAGACAATAACCTCTGCGCCCCTCTGCGTCCTCTGCGGTAAACCTTAGGGTCGCGACGCAATATGTTGCGTGCTACTCACCATCTTCGGTTTTGCCACGCGGGCGAATCGGGAAGTTGGGGCGACCACGCGGGCGGCTGCGGAAGCTGGCCGCAGGTGACCGGCCTGCTCCAGTCGCTTTCTTCTCGGTTGGGGCTTCCTGGCGCGGTGTCGGAGGTGCTACCTCTTCGGCGCGTGGGCGTTCGTAGCGCGGTGCGCGGCTCTCGCTGGGTGCTGCGGGACGCTCTTCACGCGCCTCGCGACGGGGCGCACCGTAGCTGCCGCGGCCCTCGTCACGACGGGGTGCGCCGTAGCCACCCCGTCCCTCATCGCGGCGGGGCGGGCCATCCTCGCGACGGGGCGCACCGTAGCTGCCGCGGCCCTCGTCGCGGCGGGGTGCGCCGTAGCCACCCCGTCCCTCATCGCGGCGGGGCGGACCATCCTCGCGGCGGGGTGCACCGTAACCACCTCGGCCTTCGTCACGACGGGGTGGGCCATCCTCGCGGCGGGGCGCGCCGTAGCTGCCGCGACCCTCGTCACGGCGGGGCGCGCCGTAACCACCGCGACCTTCGTCACGACGCGGGGGGCCATCTTCGCGGCGGGGCGCACCGTAACCACCGCGACCCTCGTCACGACGCGGGGGGCCATCTTCGCGGCGGGGCGCACCGTAGCTGCCGCGACCCTCGTCACGGCGGGGTGCGCCGTAACCACCTCGGCCCTCGTCACGACGCGGTGGGCCATCTTCGCGGCGGGGTGCGCCGTAACCACCTCGGCCCTCGTCACGACGCGGCGGGCCATCTTCGCGGCGGGGTGCGCCGTAACCACCGCGACCCTCATCACGACGGGGTGCGCCGTAACCACCTCGGCCCTCGTCACGACGCGGCGGGCCATCTTCGCGGCGGGGTGCGCCGTAACCACCTCGGCCCTCGTCACGACGCGGCGGGCCATCCTCGCGGCGGGGTGGGCCGTAGCTGCCTCGGCCTTCCTCACGGCGCGGCGGGCCATCCTCGCGGCGGAACTCACCACGCCCACGCGGCGGGCCATCCTCGCGGCGGAACTCGCCACGCCCACGCGGCGGGCCATCTTCGCGGCGGGATTCGCTGCGACTGCCTGCCGATTGACGCTTACCGTTCACCTCCATACGCTCACCCGACTCACGGCGCACCGCAACGTGGGTGCGTAACGCCGCTACTTCTTCCTCAGTGAGCGGACGCCACGAACGCAATGGAAGATCGCCAAGCAGCAGATCACCTTCACGGACACGGATCAGGCGCAACACCTCATACCCTAGCAGGTGCGCCACTTCGCGGATCTGGCGCTTGCGCCCTTCGCGCAACACCACCCGGAACCACGGCCCTTCGGCAGTCGTTTCAAGCAGATCGACCCACGCCGGCGCGGTGGGTTCACCATTCAGCAATACCCCTTCACGCCACTGGCGCAACGCATCCACATCGAGTGGGCGGTCGAGCAACGCCCGATACTCCTTCTCGATCTCGAAGCGCGGGTGGGTTAGTTGGTGGGTCAACTCGCCATCATCGGTGAGGAGCAGCAAGCCCTCGCTATCCACATCCAAGCGGCCAACTGGGTAGACCCGCGCAGGCACATCAACCAGATCAATGACGGTAGGGCGGCCCTGGGGATCATCAACAGTCGAGACAAATCCAACCGGCTTGTTGAGTACAAGGTAGGTTCGTGTCGTCGGCTTCCGTACCGGCTGACCATCAACTTCAATAACATCCGCATCAAGATCCACGCGGGTTCCAGGTTCCTGGACAACCCGACCATTCACACACACACGACCAGCGGCGATCAACGCCTCGCAGTCACGACGAGAAGCGACACCCGCGTTGGCGAGCACCTTCTGAAGACGTTCAGCACTCACAATAACACCTTCCTTGAGCCCATATTGGTTGATAGGGCGGGAGTTCAACGACCTGAACTACTTGGTATTCGCGCCAGCTCTCGCTAGTGCGTTGTAGTCAGGTTCATGAGGAGATTTCGTGCGGATAAGATTGAGGTCGGCACGGCACCGTAGAATGACTCACACGGGCAAAGGTAGTATACCACAAAGCACACACATGTCGTGTACAATACCAACTGTCTCCCCCGCAGCAATACGAGGCGACGTGTGCCCGGTGGCACCAGTGCGCCCTGATGGTGCAATGAACCACGATCTGGTCAGCCCATTTTTACGCCCCTTTCTTTCACATTGGCTTATGGAGCGGATCGGCACACCCGCCCTCCAGCCAGGGATGGTCTATCGTTGTCATGCAACTATTCTCTATGCTGATCTAAGCGGTTTTACGCGCTTAACCGCCACGTTTGCTACCCAACCAGATGGTGCCGAGCAACTGCATGATTCATTGACACACTTTTTTGATGCGCTGATTGATACGATTATTGCCCATGGTGGGGATGTTGCGACCATTGCGGGGGATGCGTTGACGGCGTGGTGGCCGGATCGCTACGACATTGAGGTGGCGCAGCGGTGTGGCGCGGCGCTGATCGCGGTGCTGAAAGATCTGCCCGCAATCGAGACACCCCACGGTCCGTTCCGGCTAGATGTGCGAATTGGTGTGAGTGCTGGGGCGACCTATGTGGTTCTGGCGGGCTTGCCTATTCATGGCCTCTATGTGGTGATCTATGGGCCAGCGATACGTGCGGCAACTCGTGCTGAACAGTCGGCGCGACCAGGAACCATTCACAGTATTGATGCACCATGCCTGGACGATGCAGATCAACTACCAACCACGAGCACTGTTGAGCCAACCACCACGATTAGTTGGGAGCACTTCCTCCCGCCGACATTTGCCGAACGGCTCCGTTCGCATGATCTAATTCCTGAATATCGGCGGTGTGTGCCCGCCTTCGCCAACTTTGCGCTGCCAGTGCAGCCCGAAGATCTGCACCGCCTCGTCTCCCATGTCCAGGCCGTCGTACTCCGTTGGGGTGGTTGGCTGAATGAGGTCGAGGTCGGTGATAAGGGGGCGGTATTTGTCATGCTCTTTGGTGCTCCGGTGGCACGTGGTGATGACCCCAGCCGTGCGGTTGGTTGCTGTATGGAACTGCGAGATCGCGGGTTGATTGATCGGGCAGCGGTGACGGTGGGGATTCTGTTTGTGGGCACCGTGGGCAGCCAACAACGGCGGGTCTATACGGCCCAGGGCGATGACATGAACCTCGCTGCCCACCTGATGCAACGCGCACGTTCTGGTGAGGTACTCGTTTCGGGGCGCATCCGCGCCGAGATCATGGGGCGCTACCAGACTAGCGAAGTCACGCAGATTATCACCAAGGGCCACCGCGAGGGGGTCCCGGTGGCGCGGGTGATTTCGGGGGGCGCACGGATTGGGCGGGGGGTGGCGTTGCAGCGCTATCTGCCCAATGCGGTGAGCCTGGTTGGGCGAACCGAGGAGCGCCGTGCGATGCAGTCCGCCGCTCAGCGGGCCGTGAATGGGCGCTTGAGTATCATTCTGCTCGAAGGCGAGTCGGGGATTGGGAAGAGTTACATTTTACAGGATTTGGCCGCGAGTTGGATCGAACGCGGCTACCGTGGCTATAGTAGCGAGTGTGTGAGTGGCGGGATTGGTCTGCCGCTATTGGCATGGCGGCCTATTCTGGCCGATATTTGTGGTATTGATGAGGGAGCCAACCTGAAGATCCAGCGCGATCAGTTTGAGGATGCGCTGATGACGATTCCGCCTATTGATCCCGCGACTCAGCAATCGTTGGCATGGATTCTGGGCGTGAATGAGGAGGTTCCCACTGAAGGGATGAGCCTCCTGAGTGATCCCGAAGAGCAAGCGAGCTTGATCGGGGTGGTGATTGAGCTTATCCGCGCTCAACTCCAACTCGGCCCCCTGCTGATTGTGCTGGAGGATATTCATTGGGCCGATGTGCTCTCACTCCAGGTAGCGGCGCAATTACTCCATGCACCAGTCGGTGAAGAGTTCTTCCCCCTTTGCTTGACTCTCTCGCACCGCCCATTGGATTCGGCTGCTCCGCCTGCACTCAACGCGCTACGTAATGATCGCCGGACGACCCGCGTGCGCTTGGGGCGGCTGAGTAGTGCCCAGAGTGTTGAGTTGATCCGCGCCCTGCTCGGTGTCGCCGAGGTGCAACCTGAATTGCGCCAACATATCGAACGCCAGACCGAAGGCCAGCCGCTCTTTATCAAAGAGTATCTGCGGGTGCTGCAACAACAGAACTTGGCTTTTATCGAAGATGGTGTCGCCAAACTGGTGCCCAACGCCCTGACGATGCAGGTCTCAAGCTCGGCGCAGGGGGTTATTCAGGCCCGTGTTGATCGGCTCGATGAACCAACTCGCCTCACCCTCAAGGCAGCGGCGGTGATTGGGCGCAGTTTCCCCTTTCGTCTGCTGAAGAAGATCCACCCGGCCCATCCGAGCGACCAAGTACTATTAGCCCAACTCACGACTCTGATCCATCTGAAGATCATCGATCTCGAACTCGAAGATCCCGAACGGGTCTACCGTTTTATGTATGGCATTACCCACGAAGTTGCCTACACCAGCCTGCTCTTTGGCCAGCGCCGTCAGCTCCACGCCGCCGTCGCACGTTGGTACGAACAGACCTATGCAGCCGATATTGTGGCCGGACGTGCTGCGATGGCGGTCTATGATGTGCTTATCTCGCACTTGCACCGTGCTGAGGAGTGGCAGCGCCTCACCCGCTATGCGCGGATTGCCGCCGAACAGGCGGCGCAGCTCTTCTCCAATACCGCTGCGCTGCGCTATATCGAGCAGGCACTGATCATGACGACCGAACCGACTGAACGGGCAGATCTGCTCTTATTACGTGTGATGATCAATGATCGAGTAGAAAATCACAGCAGTCAATTTGAAGATCTTGAAGCCATACGCCAGATTAGTGAGCAACTGAACGACCGCTTGCGGTTACTCTATGTTCACTATTATCATTTGGGGCATTTGTTAGCTGTCGGTATGTATGGCCATGTACTCAAACAGTGTCAGCAGTTTGAAGCGACGATCTCTCAAGTTGCCAACGAACAGTCCGTAGCCGACCGCTTGCGGCAGATTCGGCTCTTACGCGCTGGGACACGTGATCTCTGCGGAGCGGCCTATACTGCTGCCGGTGATCTGCGTCGGGCACGCGAATATCATCGCCAAGCCCTCGTCATGGCGCTTGATGTGCGGATGATTGGTGAGATAAACCGCTACACTCCCTACCGTTGGCTAGATAGCCGGGTCCTCGCGGGGCACTGCTTTTACCACCTTGGTCAGATTGCGTTGTACGAGGGCGACTTGGAGGTCGCAACCGAGAACTTTCGCCAAGCGCTGGCTCAGGCACGTACCTGCAACAACTGGAGTGGCGAGGTGCGGGCGCGTGCCGGGCTCTCGCAGGTCTATCTCTTTCAGCAGAATTTGACCATGGCGCTGGGCGAAGCCAACCGGGCGCTCTCCACTAGTAAGGCGGTGGGTGATCGCACCGGCCAAGCGATCATCCTGCGCCAGTTCGCGGCGATCAGTGCCTACCAGGACGAGTATGACGAGGCCCAGCGGCGTTCCCTGCACGCCCTGACGATCAGTTCGAACATGCGGATGCGCATGTTCGAAGTGCAGATCTGGCACGATATTGCCCGTTTTGCCACCGCGCAGGGCTTGGATGATGAGGCCGCCGCCGCTCGCCACGAGGCTGAGCGGTTGCGGGTGCGTTATTTGTAGAGACGCAAGATGTTGCGTCTCTACACACGCCCCCGACGCACAAACACCATATACACCCAACCTACCGCCAACCCGTAGCAGATCGCCGTCGCGATGAAGATCGGGGTGAACCCGAACTGACGCTGTACCTCAGCACTGATCGTTGGGCCGATGATGTAGGCTGCCGAGTAGGAACCAGCGAGCAACCCGCTCACTACGGGGCGCGCTTCATCGGCGCTCTGTTCCATGGCATAGGCTTCGTAGAGTGGGTTGGCCATGTTCATGAGCGCCCCGCGTAGCAGCGCCATGAACGCTGCGATCCATAGGCTGGGTGCCCATGCCAGCAGGAGGAGACACACTACCGCCAGCCCCTGGGTTAGTACGACGCTGCGCGGTTTGCCCAGGCGTGCCGAGATCTGGGGCGCGAGTAGCGCGGCCAGCCCGGTGCTGATGCCGATAGCGGCAAAGACCAGGCCGAGTGTGGTGTCGGGGGTGGCATAGCGCTGGCGCACGTAAAGGCTCAGGTAGGGGATGAGGAGCGATGCCCCGCACGAGATGAGGAGCGGGGCGATCAGCAGCCGCCCAATCGCCCACGGGCGGCGCATGCAGATGCGCCACAGGTGCCCCATGCTACTCGCTTGGGGTGTGCCGCTGGGTTGCGGCGGGCTGGCCGCAACGCGCACGCGCAGCAGTGGCAGACTCGCCACCAGAACCAGGAGCGCCGAGATGGCGAAGGTGAACTGGTAACTGGCCGCACTCTGTGGGGTAACCCGCCATAGTGCCACGCCAAGCCCCGGTAGCCAGCCGCCCACCAGGTTGCCGACGCCACTCATCGCGATGCTCAGGCCAAAGCGCATGCTAAAGAGCGTGTCGCGCGCACCATCCCCACTCAGGCGCATCATCAGCGGGGCCGCGCTGAGTTGGAAGAGCACCGAGGCCGGGCCACTCAGTCCCGCGCCCACCAACAGCGGCAACGGGTCGGTGTTGCAGGCGAGGGTTAAGAGGGAAGCGACCAGCAGCCCGCAGGCGATCAGCATGCTGCGTTGCAGCCCCACCCGCAGCAACAAGCCCCAGAGCGGCAAACTACTTAGGCTCGCGGTCAGTACCGGCAGGCTATTGAAGACCCCCAGCAGACTGATCTCGCCCAGAAGGGGCAGGGCCAGCGTGCGCTGATCGTAGCCCAGATCGAGTAACATCAGGTTGAGAAACAGACTGCTGAGGGCCAGAGCAAAGGTGATCAGGGCCACATGGAGCAGATAGAGCCGTGCAACAGGGCTGAGTTGGTGCATCGGTTCAGAGTCCGTTGTTGGCAATCACCTCGCGGAAGAACGCAGCACTCTGTTTGGGAATGCGACGCTGGGTGGCGTAATCGGTGTAGATCAGCCCAAAGCGCTTACTCTTGCCCTTGGCCCACTCAAAGTTATCGAGTAGCGTCCAGGCAAAGTAGCCACGCAGATCAATCCCCAACTCAATCGCACGGTGGGCGGCAGCAATATGGCTGCGCAAATAGGCGATCCGCTCGGTATCGTTGATCTGGCCATCGGGGTCGAGGGTATCCTCAAAGGCCGCCCCATTCTCGGTGATGTAGAGTGGTAGATCGGTATACTCGCGCACCTTCTGGAGCGACTCGACAATACAATCGGGATAGATCTCCCAGCCCATGGCGGTGGTGGGAGCCTGCGGTTCGATCTTCCGCACCGCCAGGAGCGGGTCGCGCCAATCGGCGCGGTGCAGCAGGCGGGTGTAGGTATTCACCCCCACATAATCGAGCGGTCGGCTGATGATCGCCATATCGCCGGGGAGTACTGGGGCACGCATCATCCGCACACCCAGGCGGAACATGAGATCCTTGGGGTAATGCCCACGAAAGAGCGGATCGAGGAAGATGCGGTGCATCGCGCCATCCACGCGCCGTGCCGCCGCCACATCAGGGGGGAGCGAGGTCGCCGGGTGGCTGGGCCAGATCAGCATGACAATGCCGATCTGCGCGTTCGTGGGGCGTACCGCCCGGAATGCCTCGACTGCCAAGCCATGGCCGAGGAGCAAGTGGTGGACAACCGGCAGAATCGCCCACGGATTGCGGCGGCCAGGGGCATTCTCGCCATTGCCATAGCCATAGAATGCCTGAATAAAGGGTTCATTCAGGGTTGACCAGATCGGCACCTGATCGCCCAACTCCTGAAAGAGCGCATAGGCATATTCAGCAAACCGCAGTGCGGTATCGCGGTTGACCCAACCACCATGATCTTCCAACGCCTGCGGCAGATCCCAGTGGTAGAGCGTGGCCACCGGCTTGATGCCGCGCTTATGCAGCGCATCCACCAAGCGCTTGTAGAAATCGAGACCCTTCTGGTTGAGCTTCCCGCCGCCCTGCGGAAAGATGCGCGGCCACGCGATACTAAAGCGGTAGGCTCCTAGGCCCATCTGCGCCATCAGTTCAACATCCTCGGCATAGCGGTGGTAGTGGTCGCATGCCACATCACCAGTCGTGCCATCAACAATCACACCGGGCTTGCGCACAAAGCGATCCCAGATACTATCACCCTTACCATCCTCGGCCCAGGCTCCCTCGATCTGGTAGGCGGCGGTGGCCGCGCCCCACAGAAAGCCGGACGGAAAGCGTCGTGTTGTGTTCATTGGTGCCTCGGTTGCTATGCGGTTGCGCCCCTATTATACCCTTCCGACTATGCCGCGTGCTATAATGCCGGGTAGTGAATGGGGCGCGTTGCAACGCGCCCCCAAACCCCATGGTATGGTGTTGCATAGCGGCGTAGCCGCTATGCAACACCATACCAAAATCTTTTGGAACGGCTGTGCAAGCATTCAACACCACAACCCTCTCTTCCGCACCCCACTACGGGCGGCCAACCCTGATCTTTTTCTGCGACCTTGATGGGCCGGAGTTATTGGCGCTCTTGGAGCAGCCCGGCCTGTTGGATGAACTGACCATCCAGAACTATGGGGTGGCGGTCGCCATCCGCGACCTCAGCTTTGCGTTGGTGGCGGCGGTGCGGCGGCTCAATCAGCATCGTATCCCGCTCGTCGCTTGGTTGCAACTACCACAGCACGAGGGCAGTTGGTTCCACCTGCAAAACTACCCCCAGGCGGTCGAACGTTACCGCAGTGTGCATCGCTGGGCCAAGGAGCATGACCTGAGTTTCCAGGTGATCGGGATAGACATCGAGCCACCCTCAAGTGAACTCGACCGCATCCAGCGTTGGGGGCTGCGCGACCTGACCCGGCGGCTCTGGTTGGCTCACGAGAATGTGCTCTTTACCGCAGCGCGCGCCGCCTACACCGATCTGGTCGGCGAGATCCATAGTGACGGCTACGAGGTGCATGCCTACCAACTCCCGGCCCTGATTGATGATCGCCGCGCAGGTACGACGGTGATCCAGCGTGCCTTTGACATTGTGGGTATCCCCGCTGATGTCGAGGTGGTGATGTGCTATAGCAGCGTGCCGATTGACACCCTCGGCAATGATATGGGCGGAGCCTTGATCCGTAACTATGGCCCCTCCGCCGACAGCATTGGGGTGGGCGCGGTCAATAGTATTGCCGTCTCCAGTGCCCCCGACGATCTACCGCCCCTGCCGGGGGCGGCCCTCGAACGTGATCTGCTGTTGGCAGCCCACTATACCGACTTGATCTATATCTGTTCGCTGGAGGGCTGTGTCGAACGTGGCCTGTTGCCTCACATCAGCCGCATGAATTGGGAGACTGAGGTGCGGGTTGATCCGTTGCGCCAATGGAGCATCGCCACCCTTCGTATGCTCCTGCTGCTGGGCCTGCTCATCTCGCGCTTCAGTGGTGGCCTCTTCGCCTGGATGGGCTGGGGGCTGTTTCTGCTGCTGCTCGTGCGCCAAAGCCGCCATGCGGTACGGCGATGACTTGTAGGGGCGAAGCATCGCCGGCCATGTGGCAGGGGTACCCGAACGAGGTTGGCGGGCGATGCTTCGCCCCTACGAGATGATCGGGGAACCCGGCAATGATAGAGTTTCTTACCCCCTAGTTGACAGCCGCCCACGAGAGTTTATAATTGCCCCATTTCTTCCCTCGTTGTCATCCTTGTGACATATACGCAACACTGAGGAGCTTGTGACTATGGATTGGGGCAAACAGAACCGCTGGTCTCAGATCACCAAGAACGGGCGCTGCTTCTTCCTCGCGATGGACCACGGCTACTTCCTTGGGCCAACTCGCCGCCTTGAGAAGCCGAGCGAGATGGTCACGCCGTTGTTGCCCTATGTTGATGCGCTCTTCGTGACCCGTGGCGTGCTGCGCGCCAGTATTGATCCCAACATGAAGGTTCCGGTCATCCTGCGCGTTTCGGGTGGCAGCAGCGTCATTGGGGGCGATCTCTCTAATGAGACGGTGACGACCTCGATTGATGAGGTCATTCGCCTGAATGCCTCTGCTGTGGGACTCTCGGTCTTTGTTGGCTCGGACTATGAGTTCCAGACGCTCAGCAACCTCTCCAACCTGATCAATGCCTGTGAACCCTACGGCATTCCGACCATGGCTGTCACCGCTGTGGGCAAAGAGCTTGAGAAGCGCGATGCGCGCTACCTGGCACTCGCCTGTCGTATCGCCGCTGAGTTGGGTGCCACGGCGGTCAAGACCTACTGGTGCGAGGATTTCCACAAGGTCGCCGAGACCTGCCCGGTGCCAGTGGTGATTGCTGGTGGCCCCAAGTGCGATACGATCCTCGAAGTCTATGATTTCGTCTACGACGGCCTAGAGCGCGGCGCTATCGGTGTCAACCTGGGCCGTAATGTCTGGCAGGACGAGCATCCCGTCGCGGCGGCGCGGGGTCTCCAGGCACTCATCCACGAGAATCTCACCCCCGCCCAGGCTAATGATCTCTACCAGACGATCAAGAACGAGGGCGGCGCGGCGTAACACCCATAGCGGGGGTGTGGGGGCCGCAGGCCCCCACGAATAAAAAGGTTTTTGATGGTGCGGTTGGCCGCAAAGCGGCCAACCGCACCATCAAAAACCTCGGTTTGGGGCGTAGCCCCAAGCAGAAACTGCGTGAACTTGAGGGGTAGAGGGGCGCGTCACGACGCGCCCCTATGTATATGGCGGCAAAGCCGCCATATACCAACAAGATATTTACCTATGCAAAACCGATGGGATCATGCGACGGCGGCCTCGTTCGCCGATGACCTCGCCCAGTGTGTCTACGCTTCGCGGCTGCTCGGCTCCGACCCGGCCCTCGTCTTGCATGGCGGTGGCAATACGTCGGTCAAGATCGAGCAAGCCGACATCTTCGGTCAACCCCAGACGTTGCTCTATGTGAAGGGCAGTGGTTCTGATCTGGCCACGGTGGAGGCCAAGGATTTTGCCCCGGTACGGTTGGAGTATCTGCGGCGCTTGACGACGCTGGAGACGCTCTCCGATCAGCAGTGGCTGAATGAGCTACGCGGCAGTGTCGTGGATGCCTCGGCTCCGCCAGTCTCAGTGGAGGCGATGCTGCATGCGCTCCTCCCGGCCAAGTATGTCTTCCACACCCACGCCGACGCGGTGCTGGCAATCACCAATACCCCTGGTGGTAGCGAGCGCATCCGCGAGATCTACGGCGATGACGTGATCGTGGTGCCCTACGTGCGCCCCGGTTTCCCCGTCGCTAAGCGCTGTGCCAGTATCTTCGCCGCCGAGCTTACCGCGCAGACGCGGGGCGTGGTGTTGCTGCGCCACGGCCTCTTCAGCTTTGGGGAGACAGCCCAGGAAGCCTACGATCAGATGATCGCGCTGGTGCAGCAGGCCGAAGCCTACCTGGCGGCTTGCCCAGTTGCCGATACCCCGGTGCAGATGCCCGACCCCGAAGCCCCCCTGCGCTACGATCTGGCCGCACTTCGCCACGCCATCTCGCAGGCTGCCGGTGCTCCGATGATCCTGGCCACCCACAACGACGCGGCATGCCTGCGGTTTGCCCAGCGCCCCGATCTGGCCACCATCTCCCAGCAGGGGCCGGCCACCCCCGACCATGTCATCCGCACGAAGCGCGTGCCGATGCTGGGCCGCGATGTGGCTGCCTATCGCGCTGAGTATGAGCAGTACTTCGCCGAGAATAAGGATCGCGCCAACTTCGAGCTTACCATGCTCGATCCCACCCCACGGGTCGTTCTCGATCCCAGCCTGGGGATGGTTGCCGCCGGGCGCACCGCCCAGGAGGCGCGCATCGCTGCCGAGATCTACCGCCACACCATGGAGATCATCGCGCAGGCGACAGCGCTGGAGTCCTACCAGTCCGAGAGCACCGCCGAGGTCTTCGACTTCGAGTACTGGGAACTGGAACAGGCCAAACTGAAGCGCCTAGGCCGCCCGCCGCTCTTTGCGGGCGAGATCGCGCTCGTCACCGGCGCGGCGTCGGGGATCGGCAAGGCGTGTGTCGAGTCGCTCATGGCGCGTGGGGCAGCCGTGGTGGGGCTCGACATCAATCCGGCCATCGAGACCCTCTTTGATCGCCCCGACTACCTGGGCATCCGCTGTGATGTGACCAGCGAGGAGCAGATGATCGCCGCGCTGGAGCAGATCGCCCGCACCTTCGGCGGCCTCGACATGCTCATCCTTAACGCGGGCATCTTCCCGCCCTCGCGCCGCGTTGATGCGATGCCGCTGGCCGAGTGGCAGCGCACCATGCGCATCAACCTCGACTCGAACCTCATCCTGATGCGCGAGGCCCACGCACTGCTCAAACTCGCCCCGCGCCGGGGCCGCGTGGTCATCATCGGCTCCAAGAACGTACCCGCACCGGGGCCGGGCGCAGCCGCCTACTCAGCCTCCAAGGCCGCCCTCAACCAGTTGGCGCGTGTCGCAGCCCTCGAATGGGGCCAGGATGGCATCCGCATCAACAGCCTGCACCCCAATGCCGTCTTCGACACCGGCATCTGGACCGAGGAGGTCTTACAGGCACGCGCTAAGAACTACGGTCTGACCGTGGAGCAGTACAAGACCAACAACGTCATGCGAATCGAAGTGACCAGCCGTGACGTGGCCGAGTTGGCCGCCGAGATGTGCGGGCCGCTCTTTGCGAAGACCACCGCTGCCCAGGTGCCGGTGGATGGTGGGAACGAGCGGGTAATTTAGGGATTGGGGTTACCGGGGCGGTGCGAGGGGTAGAGACGCAATATACCGCGTCTCTACCCCTCGCACCGCCCCGCTGTTGTGTTAGGGTTGATTAACAATTTTGGGATCTTGCATATGTTTTAAGGCAACTCCCTTCTATGGGACATAAAACAGAACCGAGGTTGCATAGTATCCGCTTGGAGCAACTATGCCCAAGCGGATGCAAGATCTTCCAGAGGAATACCTCACCCACCAACGCACTCTGGCCCGTGCCATTGGTGAGCGCATACGCCTGCGCCGGACAGCCCTCGATCTGACTCAGGAGCATCTACGGGCACGCATGGAACTGGCTCATGTCTACATGAGCCGCACCCAATATAGCCGGATTGAGAATGGCGATGCCTTGCCAAGTGCCGATGAACTGATTGTGTTACGCACAATTTTGGGAGTCAGCTTTGATTGGTTGCTCTTAGGGGGCGAGGATGGGGAGAAGAAGAGTCGGGTTGACCGTTAGTAGGGGCGAAGCATCGCCCGCCATGGGGCACCCGAATGAGGTTGGCGGGCGATGCTTCGCCCCTGCTTCAGCCCGGCTTGGTGCGCTGTCGGTAATCACGCAACTGCGCCTCGGCACTCGCATGGAGATCGCGCAACTCATAGGCGCGTAGTTCCTGCCAGAGTTGGGGGGTAAAGCGCACCATCCCCGTCGTTGCATCATATTCGAGGAAGTGCTGAAGGATGAAGCGATCAAGCGGATGCTTGATGATCAACCGCCGCACCGCCGCTAGGTCGGCCTGATCAGGGTTGTGGAGCAGTCCCTCGGTTTCAATCTGCACCCCAGCGCGCAGTTGTTCTTGGTAGAAGGCGCGGAAATCGCGGGCGATAGCATCAATATGGGCCTCGCCGCAGCGATCCACCAGCCGCAGCAGAACGAGCAGGAACACCGGCTTGTAGGAACGGGTTAGTTGGCGGGTACGGGCAAAACTGAGGAATGCCTGACGCCACTCGGCTCCGCTGGTCGGTAGTGCATCCAGCCCCAGTTCATGGCGGATGGTGTTGATGCGATCACGGCGGAAGAAGTAACGCTCGTGCTTACCAACCAGCGGCGCACTATCGGGCGTCAAGCGACCACTGCGCACCCAATCCTGCACGGTATAGGGGTCAACCCGCAACTCAAAACCCAGGGTACGCATGGAGATGAGATCATCCTGTGGAGGGACTACAACCGCCTCGTGGCTTACGGTATAGTCTTCGGGAGAATCTTTGAGGTGTGTAGCAGAGAGCCGTGCTTGGGCCTCAAACTGCAAGAAGAAATCCGCATCTACGTGCGGAATCTCCGCATTCACCTGAACCCCCAGATGATACTGCTGCATCAAAGCAATCAGTTGGTCTCCATTGATCGTATCCACCCCGATCAGGGGCGATTCTTTCGCCTTCTGGAGCGCTTGGGGCGCATAGTTGCTGGTAGTAATAAAGATGCCGTGGCGGAATCTACCGCCTAAAGCCCCGATAAAGCGGTCAATATCGGGCCGCCCGATATTGTTGCGGTGGCGTTTGACCTGCACCCCGGTGCGCACATGCACCAGCCCCGAAGGTGTGATCAGATCCCCCTCGGCATCAATCCCGCCATCACCACGCTGACGGGTCACCGTCACCCGTTGCAGACCCACATACGGCAAGAGATCACCCGCCAGTAACTCGAAGGCATACGGTGAGAGCATGAAGATCTGCTCGCGCAATTGGTGGTGTAGATCGGGATTGTGGGGTGGGTGAGGCATGGTTGACTATTATAGCATCGTGTCGTCATCCCGTAGGGGCGAAGCATCGCCCACCAACCTCGTTCGGATTCCTCTACCACATGGTGGGCGATGCTTCGCCCCTACGACTCTGGGACAATCCCAGATCGGGTGTTGCGATAGGTATGCCAAAACACTATAATAGAACCGCACAAGGTAGTGTTCATCACCCAACCACCTAAATCGTTCTTTTTCGTCCCCCACCACTACGTTACGAGGAAGCCGCAGCATGGGCCTGATTAAACGAGTCGGCACAAAGGGTCTTGGCACGCCATCGGCAGATGATAGCACGCGCCAGATTCCCGCCGCAGAGAGTAGCGCACGCATCACCCCTCCCACTGAGGAGGAGAGCACGCGCCGTATCCAGGGCCAGCCGACGGATGAGGGCACCAAACAGATACCGGTTGCCCCGCCCCGCCCCGCTCCGCCTACCCCAGCGATGTCAGCGGCGGCCTCAATCGCTGATATTCATATCCTCCCAACCGGGACGCTGCTGCAAGGGCGCTACCGCATC
Source organism: Candidatus Oscillochloris fontis (assembly GCF_004138135.1). GTDB lineage: Bacteria > Chloroflexota > Chloroflexia > Chloroflexales > Chloroflexaceae > Oscillochloris > Oscillochloris fontis. The sequence continues at coordinate 107,841 of NZ_RYFD01000004.1, forward strand.
GAAGAACCCATCGGCGTGGGTGGGATGAGCGTGGTCTATCGGGGTCGCGATATGCGCTTTAAGGATGTGGTGCGCTATTGTGCCATCAAAGAGATGGCGCAGACAGCACCCGATTCGCATACCCGTGCCCTCAATCTGAAGAACTTTGAGCGTGAGGCAGGTCTGTTGGCGACCCTGCAACATCCTGCTATCCCCAAAGTCTACGATTTCTTTGAAGAGGATCACCGTCTCTACCTGGTACTCGAACTGGTGCCGGGGAAGGATCTCGAGGCGGTTCTGGAAGAAGTAGGCACCCCGATTAGCGAGGCGCGGGTTGTTACATGGGCCATCCAGATCTGTGATGTGCTTAGTTATCTGCATAAACACACCCCCCAACCGATTGTCTTCCGCGATATGAAGCCCTCTAACGTCATGGTGGTGGGCGATGATCGAATCGTGCTGATTGACTTCGGCATTGCACGTAACCTGAATCGGAGCGACCGTAAGGGGACAATGATTGGCACTGAGGGCTATTCGCCCCCCGAACAGTATCGTGGGGTGGCTGAACCCCAGGGTGATGTATATGCCCTGGGGGCGACGCTGCACCACCTCCTTACCAATACTGATCCCCGCCTTGAAACCCCCTTCACCTTCCATGAGCGCCCGATCCGCCAGCTTAACTCCGATGTCTCGGTTGATATGGAGATCATCGTCGTTAAGGCGCTCGAATATGACATGAATGCGCGTTGGGAGAGTGCCGATGCCATGAAGCAGGCGCTCTTGGCAACGATTAGTGGGGTTTCTGCCCCAGGGGCCACCGCTCTGCCTGCGGCTCCCGCTGTTGCCAAAGGTACCCCCCAGACAGAACTGGTCTGGAAGTTTGCCTGTGAAGATGAAATTCGCTCCTCCCCGGCAGTCAACAGCGGGATGCTCTTTGTGGGGTGTTATGATACAAACCTCTACGCGCTCGATGCGGTACGGGGTGAATTCCGTTGGAAGTATGCTACCGATGGTGGGATCAATTCATCACCAGCGGTGTGGCAGGATTATGTGATTGTTGGCTCGGAAGATGGTGCCCTCTATGCCTGTGATATGCGGCGTGGCTCGTTGCGCTGGACATTCCGCACGGGTAAGCCGATCCGCTCCTCGCCGCGCATTGAAGATCGGGTGGTCTATATCGGTTCCGATGATCAACATATCTATGCCGTGGATGCTATCCGTGGGGTGCCGATCTGGAAGTATCGCACCTGGAACCCCATTCGCTCCTCGGCGGCCATTACCAGCCAGGTTATCTTCATTGGTGGCGATGATGGCCATGTCTACTGCCTCGATATACGCAATGGTGCGCTGAAGTGGAAGCAACGCACCCAGCAACCTGTGCGCTCCTCGCCCACCTTCCACGAAGGCTTGGTCTATGTGGGGTCGCTCGATCAGAGCCTCTATGCGCTTGATGCTGAGGGCGGCTGGCCGGCATGGCGCTTCCGTACCGGCCACTATATCAACTCCTCGCCCTGCGTCTTTGGATCGCGGGTCTTTGTGGGTGGCGTGGATGGCTTTATGTATGCGTTCGATGCTAAGAATGGCCGCTTGGCATGGAAGTTTGAAGTTGGTAGCCAGATTACCTCCTCGCCCAGAGTGGAGAATGGACGGGCCTATTTTGGGGCGGTTGATGGCAATGTCTACTGCCTGGACGCTGGAACGGGAACCTTGATTTGGAAGTATCTCACCGGTGCAGCGGTGGTCTCAACACCAGCGATTGCGGATGGGATTGTCTATGTGGGTAGCATGGATCATAACATCTATGCCCTGAAAGGCTAGGTATGGCGCATATACATCAGTCGCTCGATCAGGAGGCGGATGCCACAACAGATGAGGGGGCACCGACTACACCACTATCTGAGGCCGAGCAGAAGACGAGTGAGGGTGCTACCGAAGCCGCCCCGACCACGGTGCCTGATGCTGCTGTTTGGTGGAATAGCTCCGCCACTGATGATACCCCGCTGCCTGCATCAATTCAGGCGACTCCGGTTCCGGCTGCTGAGGAGGATACTCCCACGGCACCGATGAGTCTGTTGGAGATCGAGCATGCCCGTCAGCGCCTTGCCACTATTGCCGCTCAGGTCGCAGCCGCAGAGGATGAACCAGCGATGGTCTCTGAGTTGGCTACCGAACCGATTGATGCGACCCATCAACTCGATATAAACCAGGCTCCCGCCCTGATTGCCCGCCGCTCTCGCCAGGGTCTCGCTGCAATGGCGGTGCGTGATGTTGGGCGTGTGCGTGAGATGAACCAGGATAACGTCTTTGCGATGATCACCACCCTCCCCCGCGATGGGACGGATCTTACGGTGGGGCTCTTCATTGTTGCCGATGGAATGGGTGGGCATCAGGGGGGCGAACTGGCGAGTCGCCTCGCCGTGCGCACCGTCGTGCATCAGGTCTTGAGCCAACTGGTGCTACCCGCCCTCGATGACAACATGAATGCCGCCCTCCAACCGCTCATGATCTCGGCGGTACAGGTGGCGAACCAGACGATCTGGGAGGCGGCGCAGAGTTTGGGTACCGATATGGGTACCACCTGTACCGCCGCGCTGCTGGTCGGGCACGCGCTCTACCTCGCCCATGTCGGCGATTCGCGGGCCTATCTCTTTGAACCGGGTGGCTTGCGTCAACTCACGAGCGATCATTCGACGGTTGGGCGGCTGATTCAACTCGGCCAGCTCGATCCCTCAGAAGCGCGTGAGCATCCGTTACGCAACCAACTCTATCGTACCATTGGCCAACAACCTCAAGTCATGGTTGATTTTATCTACCAGCCGATAGGCGTCAGTTCTCATCTGTTGCTCTGTAGCGATGGTTTGTGGGGCTTGATTGATACTCCGATGTTGGAACAGGCACTGAAGCGCAGCCCTTGGCCACAGGATACCTGTAATGAGTTAATAGCTCTGGCCAATCTGGCTGGTGGCGAGGATAATATCTCAGCCGTGGTTGTCTCACTCCCACTGGCGGAAAGGTGATCTCATGGCACCAGGCATCCAACTCCGCTCAACGCTGAGCCGTAGCCTGCTTCCCGATGTTAGCGAGGAGCAGTTGGTCTATGTGCTGGTCGAAGTGAGTGCCCATGGGGTGCCTACCAGCATCTCGAAGCTGCCCCTCAACCTCTGTCTGGTAATTGATCGTAGCTCCTCAATGCGTGGTGAGCGCCTTCAGCAGGTGAAGGATGCTGCCTACCGCATTGTGGATATGCTCACCGATGATGACTATCTCTCCCTCGTCACGTTTAATGATCGTGCTGAGGTAGTCATTCCTTCCCAGCGCCCGCAGAGTCGCGCCGATCTCAAGCGTATGATTGCTGGTATCGAGGCTGCTGGTGGTACCGAGATGGCCACCGGTATGGCGCTAGGAATTCAAGAGACGCAACGCGCCCTGACTGGGCGTGGGGTGAGCCGGATTCTCTTGCTCACCGATGGACGTACCTATGGTGATGAAGGGCGTTGTGTCGAGATTGCACGCCGCGCTCAGGCACGTGGGGTGGGGCTAACCGCATTGGGCATCGGTAGTGAGTGGAATGAAGATCTGCTTGAGACGATGTCGGCCCGCGAAAATAGCCGTACTCAGTACATCACCTCAGCGGCTGAAATTACCCAACTCTTCACCGATGAGGTCAAGCGGATGCACTCCGTCTTTGCGCAGGGGCTCCAACTGCGCGCCGAGGTGCGTCCTGGTGGCCTGCTACGCTCGCTGGATCGTGTGCGCCCCTTTATTGCCGCGATCCCGGTTGTTGAAGAGAAGGATCTGCTCTGGACGGCGAGTCTGGGTGATTGGCCAGGAACCGATCCGCAAGCCTTTCTGCTTGAGGTGGTGGTGCCGCCCCTCCCCGCAGGCGATCATCCTCTGGTACGCTTGACATTGCGCTATAGCCTGCCAGGTGCCAACCTGATGAACCAAGAGGGCAATCTGGTGTTGCGCATCGGTGTTCGCCCTAGTGCTACGGTTGGGTATGAGGTTGATGCGACGGTGCGCCACTGGTTGGAGCGTCTGGTGGCGTATCGCCTCCAAGCCGGGGCGTGGCAGGATGTCGAAGAGGGCCGTATCGAAGAGGCCACTCGCCGCCTCCAGATGGCCGGTACCCGCCTCTTTGAGGCCGGGCAGGTTGATCTCGCCCGTACCGTACAGGAAGAGGCTACCCGCCTCAGTCGCTCTGGGCAGACCAGTGCTGAGGGCCGCAAGCGAATCAAGTATGGAACCCGTGGCCTGATGAAGGGTGAGGGGATGCAGGAGCGCGAAGTCTAAGCTGTGAGGGGGAGGCGATGATACGCTGCCGTAACTGTCATGCTAATCAGATGAATGGGGCGATCTTTTGTTCGGAATGCGGCGAATCGCTCTTGAATGTGCGTCCCAATCGCGAAACGACCAACTCACTGAATCAGCAGAGTAACGATGTACCGATGGTGGTCGAAGATGAACCCGAATCGGTTACCCCCGCTCCACCCTTAGCCCTCAATACGATTAGCCTGGTGGTGATCAATAGCGGGCGACGGATCAATCTTGAAGCGGGCGAAGAGTTGTTGGTGGGGCGCAAAGATAACCAGCGCGGGATCTTCCCCGATGTTGATCTGGGTCTTGATGGTGGCTATGATGCGGGTGTCTCACGGCGTCATGCGATCATTACCCCTGATCACGGAATCTATTTGTTGGAGGATCTTTCGAGTGCCAATGGCACCTTTATTAATGGGCGACGGGTGGAACCCCAAACGCCGTCCCCGATTCAGCATGGTGATGAGTTGCGCTTTGGAACGCTCATCCTGCGCTTTGAACTGAATTGATCTAGATTAAGGAGTTATGTGTGGCGAAGACCGTTATTCTCCACTTGAGTGGTGAAGACCCCGTGTTGGCTGAAATTGATCAGGAACCGCAGGCGAGCGATCAGTTTCTCAAAGTGACCAACATGCGTAAGCGTGACGGAAAGCCGGTGAGTTACCTCGCGGCTGGTGTGCAGTCGGTGATCTATCCATGGCATCGCATCACCTTTTTGGAGCTTATGCCCAGTGATGAGGAGCGCAGTCAGGTGGTTGATTTCTTCCGTACTTAGGCAAGGAATGGCGCTATGCCCGACACCGAGAATCTCACCCCGCGCCAGTTGTTGGCCGCCGAACGTATTCAGGAGGATGAGGGCTTTGCTGGAGGCTTGGAGGATGCTGCGGCGGTGCGGTTGATCCGCTGGGCGGGTGAGGTGGCGGTGCAAGCTGCTGTTCCTGAGGTGAGTGATGATCTGCTTGATGCGACGCTCAGTGCATTGCGTCAGGCTGCCCGTCAAGCGGCGCGCCAAACCTACACTGGCCAGGATGTGCTTGTCTTGGCCCAGGCTGCATTTGCCAAACTAGCCCCGGCACTCCCCACCGCCCCGCCCACAAGCGCACCCACGCTGAGCAAGCCGACGGAAATTGAGTCTCCGCCCCCTGCACCTCCTTCCTCCCCAACGCAGGCTCCCCAGCGTCTGCGCGTCTCCTTACGGGTGCGTCAGATCTCACTGACAACCCACCGGGTCTATTTGAGATAGGCAAAGGTACTATGTCCACTCGTCGCGCACAGTCACGTCCGCAGCAAAGTACCAGCAAAACTATTCTGAGTGCGCTGATCGTTGCCATCATTCTGGGTATTGGCTATTTCCTTCAGCAGGGGTTCTTTGGGTTGGAGTCATCTGCTCCACCGGCGGCTTCTGTTGATGGCAGCGAAGCCATCCAGGTCTTTTTTACCACCCCCAGCCTCGTCTACCCGGATGTGCCCAAGAATCGTATTCCTCCGCCCCATGAACAGGCGATCATTGCTGATATTGATGCGGCTACTCGTAGCATTGATATGGTGACCTTTGAGTACAATCTGAGTAGTATTGCGCATGCACTGGCGCGAGCTACGCAGCGTGGGGTGGATGTTCGGCTGGCGCTGGATCAGGAAGAGTTGGAAGATCCGGTTATGGCGAAGTGGGCCGGTGTGGTCGAGGATGCGCAGATCTCGATCAGTTGGCAGGAGAGCGATGCCTTTCTGCATAGCAAGTTCATCATTATTGATGCGCAGGTGTTGTGGACAGGTTCATGGAATGCGACGATCAACGATACGTACCGTAACAACAATAACTTGTTGCGGATCACCATCCCCGAATTGATTGACAACTACCAGACCGAGTTTGAGCAGATGATGGCGGGGCGTTTCAGTACTAGTAAACAGAAATCCACTCCAAACCCAGAGATTCGCTTTGGCACTGGCCAGATCGAGAACTACTTCTCGCCCAAGGAGAAACCGCGCCAGCGCATTGTCGAGTATCTCAGCCAGGCCCGCGAGCAGATTGATTTTCTGGCCTTCTCCTACACCAGCGACGAGATCGCGCAGGCGATGATCGAACGCCACAATGCCGGTGTGGCCGTGCGTGGGGTCTTCGAGAAGCGTAATGCCCAGGGGTTGGGCAGTGAATACCAGACCTTGCTCGATGCCGGGGTTGATGTGCTGAACGACGGTAACTGCTACACCATGCACCACAAGGTGATCATTATTGATCGCCGAGTGGTGATCACTGGATCATACAACTTTACCGCCCGTGCCGAGGATCTGAATGATGAGAACCTGCTGATCATTGATGACCCGGAGCTTGCCGAATGGTATATGCAGGAGTTTGAGCGCGTCTTTGGGCAGGCGCAACGCCCAACCCAGTGTGGGTGAGACAGCATTGTGACCCTCACCCCCAGCCGCTCTCCCGCACGCGGGAGAGCGGCTGGGGGTGAGGATCGTCCCGTTCCCTAATACCCCACCGCTCGCGAAAGGGTCTCACTCGCTGTGAGGAAGATCCGGCTCTGCGGGGCCACATCGTGTGGCATCGTGCGCAGATCATCAGCCAGTCGGTTGAGATCACTCATGGTGCGCAGCGTGTACCACGGGGGGAGTTGCTCAACCCGTAGCCCATGGGTCGCCGCCGCAATGCACAGATCATCGGGGGCGGCACCGCTCAGTGGTAGGTTGCGCAACAAGGCCGGGTGCGCCATGCGTAACCCGATCAGATACCAGTCCCCCTGCTCACCCGATCCGATCACCAGATCAACCCCGTTCTGGAGATGAGTCAAGGTGTCACGCAGTCGCCAAAGTGGCAGGTGTGGCATGTCGCCGCCAAAGAGAAGCACTGGCCCGCTTGCGAGTGCCAGTGCTACTTCTTGGGCGAGTGTGGCTTGGCTCATGTTGGGGACATTGGTGATCTCTATCTCTCCGGTGTAGCGGGTATATTCGGGGAGGAGTGACGTATCATGCACGATCAGGCTGATTGTAGCGTGGTTGATATGTGTTGCTAGTGCAATACTGTCATCCAAAAAGGCCGTGTAGAGTTCGACCGCCCGCGTCTGCATGTGCTTGGCGATCTCCGTCGAGGCCGGGCGTACCGTCGGGTCATGGGCGAGGGTGATGAGTAGGTGTGTCATAGCCTCATGGGTCGGCGGTCGTACAAAGACGCCCGACGATTAGTTCGTATCTCGGAGAACTACAATATTTCTCAGCAACATGATGCGTATTATAGAGGGGAGGTGTCATAAGAACAAGCCCTTGTGAAAAAACTGTTATGATAGAGGTCTATGCGTCACAGGTGACATAAAGAGATCGCTACTCTCTGTTGCCTGAGCTTTACTTCGTGTAAACCGGCGCAAATGTATACTGGCCGTATCGGCTACGAGTATGCCTGTTCTTGCCCGCGTAGTCCTTCGACCAACACACTAACCGAGGAGATTGAGGAGATCCTGATGACAAGCGACCAGATCACGCTTGACGGTAACGAAGCCGTTGCCAAAGTGGCCTATATGCTCAGTGAGGTTGTTGCGATCTATCCGATTACCCCATCCACGCCTATGGGTGAATCGTCTGATGCTTTTGCCGCTGAAGGCAAAACCAACCTCTGGGGTACAGTACCTACCGTGTACGAGATGCAGTCTGAAGGCGGCGCTGCCGGAGCACTCCACGGTGCAATGCAGACTGGTGCGCTCACTACGACGTTCACCGCTTCCCAGGGTCTGCTCCTGATGATCCCCAATATGTATAAGATTGCCGGTGAATTGACGCCGACGGTCTTCCATATTGCGGCGCGCGCCCTGGCAGCCCAAGGACTCTCAATCTTTGGCGATCAGTCCGATGTCATGTCGGTGCGCTCGACCGGTTTCGCCCTGCTGGCGTCGGGTTCGGTGCAAGAGGCTCATGATATGGCCCTGGTTGCCCATGCGGCGACGCTGGAGAGCCGTGTGCCCTTCCTGCACTTCTTCGATGGCTATCGCACGTCGCACGAAGTGAATAAGATTAGCGAGTTGAGCCACGAGACGATGCGGGCGATGATTGATGATGAGTTGGTGCGTGCCCACCGCGCTCGTGCCATGAACCCGGATCGCCCGGTGTTGCGCGGTACCTCGCAGAACCCGGATGTCTACTTCCAGGGCCGCGAGAGTGTCAACCCCTTCTACAACGCCTGTCCGGGGATCGTCCAGAAGGTGATGGATCGTCTGGCTGGCCTGACCGGGCGCCAGTACCGCCTCTTTGATTATGACGGTGCGCCAGATGCCGAGCGTGTGATTGTGGTCATGGGGTCGGGTGGCGAGGCCGTCGCCGAGACGGTCACGTATCTGGCCGAGCGCGGCGAGAAGGTCGGCGTGATTCGTGTGCGCCTCTATCGCCCCTTTGCCAGCGCGGCTTTCGTGGCGGCGTTGCCGAGCACGGTGCGTGCCGTGGCGGTGCTCGACCGCACCAAGGAGCCGGGTAGCGCCGGTGAGCCGCTCTTCCTTGATGTGGTCTCGACCCTCGCCGAAAGCTCGCTCAACCCGACGGTCATCGGTGGCCGGTATGGCCTCTCCTCCAAGGAGTTCACCCCGGCCATGATCAAGGGTGTCTTTGATGAACTGACCAAGGAGCAGCCCAAGAGTCGCTTCACGATTGGTATCAAGGACGATGTGACCAACCTGAGCCTGGAGTATGATCCCACCTTTAGCATTGAGGCGAAGGAGACGGTGCGCTGTGTCTTCTGGGGTCTCGGTGCCGATGGTACGGTGGGTGCCAACAAGAGCAGTATTAAGATCATCGGCGAGGAGACGCCCAACTATGCCCAGGGCTACTTCGTCTATGACTCGAAGAAGTCGGGTTCGATTACGACCTCGCACCTGCGCTTTGGCCCGCATCCCATCCGTGCTCCCTACTTGATCGGGCATGCTCAGGCCGATTTTGTCGCCTGCCACCAGTTCTCGTTCCTTGAGCGCGTGGATCTGCTCTCCTTCTCACGCCCCGGTAGCATCTTCTTGCTCAACAGCCCCTATGGCCCGGATAAGGTCTGGGAGAATATTCCCGTTGAATTGCGCCAGGGTATCCGTGAGAAGAAGTTGCGTTTCTATGTGATTGACGCGACGGCTGTGGCCCGTGCCACCGGCATGGGCAACCGTATCAATACGGTGATGCAGACCTGCTTCTTCGCGATCAGTGGCGTCCTCCCGCGTGAAGAGGCGATTGCCGCGATTAAGGATAGCATCAAGAAGACCTATGGCCGCCGTGGCGATGAGGTGGTGGCGCGGAACTTCCAGGCTGTTGATCAGACGTTGGCGAACCTCTATGAGGTTGCTATTCCAGAGTCGGATGCGGCGGATTATGCCTACCACATGCTGCCTCCGGTGACGCCCAATGCGCCCGCGTTTGTCAAGGATGTGCTGGGAACGATCATCTCCGGGCGCGGCGATGATCTGCCGGTGAGCAAAATGCCTTTCGATGGCACCTATCCCACCGCAACCACTCAGTGGGAGAAGCGCAATCTTGCGCTGGAGATCCCGGTTTGGGATGAGAAGCTCTGTATCCAGTGCGGCAAGTGCGCCTTCGTCTGTCCGCACGCTGTCATCCGCAGCAAGGTCTACCAGCCCGATGCGCTTGCAGGTGCCCCCGAAACCTTCAAGAGCGTTGATGCACGCTTCAAGGAACTGCCCGGCCAGCGCTATACGCTCCAGGTTAGCCCCGAAGACTGCACCGGCTGTACGTTGTGTGTCGAGGTCTGCCCGGTCAAGGATAAGACCCAGGCCGGACGCAAGGCGCTCAACATGGCGGAGCAGCCTCCGCTGCGCGCGAGTGAGTCGGCTAACTGGGACTTCTTCCTCACCCTGCCGGAGGTAGATCGTACCCAGATCAGCTTCAACTCGATCAAGAACTCGCAGTTGCTCCAGCCGCTCTTTGAGTTCTCCGGTGCCTGTGCCGGTTGTGGTGAGACCCCCTACGTCAAGCTGGTTAGCCAGCTCTATGGCGACCGGGCGGTGGTTGCGAATGCCACCGGCTGCTCCTCGATCTATGGTGGTAACCTGCCCACCACGCCGTGGGCGGTGAATGCCGATGGGCGCGGGCCGACTTGGTCCAACTCGCTCTTCGAGGATAACGCCGAGTTTGGTCTGGGCATGCGCCTCAGCATTGACAAGCAGACCGAGTTTGCGCTCGAACTGCTGCCGCAGTTGGCCGAGATCGTCGGCAGTGATCTGGTTGATGCGCTCACCAACGCCGACCAGAGCAACGAGACGGGGATCGCGGCCCAGCGCGAGCGGGTCGCCCTGCTCAAGCAGCGTCTCAACGCGGTGAGCGATGGCCCCATGCTCAACCGGGTCAAGGATCTGCTGGCAATTGCCGATGTGCTCGTCAAGCGCAGCGTCTGGATCATGGGTGGTGACGGCTGGGCCTACGACATTGGGTACGGTGGTCTCGACCACGTCCTGGCGTCGCAGCGCAACGTCAACATCCTCGTGCTGGACACCGAGGTCTACTCGAACACGGGTGGCCAGGCCAGCAAGAGCACCCCACGCGCCGCCGTCGCCAAGTTTGCCGCTAAGGGCAAGGTGACGCCGAAGAAGGATCTGGGCTTGATCGCCATGTCCTACGGCAGCGTCTATGTGGCGCGCATTGCGATGGGTTACGACGACGTGCAGACCCTGCGCGCCATCCAAGAGGCCGAGGCGTTTGATGGGGTCTCGCTGATCATCGCCTACAGCCACTGTATTGCCCACGGCATTGATATGCGCAAGGGCTTGGATCAGCAGAAGCTGGCGGTGCAGAGTGGTATGTGGACGCTCTACCGCTACAACCCAGATCTGATTGAGCAGGGCAAGCACCCGCTGATCATCGACTCCAAGCCGCCCACGATCAACCCGTCGCAGTACATCGCTGGTGAGGGGCGCTTCCAGATGCTCATCAACAGCGACCCGCAGCGTGCTGCGGCGCTCATGGACAAGACGGCTGAGTTGAACAAGGCGCAGTTTGCCCACTTGGAGAATCTCTCCAAGATTGACTAGGAGCGCATCGCGATGCGCCCCAAATCCCATGTTGTGGTATGGATTGGCGGTTATGTCGCCAATCCATACCACAACCGAGATCTCTACCGGAGTGGGCGTAGCCCCTACGGGATGATCTTGTAGGGGCGAAGCATCGCCCTCCAACCCAGTTTGTGTGCCCCTACCACATGGTGGGCGTAGCCCCTACGGGATGATCTTGTAGGGGCGAAGCATCGCCCTCCAACCCAGTTTGTGTGCCCCTGCCACATGGTGGGCGATGCTTCGCCCCTACTACAGACCGCAACCTGAAAGGAATCAATGATGATCGACCTGAGCACTAGCTACTTGGGCCTGTCGCTGAAAACGCCGATAGTCGCGGCTGCGTCGCCCCTGTCCCACCACCCGGATGTAGTTCAGCGTTTAGAGGAAGCGGGCGTGTCGGCTGTAGTGATGTATTCGCTCTTCGAGGAGCAGATTATCCGTACCAGCCTCGAATTGGATTATTTACTAACCCATGGCTCGGAGAGTTTTGCTGAGGCGCTCAACTATCTGCCCGACCACGGCAAGTATAGTGTTGGCCCTGAGCGCTACATTGAGCAGATCCACGAACTGAAGCGCAAAGCGACCATCCCGGTGATCGGGAGCCTGAACGGCATTTCGCCGGGGGGCTGGATTCACTACGCACGCCTGATCGAAGAGGCGGGGGCCGATGCGCTCGAACTGAATATCTACAACATCCCGACTGATCCCAAGATCAGTGGTGCGGATCTGGAGCAGAGCTATGTCGATCTGGTGCGCAACATCCGCGCCGAGATCCAGATCCCGCTGGCCGTGAAACTCAGCCCCTATTTCAGCTCGCTCCCCAACCTTGCGTGGCGGCTCATGGAGGCTGGAGCGCAGTCGTTGGTGCTCTTCAATCGCTTCTACCAGCCCGATTTCGACTTGGAGAAGTTGGAAGTTGTGCCCAACCTCCAGTTGAGTAGCTCAAGCGAACTGCGGGTGCCGTTACGCTGGGTGGCGCTGCTCTACGGGCGGGTTCCGGTTGATCTGGCGATCACCAGTGGGGTTCATACGGCTGAGGATGTACTCAAGGCGATGATGGCCGGGGCCAAGGTGACGATGCTCGCCTCGGCACTGCTCAAGACCAACACCCCCGATGCCTATGTGCGCCAGTTGATTACTGATCTGCAAGCCTGGATGACCGAGCGCGAGTATGAGTCGATCACCCAGATGCAGGGCAGCATGGCCCAGCGGGCCGTTGCGCAGCCGGGTGCCTACGAGCGCGCTAACTATATGAAGGTGCTCAACTCCTACCCCGATACCGGCCCGGTGATCCCCGATATTACGCTTCAGGCGGGGATGCTCTATCCGGTGGATTAGGGGTTTTGTTGGGGGCGGTAGGTAGAGACGCAAGATATTGCGTCTCTACCTACCGGCCCGTGCGTCTCTACCTACCGGCCCGTGCGTCTCTACCTACCGGCCCGTGCGTCTCTCCTACCGGCCCGTGCGTCTCTACCTACCGGCCCGTGCGTCTCTACCTACCGGCCCGTGCGTCTCTACCTACCGGCCCGTGCGTCTCTACTCCCCCTCCGGCATATTGCCGGTCATCTCATACTCGACGAGCGCTACCAAGGCGCGCTCCAGATCATAGTAGTAAACCTCAGCCGCCCAGCAATCGCTCGAATCATCCCGGCAGCAATAGATCTCAATCTCCATCTCGGCAGCATCAACTGGGCGTGCTATCGCCATCCAGCGATCCGCGCAGCGCAACAATGTCCCACTCCGCAGCAACCGACGAAACCGCTCGGCTCCCGCCGCACTCAAGATCTCACCGGGTTCCACCTCGGCATGTGAAGTGCTCGCCATGCCTTGCTCCTTCCCCGTTTGCTATCGGTTCTGGCTTCTGTGTGCGCTAATTATAGTGGAAGATGCCGGATGACATATCATGCAATAGGGGGCGTAGAGGTGCAACATTTTGCGCCTCTACGCAGGCGATCATCCCCGCGCCTCAATTGGCACGAAGGCACGCGGCGCGGGGCCAATATAGGCGGCTTCGGGGCGCACGAGGCGCGGTACGTCGAGTTGTTCGCGGATGTGGCCGATCCAGCCCGGCATGCGTGCAATCGCAAACGCTAAGGTGAAGGCGTCGGTGGGTAATCCCAACTGGAAGAGGAGCGGCGCACTGTAGAACTCGACGTTCGGGTAGAGTTTGCGTGCCTGGAAGTGGGGATGGTTGAGGATGTACCCGGCTACCGCTTCGGCGACATCGTGCGGGCGGCTGTCTACGCCGGGGCGCGCCGCTAGAATGTCGGAGTGCTGGCGCATGTGGCGGACCCGTGGGTCCTCGGTCTTGTAGATGCGGTGCCCCACGCCCATCAGTCGCGCTTTACGCTGGAGCAGATCGTCAATGTAGCCCGGTACATTGCACGGATCGCCAATCGCCAGAAAGGTGCGCATGGCATGCTCGTTGGCTCCGCCGTGCGCTGTGCCCTTGAGTGCCGCTAACGCCGCACTGATCGCGGTGTAGAGATCGTTCTGCGCACTCGTGACCATCCGCGCCACAAAGGTCGAGACGTTCAGGCCATGCTCGGCGAGCAATACCAAGTAGGTATTGAAGGCCGCCTCCTCTTCAGGGCTGGGTCGTTTGCCATTCAAGGTATGCAGAAAGGCCGCCGCATGCCCCATATCTGCATCGAGCGCGACTGTGGGGTGCCCCGCCCGTAGTCGCAGGTAGGTTGCCACAAGGATGGGCAGTTTGGCGGTGAGTCGCAACCCATCGTTGAAGAGCGTCGTCGGCTTCATCACTGCGGGGCGGTGCAATCCGGCCAACAGGCTCACCGCCGCACGCATTACATCCATCGGGTGGCCGTTGCGCGGCAGCTTGCGCAGCAGATCAATCTCACTGGCACTCAGCATACGGGCCATCGCCAGCTCGGTGCGCAACTGCGCCAGTTGGCTCGTGGTTGGCAACTCGCCCCACCAGAGCAGGTGCAGCACCTCTTCCCAACTGGCATGATCGGCCAGATCGTGCAGATCATAGCCACAGAAACTCAAACGTCCGGCATCTCCATCTATCTGGCCAAGCTGGCTCAGGGCGACGATGGTTCCATCGAGGCCCAGACTGGGGTAACGCTCCATGTCATTCCTTCAAGTACGGGCGCAGCATCTATTCCTGGATGTATGCTGCATCGAGCAATTCTACAATATAGTGTACCTGCACGTGCTCCCCCCGGCGTTGCAGTTCGCCCACGATCTGCAAGGCACAACCCGGGTTGGCCGTGGCGATCACCCGCGCCCCCGTGCTGAGCGCGTTGCGCACTTTGCGCACCCCCAGCGCTGCCGCCATCTCCGGCTGGGTGATGTTGTAGACTCCCGCACTCCCGCAGCAGAGTGCGCTCTCCGCCATCTCGATCAGTTCGAGTCCTGGGATGGCCTGCAACAAGTTGCGCGGCTGCCCACTGATGCGCTGGGCATGCGCGAGGTGGCATGGCTCCTGGTAGGTGACGCGCAGGTTGAGTGGCCTGAGGTCGCGGGTGTTGAGTTCGATCCCCGCCAAAAACTCGTGGACATCCTTCACCATAGCGACAAATGCCTCGGCGCGCACATACCACTCTGGGTCGTCGTGGAGGAGATGGGCATACTCCTTCATCGTACTGCCACAACCCGCCGCATTAACGATGATCGCGTCCACCCCCAGCCCACTGAAGGCGGCGATGTTGCGGCGCGCCAACGCCCGCCCCCCGTCCAGATCGCCGCCGTGGGTGTGGAGCGCCCCGCAGCAGCCCTGATCGGGCGGCAGGATCACCTCACAGCCATTCTTCTGCAACACGCGGATAGTCGCGGCATGCACATGGCTGAAGGCGCTACTCATGATACACCCAGTCAGCAGGGCCACGCTGTAGCGCCGGGGGCCATCGGCGGGGTAGATTTGCCCCATGGGGACGGTTGCTTGCCCGCTGAGCGTCGGTAGCAGTCTCTCAGTCTCTGCGAGGCCGAGGAGATGGAGTGCGCCGCTACGGCGGGCGAGCCACTGTATCCCACTCTGCTGATAGAGTGCCATACTAGTCGCAAAGCCCCGGAAGAGGCGCATGTCGTTGAAGAGCGCCCCGAAGACGGCCCCGCGCAGGGCGCGTTGCCAGAGCGGGCGGGCCGGGAGTGCAGGCGGCGGCGCGTGGCGCGCCTGCTCGATCTGGGCGCGGCTGGCTTCGAGAATGAGACCATACTGCACCCCCGAAGGGCATGCTGCCTCACAGGCGCGGCAGTTCAGGCACAGGCTCATCTGCTCCTGAAAGACGGCGCTCTCCAGACCAATCCGCCCCTCATCTACTGCCTTCATCAGGTAGATCCGCCCGCGTGGCGAGGCTGTCTCCAACCCTGTCTCGCGGTAGGTCGGGCATGCTGAGAGGCATAGCCCACAGTGGACACATGTATTGATGATCTCGGAACTGGGCCGATCTTGGTTGCTGAACGGGATCAGCGGGATGGCTGGCTGATCAACGGCAGTGCTCACAGCGGCGCTCCTTCTTACTAACAGACTACCCCACCAACAACTTCTTCACACCTACTCCCAACAAGATCAGCCCGACCACCCCGAAGATCAACCCGAAGAAGGGCAGGAAGCGTGCGGTGCTGCGCTGGTTCTCAATATATTCGGCCTGGCTGCCACCAAAGACCCGTTCTGCATGAATCGTGTTACCCTCGCGGCCATCCTGAATCGTCCCGATTACCAGCAATGGCCCACCCGCCACGAGGCCAGTGTAGCGCTTGGTACCCTCACCCTTGAGGCCGTTCCAGTAGAGCGTAGTACCCTCCTGCCACTTCTCATGATAACGGCTGATGCGGTAGTCAGCATTACTTATCGCCACTACCCCGCCATCGAGATCGAGCAACAACGGCGGCGTCACGCGCTCATCCTCGCGCCAATCATCATCCCCGTCACTATCCCGTCCGTGGTACTCTTCACGCACATAGGCCACAAAGGTGCGGAACGTGGCAGGATTGCGGCGACTCACCACTGCCTCGATCAACACCGGGCTTCCCGGCGCGGCCCGTTCCACCGCCTGGCGTGTCATTGGAGCCAGCGCTGCCACCCGTTCTGCCTCGTTCTGCGCATCGCGGGAGAGAAAGAAGCCCGTAAATATCCCCACCCCCACGAAGATGAGACCCATAATGCTCAACATCAATGTCTGGAACAGGCGACCAGAAAAGCGTAAGAGTTCCATCAGTAGGTTCCTTCCATTTGCCGAAGGCGCGGTGATCCTGTACGCTTAACAGTAGCATATCAGTAGGGGCGAAGCATCGCCCGCTGCTATATGGAGGGCGATGCTTTGCCCCTACTACCAGAAAGGGATCTGCGTGAACTGGTTCTATGCTGAAGATATTCTGGCGTGGTTGGGCAATGATCCCAATCGCACCTATGTACCGATTGCCGAGTTGTGCGAGGCGCTGGGCATGGGCGCCGTGCGTGAAGAACGCCGTCTGCGTGGCCATGCGGTGCTCTCCGCCGGCGCACGCCGCTTGCCCGTGGAGACCGAGACGGGTGATGTGGTGATGCTCTGTCTGCGCGTGGAGTTGTTGCCACTTTGGCTCGTAACGCTTGATGCTGGGCAGGTGGTTGATCCCGCTGGGCGCGCGCGCCTCGAACTCTTCCAGCGTGAGGCAGCCTCTATTCTCTGGCAAACCGCCCGCCCGCAGGGCTTTGATAGTGGCGATCTCTTGCTGCCCACCCGCCACCAACAGGGGCCAGCCGAACAAGCCTATGTTGGCAGTATGGCCATGGCGACGCTGGCGCGCCAGCAGATGTTGATCGAGCGCCAGTTGGATGGTGTCGGATCTGATGCTGCTGCTGATGATCAGGGCAACGACCCCTGGGCGCGCCAATCTTCGAGCCTCGACGACCCCGCTGCGGCACGTCTGGCCCAGACGGTGCGCCGGGTAGCGCAGTCGCTTGCCGAACGCACACGCCGCAATGAGTACTTCGGTGTCTTTAGTGGTCTCTACCGCAACTTTAGCATCTCTTCATACCGCCGCATGCCCAGTGGTCGTCTCTACGAGGCGTTGGAGTGGCTTGAACGCTGGTATGGTGATATGATCGGCGAACCGGAACCGCCACCCGATATCTAATTGTATGCAACTTCCACCCGCACTCCAGCTCGCCATTCAAACCAGCCTCCACGGCACCCCCCAAGCCGACCTGCACGCAGCGGCGGCGGTGCTCTCCCAACGTTACCGCGCTGGTCACGGCGCGGCGGACGGGCCGCCCGGCGGGCGTTATGTGGCCGCGCCACTGGCGGCGCTGGCCTACGCTGCCTACCGTATGCCCGCCACCTACGCGGCGGTTGCGGCGGCGCTGGCCGCGCTGGCCGCCCGTCTGCCCGTGTGGCACCCGCGTAGCCTGCTCGATGTCGGCGCGGGGCTAGGCGCGGCACTCTGGGCCAGCGCCACCACCTGGGAGGATCTCGACCACGCCGACATGATCGAGTCTGCCCCCGCCATGCTGAACCTCGGTCGCCAATTGGCGGTGCGCAGCCCGCACCCGGCGGTCAGCGCGGCACACTGGCAACCCACCGATCTGCTGGGGGCGTGGCGCAGCCCGCCCCATGATCTCGTCACCGCGACCTATGTGCTGGGGGAACTGCCCGCTGCCGGGCGCACGCGCCTAATCACCCAACTCTGGGAACAGAGCAGCCACGCGCTGCTGCTGGTCGAACCGGGCACTCCGCAGGGCTGGGCGATCATCCGGGCGGCGCGCGAGCAGTTGCGGGCGGCTGGAGCCTATGTGGTGGCCCCGTGCCCGCACCAGGAGGCGTGCCCCCTCCCGGCGGATGACTGGTGCCACTTTGCGCAGCGCGTGGCGCGCACAAAGCTTCAGCGCAGTGTCAAGGGGGTCGAATTGGCCTATGAGGATGAGAAATTCGCCTATATCGCCGTGGCGCGCAGCCCCGCGACGCCGATCAGTGCGCGGCTGCTGCGCCACCCCCGCGTGCGCTCCGGGCATATCGAGTTGCGCCTGTGTACCCCCAGCGGCCTGCGCGATACCATCGTCACCCGTAGTGCCCGCGAGCAATGGCGCGAGGCACGCGGGGCCAGTTGGGGCGATGTGATTGTCGGCGGGTGACGTGGTTGCATCCCTTTCATACGCCTGTTATAGTGGGGTACGATGAACCAACTGGCTCATAACCTACGCGAGGCCGCGCTTACACTGACCTACCAGAGCCTCATCCTTACCCGTGAAGGGCTGCGCTGGATGGCGCGTCCCATCGGCTTTGGGGTGCGGGCGCTGGTGCTGCGCGAAGATCGCATCTTACTGGTACGCCACCGTAGTGGGGCCACGCCCTGGAGTCTGCCGGGGGGCGCGGTGGGCCACGCTGAGGATCTGGCGACCGCTGCGCTGCGCGAGGTGCGCGAGGAGGGCGGTTGTACGGCGCAGATCACGCACCTGCTCGGCCTCTATTTCAACTACTCCAACCACTTTAGCAACCATATCGGCGTCTTTGTCTGCACAACCCAGGATGTCGCCCATCCTCCCGTTGGCGATCTGGAGATCATTGACGCCCGCTTCTTTCTGCCCCAAGATATTCCCGCCACCACCGATCCTGGCTCACGCCGCCGGATTGCTGAATTTCACCAGGGCTTGGCCGGTCTTTCGCGCTCTTGGTAGGAGGTTCGTATGCCCTATACCCCGATCATCGCCACGCTCGGCTATGTCCTCGCCCCTGATGGCCAGCGTGTGTTGATGATCCATCGTAATGCGCGCCCCAACGATCAGCATCTGGGCAAGTATAATGGCCTGGGTGGCAAGGTTGAACCCGATGAGGATGTGGTCAGTGGGATGCGGCGGGAGTTGCGTGAAGAGGCGCAGATTGAGGCAACCCAACTGATGCTGCGCGGTACGGTGAGTTGGCCGGGGTTCGGGAAAGAGGGCGAGGATTGGCTCGGCTTTATCTTCGTCATCACCGCTTTTACCGGCACACCCCCGCCGCGCAACACCGAGGGCGATCTGGTCTGGGTACCCGTCACCCACCTACTCGATCTGCCACTCTGGCCGGGGGATCGCTACTTCTTGCCCCTGCTCTTCAGTCCTGATCCACGCCAGTTCCATGGGGTCATGCCCTATGCGGATGGCCAGCCGGTGCATTGGAGCTATAGCTTGATCTAGGCGTACACCGCAGCTCTTGGTTGACGCAAAGGTTTTGATGTAGAATTCTCTGGTGCTTTGCGCCTTGGGCAACCGTTCACAATGGGGGTAAACGGATTATCATTCCTACGCAAAACGACAGGTTAACGCAAAGGCGCGAAGACGCAAAGGTTTTGTTGAAGGCTTTGCGCCTTGGCGTCTTGGCGTCAAAACCGGGATGCTAGGAGAACTGTTATGGATTGGACGCTCGTTGCGATCTTCATCGTGGCCGGTCTAGTGCTGATCGTCTTTGTGCTGGTGATGCTCAACCGCGCCTGGGGCAACTTCCCTAGCCGGGGGGGCGAGTTCTCTTCGCCCACCCTGCCACCCTCCCCGTCGCCGCTGGCCAGCGCCACCCTCCCCGATTCTGCGCCCGACGTTGGGCTGGTGCCGGTTATCCACCCCATGGTGCGCAATGCGGTGCTGAGTGCGCTTGAACGTGGCGGTAGCCCCTACTCGATCTACTTTGTCAAAGAGGGCGAGTCGGTCTATCTCGTCCCCACCCGTATTGCCGATCCTCAGCAGCGTGAGGTGCTGACCCGTATGTTCACCGCGCTGAATAGCGATGATGACAGCACTAGTATCTCATTTGGTGATATTATCCGTGTGTTGCAGGAATTGGGCCGTCGCTAGAGGAACGAATCCAACATGCTTGATATAAAGTTAATCCGTGAACAACCCGATCTCGTCCGCGCAGGGCTGCGCCGCCGTGGCGATAATCCGGCGCAGGTTGATGCAATTCTGGCGCTGGATGAGCGCCGCCGCGCCTTGATCAAGGAGGTGGAGGTGCTGAAGGCCGAGCGCAATGTGGTCTCGAAGGAGATCAGTAAGCTGCGCGATGCCATCGAGCGCGAGGCCAAGATCAGTGCGATGCGGGTGGTCGGGGATCGGATCGCTGATCTGGATCGCCAGATCTCCGCCGATGAAGCCGAGTTCAACCGCCTGTTGCTCTGGTTGCCCAACCTGCCCCACGCCGATGTCCCCGATGGCAGCACCGAGCATGACAATGTGGTGGTGCGTGTCGAAGGTGAACCGCGTCAGTTCGACTTTAGCCCCAAACCCCACTGGGAGCTGGGCGAAGCGTTGGGGATCATTGACTTTGAGCGCGGGGTGAAGCTCAGCGGCTCGCGCTTCTTCGTGCTCAAAGGGGCTGGCTCACGCCTGCAACGCGCCCTGATCACCTGGATGCTCGATCTGCACACCCAGCAGCACGGCTACAGCGAGATCACGCCACCCTACGTGGTCAAAGAAGAGGTGCTGGTGGGCACCGGCAACCTGCCGCGCTTCGGCGAGAACCTCTTCCGCATCGAGGGTGCCGATCTGACTCTCATCCCCACCGCCGAGGTGCCGGTCACCAACCTCTACCGCGACGAAATCCTGGAGGCCAGCGATCTGCCGATCTTCCACGTCGCCTATACCCCCTGCTGGCGCAACGAGCAGATGAGCGCCGGCCGCGACGTGCGCGGCATCAAGCGCGTCTACCAGTTCGATAAGGTCGAGATGGTCAAGTTCGTCACCCCGGAGACGAGTTACGCCGAATTGCTGACCCTCGTGGCGAATGCCGAGGATGTCTGCAAGGCGCTCAAGATTCCCTATCGCCTGCTCAAGCTCTGCACGGCTGATCTCGGCACGGCCACGATGAAGTACGATCTAGAGATGTGGGCACCCGGCGTGGAGGAGTGGTTAGAAGTCAGTTCGTGTTCCAACTTCGAGGCGTACCAATCGCGGCGCGCCAACCTACGCTACCGCCCCAGCCCCGGCGCCAAGCCGGAATTCCTGCACACCCTGAACGGATCGGGCCTCGCGCTGCCCCGCGTGATGATCGCGATCATGGAGAACTACCAGCAACCCGACGGGACGATAGTGGTGCCGGAGGTGCTGCGGCCCTACATGGGGGGTGCCGAGGTGATCGGGTAGTTATGTATCCGCAGATTACGCAGATGCTCCCATGATTATGATTGTCCGCAGATTACGCAGATTACGCAGATTATTTTTTTTCTTAAAAATCTGCGTAATCTGCGTAATCTGCGGATAAATAACCGGAGCGACCCGCCATGCCCACCGAATGCCCCATCTGTAGCCAGTTGAAGGACGAAGAGTACGCCTACCAGAAGTACGGCTGGCCAGAGAACGATACATCCCTACCCGACGCGGTAGGCCAACTCCAACTCGTGCGTGACATGCAACCCCACGGCAGCCGCATACTGAGCCTCCAGCAATGCCCGCTCTGCGGCACGTACTACCTCTACCGCACCGACTACGAGTACCTAACGAATGGCAGCGAGGATGAACAGTTCCTCACCCGGCTCACCCCGGAGCAAGCGGCGGGGTATGTGGTGTGACCCCATGATGATGATTATCCGCAGATTACGCAGATTACGCAGATTATTTTTTTCTTAAAAATCTGCGTAATCTGCGGACAACTACCAGGATGAACCTATGCGCCACTTCGCGGTTATCTTCCTGCTCGCGCTGGCCGTGCTGATTCCGATCTCTTCCGGGTGGCCCCAGCCTACCCACGCCCAGACACCCCCACCCGCCCTTAGCCCCACACCCGTGGCCACACCGACGCCCACCCCCGGTGTGGCCGAACTCGCCGGGGTGCAGAGCCAGATGGATTGGCTGCGCCAGGTGTGGGATGCCTATGGCTGGTGGAGCCTGGGTATTGTCGTGCTGATTGGGGTGGTGCTGGTGGTGCGGGCGTTTGGCACCGGGATACTGACGGGTGTCGAGAAGCAGGGCGAGAAGGTTGTTGAGTTCTTGGTTGTTCAGGTCGGGCGAATAACTGCACCCGGCAGGCTGAATCCCGCGCTGAAACGCTATCTCGAATCGTTGCAACAGACGTATGGCCGCTTGCCGCAAGTGGGTGTGCATACCGAGCAGGTGATACTCGATATCGACTCGGTCTATATTCCGCTACAGGTGGTGGATCGCACCGATGCCGAACGCTACTACCAACGCATGCGCGGCACCCTCGATCCTGATGCCGCCCGTGAGGGGTATCGCACGCGGGCGATCTTTACGCCGCTGAGTGATCCCGATCTGTTGCGTGCGGCGAAACAGCCATCACCGCCTCAAATGAAGTTGCCGGATGGGAAACTCGTTACTCTGCCCAGACCGCCTATGCGCGGTGATGACGATGCAGAACGCGAAGCAGCACCCCGCACCTTCTCCAACCTCCTGCTGATTGGTGATGCTGGTAGTGGCAAAACCACCACCCTGCGCTATGCGGCGTTGCGTTGTGCCCAGGCGTATGTGGATGGCAATGCGCGTGCTTTGCGCAAGGATCTCGATCTGCTTGTTCGCCGCCCGCTCTTCCCGATCTATGTGCGCTTGAGCCAATTTGCCCTTGCGTTACCCAACGACATCAAAGATCTTGATCTGGAAAAGCGGGACGATTTTTGTGGTGCGTCGCCGACACTCTTCCTCAAATGGCTCGATACCCATGTGGAGAAATTAGGCACTGTGCCCCTCTCGAATCTGATCAAGGCCAAATCGGCATGCCTCATCCTACTTGATGGCCTTGATGAAGCCGGGCAGGAGCAGCACCGCGCCTATATCACCGCACTCATCACCGCGCTGGTGCAGCAATACCCGCAGCATCGCTATGTGGTCTCGAGTCGCCCGGCGGGCTATGGCGGGCGGGCACATCTGCCCGATTTTGTCGAGACGCACCTGAGTCCGTTGGATGGTGACGGTATCCGTGACCTGATCCGCAAGTGGTATGCCGCTGTTGATCAACGTCGCAATCGTGATGCGGGATTATCGCAAGGAACGACCCTGAGCGAGAAGGCCGAAGAACTCTGGCAGATTATCCAGCGCAATTCGCGCCTCTTCGAGATGGCCTCCAACCCGTTGCTGGCAACCGCAATGGCGCTCTTGCAGTTCAATAATGTCAAACTGCCCGACCAACGCGCCAAGTTGTATGAGAAACTGGTCGAGTTGCTGCTCGATCTCTGGCGCAAGAATAAGGACAAGGATCTGTTGCAGTTGAGTAGCGCCAAGTTGGCCGAGGAACGGCGGCGCATTCATTACCTCGCCCTGCGCATGCAACAACGCTCTGGCCAGGTGCGCGACGTGAGCCTCATCCAAGCCCAAGAATGGCTCCGTCCCTACTATATACGGTACTTGAAGATGGATCATGATGCCGCCGATCAGAAGGTGGCGAATCTGCTCGCATCACTGGCACTCGATAGCGGCATGCTGCAACAGCGCGACGACATCTATAGCTTCACCCACTACACCTTCCAAGAGTATCTGGCCGCATGTGGTTTGGAAGGGTTGGATACGGAACAAGATCCCTTAGCCAGTGTGGACTTCCTGGTTGCGCGTGCCCAGGAGCAGGGCTGGCGTGAGGTGATCCTGCTCGCTGCTGGCTACTGGTCGAATAGTGGTTCGGAGCAGATGGTGATCAAGGCACAGCGGCTCATCCAGCGCCTGCTTGATGCCCAAGATGATGCCTGTACCTTCCTGGCGGCTGATGCGCTGGCCGATATTGGTTCGGGTGAAGATCTTAAGGAATTGACCGATTTTCCCCAGTTGTACCAGACAGTCGTTACGCGCTTGCCACACATCGCCTTCTCTCCCACCACCCACCCCGACCCCGTCCTCCGCAACCGCGCCGCGACCATGCTCGACCGCCTCGCCGCCGATACCGAGCGCCCCGGCCTCGTGCTGACCCGGCCTGACTATTGGGCTACCCCTATCGCACCGGGGACGTTCAGCATGGGCGATGATAACAGCAAGAATGATCGTGAGAAACCGCAGTTTGACTACACCATCTCGCGCCCCTACGCCCTCGCCCGCTTCCCGGTCACCAACCGCCAATACCTGGAATTTCTTGAAGCCCTGGCCGGGCGCGGCGCACCTGCGGCGGTGGCAGCGGCGCGCCAACTCCAAGCACTGATGGCCCAGCACCAGCAGCGTGGCGAGGAGTTTCGCCCGCGCTCCTGGCCGGGTAGCCGCTACCGCCCCGGCGAGGGCAACCACCCGGTGGTGAATGTAACATGGTACGCGGCGAGTGCCTTTGCCTGGTGGGCCGATGCCTACCTGCGCGGCTGTGGCGTTCTGGCCGAGGGTGAAGCGATCCGCCTGCCCACCGAGGCCGAGTGGGAACGCGCCGCCGCCTACCCGCCCAGGCTGCCCCAGGGCAACAGCCGCGCTGGGCGGCGCACCTACCCCTGGGGCGCGGATTTGACAACCGACGCGCTTCAGGCGAATATTGATGTGAGTAAGATTGGTGGAACCTCGGTGGTCGGCATCTTCCCGCATGGTGTGGCGGCCTGTGGTGCCGAGGAGATGGCGGGCAACGTTTGGGAGTGGTGTAGCACACCCCCGTTGAAGTATCCCTTTGCGGGCGAGGTGCATGCGGAAAGTCCTTACACAAAGAACAATAGTTCTAGTAAAACATACGTGCTGCGCGGCGGCTCGTGGAGCAATACCCGCGATGTCGCCCGTTGCGCCTTTCGCGTCGTTCTCTTCCCCGCCCTCTTCTACGTCACCGCCTCGGTTTTCGTCTTGCCCGTTTGTTCTCCTCGGAATCGTCTTAATGTCTTTTCGGCTTTTTGTCTTTTTGTCCTTGTCAAAGGTTTGGTACAGCTTTGCGGCTGAGACAACGGTGCTGGGGGTGCAGGGGGGCGCAGCATCCCCCTGCTCGCGGGGTCTGTTTTCCTCTGCGTCCCTCCGCGTCCTCTGCGGTAGAACAGATTAACCGCAGAGAGCGCAGAGGAGAGACGCACTATAGCTCTCCTTAGGCATGGTTCAAACGAACGTGACACTATGCCGCCGGATGCCCTCACCCCCGGCCCGTAAACGATACTGCTGGGCAATTGGGTACGCGGGCATCTTGCCCGCATGCGGGCGGGACGCCCGCGTACCCAGGATGCGGCAAAAGGCGAATTGCCCAGCGATATCGTTTACGGGCCGGGGTACGGAAATGGCCCTAGTCCCTTCTGAAACCATGTCTAACACGTATTTTCTATGAAGACCTATCGTAATCTCTACCCACAGGTGTATGACTTTGAGAACCTCTACCACGCCTACCGGGCGGCGCGGCGGGCCAAACGTGGCCGTGCCGAGGTGGCGCGTTTCGAGGCGCGGGTTGAGGATCATCTCTTCGCTCTGCAAACCGAACTCCGGGATGCGACCTATCAGCCCGGTGTGTACCGCCACTTCTACATCTCCGAGCCGAAGCGGCGTAAAATCAGCGCCGCCCCCTTCCGCGACCGCGTGGTGCATCATGCCCTGGTCAATGTCATCGAGCCGATCTACGAGCGCCGCTTCATCCACGATTCCTACGCATGTCGGGTGGGCAAGGGTACCCATCGTGCGCTCGACAGGTGTACCGAATTTGTGCGTAAATATCGCTTTGTATTGCAGTGCGATGTAGCAAAATTCTTTCCAACGATTGATCATGCCATCCTGCTGAATATCCTCGGACGCACCCTCACCGATCCCGCCCTGTTGCGCTTGTGCGAACGTATCATCCAGAGCGGTGCGGGCATTCTCGACAGCGAGCGGGCCATCCACTGGTTCCCCGGCGATGATCTCTTTGCGCCGCTACGTCCACAGGGGCTACCCATCGGCAACCTCACCTCACAGTTCTGGGCTAACGTCTACCTGAACGAGATTGATCAGTTCATCAAGCGCGATCTCAAATGTCGGGCCTACCTGCGCTACGCCGATGATTTCCTGCTCTTCCACGACGATAAACGGACGCTGCATACCTGGATGCGTACTCTACAGGATGTTACCGCCACTCGTCTGCGCTTGTTGCTGCACCCAGCCAAATGCCAAGTCTTCCCTACCAGCAGCGGTGTCCCGTTCCTCGGCTTCCGCCACTTCGCCAGCCATCGGCGCATAAAGCGCCCTAGCGTGGTACGCTTTCGCCGTCGGCTACGCGGGCTACAGCAGGCGTATGCCGAGGGTCAGATCAGCATGGAGAAAGCCAGCGCATCCATCCAGAGTTGGTGCGCCCATGCCGCCCACGGCAATACCTACCGGCTACGTAAACAGATCTTGCGCCAGACGATCTTTCGCCCAGCACGAATATGAATGACATTCCCATCTTTGCCAAAACCTACGATCTGCTCTTGTGGCTCGTTCCGGCAACCCTCAAGTACCCGCGTGAACACCGCTTTGCCCTAGCTGTGCGTACCCAACAGGCCGCCTTTGAGTTTAATGAACTGATCGTGCTGGCGCGCAAGACCCGCGACAAGCGCGACCTGCTCTTGCGTGCTGATGCCCATCTCGAACAGGTGCGGCTCTACCTGCGTTTAGCCCTCGATCTCCAACTTCTCAGCCTACGCCAGTACGAACATGCCAGTCGCGAGGTCAGTTCGATAGGTGCGCTCCTGGGCGACTGGATGAAGCGGGTAGGCGTGCAGCCAAGCTCAGAGCGCCCACAGGGGGCACAGTTTCGCCCGCCACACGATCCGAATGCGGTATAATAGGTGCTGGAAGCGACCGACAACGTGCTGCGCGGCGGCTCGTGGAACAATACCCGCGATAACGCCCGTTGCGCCTATCGCAACGATAACAACCCCGCCAACTTCAACGACAACAACGGTTTTCGTCTTGCCACTCGCGCTCCCCGCCCGCCGGAAATGCAGCGCGACGCCCTGATCTCCTCAGGGGGGCACGCTGCCGAGGTGTTCAAGGAGAACGACAGGCCGCTTCCCGGTTCGCCTTGCGTGAGCCAAACACCACCCGCGCCGCTCCCTGTGGTATGTGGCCACCCACTGAAGCTTGGAGCGGGGCATATTGCGCTGCGTCCGCGCCGTTGGCTGAGCTTGCCGAAGCCAACGCGGGGTGGTGGGGCTGGCTTCGACAAGCTCAGGCAGCGGGGCAACACGGGGCTGGCTTCGACAGGCTCAGCCAGCGGCGTTACCTGTGAGGCGATGTTTATGGCAGCGGTGGTGGAGGGCATTCGTCAATGCCTAATTCAGCTTTTAGGGATGCAAGATCAATGGTCGCTGGTTCTTGCGCACGTTCATCCAACAACGCCATCAGGGTTGCATTTTTTCGTGTCTGGATGATTTCAACATCAAAGTGATCAATTGCCGTCAGAATAAATTCCTGCCCATCCGCAAGTTGGAGCCGCAGATCTTCTTGGCGTGCTTGATTCAAAAGAGTCAACAATAGCGATTCTGGTTCCATAATCTGTATGGTTTTCATAGCACATACTCCTTTCCTCGGATATAGAGGGTATTTCCTTCCTTGTACCCGACGGCAAGAATGGAAACCACGGTATCTTCAACCAGCACATCATAAAAAATACGATACGATCCTGCACGCAATTCCCAACGTGCTAACTGATTGGGACGAAGATACTTCCGCTGTTGTGTCGGGACATCTGGTTCATCGCCTAGTTGACGTTCAATTGCAGCAATAATACGCTGTTGATCGTATTTACGAAACCATCGAATATCTTCTCGTGCTGATGCAGTAAAGGCAATCGTGTACATGGCACTAACTATTCACTGATTGAGGCGACAGCGCGTATCGTGCTTGCATCGCTCCGTGCATTGTCCTATCCGTATAAATACCAATCGTCTGAGGTGAAATACCGAAAAAATCTGCGCAATCTGCGTAATCTGCGGACAAATAACTACCCCGCCACCTGCTCATGCACCAGCAAGTAGTACCCATACTCCCCATCACTAGCAAAATCGGCAATGTGGTAGCCCAAATCAAACGCATCCTTCGCCGCCATACGCAACTGGCAGCGCCACGCCTTGGCACGCGCAAAGTCGTTCGTGCGCAGCGCGTCAATCTGGCTGGGGATGCGCAATACCAGCCGCTTGCCCTGAATCGGCAACGGCGGTAGCATCGGATCGGGGTTGAGTAGTACCGCCCCCGCCAAGATCTCCTCGGCGGTCGGTGCTTGTTCGGGGCTACTCAGCCGCGCCAGTACCCGTGGCGCATTCAGCCACCACTCCACCACAAAACGATCCGAGGGCAACTGGTCATCCGGCACCGGCTCCGGGCCATAAATGTTGTCTTTGTAGGTGCGCGTGATGCCCCCCAGCTTGCGGATATTCAAGCGCGCATTGCGGCTCAGCAACGGATCGAAGGTCCATGTCATCAACTCGATCCCCTGCGCAACCACCTCATCACGCTGGGCCAGCTTCAACCGCTCACCGATGCGCGTATCGCGGTAGTTGGGTAGCACCGCCGCCATGTGCGAGCAATGCTTGATCTGGTTACTGCTGTCGCGGCCCAGGAACCCAAACACAAACCCGACCAGCGGTGTATCGGCGGCGCTCTCATCAAACGCTCCCAACACCACCCCGCCATTATTCTGCGCGGTGTAGAGCATATTCAGTGGCACGACCGAACCGGGCCAGACAACCCGCTGGAGTTCTTCGCAGGCGGTGAACTCGGCATAGCCGGTAACGGGACGGATTGTGATTGACATACGGCTCCTCACATGGGGTAAACCCAAGCCTTGTATTGACGCCAAGGCGCAAAGACGCAAAGATTTTACGAGGTTCTATACTTGAAAGCTTTGCGCCTTAGCGTCTTTGCGTCAAAACCGGGATTTGGAGGAGAACGGTGCATTCTACCCCAACACGACCATATCATCCCGATGCACCACCACCGACCCATAATCATAGCCGAGGGTCTCGGCAATCTGGCCGGAGCGCAAGCCTTGGATGTGGCGCACGTCATTTGCATCATACTGGGCCAGCCCACGGGCGATCTCGTGCCCATCGGGGGTGTAGATGCGGATCGTCTGGCCACGATCAAAATTGCCCTCCACCGCAATCACGCCAGCGGGTAAGAGGCTCTTGCCCTGTGTGAGCAGGGCGTTGGCCGCTCCGGCATCAATCACGATCTTACTATGCCGGGCTGTCTCGGCTAATAACCAGCGCTTGCGCGATTCCAGATGACTCCCCCCACTCGGAAATTTGGTTCCAATCCGCTCCCCCCGCAACACGCGCAGGATCACATTTGATGTTGCCCCATTGGCGATCACCACGCTCGTTCCTGAACGTGTGGCGAGATCAGCAGCTTGGATCTTGGTACGCATGCCCCCCGTGCCACGCGCCGAACCAACCCCGCCTGCCATCTCCCAGATGTCATCATCAATCTGATCAACCTCGCCCAGCAACTTGGCGTCCGGGTTCGTGCGCGGGTCAGCATTGTAGAGGCCATCAATATCGCTCAAAATCAGCAGCAGATCCGCATCAATCAACCCCGCCACTAAGGCCGAGAGGTTGTCGTTGTCACCCACGCGGATCTCCGCTGTCACCAGCGCGTCATTCTCGTTGATGATCGGTACAATCCCGCGCTCGATACACAACGAGAGCGTGTTGCGCGCATTCAGGTAGCGCCGCCGGTCGCGCAGATCATCGCGGGTGAGCAGAACCTGCGCCACTTGCAATCCATACAGTTCAAAAAGCTGCTCGTAGAGGTGCATCAAACGGCTCTGACCCACTGCGGCGAACATCTGCTTGAGCGGTACATTGGCCCGTATGCGCTGCTCGGACTGCGCCCCTAGCCGCTCGCGCCCCGCCGCAATCGCCCCCGACGAGACCAGCGCCACCTGCACGCCCGCCTCGCGCAGTGCCGCAACCTGCCGCGCCAGATCGACCATGTACGGGCGATTCAGCCGGTCGGTACCGGCGGTGAGTACGCTGGTGCCCAGTTTGATCACCAGACGAATCGGTTCGAGATCACTCATTATGCTTTTATTCCCAACTCAGCGATGCGATCCAGCGTTGGAACTCCCTCTGGGTTCCAGCCGTGGCGGCGATAGTACTCGGCCAGCAACAGCGACAAGCGCGGCAGATGCCCCGCCGCCAACCCTTCACTCAGCGCCGTCTCACGCCAACGGGTGGGTAGCTCGTCTTGCCCGCCATTATCGGCATAACGACACGCAAAGAGCCGCTCCACCGTGACGATCCGCTCCCCGATGCGTACCATATCGGTCCCGCTGATCGCGTTACCCGTGGTCGTGATTAACGCCAGCAACTCGCCGGGTGAGATCTGGTACGCCATCAACCCCAGGCGGCGGCAAATACCCACCGAGTCGAGGATCGCCGCGTAGCGCTCGTGCCAGATCAGGCGCAATGCCTTGCCCTTCATAGCCTGTGGGTGCGAGACCTCTTCGGGCAACCAGTTGGGGGGATCAACGATCAACTCCTCGTAACTCATCGAATAGCGGTAGTCCCCGCCAATCGGCGCGGTTGCCATCGCCAATGCGATCTGAGTCATGGCACGCGGATCAATTCCCGGCATCGCCAACCCCTTGACCTGCGCGGCAAACTCGGCTCCACCCCAGAAGACATCGGCAATCTCGCCGACACCCAACGAGAGCATATCGCGCTGCTTTTGGCGCACCGCCAGGCGATCAATCGCTGCCAGTACCGCTTGCTCATTGCCCCAGGTGAGGGTGCCCGAAAGGTTCAAACCTTCAGCCTGACACTCCATCAGGAAGGCCATCGTCGCACTTACCGAGGCGGGATCGATCCCCAGCCGCAGGCAGCGATCCGCAAGGGTATGCAGCGTCTCGACGTTAGTGATCCCGCAGCGTGCCGCAAAACCAGCCACCAATTCGAGTTCAGGCAGGGGCAGTGTCGCCCCGGCTGGGGTGCGCGTATCGAAATAACACGGCAACGGGCACCCCGCGCAACCCCGGCTCTCATGGATTCCATACTCGTGCAGCGTCTGACGCATCTGCGTCATTGCCGGGCTTGGTTGCCCAATCCGGCCATTCTCTTCGGTCATCGCACCCCAATCCAGCGCCGTCGTCAGGAAGTGGTTACTCCCCACCTCACGGATACCGGCAGCCAGCGGGCTGGCGCTCGCACGGCGGCGGATCAACTCCATGGCCACCGCCAGCTTCTTCTCATCCTGGCTCGCCAGCGGCGGGCCACCGCGCACCGCAATCGCCTTGAGGTGCTTGGTACCCATCACCATCCCCGGCCCGGCAGGCTCGGCCATATAGCGGCCCTCGGCCACAATACTGGCGTAGGCCACATCCGCCTCCCCGGCTGGCCCCAAGCAGACCACCTGGAAGTCGTTGCCTAGCTCTGCACGGATGGCCGCATCGGTCTCGATGGTGTCCTTACCCAGCAGATGGCTGGCCGGACGCAAACGCACCTGGCCCTGATCAAGCACCAAGTAGCACCAGTTGGGCGCTTGGCCCCGGATGATCAGCAGATCATACCCGGCGCGCCGCAAGGTTCCTCCCCAATGCCCCTGGCCCCAACTGTAGCCAATCGCCCCGGTAACGGGTGAACGGGTACCGACTACAAACCCTCCATTGGCATAGGCACTCGTGCCGGCCAATGGGCCTGCCGCGAAGATGAGTAAATTCTCTGGGGCCAGGGGTGGTGTGTCGTCGGGTAAATAGTTCCACAAGAGCCAGGCGATGGCCCCACGCCCGCCCAGATAGTCGCGCTCGACGGTTGCCGGGAGCTGCTGGCGCGCGAGTCCACGCTCCAGGTCTACAGTGAGGGTGCGTAGTGCCATGCGGGTAACTGTCCAGGCGCAGCGTGCCGCGCCCACCAAGGGCATAGAGGATGTCTCCGCCCATCATGTCTTCTGCCGGATAGGTTCTTCCGTCCCTATTATACCGCTGCCTGTATCCATATGGTACAATACTTATACCGATCTGAACGCTGCGAAGAGGTATGGTTTATGGCCGCCAAAAGCGCCCCGGCTCGCACGTCTGCTGCGGCCCAGGCCCGCGCTGCTCTGGCCGCCCAACGCCAACAAGCTGCCCGCGCCATGCTCGCAGCACTCGATGGTTTGTCGAACCTTCCTCCCGCAGAAATTGATCGCCTCCTCACCCTCGGCGTCTTCCGCGCTTTTGGTTCCGCCACGACGATCTTTGGCAAACAGAAGCATGATCGCTTCCTCTTCTTTGTCCTGCGTGGCCAGTTGCAACTCCACCTGCGCGATAAAGACGGCCACGAGATGTTGTTGGCCCTGCTTGGCCCCGGCGATTGTTGTGGCGAAGGCCCCCTCTTTGGCGATCTCTTTCGCCGTATGAGCGCTACGGCGGTGACCGGATGCTACCTCTTCCATGTGCCACTTGCCGATCTGCAAGAGGCACTGGTTGATCTGCCCGAACTTAACGCGGCCTTGAATCGCATCCATCAACGCCGCATGCTTGAAAGTACACTGACCCGCATCCCCTTGCTCAGTTCGCTCTTACCAGTTGAACGTTTTGCACTTGCCAATATTCTGCGTCACTCCAGCTTTAGTCGTGGTAGCCTCATTATCCGTCAGGGCGATCACGCCAATTCACTCTACCTGATCGAACGTGGTCAGGTGAGTATTGAGCAAGATGGCCGTACCGTAGCCACCCTCGCCGATGGCGATTTTTTTGGGGAGATTGCACTCCTCTCTGGCCATCCCCATCGTGCCAGCGTGCGTGCGATCACGTCCACCGATCTGCTCGCTCTCCCCGCTGCCGATTTTCATGCCTTGCTCTACGAACAGCCCAATCTTGAAGCCAACCTGCGCATGGTTGTAGAACAACGCAATCGCCGCAATGCCGCTCTGCACGCAGATCAGAGTCGGGCACGCGATCTCACCCAGGCGGTCGCACGCGGTCTCCTACGCGGTAGCCATTTGCTGGCGCGTACCGCGAGCCTCTGTCCTCCCGGTTGCCAAATCTGCGAGGAGGCATGTGTCGGACGCCATGGCCACCAGCGTCTCGCGCTGAATGGAACCCTGATTGATGGCCTCGATATCCTTGATGCCTGTCGCCAGTGTACCGTTGGCCCAGAGTGTGTCGAGGCATGCCCCGAACATGCCTTTGAGCGCACCGACGATGGGGTCTTGCTCATTACCAATCGCTGTACCGGGTGCGGCGATTGTATCCCGGCGTGCCCCTACCAAGCAGTCAGTCGTGTCACCCAAGAACGCCCCGAACCGGAGGTTCTTCCCCTCTGGGTTCGCCTCCGTAATCGTTTGCATCCTCAGCCTCCGCTTCCTCCGGCTCCACCGCAACGCGCTGATAAGTGCGATCTCTGCTCTAGCTATCCCGACCAAGCCTGTGTCAGTGCATGCCCCACTGGAGCACTACGTCTGCTGCCAGTCGAGGAGATCTTTCCCCTCTAGGCGCAGCGATGCTTCATCCCTACAGCGCTAGAATAGCCTTGGGCTGCGTTTATCTAGAAGCCGATGGCACTCTTGCCACACGTTGCGGAACAGGGTACAATCAAGTTTACGCTACCTATTCGGATGGTGTATTGGTAATCTCCACCCGCTCCATCCGTGTCGTTTTCGCGGCTAACAGCACTACGGGCAGAGAAGCGCGACCTCTACTATGGAAGAGATCCTGATTATTGATGATAGCGAGCAGATCTGCGACCTTCTCGCAAATTATGTGCTGCCCGAACTTGGTTACCATCCCTTGGTTGCCAATACCGGACGCCAGGGTTTGCAGCGCCTTCGTGCCCACTTGCCCGATCTGATCCTCCTTGATCTCCAATTGCCTGATATCTCTGGTCTCGATCTGCTGCGCTTGCTCGCGCAGGATGGCTATGATGTGCCGGTCATCCTCATGACGGCCCATGGCTCCGAGAATATTGCGGTTGAGGCGTTTCGTCTGGGGGCACGCAACTATCTGATTAAGCCCTTCTCTGATACCGAGGCGCGTGCGGCGATTGACCAAGCTCTGCGCGAACGCCGCCTGCGCCGCGATAAAGAACGCCTCACGGCCTCGCTCCAACAGCGTGTTCAGGAACTTACTGTCCTCTCGCGCATCGGGAAGTCGGTCACGGGACTCATGGAGCAGGAGCAACTCCTCGAACGGATCGTTGAAGCCGGGGTCTATATCACCCAGGCTGAAGAGGGCTTCCTTCTCCTCCGCGATGAACAGCATGATGAACTCTATCTGCGGGCGGCCAAAAATCTGGGTGAACAACGCGCCCAGAGCTTGCGTATGCCGATCAATGATACCCTCGCAGGCCAAGTTGTGCGCAGCGGTAAGCCGGTTCGTACCGATAAGACTCGCGCCGGAGTTAATCTGAAGGTTAAAACCGGCTTTCTTGTCCGCGCACTCCTTCAGGTGCCCCTGATCTTGGGCGATCAGGTCATTGGCGTGCTGGCGGTTGATAACCAACAGTCGGATCGTACCTTTAGCGAAAATGATCAGTATCTCCTCGCCACCCTCGCCGATTATGCTGCGATTGCGATAGAAAATGCACGCCTCTATGAACAGGTGCGCCTGAGTGAACGCCGCTATAAAGATCTCTTTGTCAATGCCTACGATCTGATCTTTATGCTCGATGGTGATCTCTGTTTCACCACCATGAATAAAGTCGGCCCCCAGATTATTGGTTCCCCGATCAATGATCTGCTCGGTAAACCGCTCCAAACCTTCTGTACACCTGACGCTTGGGACGTGGTCTCGGTACACCTGCGCTCACTCCTCGCAGGCCATAATGTGCCCCCGTTTGAATTGGAACTTATCAACCAGAACCAAGATCCGATCTATCTGGAGGTGAGCGCCCATGTGATGCAGAATGGTAACGGGAAGGCGGCAGGTCTGCACTGTATCGCTCGTAATCTGACTGAACGCCGCCGCCTTGAGCAGCAACTTATTCAGTCCGAAAAACTCTCCGCGATTGGTCAGTTGGTGGCCGGTGTGGCCCATGAACTCAATAATCCACTCACCAGTGTCAGTGGCTATGCCCAGTTGACGCTGCGCAATAAGGATCTCGCCCCTGAGACCCGTCAGGATATTGAACAGATCCACGCCCAGTCTGAACGTGCCGCAAAGATTGTCCAAAATCTGCTCATCTTCGCCCGTGAACATACCCCTGAACGCTCTGCGGTGGCGATCAATGAGGTGCTGCGCAGTTCCCTCGCACTTCAAGCATACCAGTCGCGGGTTGATAATATCGCGGTGCATCTCGATCTCGATCCCGATCTCGCGATGACAATTGCTGATCCGCACCAACTTCAACAGGTCTTCCTCAATCTGATTACGAATGCTCGCCACGCGATGGTCGAACGCGGTGGCTCCGGTACCCTTACCCTGCGTACTCGTGTGCTGCCCCCCCAGGAGCTAGGCCAAGAACCGATGATCCATATTGAGGTGGGTGATACCGGTGTGGGTATCCCTGAGCGTAATTTGCGCAAGATCTTTAATCCCTTCTTCACCACCAAGCCTATTGGTCAGGGTACCGGCTTGGGTCTCTCGATCTGTTTTGGTATCATTAAAGAACATGAAGGCCAGATCTGGGCCGAGAGCCAACCGGGTGTCGGTACCCGTGTCTATATCGCGCTTCCCGTGCGCCAAGCCGCTGCTGCTAAGGCTGCTACGCCTCTCGCAATGCTGCCTGCACACAGCCCTGCCGATCATGTCCTCAATATCTTGGTGATTGATGATGAAGAACCGGTGCTGCGCCTCATTGATCGCTTGCTGCATGAACAGGGCCATCGTACTACCACCTTCCAGACGGCAACTGAGGGGCTTCAGGCGATCACGACCCAGCATTTTGATGCGATTCTGTGTGATGTGCGGATGCCTGGTATGAATGGCTTTGAGATGCTCGCTGCTATTCGCCAGCGTGATCCTGAACTCGCCCTACGCCTCATCTTCATGACGGGTGATACGCTCAGCCAGACGACCCGTGACCATCTTGAACAGAGTGGCAATGTCTATTTGCCTAAACCGTTCGCGATTAGTCAGTTAGAGCTGACTCTCCAACAGGTGCTCAAGCGGCGTTCCATCGGTTCAACTAATTGATAGTAGTATGCTCGTAATGGCATGGTGCTACCGTGCATCTTAAATATGGCTCCCTTGGATGCTTGCAACGTGTCAATCACGTGTGTGCCCGCATCGCGTGGATCGTTTGGTAGATACGATGGGAAGGTGCCGTGGATCGTTACGCTGCCCAAGCCATTACCGCGATTACAGAAGATGGGGTCTCTGCTGCGGTTGAGATTGCGGAGAAGAGTGCCGATGTGCTGCTCTACCAAGCTCAGCGTAACCAGAGTGGTGATCTTGCTCACTTGCGCCAGGAGTTGCTTGATACCGGGTGGACGCTGATTCGCGCCCATCCCACCATGGCTCCTTTGGTCAATCTGGTGAATGCGTTACTCTGGAAGATTGATGCGGCTACGACCTTTACCGAAGGCCAGTATGTGATCGAGGCGTCGGTTACTGAGTTTAAGCGTCGGCTCCATGTGCATGAAGCGGCGATTGCCGAAACTGCCCTGCGCCTCATTCCTGAGGATGCCCAGATTGTGACTAATGGGCGTAGTACGACGGTACGTGCTGCGCTGAGCCATGCCCAACGCGCTGGCCGCCGTTTTCGGGTTATCTGCGCCGAGGGCCGCCCCGCCTGCGAGGGGCGCAGTATGGCCCAGGAGTTGGCCGCAAGTGGTATCCCAACCACGCTCGTGGTTGATGCGCTGGCGGTTGTCCTCGCCGGTGAATCCCACCTCGTGCTGGTTGGTGCCGACCACCTCAGTCCGGAGGGGCTGATGAATAAGGTCGGGACGTATGGGATGGTGCTCTCGGCCAATGCGGCCAGGGTGCCCGTCTATGCGCTCTGTAGCTCCGAGAAGTTCTTGCCCCCGGCCTACCACCCGCCCCAGCAGGCGCGCTGGCCCGCTGAACAGGTCTGGCCAGAGGTGCCCGAAAATATTCAGGTCGCCAACGTCTATTTCGACTCAACCCCGCTCCATGCGCTCGCCGGGATCGTCACCGAACAGGGTGTCCAACCTACCGAGGGCATCGAGGCGTGGCTGGCGGTCATGAAGCTCAATCCGGCTTTGCAGGGCTGAATCCCCCCACCCGCCGGTAGATCGCCAGCGTCTCATGCGCTGCCTGCTCCCACGAGAAGCGCGCCGCTTGGCGTGGCCCGCGCTCCGCAAGCTGTTGGCGTGCATCTGCGTCGTCCCATAACTGGCTGATCACCTCGGCCCAGGCTGCAACATCTAGCGCAGGGACGCATCGAGCAGCCTCGCCAGCCACTTCGGGTAGGCTGCTCGTATCCGCGACCACCGTCGGTGCCCCACATGCCAGTGCCTCAAGCACCGGTAGCCCAAACCCTTCGTAGAGCGAGGGGTTCAGGTAGATCCGGCATGCCGCGTAGAGCCACACCAGATCCTCGGGCGCGGGCCAACCCAGCAGATCAACCGCTTCGCCCAGCCCCAGATCGCGCATCAGATCAAAGATCGGGCCATCCAGCCAGCCGCGCACGCCCGCAATCACCAGCCGGTAGCCCGCTGCGGGGTGCCGCTCGCGGCACAGGTGCAGGGCGCGTAGGAGCGTGGCTAGGTTCTTGCGCGGCTCAATCGTGCTCACAAAGAGCAGGAAGGTGTTCGCTCGCACCGGCACGCCGTTGATGATCCGCTCCGCGTTCGGAGCAATCTGTAGTGGCCGGAAGTGCGGCGCGGCAGCCTCATAGACCACATCAATCCGCTCGGCAGGCAGATCAAGCAACTCCACAATATCGTTGCAGGTGGATTGCGAGACCGCAATCACCGCTTGGGCCGCATGCGCCGAGGCCCGTACCTGGCTATAGTAGCGCTTGGCGTCGGCATCCAGAATCTCTGGGAAGCGCAAAAAGGCCAGATCATGGATCGTGACCACCGCTGGGCACGGGCGTATCCGTGGGGCGACGAAGTCGGGGCAGTGGAGTATGTTCAGGCGTTGCGGTAGAAGTTCGAGGGGTAGCGCCACCGCTTCAAACCGGTTGTGCGGGGGCGTGAGTAGCCGCGCACGGCGCACGTGTGCCCCGTTGACCAGCGGTTGGGCTTGGCGGCGGTGTTGCAGAACCACCAACCTATCGCTGCCAAGTTGCCCGACCATGTGCTTGAGGAGTTGCTGGGTGTATTGGGCGATCCCACCCTGGCGGTAGGCGTTCAGCCGAGCATCAATACCGATACGCATATTATCTGGCGATCTCGATCTCTAGCCCGTCATAGGCGAAGGCTACCCCGGCTGGTAGTTCGGCACTCGCCCGCGCATGATCGAAGGCGTGGGTCATATGTACCAAAAACGCCCGCCGTGGCTGGAGGCCGCCGATCACCGCCAACGCTTCGTCCAGCGTAAAGTGGGTCGGGTGGGGTTTGTAGCGTAACGCATTCAGCACCAAAACATCCAGATTGCGCAGGGCTTCCCATGAGGAGGGCGGAATGCTGCTGGCGTCGGTCACATAGCCCAATCCGCCCATCCGATAGGCGGTGATCTCCCATGTGCCATGGATGATCGCCAAAGGGGTGATGCTGGTCTGCCCAATCTGAAAGCTCGCCTCGACGCTGTGTAGTTCGATGCGAGGGCGGGTTGAGCCTGCTGATGTCTCTTTGAAGGCGTAGTCAAAGCGTGAACGCACATTGCGGATGGTGCGTGGGCTGCCAAAGATCGGTAAACAATCCCCATGTTCACTCAAGGGGCGCAGATCATCAATCCCAGCAATATGATCGAAGTGGGCATGGGTGAGGAGTACCGCATCAATCTGGCGTAGCCCGGCGCTGAGTGCCTGGAGCCGAAAATCGGGGCCGGCATCAATCAGGATGGTGCGATCCGCAGTGCGTAGGAGGGCCGAGGTGCGCATGCGGCGGTTGCGCGGATCATCTGAAGTACAGACCGCACAGTCACAACCAATTACCGGAACCCCCATTGAGGTGCCTGTGCCGAGAAAGCGAAGTTGCATGAATGTGTCTGCCTCCAAGCCTGATCTTTGGCGGTATTATAGCACTGCTACAATAAAAAAACTGTCAACCAGTTGTCATCTAAGGATCTTGATCCTTGTGACACTCTCGCCTATACTTTACCTTGAGGGAGTCTGATCGGCTCAGGCTTACTTTGGGTTATGATACAGAGGGCTACAAGGCACCAAGATCCGAGGAACCTCCTATGCAGCGGGCCTGGCGTGCGATAAACTCGCAGCTACGCTATCAGATTATCGGCCCGTTCCTTCTGCTCACCGTACTTGTTGCGGTGGTTGGTTCAATCATTGTCTTTTTTCAGGTTGCTGGCTCTTTGCAAGAGCGCTTCAACAACCAAATGGCATCGGTGACGCGAACCGCCAATGATGCCATGCTTAACCAGGAAAATGCCAACCTCCAGTTCTTGCGTGAAGTTGCCTTTGCGCAACCCAACCCCTCCATTCCAGCCCCCGGTGTGCCCGATGCCTTCCAGCGCCGTGATGTTGAAGGGCTGAAGCTCGCCCTTGAACCCTTCTTCTTGCTTAGTTCCCGCCGTAGTAATATCGGCCTGGATCGGCTGATCTCCTTCGATATGCGTGGCCATACGCTGAGCGACTTCGAGAAGTTGCCCGATAGTTATGGCGATGAGTACGTGAGCTACCCCTCGCTCGATATCTCATCCGCCTGGTTTACTCAACGTATTATTGGGCGCGTTGCAGATAACCGTGGCGATAAGTACGCTGGTCTGGTGCAACTCGGCGATACACTCTATTTTGCGACGATTACCCCCGTCTATGTTGGGAATGAGGTGGTCGGTGGGCTGATCGCGGCTACTCGTACCGATGATCTGCTCACTATGCTGCGCGACCGCTCGCAGGCGGCGGGGGTCACGCTCTATAACTCTTCTGGTGAGGTGCTCGCCTCTACGTTTGGGACTGGGCCAGGGCAGGCTCAGTCTATGGATGCGGACTTGATCGCCTCCTTTAAAAATTCGACCTCGGACAATAGTTCGATCTTTAATGCCCAAACGATCAATGATCGTGAGTATCAGTTCTCCTATATCCCCCTCGTCATCCGTGGTGTCGCCGTCGGTATTCTCGCTCCGGCGCTTTCGCGTGATTACGTCATGACAACCGGCAGCGATACGCTCTGGCCGCTGATGCTTTCGGTCTTTGTCTTGACCGTGACACTCTTTGTGCTAGGCGTGTTGATTGCGAACCGCATTACCGCTCCTCTGGGTGAGTTGGCCCGTACCGCCGAGGCGATTACGCAGGGTCAGTTTGGGCGTCGGGCCTATGTGAATGCCCAAAATGAGATTGGTACCCTCGCCCAGAGTTTTAATAAGATGACCGGCCACCTGACCGATCTCTATGGTCAGGTCAGTAGTGAGTCGAGCCAGCGCGCTGCGATTGTTGAGAGTATTGCCGATGGTATCGTCGTTTGTGATACCGAGGGCCGTATTACGCTAGTCAATAATGCGATGCGCCAGTTCCTTAATCTGCAATCGGATCAATCGCCACCGATCTGGTTTAGCGATATTCCATTGGGTGAACTGACAGATGGCTCGTTTGGTTTTGGTTCGCAACGCGCCCACGATCTCTTTACCCTCTATGAGCGGACGGTGCGTGTCTCCGCGAACCGCGTGCAGACTGAAACCGGTGATGTGATGGGTTCGGTCTGTGTCTTTCAGGATATGACCGCTGAAGTGGCGGTTGATCGCGCTAAGACCAATTTTATCGGGACGATCTCCCACGAGTTGCGCACTCCACTTACGGTTATTCGTGGCAATGCTGATCTCTTGATGCGTGGCCTCGCTGGGCCGCTGGAGGATGACCAAAAGGTCTTTATCGAGTCCATCCGTCAACATGCCGGTAATATGACTAGCCTGATCAGTAATGTGATCATGATTGCAGGGCTTGATTCGGGTTCCCTGGCAACCGATATCGAGTCGATCTCGATCTATCGCCCCGCAGATGATGCCACGTGGCCGTTACAGAGCGCAATTAAGGCCAAGGGCTTGACATTACGCATCGAAATCCCCAAGGATCTGCCCGAAATTCTGGCCGACTTCGATCAGTTGCGTATGATCTTCCACCAGTTGGTTGATAATGCGCGTCGTTATACCGCTCAGGGTGAGATTGTTGTGCGTGCCCAGGCATTGCCTGAGCATATGTTGGTCGAAGTGATGGATACAGGCCGTGGTATTGCACCTGATATGCATGAGCAGATCTTTGAACGCTTTATCCGTGGTGATGGAGTAAGTGAAGGCATTAATTCATCTGAGCGTGGGATTGGTTTGGGTCTGGCCATTTGTAAGCAGTTGGTGGAACGCCAAGGTGGTACAATCTGGGTAGAGAGCACACCGGGGCAAGGAAGTAGTTTCTACTTCACACTCCGTTACGCACATGTTACACCAAACACTGAAAAACCTTCGGCCCCTCTGGCCGCAGCTGCCTGAACAGCGCCGTAAGTTGAACCAACCCATTACATGGGTGGTTCTGCTGATTCTGCTGATCACCATGCTGCTGATTAGTTGCGTCGGCCAGTTGGCGCTGCGTATTGTTGCCCCCCAGGCCACGTTCTACAGTGGCGATCTGGCTGCTAAGGGGTCGGTGAGCTATGCGTTGTGGGATGTCGGGCCGCAGGTGCCCGCAATTAACCCCGCTGCTATCGCGGCACCCGAAGAGGACGATCTTACGTCTCCTGGTGATATCATTACCCTGCCTGATGAGAATGCTCCATTGGTGGTCATTCCAGCACCGAGTAGCGAACCTGTTCTGGTGGCGAATCTTCCAACGCCAACTACTACACCTAGCCCAACCCCCGCCGCCACACAGGCTGCGCTTGCTCCGACCTTGACGCCCACGCCAACGCGCACCGCGTTGCCCTCCGCAACGCCGATCCGTAATCCTGTGACTCCTACGCTCTCGCCGACGGCTATGCTGGGGGTGGTGAGTAGCCCCACGATTGCCCCGCCGATTATTAATCCCCGTAGCCCGACTCCGCCGCCCAGTACTCTCGTGCCAACCACGCTTCCCCCTACCGCTACGCCCACAACCCCGCCTGTCCAGGTGGTCTCGGTGGGCTTCGCCACCACCAATATTGTGGCCAGTGAGTGGGACGGTGCCTTTACTGTTGAAGTTCGGGTGACGATTAACCCTTCAACGGGTACCCGTGGGACGGTCGCGGTGAATTATGCGACGATTGCTGGTGGCAGTGCGAACCCTGGTGTTGATTATCAATCTACCAGCGGAACCCTGACGTTTGCCCCAACCCAGAATAGTCTCTCCTTTGGGATTACTATCCTAGCCGACTCGATCAAAGAGGCGCAGGAGACGGTGCGCTTGCAGTTGAGTAATCCATCTGGTGCGGTGTTGCTTTCGGGTGCTGATACCGCACTGGTGACGATCTTTGACTCGAATGATGTGCCTCTCGTGCGCTTTACGGGGAGTGCTCAGACGGTCAATGAGGGTCTTGGTACTGCTGTTACTGTCCCGCTTGCCCTTAGTCACCTGAGCGATTTTACGGTTAGTGTGCCCTATTCGATCAGTGGTGCCGCTGGCGCAACCGATCATACGTTGCTGAATGGTACGGTTACGTTTACCCCTAGTACCGCCACTAGCGCGATTACTTTCAATCTGATTAATGACCGTATTGCTGAGAATACCGAAAATCTGATCATTACGCTGGGTACGCCTACCAATGGTATTCGCGGTACCCCCGATGTCTATACGGTCACGATTACCGATAATGACCCGCCCGGCCTGACGGTGCGTGCGCTCAGTGCGAACCAAACCGCTGAGGATGGTACGGCGATCACCTTTGAGGTGCTGCTCGATAGCCAGCCTACTGCGAATGTCACCGTGCCGATTACGGTGAGCGATGCGAGTGAGGCGAGTATTAGCCCGGTTAGTCCGGTCTTTTCGCCCGCTACTTGGAATACGCCGGTTGTTGTGACGGTGACCGGGCGCGATGATTGGGTTGATGACGCCGATATTCCCTATACGGTTCAGGTCGGTACAACAACCAGTACCGATCCCTTCTATAGCGCGGCTTTCACCCGTACTGTTAATCTGACCAACCTGGATGATGATACCGCCGGGGTTACGGTTTCAGAAACCCTGGTGAATGTGGTGGAGGGTGGCGCAACGGCAACCTATAGCCTCGTCCTGACCAGCGAGCCGCTGGCTGATGTGGAGATTACCCTCCGCACTCCCGATGCGGAAGTCTGGGTGAATGGTGTTTCAACCGATACCCTGACCTTTACGCCTGCCGATTGGGATACGCCTCAGGTTGTTACTGTGGCGGCGGTGGATGATTGGGTGGATGAACGGGGTGATGGAAATGTCACTCCTCATGCGGGCTTGATTACCCATGTCGCGACCAGCACCGATCCGCTCTATAACGGGATCGCGGTTGCTGATGTTGCGGCTTCAATTGTTGATAATGACACCTCGCAGATCAACCTGATCCCTCTCACCGCTGGGGTGAACGAGGCTGGTGATGTGATCCCGACCACGTTTGGCTTGATGCTGGCTACCCGGCCCAGCGCCAATGTCACGATCACTGCAACCGCTGACGCTCAGGTGCGTCTCGATGGTGCTGCCACCCAGACGCTCACCTTTACCACTGCGGATTGGAGTACGCCCCAGTTGCTCACCGTTACCGCTGTGAATGACCCCACAAGTGAGGGGCCGCACACCGGCACGATCACCTTTGCAGTTGCCAGCGGCGACCCTTTCTATGCGCCGCTGACGATTGCGCCCCAGACGGTGGCGATTACCGATAACGATCCTGCTGAGTTGATCGTCTCGGCGCTGAGTAGCCCTACCACCAGTGAAGCCGCGACGACCTCCACCTTTACGGTGCGCCTGCGGAGCCAGCCTCTCGCCGATGTGGATGTCCCGATCACTAGTGGT
Organism: Candidatus Oscillochloris fontis; assembly: GCF_004138135.1. Lineage (GTDB taxonomy): Bacteria > Chloroflexota > Chloroflexia > Chloroflexales > Chloroflexaceae > Oscillochloris > Oscillochloris fontis. The sequence continues at coordinate 151,847 of NZ_RYFD01000004.1, forward strand.
GATACCACCGAGGGTACGGTGAGTCCGGCTACGCTCCCCTTCACAACGGCAAATTGGTACCTGCCCCAGACCGTGACGGTCACGGGGGTGAATGATGACGTGGACGATGGCGATCAGTCCTATACGCTCAGTGTTGGCCCGACGACGAGTACCTCGGCGCTCTATGCCGGGGTGACGTGGCCAACGCCGATCAATCTTACGAATCTCGACAATGATACCGCTGGGGTTACGTTTGCGGCTACCCCTGTCACCGTGGCTGAGGGTGGCGCAACGGCAACCTATAGTCTCGTTCTGACCAGCGAGCCACTGCATGATGTAGAGATTACGGTTACGGCACTCGCTCAGGTGGAGGTGAATGGGGGCAACACGACTACGCTGACCTTCACGCCCGCCGACTGGAGTGTTGCTCAGGATGTGCTGGTGAGTGCGCTTGATGATGTTGTGGCTGAGGTCTCTCCCCATACGGGTCTGATCACGCATACGGCTGCCAGTACCGATCCGCTTTATGGCGGGATCGCTATTCCTGATGTCGCGCCTGCGATCACCGATAACGATACCGCCGGGGTTACCCGTACCTCGCCCACATGGCCAGTGGATGAGGCCGGAGATGCCACCTCCGTCACCTTCAGCCTCGTACTGAATACCCAACCCACGGATGATGTCATTATCACGCTGAATGCCGGTACGCAAGTGCTGGTGGACGGTGTGCCTACCCAGGCGCTGACCTTTACCGATGCGGATTGGGCAACGCCTAGGGTGATCACCGTCACTGCGGTGGATGACGTAACCGCTGAAGGTGCGCATATCGGTACGATTAGTTTGTCAATGACCAGCCCTGATCCCTTCTACAATTTTGCGCTGGCCGATCTGAGTGTTGCCATTCTGGATGATGACCCGGCGGCGCTGATCGTTGCTAATCTGAGTGGCACGACGACCAGCGAGAATGGGACGAGTGTCACCTTTGAGGTGCGGCTGGCTACCCAGCCCTTGGCCGATGTGGATGTCCCGATCACTAGTGGTGATACCACCGAGGGTACGGTGAGTCCGGCCACGCTCCCCTTCACAACGGCAAATTGGTACCTGCCCCAGACGGTGACGGTCACGGGGGTGCATGATGCGGT
>NZ_RYFD01000130.1 GCF_004138135.1 Candidatus Oscillochloris fontis
CAGGCTGTTGAAATTCCCTAATAGGACCATCTCATGGCATACTGCCCTGGGGGGAATATGCGGGGAGCCGAAGAGAAGCAGATTGATGCGTTCAGCTATGTGAGTATTGAAGATCGGATACCGGCGCGGCACCCCATTCGCCCATTCAAAGCGATGGTTAACGAGATCTTGCGCGATATGGATTCCGCTTTTGATGCGCTCTACGCAACTAGCGGGCGTCCTTCGATTGCCCCTGAATATCTTTTGCGGGCTTCTATTCTGCAAATCCTGTATTCGGTTCGTAGCGAACGACAGCTCATGGATCAAATTGACTTCAATATCTTGTTCCGCTGGTTTGTAGGCCTGAGCATCGATGCACCGGTATGGGATCATTCGACCTTCACCAAGAATCGAGATCGGCTTCTTGAGTCTGATATAGCGAAGCTGTTCTTTGCCAAGGTCGTTGAACGCGCCAAGCGTAAGAAGTTCCTATCGGATGAGCACTTCACGGTAGACGGAACTCTAATCGAAGCATGGGCAAGTATGAAAAGCTTCCAAGCGAAGGATTCTCCCCCCAACGACGATAAGGACCATTCAGGCGGAAATCGCAATCCAGAACGTGACTTTCATGGAGAAACCCGAACCAACGATACGCACGAATCAAAGACAGACAAGGATTCTCGGCTATACAAAAAGTCGAAGGGGGCAGAAGCCAAACTGGCCTACTTGGGCCATGTTCTGATGGAAAACAGGAACGGCCTTGCGGTAGACGTCGAGGTGACACTCGCCGACGGCAGAGCCGAGCGAAGAGCGGCCTTATTGATGGCCGGAAGGATCCCTGGGTCCCAACGCTGCACACTGGGCGCCGACAAAGGATACGACGCGAACTCTTTCGCGGAGGAACTGAGGGATCTGAATATCACTCCGCACATCGCGAGCAAAAAGAACAGTAAGTCCGTCGACGGACGCACGACACGGCATGAGGGTTATGCGGTTAGCCAAAGAAAGCGAAAAAGAATCGAAGAAATATTCGGCTGGGCAAAGACTGTCGGGCTAATACGAAAAGCCAAGGTTCGAGGGAAAAATAAAGTTGGCTGGCTTTTCACAATGTGCATCGCGGTATTCAATCTTGTCCGCATGCGAAATATGGAGGCGCTGGCATGAAGCTTTATGCTGATTGCTTCAAGTCCGCCCCGGTTGGGGACTATTCGAATACATCACCCCTAACTAAGGACTTCGTTATAACCGCTTCCAGAGCTGAAACTTATTTAACCGGATCAGAGTAGAGAAGAAATTGGTCGGTATAAAGCAAATTTCAACAGCCTG
>NZ_RYFD01000028.1 GCF_004138135.1 Candidatus Oscillochloris fontis
CGCTACGGGCGACGCAAGGAGCATGATCTGGCACGAAAGACCGTCTTTATCCGTACATACGTACTGCGTAAGGTGAGTTATACAAGATACCGCTTAGCAATACTGAACGAATAGCAGTGTGACTATGCGGTATCTTTTAGAAGAACTGGTAACACACTACTCAACCGAATGAGATAGTGAGTGTTTCTGCTCTGTTCGCGAACGAGCAACCCACGGCTGAAATGACTCAGTGCGCGGTCGCCGATAATCGCCCTTGGTGAGCATATGTTCCAACCAGACATACAGCACAATGAAGAGGTAACGACTACCCTGTTCTTCAAGTTTGAGGCTACTCACGCCGGTTTTACGGTTGTGCCAACTGATCGGAATAACCTTATAGCTATAGCCACGCACAATCGCCTTGAGCGGAATCTCGACGGTAAGATTAAAGTGGGGCGAGATTAGGGGTTGGCAACCCCGGATCACCTCAGCACGGTAGCCTTTGAAGGCGTTGGTTATATCATTGCTACGCAGGCGGAAGAGGGTCTTGATAAAGTGGTTCGCCAGCCGGTTGATCACCAACTTAAAACGCGGGTAATCATAGATCCGTCCACCACGTACAAAGCGTGAGCCAAAGACACATTCGGCCTCATCACGCAGGATATAGTAGTAGCGCACAATATCGTCGGGATTATCGGAGGCATCGGCCATGACGACCACCACCGCATCACCGGTGAAGCGTTCGAGGCCATAGCGCACTGCCCGGCCAAAGCCGTGGGCACCCAAGTTACGTTCGAGACGCACCCCCGGATCAGTTGCCGCACGCTCCTCCACCACGGCGCAGGTTGCATCGCTACTCCCATCATCTACCACGAGGATTTCATAAGGGATCGCCGCTTGGCTCAGACGTGTTCGTAGACCATCAATCGTAGCTCCAATATTACCCGCTTCATTGCGCGCGGGGATGACTATTGATAGTTTCATGCGGCATCGCCCTGCGGCCCCCGGCTGATCTCCGCAAACGTGCGCTCCAGGGTGTACTCCTGGCGCCAAGTGGGGTAATCGGCATGGATGCGGCGCAGGTCGCTGATGTAGCAGATGTGATCGCCGACGCGATTCTCGTCCACATACTGGACATCTAGCCGCTTGCCGATCAGATCCTCAAAGCGGCTGATCGCCTCAAGCATCGAGACGCTATTCTCGCGCCCACCACATAGGTTGTAGACGGCGGCGATGCGTGGGTTGTGGTAGAACGCCTCGAAGAAGGTGCAGACATCGTAGGAGTGGATGTTGTCGCGCACCTGCTTGCCCTTATAGCCAAAGATGCGATAGGTGCGCCCTTCGCGCACGGCGCGCGCGAGGTAGGCCAAGAAGCCGTGCAACTCGGCCCCGGAGTGGTTGGGGCCAGTCAGGCAGCCGCCCCGCAAGCAGACGGTGGGCATGTTGAAGTAGCGCCCGTACTCCTGCACCATCACGTCGGCGGCGACCTTGGAGGCTCCGAAGAGGCTGTGCAGACACGCATCAATCCGGCAACTCTCGCTCACCCCATGGTAGTCCTCTGGACGTGCATACTCCCAGCGCGTCGCTTGTTCTACCAGTGGGATCTCGTTGGGTGCATCGCCATACACCTTGTTGGTGCTCATGAAGATGAAGGGCGACTCGGGGCAACTGCGCCGGGTGGCTTCAAGTAAGTTCAGGGTGCCGACCGCATTGACATCAAAATCATCAAAGGGGCGATCCTTGGCCAGATCGTGCGAGGGCTGCGAGGCACAGTGGATGATCAGGTCGGGATGCAGTTCAGCCATCAGCTTGAGCATCGCCGCCCGGTCGCGAATATCCTGGTTGTGGTGGGTAAAGTGGCGCGTGGCGTGCCGCAGGCGCTCCAGATTCCAGGTGGTGTCCCCATCCGGGCCGAAGAAGTCGCGGCGCATGTTGTTGTCCACGCCATGGACATCCCAACCGCGCTGATCAAAGTAGGTCACGGCCTCGGAACCGATCAGGCCACTACTGCCGGTAATTAAGACCCGCCGTGCTGTACTGGACATCGTCACTATCCTTTATTTAATAATCCCGTGCGCCCGCAACTCCTGATCCGCTTGCTGGAAGGAGTCCTGCTGGGGGGCGGTCGCCGACCAGTTGATGATCTCGGTCAGGCTGGCTTCCCAATCGGTCTGGGGGGTAAAGCCGAGCGTGGTTTGGAGTTGGCTGATGTCGGCAAGGCAGTGGCGAATGTCGCCCTTGCGGAATTGTCCGCTGACGGTGGGGGCGATCTCGGCACGACCGAGCAGACGGGCGAGGGTGCTGGCAATCTCGGCAATCGTGCGGCCCTTCCCGGTGCCCACATTCAACACCATCCCATCACTCGCCGGGTTCTCAACGGCCAGCGCGGCGGCGCGTACTACATCATGCACCGAGACGAAGTCGCGGGTCTGCTGGCCATCCTCATACACCATCGGGGCATGCCCGGCCATGATCCGGCTGAGGAAGATGGCGAGCACGCCGGTGTAGGGGTTACTGAGCGACTGGCGCGGCCCATAGACATTGAAGAGGCGCAGGCAGGTGGTGGGGATGCCATAGAACTCACCTAGGCTGAGGGCCAGTTCTTCCTGGTAGCGCTTGGAGAGCGCATAGACGTTTTTGGCCATGGGTGCGGCACGCTCGGGCGTGGGTGCTGCAACCAACACTTCACCGGTAGCCGGATCAACTGGTTCCCAGCCCCAACGATCAATCTGCTCCTGGGTGCGCACATCTACGCGCAGCAGCGTACCATCGCTAGGGCGGCGATAGAACCCCTCGCCATAGCCAGTCATCGAGGTGAAGACGATCAGCTTGCGCAGGTTCTGTTTGCGCTCGATTAAGACATCGAGCAGCGCCGCCGTACCACCCGCGTTGGTGTCTATGTAGTGCTGGACGCGATACATTGACTGGCCCACCCCAACGGCGGCGGCGGCGTGGATCACCACATCCACGCCCTCAAGTGCACGCCGGAGCGCATCTTTATCGCGCACATCAGCGATGTGGAGATCAACATCGGCGGCGAGGTACTCCGGGCGGCCCTGGGGATGTACCTGAGGATCGAGATTATCGAGGATACGTACCGCTGCGCCTTGGGCAAGGTAGTAATCGGCAAGAAACGAGCCGATAAACCCGGCCCCGCCGGTGATGAGCACCCGATCTGACATAATAGCGCCTTTATCTGTGGTATATGTCTATTTTCAGATAGTTTCTTACTACTGAGCATGAAAAATCAGTGAGGAAAAAAGCCGCGCTATTATAGCACGGGGTTGTGATGGTGTTGGCGGCGATGCACCCATCCCCACGCGGCACTAAAGTGCGCGGCCAGACCGAGTGGAATGTGGTGTTCAACAAGGCTCAAGGGGAACTTGAGCATGCGTGGGCGCAGCCGCGCCAAGCTCCATGCATAGGCCAGGTAGCGCAGTGCCTGCGCGGATTGTCCGTTCTGGGCCTCCAGGTTCGCCATGGCAGCGTAGATGTCAGCCAGAACTGCTGGACGTTCCCGTTGCAACTCGGACGGAGTGCGCGGGTCGGCAAAAAATGCCTCGGCCACGTCCAGCCACTCCTGGTAGAAGCCGCTGGTATGGGCGACCGTCTTGGAGGTAGCGTGGAGGCGGTAGGTCGCGACGAGGGCGGGAACATGAAGCAACGGAGCCAGATGGGCAATCCGCGCCCAGTAGTCGCTGTCCATACTGTAGCGGCGGGTCAGGCTAAGCGGGCCAACCTGAGCCACAATCTCACGGCGCAGGAAGACGGTTGGTTGGGCCGGGATTTCGAGCCGCAAGAGAGCCAGCGGGCTGTAGGGGCGCGCATAAATGCGGGTGAGAGGGGCACCAGCGGCGTTGATATACTGCGCATCGGCATAGACCGCTGCGACGCCAGGGTTGCGCAACAAAGCATGAACTTGGGTGGAGATTGCACCGGGCAAGTAGGTGTCGTCACTATTCAGCCAGGCCAGAAGCTGGCCGCGACTGCGTGCCCAGCCCATGTTGATCGCGTTACTCTGGCTGCGTTGGCCCGCAACGAGCCAGCGCAGACGCGGTTCGTGGGCATAGGAGCGCAGAATCGCGTGGCTCTCGTCATCGCTGCCATCATCAACAACAAGGTACTCCAGGTTCGGATAGTCCTGAGTTAGGACACTCTCGATGGTCGTGCGCAGGTAGCGCCCCTGGTTATACGAAGGGGTGATGACGCTGACGAGGGGCAGGTGCGGATCGCGCAGCAGCGGCAGCGGCGCGGATTCAACACGAGCATAGGCGGCCCATGCGGGTGCGGCGTGGGCAAGTGGCAGATGCATAGGGCGATTATACCAAGAACGCGGCAAAGTGGCGGGTACTCTGGTTTGTCTTGCGCAGCATTCAGCATCATAGAGATGACAATGTCACTCCATTCGAGGCATAGGCAAGCGCTGCATGTATGTCACGCACGATGGTCAGTCTACCAAAATCGATCCTGAGTTCGACGAGGGTCTGGGCCACTTCACTGCGTATCCCAGCCAGCAGCACTTGGGTACCGAGCAGATTGACGGCATTGACCAGTACGATCAGCCGACGCGCCACATCGGTATCAACAACGGTGATTCCGGTCAAGTCAATGATCAGCGTGCTGACATGGCGCTCGTGGATCGTCTTGAGCGCACGCTCCTCGATAAACCCCAAGCGTTCGTTATCGAGTGTCCCAACGAGGGGTAACACCAATACTTGATCGGCAATTGGGAGCAGCGGGACGGTGAGATCGCGGATAGCATTGCGCTGCGCTGCATTCTCGACGAGCAAGGCGTGTAGTTCTTCATTCCGCTGGGCGAGCGCCTCGGCGCGTTGATCGGCTGCAACCCGCGCCTGGTTAGCGCGCTCGTTGGCCTCGCTCAGACGACGTGCAGTATCAACAGAGAGCCGACTGAGAACCATACCGACAACGACCATCATGTAGGTTATGAGGTTATCAATTTCCAGATAGGTCGTTTCGCCGCCAGTGCGCAACCCGACGACCGTCAGTAGCAGCACACCAGTAGCAACGACCCAGATCGGCTCGGCGAGGATCAGCGCCACAACCGGCGGCAAGAAGATTTCGGGGGCCATGGACTGGGAGAGAAAGGGTTCTTGAAGAAAGCTCGCAACGAACCCCACCACTGTGATCACCGCAAGGTAGCGCGCTGGCTCCCAGCCACGCCAGTAGGCGATACATAGCACCAGTAAGATTATGCCACCGATACCGAAGGCAATAATCTGATTCTGTCCGCCCTTGATAACAAAGATCAAGGCTTGGGCAAGACTGCTTACAGAGAGAAAGATCAGGAGACCAAGATTGATCTGACGCTGCGTCAGGGCGATTGTATTCATGAGTCACTCTGGATGTCTTTAGCAAGGTTATCATCCATTATACATGACTTATAACTTAATATACACTGCGCAGCCTAGAATGGTAGGGCATGGGCAAAGTCCTTGGGGCTGCGCCCCAAACTCCAATTTTTGGTGTATGTTGGCGGATTCGCCACCAACATACACCAAAAAATAGGGAGGCGGGTTTGCGTTTCAGGTGGAGGAGGGTTACGCGGTTCACGACCGCGAGGGGAAGCCTCAGCCAACCGGGCCGCAGGAGGCACCGGAGGAGGAGGAGGAGGAGGCCGAACCACCGCGTGGGCCAGAGGTGGCAAACATCGAGAGTATGCGCTCGGCCTGATCGCCGCCACATGTGGGGCAGACGACCTTAGGGGCCGATTCGGTGCTGCGCACGAGGCGCTCAAAGCGGCTTTCGCAATCGGGACATTGATATTCGTAAAGCGGCATACGAAATGAACCTCCATGTGTGGGTTGTTTGTGGTTTAGATGCGTGGGGTGCGGTTGAGGTTACAGCGAGAGCATGCTACTATGAGCCACCCCAACCAGTATCTTGGAGGTGGTGGCCATGCTGGCCTACATGCGTAGTACATCAACGCTCTTCACGCAGCCGCTCCGGCTTCTACGTGGCTATTCGATCCCCAACCTTCAGGCGGATCTGGTTGCTGGAGCCTCGGTGGGGGTGGTGTTACTGCCCCAAGCCCTAGCCTTCTCGCTCTTGGCTGGCTTGCCCCCCACCATGGGCCTCTATGCGGCGGTAGTGGCCGGGATCATCGGGGCGCTCTGGGGTTCCTCCAGCCATTTGCATACTGGCCCCACCAATACCGCTTCGATCCTGGCTTTTTCGGTGCTGTTGCCGATTGCAGCACCAGGTAGCCCAGAATTTGTGGCTGCTGCGGGTCTGATCGCGGTGATGGCCGGGGTCTTTCGCTTGATCATGGGGCTGGCTCGGCTGGGCCTGTTGGTCAATTTTGTCTCCGATTCGGTGGCAGTGGGCTTTACTGCTGGGGCTGGCATCCTGATTATGTCCAATCAGATCGAGCCGCTGCTGCGCATGAATCTAGCAGGCAATGGCGGTCTACTCGCGACCCTACGCTCGACGGTGATCCAGATTCGCGAGTTGCATGCGCCTTCGATGCTGTTGGGGCTGGGGACGATTGCGCTCTTGGTGATGTTGCCCAAGTTGCAGCGCAAGTTGCCCGCTGTGCTACTGAGTGTGGTGATTGGCGGCTTGGTTTCGTGGGGGTTGGGGTTGGAGCATTGGGGTGTCGAGGTTCTGGGCGAGTTGCCGCGTAGCCTGCCGCCGCTGGCGCACCTGCCACTGCTCGATCTGCATCTGATTGGCCAGTTGGCGAATGGGGCTTTGGCGTTGGCTATGATTGGGTTGGTGGAGGCGGTGGCAATTGCGCGCGCGGTGGCAAGCCATTCACGCCAGCGCCTGGATAGTAACCAGGAGTTTGTTGGCCAAGGCTTGGCCAATATCGCCGCCGGGTTCTTCAGTGGCTACCCGGTGTCGGGGTCGTTTAATCGTTCAGCCTTGAGCTACCAGTCGGGGGCTAAGTCTGGGATGGCCAACGCCTTTTCGGGGCTGTTTGTGCTGCTCGCGATCTTTGTGCTAACGCCCTTCATCGCGCATCTGCCGCGTGCGGTGTTGGCGGGTACGCTGGTGGTGACCGCCTATAGTATGATTGACCGCCGAGCTATGCTGCGGATCTGGCGCGGGGCCAAGGGAGATACCGCGATTATGTTGGTGACGCTGGCGGCGACGCTGGTGCTGCCGTTGCAGTTTGCGGTGCTGACTGGGGTGTTGATGTCGCTGGGCTACTATCTGCTCAAGACGAGTATGCCCCAGGTGTTGGATGTGGTGCCCGATGAGAGCTTTCAGCATTGGGCGCACCAGCCGCAGCGCCCTAGTTGCCCGCAGTTGGCGGTGGTGGATCTGTTGGGCGATCTCTACTTTGGTGCAGCTAATCACGTCGAGGAGAGTCTGTATACTATTCTCGCCCGCCAGCCCCACCAGCGCTTCCTGATGCTGCGCATGCATAGCGTCCAACACTGTGATATTAGTGGTATTCGGGCCTTGGAGAATGTCTTGCAGGTCTGCCGGGATCGCGGTGGCGGGATGTTTCTGGTGCGCGTGCGTGACCCGGTGCTGCGGGTGATGCAGCGCACCGGGTTTGTGAAGTTGCTCGGTGAACAGGGCTTTTTGGATGAGGATGAGGCGATTAGCCGCATCTTCCACCGCGTGCTCGATCCGGCGGTTTGTATCTATGAGTGTGAACTGCGGGTCTTCCGCGAGTGTCAGGATCTGCCCAAGCGTGAATTTCCGGGTGGTGTGGCGAGTCTGGCCGATTACGGGCCGTTGCCGAAGATTCCAGAGATCAATGTCCACGATCTGTGGCAACATCTGCGTAGTGAGACGCCGCCACTGGTGGTGGATGTGCGCGAGCCGCGTGAATATCGCCAGGGCCATATCCCAGAGGCGAAGTTGGTGCCGCTGCTCAATATTCTGCGCGACAGTGAGAATCTGCCGCGCTACCGCCAGATTGTGTTGGTGTGCCAGAGTGGACGGCGGAGTATCCGGGCGGCGGCGCATCTGCACGCCAACGGCTACTATGATCTGACGATCCTTCATGGGGGGATGTTGTCCTGGGAAGCAGCGGCATTGTTAGAGGCAGTTGAGGTACCGGGATGAGTGAAGTCAAACTCTACCGTAATATGGGCTTGGATTTGGTGCGCACGACCGAGGCGGCGGCGATTAGTGCGGCGCGCTGGATGGGGTTGGGGCGTAGTGATGAGGCGGATCGGGCGGCAAGCGCGGCTATGTTGCGGGCGCTCGACCGACTGAAGATGAATGGCCAGATTGCAATGGGTGAAGATAGCCGGGTGGGGATCGGGCTACCTGAGTTGCACGCGGGTCGGGCCGTCGGCACCGGGCGCGGCATTCCCACCGATGTGATGGTAGACCCGATTGATGGGCGACGCCTCTTGGCCTATGGGCGCGCCGGGGCGATCTCGGTGGCGGCGGTGGCCACCCGTGGCTCGATGTGGTCGCCTAGCCCCGCCGCCTACATGGAGAAGATGGTGGTCAACCGCACCGCCGCCGCCGCGCTGGTGCCGGAGTGTTTGGATGCCCCGGCAGCATGGACGTTGGCGCTGGTGGCGCGGGCGAAGGGCAAGGCAGTGCGCGACTTGGTCGTCTTTTTGTTGGATCGCCCCCGGCATCAGGATCTGCTGGAGGAGATTCGGGCCGCCGGGGCTAGGGTGATGCTCACCGATGATGGCGATATTTCGGGGGCGCTGTTGGCGGCGGCTCCAAATGGGCCGGTGGATCTGCTGATCGGCGTGGGTGGAGCCTCCGAGGGGTTGCTCTCGGCGTGCGCGGTGAAAGCGTTGGGCGGCGGGATGTTGGCGCGATTGGCCCCGCAGAGTGCCGAGGAGCGCGCTGCCTTGATCGAGGCGCGGGTTGAGACCAAGCGTATCTTCAATTGTGAGGATATGGTCGCCGGGGATCAGGTCTTTTTTGTGGCCACCGGAATCACCTCTGGGTTGCTGCTTGAGGGGGTCAGTTTTGAACATGATCGCGCCAGCACCAACTCGTTGATCCTGCGCTGCGAGACGCGCACCCGGCGCACTATTCAGGCCGAACATCTGATAACGGCGGTATAATGAACGTGATGAAACGGATGCGCGATCTGGTTGTGGCGTTGTTGGGCATCTGGTTGCTCTGGCTCGCCGCCTACCAAGCGCCGCTCCAGATGGCCTGGGCAATTGGTGGGGATGTGGCGAGCCAGCGGCGCATGGATGAGGATGCCTTCATCCGTGGGGCACATGCTTCAGAACCGCCGACCCGCACGGCATGCCTTGATGACCCCAGCCAGACCTGCTGGTGGTGGGAAGTGTTGGCTCCGGGCGAGCGGCCCTACCGCTGGACTCAGGCGCAAACCCAGATCGCGCTGCATGGTGTGGGTGGCGGAGCCTACCGGGTGACGCTGAGTGGTCGCGGGCAGCCCGGCACGCAGCCGACGTTGAGCACGTGGCAAATGGGAGCGGTGGCGCTCCAGGTGGCGTTACCGGCCAATCAGGTGCGGCGCTTTCATATTCTGACGCAGGCTGATGCGGCGGGGAACCTGAACCTCAGCCTGCATACCGCCCCGTTTATTGCCGGGGGCGATCCGCGTGAACTAGGGTTTGTCTGGTATGAGTTGGGCATCGCCCAGCTTGGTGCGGGGCCGCGTAGCCCGGCGTGGCCGGTGTTGGGGTGGCTCAGCCTGAGCTTGATCGCGGTCTATGCCGGGGCACACCTGCTGACGAGCAGCCCCCGGCTGAATCTGGGGTTGCTGTGGGGGTTGGGGCTGGCGGGGGGGCTGGCGTTAGCACTGGCGCGCCTCGCCACAACGACCTTTGCGCCCACCCTGGCCGGAATAGCCGGAGTCGCGCTCGTGCTGGCCGGGATGGGTTGGCTGGCTACGCGCAACCTCGGCAACCACCGTGCCTTTGTGCGCCAAGTCGTGGCGCTCAGCATCCTGGCGCTGGCGCTACGCAGCGGTGGGATGCTCCACCCGCATGCACGCTACTCCGACTCGATGTTCCACGCCAACAAGCTCTTCGCGCTGAGCCTGGGCAACGTCTTCCAGAGCGCCGGGCTGCCGAGCGAGGCCGGGGGCGGGATGGCTCCCTACCCAACCGGGATGTACATGCTGCTGCTGCCGGGGCAACTGCTGGTTGAGGATCGGCTGGCGCTGGTGCAGATCGGCACCGCCGCGCTGGACAGCCTCGTGGTAGCCGGTATCGCCTTGTTGCTCGTGGCGTCCGGGTTGGGGCATGCCGCCGCGCTGTTGGGTGCGGCGTGCTATCTGCTGCCCATTCCGGTGCTCGAATCGCTTTCGGTGGGTGAGTTGGCGAATGTGGGCGGGCAGATCATCGCCTTTGGGTTTGTGGCGCTGGTGGTGGTCAGCGACAGGCGGGCGTGGTCGCAAGCCTGGCTGATCGGGGCAGTGGGGCTACTCAGCGCGGGGTTGCTGGCCCACTCTGGGGTAACGCTCTCGCTGGGGGCGTTTACGGCGGGGCTGTGGTTGTTGGCGTTGATCCGCTGGATTCGTGGCAAGCGTGATGCCGGGCTGATCGGGTTGCCGCACCTAACGCTGGTGGCGAGTGGTGCGCTGGGCTTGGTGCTGCTGATCTACTACAGCGCCCCGGTCTACCTGAATGGGATGCTGGAGCGAGTGGGGAGCAGCGACACCGGCGGAGGTGGCGGGCGACCGCTCGGCGCGATCATCGGGTGGACACTCGGCAGTATCGTGGGGGTACGCGCACCCGGCGGGCACCCGCTCCCACCACTCTTGGGCGTGGTTGCAGTGGCGGGGCTGGGGTGGCTGTGGAGGCAGCGCGAGGCGCAGATGACCGGGCTACGCATGGGGTTGGGGGGACTCTGGATCGGTATGGTGCTGAGCCAGGCGATCCTGCTCGTCGCTGATCAAGGGGTGCGCTGGGCGCTCTTCCTCTACCCTGGGCTGTGCCTGAGTGCCGGGGCGATGCTGGGGGTGCTGTGGCAACGCGGGCGGATGCAGCGGCTGGTCGCCCTCGGAACGCTGGCGATCATCATGGGGTACGGGCTGATGATCTGGATCATGCAGGTGCGGGACTACTTACATACTTAATTGGGTGGTTGGTTAGCGGCTGTGCCGCTAACCAACCACCCAATTAAGATCTGCGGGGGCGGATTTGTTGCCTCCGCACCCCCACCGCAGGTGGGCGTATTACACCGCGACAGCAGCACCCTCGCCGAGCTTCTTGACCAAGCGCGACTTGCGGCGGGCGGCGTTGTTCTTGTGGATGATGCCCTTGACGGCGGCCTTGTCGAGCATGCTCAGCGCTGCACGAATGGTCTCCTGATCGGGCGTACCACTGAAGATTGTCTGCTCGGCCTTCTTGACCGCCGTCTTCACCTGTGAGCGGTACATCTGGTTGCGGGCATGCTTGCGGGCGTTGGTGCCAATGCGCTTCTGGGCCGACTTCGTGTTTGCCAAGGCTCCGATCCTCCGATATGATCATCTATACGATAGTACATGGTGAAGAGGGGTGTTGGGTAGCCGGTGCTGCCCTTGCCCCTCCCGCTTGCTCGCTGATGCGAGCCACTAGCGGGAAATTATAGCATAAGGACGCCTTGCGTGCAACTTGTTTCTCTCTTCCGCCGTGCCCGTAGCGGAGCCTTGGGCAATAGCCTGATTGTGATGGGTGGCTTCGTGCTCAGCCGGATCACGGGGGTACTGCGCGATGTGATCGCCTCCTACTTTTTCGGTACGAGCCCGGAGATGACCGCCTATCGTTCGGCGTTTCAGATTGTGGATCTGCTCTATTTGGTGATCATCGGGGGAGCGCTGGGCAGCAGTTTCATCCCGGTCTTTATTCAGGTGTGGGAGCAGGATGGGGAAGAGCGGGCGTGGCGGTTGGCCGGGGCGGTGTTGAGTTGGGCCTTGCTGATCTTGACGGTGGCGAGTGGGCTGATCTTTCTGGCCGCGCCCTGGCTGGTGCAGGTAATCTATGGCGGGCAGGGCTTTGAGCCAGCGACGCTCGAACTGACGACCCAACTGGCGCGGCTCTTTCTCTTTTCGCCACTGCTACTCGGCCTGGGCGGGCTGGCGATGGCGGCGCTGAATGCGCGGGATCGCTTTACGGCTCCGGCGCTCGCACCGACGATCTACAACCTGGGGATTATGCTGGGGGCACTAGCAGCGCCGTGGCTGGGGATCTGGGGCATGGGCTGGGGGGTGGTAATCGGGGCGCTCGGCTACCTGCTGGTGCAACTCCCGGCATTGCGTGGGATGGGGATGCGCCTCTATCTGAACCTGGGCCGTCAGATGGCCGAAGTGGGCACGGTGGCGCACCAGATGGGGCCGCGTGTGCTGGGGCAGGCCGCCGCGCATATCAGTATCGTGGCGACCTCGGCGCTGGCGGCGCGGTTGGTGGATGGGGATGCGAAGGTGGCCGGGTTGATCTATGCCTACCAGTTGATGCTCTTGCCCTTCGGGGTCTTTTCGCTCAGCCTGAGTCAAGTCGCCTTTCCGCGTCTGGCGCGGCTGGTGGCCGAGGGGCGCTATGGCGAACTCGCCGCTGATGTGCGCCGCACGCTCGGTACGATCCTCTGGCTGACGCTGCCGGCGAGTGTGGCGCTGCTGGTGTTGGGTATGCCAACGGCGCGGGTGTTGTTTGAACGCGGTGCCTTCGATACGCTCTCGCTGCACTACACCACCCAGGCGTTGATTGGTTATGCAGCCGCGCTACCCGCCTTCGCCGCTTCTGAGATTCTGATCCGCAGTTTCTATGCGCTGCAACGCACCTGGACGCCAGTGTTGGTGGGGTTGTTGCAGGTCGGCTTGAATATCGGTCTGGGAGCTTGGTTGCTCACCCGTGGTGGAGATATTGGAGCCTTGGCGTTAGCCTTCAGTTTGGCCAACAATATTGAGGCGCTGCTCCTCTTTGGGCTGCTGGGCATCGCCATCCCCGGTATGTGGCGCGATGTGAGCATGTGGCGCAGGCTGGCCGGGGCGGGCGGGGCGACCCTGCTGCTGGCGGGGTTCTTGCTACTGGCGCGGAGCCTAAGTATGGGGTTCCTGCCCGCTTTGGCGCTGGAGCACCCGTATATCTGGCAGCGCGAGATCCTGCCGCTCACGCTCTGGCTGGGGCTGGTGGCGGGAGTGGGGGCGGGGGGGTATTATGGGATCAGTCGGGTGTTGCGGATTACGCACTTGGGGTAAGCCGAACTTTTAGTTGACGCTAAGGCGCAAAGACGCAAAGATTTGTAACTGTTCACACTTGGGGTAAAAGAAACCTCGTTTTAACGCAAAGGCGCGAAGACGCAAAGGGTTGTTGCAGGCTTTGCGCCTTGGCGTCAAAACCTGGAGACTAGGTAACTGTTCACACTTGGGGTAAAAGAAACCTCGTGTTGACGCAAAGGCGCAAGGACGCAAAGGTTTTGTTGCCGGCTTTGCGCCTCTGCGTCTTGGCGTCAAAACCTGGAAGCTAGGAGAAGTGTGAACTGTTACGAGACTAGGAGAAGTGTGAACAGTTACAAAGATTTTGATGGAGACTTCTATTAGAGGCTCTGCGCCTTGGCGTCTTTGCGTCAAAAACGGAATACTCCTTGAGGTTTTAAGGTATTACTATGACACATTCTTTCACACTCGGTATGACCTACTGGCCGCGCCCGCGTGCGTCGGGGGTGGCGGTCTTAAATAGTTGGGGCGAATATGATGCAGGAGCAGTGCGCGAGGATCTGGCGCAGATTGCGGGGCTGGGTTGTGACAGTGTGCATCTCGATCTGCGTTGGGCGGAGGTGCAACCCGGCCAGACGCGCATCAGTACAGCGGTGCTGCGCGGGCTGGAACGGGGGCTAGAGGCGGTAGGCGCGGCGGGGTTGCAGGCGCATGTGGGGCTGATGGCGGGGACGCTGGCGGGCATCATGCAGATGCCAAGCTGGGCGGTGGGCTACCGCAATCCGCAGGAGGCGCTCCAGGCACAGAACCTGCCGCCACCGCCGCCGCTGCTGGTGGATAGTCGTTACCGCCACGAGCCAGCCCGCGACTTCTACACTGATCCCGATCTGCGCACGGCCACCCGGTATCTGTTGCGGGAAACCATCGGCAACTTTGCGAGTCACCCGGCGATTCAGGGTTGGCAACTTGGGGCCGGGTTGGGGCGGGTGCGGCGTGCCCACTCGCACGTGGTGGCGGGCCACTGGTGGGGCGATCTGGTGGAGCAGGCGCGGCGCTTGGAGGCGACCCGTATCAGCGGCGTGGTTGACGGTAGCGACCTGATGCGTACCGATAGCCTACGCCCCTCCCAGATTGCCCGCACGGGAGCCGACGTGGCGATCTCGGTAGCCACCTTCACTCCGCCGCATGTCGCACGGCCCTGGGAGATCAGTTATCCCTCGCTGCTACACGCCGTCACTTCGGCGCTGCTGCGCACCGAGGGCTATTCAACACCGATCCGCATCACTGATTTGGGCTTGGCAACCGAAGTGGACGGACGAGCGGGCTGGGTCGCCAGCCACGCCTATGGTGAAAAGGCTCCCGCCTTCTTGGCCGACCAGGAGCGTCAGGCGGGCTTCCTGGAAGCGGCACTGAGGGCGCTGTGGCTGGCCGGGGCGGGCGGGGTGTGGCTGGCAGGCTACGCCGATCTGCCCGCGAGTCTGTGGGGGGCTACACCCGCAGATCGGGCTATCCCGGTGCGCAGTTGGGGTCTGAGTAGCGCCGATGGGCGCGAGAAGGTGGCGGCGGGCGTGGTGCGCCGTTTTGCCCACGCCGAGCGCGGCAGCCCCAATGGGCCACCGAGCATGCCGATAGACCCCGAACGCTACTGGCGCGACCCGCAGGCCGCGCTGTTGACGATCATTGCCGATTGGGTTGAGGCGCGGGATGGGTAGGGAAGGAGTCTACCGCAGAGGACACAGAGGTGCGCAGAGGATGAAAAATGATCCCCAACCCCTTGACATACTAAGTACATACGTGCTAAAGTACATCCAGCAACCAGACCGGGAAGGAACACACCTATGGTCACGACCAAACAGGCACTGAATCCAGAACTGCGCATCGTTGACCAGCACAACCAACTCATCATTGATTTCGACCAGTTACAGGGCCACTGGTCGGAGGAGATGTATCTGCGGCTCACGGATCATACCAAGCGCATGATCGAGTTCACCGATGGGTATCTGGATGTACTCCCTATGCCAACTCGCAAACACCAAGCGATTTCGCTCTTCCTCTTGCTCAAGCTGTTGGCCTACATCCGTCCACTAGGTGTCGTCTACTATGCACCGTTGCGGCTTCAGATACGGGCGGGGAAGTTCCGTGAACCCGATCTCCTCGTGCTGCGTGATGCGCACGATCCGCGTAACCAGAACAGCTACTGGCTCGGTGCTGATCTCGTGGTCGAGATCGTCAGCCCGGATGCGCCAGATCGGGATCTGATCCAGAAAGTGAACGACTATGCTGAGGCGGGTATCCCTGAGTATTGGATCGTCAACCCCGTAGTGGAAACGATAACCGTGTTGCGCCTAGAGGGCACAGCGTATCTCAACCACGGGGTGTTTGGGCGCGATGAGGTGGCAACCTCGGTGTTGCTCACTGGTTTCGCGGTCGAGGTGAGTACAGTATTGGATGCTGAATAGATCACGCCAAGACGCCAAGGCGCAAAGCCAGCAACAAAACCTTTGCGTCTTGGCGCCTTGGCGTCAATCAAGGGCTGTTGTTTACCCCATCACGCCAGCGCCTTGCGCATTCGCTCTAGCCCCTCCAGCAAGACCGAGCGCGGGCAGGCGAAGTTGAGGCGCACGAAGTTGCCCCAGTTGGCCCCGAAGGTCACACCGTCCGAGAGTGCGACTTTGCCGCGCTCCAGGAAGAATGTGGCCGGGCTGCCGATGATCCCGGCCTGACTGCAATCAATCCAAGCCAGATAGGTCGAATCGGGCACGGTGGTACGCAACTGGGGCAGGTGTTCGGCAAGGTAGCGCCGCAGCGTGTTGCGGTTCTCGCTCAGGTAGGCCAGCACCGCCTCCAGCCACGGGCCACCCTCGCGGTAGGCCGCCAGCGCTCCCGTGTAGCCAAAGGCGGTGACGTGGGGCACAATGCCCATGGCGGCACGCACAAGTTGGTGGCGCAATTCGGGGTTCTGGACAATCGCGATCCCACAGCCCAGGCCGGGAACATTAAAGGTCTTACTGGGGGCCAGCAACGTGACGGTGTTGGCGGCAATCTCCGGCGAGAGCGCGGCGGCGGGAATGTGGGGTGTGCCATCGAGCATCAGATCACAGTGGATCTCGTCGGAGCAGAAGACAATCCCGCGCTCCAGACAGATCTGAGCCAAGCCAGTGAGAGTCTCGCGGTCGTAGGCCATGCCGATCGGGTTGTGCGGATTGCTCATCAGCAGTAGGCGGGTTTGGGGGTGCAGGCTGGCCGCGAAAGCATCCAGATCGAGGCGATAACTGAGCGTTCCATCGCCGTGATCAATCTGGGTCATATCGAAGGTATCGCAGACCCGGCCCTGGTTGAGCGGAGCACTGAGGAACGGCATATAGGCCGGCGTGAGCGTTGCCACATGGTCGCCGGGTGTGCCAATGGCGTGGCAGAGCAGATTGATCGCCGTGACCAGACCGGGGAGGAAGAGCACCTCATCGGAGGCAACGTGCCAGCCATAGAGGCGCTGCATTCGCTCGCAGATCGTCGTGACCAACTCGTGGGGTGGCATCGCATAGCCAAAGATGCCATGCTCGGCACGCTCGTGCAGCGCACGGATGACCGGCTCCGGGGAGCGGAAATCCATATCGGCCACCCACATGGGCAGCACGTCTTCAGGATAGGCGGCCCACTTCATGCTGTCGGTGCCGCGCCGGGGGATGATCGTGTCAAAATCGAAGATCATGGGTTCAGGTTACCTTTCTTCGTGCGTGTAGCGGGGCGCTCTGCGAGTACCGTGGCCCCAATCCCAATCAGCAAAAGCAGACCGCCCGCCATTTGCAACGGCATCAGCGGTTGTTCAAAGAAGAAGATCGCCATCAGTGCAGAGCCAATCGGCTCACCCAGAATCGCCACCGTCACCAGCGTGGGTGAGAGATACTTGATCACCCAGTTGAACGCGGTGTGGCCGAGCAGTTGCGGCCCTAGCGCCAAGCCGAGGATGAGCAGGTAGCCGAGCGGCGGCAGGCCGATCAGCGAGTGACCGAGGAGTGTCGCCAAGAGCAGCAAGGCCAGCGCAGCGGTACTATAGACGATCCAGATGTAGGGTAGCAGACTAATACGGCTACGCAGATGGCGGCCAAGCAGAAAATAGCCAGAGACAGTCATTGCACCCATGAGCGCCAACAGATCGCCCAACAGTGGGTTACTCCCACTCCCCGAACGATCACTAAGCGCAATCAGACCCGACCCCAGCACCGTGATCAGCACACCCAGCCATGTCCCCCAGGCCAGCCGTTCACGGAAGACCAGCCACGTCACTAGCGCGACAAAGACCGGGTTGGTGGTGACGAGCGCGGTAGATGAGGCGACCGAGGTATAGGCGAGCGAACTGATCCATGTCGCAAAGTGGGCGGCCAGACAGATGCCGGAGAGGGCTGCGAGCATGAGATCGCGTTGGCTGATACGCCGCAACTCATCACGCGAACGGAGCAACACAATCGGGGTAATGATCAGCGCGGCCAGGGTGATGCGCCCCGCCGCCACACTGAGCGGGGCCACCCCCAGGTTGATCGCGGCGGTAATCAGGATGGCCGAGGTTGAAGCGATCAGGACGCCGATAAAGAGCACGATGTAGGGTAGGACGGGACGTTTCACGAAGAGGCTTCCTTCAAACAGTAACTGTTCACATTGCTCCTAGCATCCAGGTTTTGACGCAAAGACGCCAAGGCGCAAAGCCTTCAAGATAGACACCAATCACAACCTTTGCGTCTTTGCGCCTTGGCGTCAATAAAGAAGCTTCGTGTAGGAGTGGGCAATTCCTTTACCCTAGTGGATTGCGTTTCAACACCACCATCGTAATATCATCCGATTGAGCCTGGCCAGCGGCAAACTCCGTAACCGCCGCTAAGACCGCATTGATGATCTCGTGGGGTGAACGCTGGGCATGGGCGTGGAGCAGCGCGTGGAGCCGCTCATCGCCAAAGAGTTCGCGGGCGGGATTCATCGCCTCGGTCACACCATCGGTATAGAGCAACACCACATCCCCCACTTGGAGCATCAGTTCATGCTGCTCAAACTGCGGATCAGGCACAATCCCCAACACAATCCCGCGTGCGCGGAGCGGCTGCACCTGGCCAGTCGCAGTCGCATAGTGTAACGGATAATTGTGCCCACCGTTGGCATAGGTGAGGTGGCCACTCGCCGTCTCCAGGGTCAAGTAGAAACAGGTAACAAAGAGGCCGGAGCGCGAATCGGCCAGAATGAGGCGGTTGGCACGTTGCAGCACCTCAGCCGGTTGGCGGCCATCAATGGCGGTGGCGCGCAGCAGCGTGCGCGAGAGCGCCATGAAGAGGGCCGCCGGTACGCCCTTGTCGGTGACATCGGCGATGACGATTCCCAAGCGTTGCGCCGAGGAGAGATCCTGCGGATCGGGAGCCACCAGCCGCCCGGCGCGAAAGACAGTCTCCCCGCGCCGCGGCGGGCTACCCGGCGCGGTCGGCGCACTACCGGGGGGCGGCGGAAGCTCAATGAAGTCGTAGAAATCCCCGCCGACCTGCCGCGCAGCGCGGTAGTAGGCCGCGATCTGATAGCCGGGGAGGCTGGGGCAGCAGTGAGGCAAAAAGCTGGCCTGAATCTCACGCGCCAGATCAAGTTCCTGCTCCAAGCGTTGGCGCGCCAGCGCCTCTTGGTGCAACCGTTCACGCTCTAAGGTCTGAGCGAGTTGGTTGGCGAGCAGCCCCAGCAACTGGACCTCATCATCAAGAAACTGGCGCGGCACACGGCTATTCACCATGAGCGTCCCCACCGGAGCGCCACCCAGATCAACCGCCAGCCCCAGATGGCCGTGGAAGCCCTGGCTGGCCAGCAGCGGCGGGAGGGGTGTCAGTGACTCATCGGCGAGTATACTGGTACGCTCCGGCAGATACCAGAGGTGCGGGCTGGCGGGATCAAGCGCCAGCGGCCATGGCAGATTGGCGGGCAGATTCCAGCCAAACGCGGCGCGCAAGACCGCCCGCCCGGCCAACTCATCAGCCTCGACAAACGCGCAGGCATCGGCGTCCAGCAGGCGCGCCCCGACGCGGGCGAGGCGTTGGAGCGCCGGTTCGAGATCTTCGCTGACCAACAGATCCTGCGAGAGCGCCAGCAGGGTACGCTGCTCCTGCACGCGGCGCACCTTCACATGGGCGTAGAGTTGGGCACGTGCAATCGCCGTTCCCAGCAACCAACCAATTGCCGAGAGCAATTGCAGTTCGGGGGCCGCGATGCGTCCCCACTGGGTGGTCGCCACATTCAGAATCCCCAGCACCTCATCGCCACTGCGCAGCGGCACCGAGGCATGCTGCATCAAGCCCCACTTATCGCCCACAGCCTCGCGCAGCCGCGAACAGCGCACCATCTGCACCGCCTTATCCAGCGGTACCGCCGCACACTGCGTCTGACAGTCGCAACGCTCATCCCAGGCCGGGCCGGGGTAACTGAGCGCGGGCGGGAGTTGATGGCGCGCCGCCAGAAGGAACGTATCCGCCTCACCACGCAAAAAGATCCAGGCCGTATCCAGGCCGATCAGATGACAGATCTGCACCAAGGCCGCATCAAGCGCCTCACGCAGATCGAGCGTCTGATTAAGCGTCTGCGCCAGTAGATTGAGATCGGCAATGCGCTGTTGTAAATCAGGAGCGGGCATAGGTCGGGTACCATCTTTTGGTTCAGAACAACCCACGGGTGATTGTAGCACACGTAGCTAGCCACACTTCTCCATGTATGCCGATTTTGACGCCAAGATGCAACGTCTATAACAAAACCTTCGCGGCTTCGCGCCTTCGCGTGAACAATAAGGTTTCTTTTACCCCAAGTGTGAACAGTTACTACACACTCCCCAATTGACGCCACGCAACGCCTGTGCTACCATGCCGCCCGTCACCGAACTGATAACGCTCGGGGGGCCGGGGTAGCCTGGCTGAGATAGCGACCATTTACGTCGCTGACCCGTGGAACCTGACCTGGGTTATTCCAGCGTAGGGAAGCAACCGCAGCCTTTTGGCCGCCGTACCTCCCCACAGGTCGGTGGCTTTTTTGTTGTTGGTGTTGAACAAGGAGTTCCTATGAAGCGTTTGATCGCCCTGCTCACCCTGACGCTGCTGCTCACTGCGTGTGGCCAGAGCGCCGCCACGCCGACGCCGGTGCCCAGCGCAACGGCGGCAGCTTACCCGGCAGCTTCCGATGCCCCCACCAGTATCCCCGCCTACCCCGTCGCTACCGATGCCCCCACCAGCGTCCCCGCCTACCCCGTCGCTACCGATGCCCCGGCCTCTGCGGGCCAGACCCTGGTGATCATGACTCACGATAGTTTTAGTGTTAGTGAAGAGGTGCTGGCCGCCTTCACCGCCCAGACCGGTATTCTGGTGCAGGTGCTCAAGGCGGGCGATGCCGGAACGGTGCTGAACCAGGCGATCCTCAGTAAGAATGCGCCACTGGCCGATCTGCTGTTTGGGGTAGACAATACCTTCCTCAGCCGGGCGTTGGAGGCCGACATCTTCCTGTCCTATGACTCCCCGGCGCTGGCGGCTATCCCCGCCGAGTTGCGCCTGGATGCCAGCAATCGCCTGTTGCCGGTGGATTATGGCTATGTGACGATCAACTACGATACGGCGACGCTGGAGAGTGCCGGGCTGACCCCGCCGACCAGCCTGGAGGATCTGACTAAGCCGGAGTGGCGCGGTAAGCTGGTGGTGGAAGACCCCAGCACTTCTTCGCCCGGTCTGGCCTTCTTACTGGCCACAATCAGCCACTTTGGTGAGGAGGGCGACTATACCTGGAAGGAGTACTGGCGCGATCTGCGTGCCAATGAGGTCTTTGTGAGCAGCGGCTGGAGCGACGCCTACTACACTCAGTTCAGTGGCAGCAGCGGCGCGGGTGCTTATCCGCTGGTGGTCAGCTACGCCACCAGCCCGGCGGCTGAGGTCTATTTTAGTGAAGGGGCACTGAGCGCGCCACCCACGGGCAACCTGTTGGTGCCGGGGGGCAGCTTCCGCCAGATCGAGTTTGTCGGGATTCTCAAGGGTACCCAGCATGAAGATCTAGCACGCCAGTTTGTGGACTTTATGTTGAGTGAGACCTTCCAGGCCGACATCCCCTTGCAGATGTTTGTCTACCCGGCGCTGCCGAGTGCCCCCCAGCCTGAGGTCTTCACCCAGTTTGCTGAGGTGCCCAGCCAGCCCGCTGGCCTCACCCCGGAGCAGATCGAGGCGGGCCGGGAGATCTGGCTCAGCGAGTGGATGGAGATTGTGCTGCGGTAAACAACAACCCTTGGTTGACGCAAAGGCGCAACGCCACAAAGGTTTTGATGGAGGTAACTGTTCACACTTGGGGTAAAAGAAACCTCGTTTTGACGCCAAGGGTTGTTGCAGGCTTTGCGCCTTGGCGTCTTTGCGTCAAAACCTGGAGGCAAGGAGTAGTGTGAACAGTTACTGGTGGGGGGCATATTGTGAAGACTCTGCGCCTTAGCGTCTTAGCGTCAAAACCTATACGGCTACTCCCAGGTGGTTTGGCGCTGGCCTTCCTGCTGGTCTTCTTCTTCTACCCGCTGGGGGCCATCCTGGGCCTGAGTTTTGCCGAGGGGCTGGCGGGGTTTTGGGCGGTGCTGCGCGATGACTATACCTGGCGCGTGCTGGGATTTAGCGCCGCGCAGGCCGCGCTCTCCACCCTGCTGACCCTGCTGGTGGGGCTGCCGGGAGCCTATGTCTTTGCGCGCTACCACTTCCCTGGCCGCGAGGTGTTGCGTGCCGTGGCCGGGGTACCCTTTGTCATGCCCACGGTGGTGGTGGCGGCGGCGTTGGGGGCACTGCTTGGCCCGCGTGGGCTGATCAATCTGGGGCTGCAAGCACTGTTTGATCTGCCCCAACCACCACTACGCATCCCCAACGGACTCGGTCTGGTGCTGCTGGCCCACACCTTCTACAACTACACGGTGGTGCTGCGCATGGTCGGCGGCTTCTGGGCCAACCTCGATCCGCGTCTCGAACAGGCCGCCGCGCTGCTGGGCGCCTCGCGCTGGCGGGCGATCCGCGAGGTGACACTGCCACTGCTCGCGCCCGCGATTGGGGCCGCCGCACTGCTGATCTTCATCTTCACCTTCACCAGCTTCGGGGTGGTTATGATCCTGGGCGGGCCACGCATGGCGACGCTCGAAGTGGTGATCTACCGCCAAACCGCCCAACTGCTGCGGCTCGATCTTGCCGCCACGTTGGCGCTGCTGCAAGCCGGATGCACCCTGCTGCTCAGCCTGATCTACACCCGGCTGGCGGCGCGCAGCGCCATCCCGCTCGACCGACTCCCGCGCACGGCGGTGGCCCGACGCCCGCAGGGGGTTGCGCAACACCTGCTGGTAGGCGCGAACGTGTTGGTGATCCTGGTGCTGCTGGCGACACCGCTGGTGGCGTTGGTGGTACGCTCGCTGCTTGGCCCGGAGGGGCTGAGCCTCGGTTACTACCTCGCGTTAGGTGAAAACCGCAGCAACTCGGCCTTCTTTGTCGCACCACTCACCGCACTGAGCAACTCGCTACGCATCGCCAGCGCCACGGCAATCATCGCGCTGCTGGTGGGCATTCCCGCCGCCTACCTGCTAGGCAACGCGCCATGCAAGCAGCCGCGATCATGGTGTGGGGCGATCTTCAACCTGATAGACGCGCTCTTCATGCTCCCGCTGGGCACAAGTGCGGTCACGCTGGGGCTAGGCTACCTGGTGGCACTGAGCACCCCACAACTCGCGGGGCTACGCAGTTGGCCCTGGCTCATCCCACTGGCCCACAGCTTAGTGGCGTTACCGTTTGTCATCCGTGCGCTACTCCCCACCCTACGCGGGCTAAACCCGCGCCTCGCCGAAGCAGCCGCACTGCTGGGAGCCAGCCCGTGGCGCACCTGGCTGTGGATCGAGTTACCCCTGATCATGCCCGCGATCATCACCGGGGCCGTCTTCGCCTTCACCGTCTCGCTAGGCGAGTTTGGAGCCTCGTTGTTACTGGTGCGCCCCGACGCCCCCACCCTCCCAGTCATGATCTTCCGGCTGCTCGGCCAGCCGGGGGCCATCAACTACGGGCAGGCGCTGGCCATGAGCAGCATCCTCATGCTGACCACGGCAGTCAGTTTTATTGCCCTGGAGCGCATCAGGCCACCCGGAGCGGAGATGTAGGAGAAACTACTGCAACCCGAACAAGCGGCTTACCCAACTCTCCAACTCCACCCACCACTGCGCGAGGCTGGTGCTATTGGAGAGCCGCGAGAGCGCCTCCAGTTGGCCACTGGCAAGCAGCACCCCCATCAAGACCATCAGCAAACCACTGATCAGGCTGGTGCTGTGCAGAAAGAGACTCTGACCAAAGAGCTTCACCTCGAAGCCCTTGCCCCGGATCATCTGCCAGAACTTCGAGCCATTACCCAGGCGGTTAAAGAAAGTTGAAAGCAGGATGAGTGGTGTCCCCAGCCCCAGCGCGTAGATGAAAGCCAGAACGGCACCTTGAATAATCGCCACCCCACTCGTGGCCGCCAACAACGTGAGCAGTGCGCCCAAGATCGGCCCCACACAGGCCGTCCAGCCCAGGGCGAAGGTCGCCCCGTAGACGTAAGAGCCGAAGAGGGTGGCGGCGGGGCGCTCCTGGATCTGCGGGCCAGCGAAGCCCTTACCCACCATCCCCATCAAGCCAAAAATGATCACCACCACCCCACCCCAAAAGGTGAGCGCCTGACGATTCGCGAAGATCAGCCCGCTCAGTGCGGTGGCACTCGCCCCCAAGAGCGTCAGCGTAGTGGCGAGGCCAAAAAAGAAGGCCACACTCATCAGAAAGACCCCGTGCCGCCCGGCTTGGAAGGTGAAGGCGAAGTAGGCCGGGAGGATGGGCAGGGTACACGGTGAGAGAAAACTGAGTATTCCGGCCAAAAAGGCGGGGAATGCAAGAACCAACAGGCTCGATCCACCCGTCAAGTAACTGACATCCTGGCCACTATTGAGCGAGAGCAAGACGAGGGCGATCAGAATGATGATCGCGCCAACCGCCATGATCAGACGGCGGGAGATTGGTTGTGCCTGGCTAGGTGGAACAGACATCGTGTAGCGCTTTCTTGTACCTAGGATCGGATACCTCTGGGGGGTAGTATAGCACCTTCGGTATTTGCCATACCCTAACAATTATCCATTGACGCCCCCCACCCCTATTGCTATAATAATTATACTTGTACTGAACAGGTACTCCTCATCCCGAATCCCTCGAAGCTGTATAGAACATGACCTACGGCGGATTGTTCAGCGCCATGCGCACTGAGCAGAGCGTCAGATCATCCGCACACCTCATGATCACACCTGCACGTTAGCAATACCGCTCGCTGAATCTCAATCTGAACCGTCAGATTGATGGCGTACCCAGTGCGGCGGTTATTTGTCCCATTCACAATCACTTGATTGCGAAGCAAGACCACCCTCAGCAGGAGGCTACCCGATATGACTACGACCGGCTCATCGCTGATGCAGTTCCTCGGTGAATTACAGGATCGCAAGCAGTTTCGCCAACTCAATTGGCGCGGCACGTTTGTCGAATATCTCGATCTGGTTGCGCAAGACCCGAAGGTGACGCGCAACGCTTTCCAGCGAGTCTATGACATGATCATGGACTATGGAACCGAGGAGTTTATTGATGCTAAGAAGCGGCTGATCCGCTACAAGTTCTTTTCGGATGCGACCTTTGATGGCAATGATGCGATCTATGGTCTTGAGATCCCGCTGATGCGGTTGGTCAACTTCTTTAAGGGTGCGGCCAAGGGTTATGGCACCGAGAAGCGTGTGTTGTTGCTGCATGGCCCGGTTGGCTCTTCCAAGTCTACGATTGTGCGCCGCTTGAAGAAGGGCATGGAGCACTACTCGAAGACTGATGCCGGGGCTGTCTATACCTACGATTGGTATCTGGGGCCGATTGATGATCCCGCCAGCTTCGATCCGCTGAAGGTGCCCGAAGTTGAGTGGGAGAAGTGCCCCATGCACGAGGAGCCGCTGCACCTTGTGCCGATGGATCTGCGCGAGCAGATGCTGGAACGGATGAACGATGGCCGCCCCAGCGAGGAGCATGTGCGCATCGTTGGCGACCTCTGCCCGGTCTGTCGCTACCACTTCCGCGAACTGATGCGCCGCTATGATGGCGATTGGAGCCGGGTGACGCAGCATATCCGCGTGCGTCGCCTGCTCTTTAGTGAGCAGGATCGGGTCGGGATCGGTACCTTCCAGCCCAAGGATGAGAAGAACCAGGATAGTACCGAGCTGACTGGCGATATTAACTATCGCAAGATTGCGATCTATGGTTCGGATTCTGATCCGCGTGCCTTCAACTTTGATGGTGAGTTCAATATTGCTAACCGAGGTATCATCGAGTTTGTCGAGATGCTCAAGCTGGATGTGGCCTTCCTCTACGATCTACTGGGGGCGTCGCAGGAGCATCGCATCAAGTCGAAGAAGTTCGCCCAAACCGATATTGATGAGGTCATCGTTGGGCATAGTGTGGCGGGTGATACGCCCATTCCCTATCGCTACCGGGGTACGGTGCAGTGGGCGACGCTGGAGCGCATGCATGAGACCTTCGCCGCCTCCGCTGAGGGCCTCGAAGTGCTCGCCTACGACTTTGAGCGCCAGCAGGTGCAGTGGACACCGGTCAAGTCGGTCTTTCGCCACCGCTTCACGGGCGATATGTACACCTCCTCACAGAAGTGGGGGGTGATCGAGACGACGCCGAACCACTCGATCTATGATCGGACAGGCCACACCTTCTACCCGGAAGATCGGCACGAGATGATGGCCTTACGCCGCTTTGATGCGGCCTTCGAGGCTGATGGCGATGCTGCGCTGATTGATGTGGTGGCCGAGATTGCGGGCTTTATCGGCAGTGAGGCGCGCACCTTCGCCGATGGCCAGCCGATCACGCGGCCATGCCAGCCCGGTTGGGCGCGGCTCGATCTGCCACGCCACGCGACGGCGATTCGTAGCCAGTACCATCCGTTGGCTGATGCCGAGGCGTTGAAGGATCTCATCACGGTGCTAGTCTGGTATGCCACCGAGGGCCATGTGAATGGACAGAATGGCGGCATCGTGATTAGTCAGGCGGATCGTGAGGAGCTTGAGCGGGTGCGGGCAGCATACTCGCGGATCTCTACCGCTGATGGCTCGATTGATGCTGGGGCCAAGACCGATTCGGCGTGGCGGCTCTACTTGGGGTCGCAGGCGATTGCACGCTTGGCGGTGCATCATTGTGGTGAGGGCGCGGCCCAAAAGCGCCTGCCCGATTTCCTCTTTGGCCTGCCATCCGATCTGCTCCAGCATGCCTTCGATGAACTGATGCGTACCGATGGCTCGCGCAAGCTGAGTGCGCAGCTTACCCGCACGGCTTCGCCTACCTACCGCGAGCAGTTCTTTGAGTATAAGAGCATCTCGCCCATGCTGGCGGCGCAGGTGGGTACGCTGGCGACGATGCTGGGCTATGACTATAGCGTCTATGCGGCTGAACGCCCGGAGCGCGAGCCGGCCTATCGCATCCGCTTTGTCTCTGGTGAGGGTAAGCGCGGCGGTCGCCATGATCGCTTCGAGGCGCGCCTGCATAGCCGTGCGGTTGATGATCTCTGGGTATATGACATCGAGTGCGTCGGCCTGCACAACTTTGTGTGTGGGGTCGGCAATGTGGTCTGCCACAACACCAACGAGCCTGAGTATCGCCGCCTCGAAAACAACGAATTCATGGAGGCACTCAAGGATCGCACTGTGCGCATTGACATCCCCTATGTCACGCGCTTGCGCGATGAGGTGCGGATCTATGAGCGCGACTTCAACAATCGTAAGGTGCGCGTGCATATCGCGCCACATACCCTTGAGGTCGCGGCGATGTGGGCAGTGCTGACGCGCCTGGAAGATCCGAAGAAGCCCAATCTGACCATGCTTCAGAAGTTGAAGCTCTATAACGGTAAGACCCTGCCGGGCTTCACCGAGGATAACATCAAGGAGTTGCGCAAGGAGGCCATGCGCGAGGGCATGGAGGGCATTTCGGCGCGCTATATTCAGGATAAGATCTCGAATGCGCTGGTGAGTAATCAGGAAGAGGGCTATATCAACCCCTTCATGGTGCTCAACGAGTTGGAGAGTGGCCTCAAGAACCACGCCCTGATTAGTAATGAGGAAGATCGCAAACGCTACCGCGATCTCTTGGCGACGGTGCGCGAGGAGTATACCGAGATCGTCAAGAACGAGGTGCAGCGCGCCATCTCCGCCGATGAGGAGGCGATTAAGCGTCTGGCGGGCAACTATATTGACAACATCAAAGCCTATACCCAGCGCGAGAAGGTGCGTAACCGCTATACCGGCCAGTACGAGGAACCCGATGAGCGTCTGATGCGTAGTATTGAGGAGAAGATTGACATCCCCGAATCGCGCAAGGACGATTTCCGCCGCGAGATCATGAACTACATCGGCGCGTTGGCAGTTGAGGGCAAGACCTTCAACTATCGCACCAACGAGCGGCTGCACAAGGCACTCGAACTCAAGCTCTTTGAGGATCAGAAGGACAGTATCAAGCTCACCTCGCTCGTCTCGCGGGTGATTGACCAGGACACCCAAGAGAAGATTGATGTGGTCAAGGCGCGCCTCATCCGCGATTTTGGCTACAATGAGCAGAGCGCCACCGATGTGCTCAACTATGTGGCCTCGATCTTTGCACGTGGTGATACGCGGGGGAGTTATTAGTACAGGGGAGATCTTAGGTGTTGGTGTTTGGCGGCTACGCCGCCAAACACCAACACCTAAGATCCTGCGGGGGCGGCGCAGCCGCCCCCGCCCCCCCACTGGCATGGATACAATAAACCTATGTCAATGAAACGTGTTGACCGCGACCTGAACCGTTTTCGGCAGATTGTGCGCGGTAAAATCAAGAAGGATCTGCGTAAGTACATGTCGCACGGCGAGATGATCGGGCGGCAAGGCAAGCGCTTGGTCAGCATCCCCTTGCCTTCGATTGACCTACCCCAGTTCCGCTACGGGGCCAAACAGGGCGGCGGGGTGGGGCAGGGCGAGGGCGATGTGGGCGACCCGGTGGGTCAGGGTGATCCGCAGCCGGGCCAGGGTGAAGCCGGAGCGGAGCCGGGGCAGCATGTGCTCGAAGTAGATATGACGTTGGAGGAACTGGCGGCGATTCTGGGTGAGGAGCTGCAACTGCCCAACATCCAGCCCAAGGGGCGCAAGAACCTGATCAGCGAGAAGGATCGCTATGTCGGCATCCGCCGCACTGGCCCCAACTCGCTGCGCCACTTCAAGCGAACCTACCGCGAAGCCCTGCGCCGCCAGATCTCGTCGGGGGAGTATGATCAGGCCGATCCGATTGTGGTGCCCATCCGTGAGGATATGCGCTATCGCTCCTGGAAGGAGACGCTGCAACCAGAGAGTAACGCGGTTATCATCTATATTATGGATGTCTCTGGCTCGATGGGCACCGAACAGAAGGAGTTGGTGCGCATCACCGCCTTCTGGATCGAGACCTGGTTGCGCTCGCAGTACAAGGAGATCGAGATCCGCTATATTGTCCACGATGCGGCGGCTAAGGAGGTGGATCATGAGACCTTCTACCACATCCGCGAGGGTGGCGGCACCAAGATCTCCTCGGCCTATAAGCTCTGCAACCGCCTGATTGATGAGCGCTACCCGGCGAGTGAGTGGAATATCTACCCTTTCCACTTCTCCGATGGTGATAACTGGGGTGGCGGCGATACCCGCGAGTGTGTCGAGTTGCTCAGGAATGAGATCCTACCCAAAGTCAACCAGTTCTGCTATGGGCAGGTACGCTCGCTCTACGGCTCTGGCCGCTTTGCGCATGATCTTGAGGAGTTGTTGGGGGTTGATGAGCGCGTAGTGGTGAGTGAGATCGCCGAACGCGATGACATCTATGATACGATCAAAGATTTTTTAGGCAAGGGTAAGTGAAGTCGCTCTTTCATACCGATCCACCATGGCGCATCCTGCCACCACTGTTCTTGGGTCTGTGTACCCTGGTGTTGACTCTGGTCTACTATGGTGGTGCCTACCGCACACAGGTGCGGGCCGAGGATCGCTTTCGTGACATCTTCGTTGGCTTTCAGTCTCTAGAGGGTGGCACCGAGCTACCCTATCGCTGGACGAAGGGCGAGGGTGTCGTCTGTTTGCCCGCTGCCGGAGCGACCCGCCCGCTCGGTATGTTGCGTCTGGATCTGGTAGGTAGCTCCTTCTCTGGCATTGCCGATCTGGAGTTGCGTATGGTCGGGGTGAGTCTGCCCCTCCAACTCGCCCCGGATCACCGGCGCTACCACCTACTCATCCCGCCCGACCCTAGCCCCGGCGCACTCTGCCTACACATGCTGAGTGAAGTCTTTGTGCCAGGGAATGGCCGGGTGGCCGGAGTTGGCTTGCGGGTGGCCGAGTTCCGCCTGCTTGTCCCCGCCTTCCCGCCATGGGGCCAACTCAGCGTGAATCTCTGGCTGAGTGTGGGCGGCTACTGGCTATTGCGGCGGCTGCGTGTAGCGTGGTGGTTGGGGTTAGGGGCGGTGCTGCTGCTGCTGCTCCTGATCGGGCTAGGAGTGATCCAAGGGCATCTGCGGGTGGCCCCCAACCTGCCCTTTTGGAGCGCCTTTGCCGCGCTGGCGCTGGCGGCCAGTATGGCCGCGCTGCTACTCTACCAGGGTGTCGCTCCGCGTTTGCGTATCTGGCAGCGCGAGCTAACCGGGGTGACGCTGATCAGCATGTTGCTGGGGGTGGGGTGGTACCAGTTGGCGCATCTCCCCGGCTATATCTGGCCCTTCCCGCTGATGGCGCGTGGTGGCACGATGCTCACATGGATGGCCATCTGGCCCACCCTGGGTGCCGCGCTCTTCATCGCGCTGGTGCTCTTCTGGCTGCGGCGTGAAACACCGCCCCATGCGGCGCTGGTGGTTGGGAGTAGCTGGCTGGCCGCCTTCAGCCTGCCAGTGATGCTCAAAGCCAGCGTGCGCGGCTGGGATACGCTCTTCCAGACCTTTGCGCTGCAAGAGGGCGACTATATCCGCGATGTGCCGCTGGTTGCCAACGATCCGCTGGCCTTTGTGCGTGGCTACGTGGCGCAGATGCCCGATCTGGTGCTGCATAACAAGACCCACCCACCCGGTAATACGCTCTTCCTCTGGGTGGTCGAGCGCATCTTCGGCGCGGGGCCAGAACCCGCCACCTGGGTGGTGGTTGCCATTGCGGCGCTGGCGGTGTGGCCCACCTACCTGCTGGCGCGGCGCATCAGCGGCTGGCGGGCGGGTATCCTGGCGGCGGCGATCACCACCCTGTTGCCCGCCGCGATGGCCTACAATGTGGTTTCGATGGATGCACTATTGGCAACCCTCTTGGCCTGGGCGATCTACGCGCTCTATGTGGCCTTCGCCCCGATGGGTGACAATGCCGAACGTGCCGCACTGGTTGCGGGGCTACTCCTCGCACTGGGGCTTTTCTTCAGCTTTACC
This sequence comes from Candidatus Oscillochloris fontis, assembly GCF_004138135.1. GTDB lineage: Bacteria > Chloroflexota > Chloroflexia > Chloroflexales > Chloroflexaceae > Oscillochloris > Oscillochloris fontis. The sequence goes on from NZ_RYFD01000028.1 coordinate 30,539, forward strand.
ACGCTAATGGTGGCGTTGGTTGCGGCGGCGCTGCTGCTCTGGCAACTCTGGCAGCGGCCCTACGACCCGGCGGCGCTGCGCCGCTGGGTCGGGTTGGCAGTGCGGGTGCTGGCCATGATGCTGCTGGTACACCTGGGGCTGTGGATCTTCACTGGCTATAACAGCCTGGATGCCTTCGTTATGGGCACGGCCAACAATACCATTGATGTCAGTAACCGCATCTCGCCGCTAGGACTCTCCAGCTACCTCTTCTTCTTGGCGGTCAACGCGGTATCTTATGGCTGGTTCCTGGGGCCATGGCCACTCTATCGGCTGCTGAACAGTGCCAACCAAGCGGTTGGGCGGCTTGGCAACCCGGCCACAGCCGCGCAGCAGAACAATGCGCTCGGCCTGGGGATGCTGCTGCTTATTGGTGGGATGCTTGGGTCGGGACTCTTCTTCCGCGAGATTGAACGTATCTGGCTCTTTAGCCATATTCTCATCGCCACAACCCTAGCTAGTGGTATCATGGATGAAGAACGAGGGCGACGCACCCAGATTGTCGTGGCTGGGTTGCTGCTAACCACCCTCTTCGTCCACAGTCTCATCTTCCGCAGCATCCTGCGTATCTCGTGGTGAGAGGTAACTGTTCACCGTTCTCCTAGCATTCAGGTTTTGACGCAAAGACGCCAAGGCGCAAAGCCTTCACGAGAGAGTCCAATCACAATCTTTGCGTCTTTGCGCCTTGGCGTCAACACGAGAATTCTGTTTACCCCAAGTGTGAATAGTTATGGTGAGAGAGGGGGTTCTATGCGCAACACCCGCCTACCTGCCAACCTAGAGGCCGCCCGCGAAGAGATCGAGACCCATGCGCGTGCCTATGGCCTCGATTTCTTCCCCATCATCTATGAAGTGTTGGATTACCGCACGCTCTATGAGACGGCGGCGATGGGCGGTTTTCCGACGCGCTACCCGCATTGGCGCTTCGGCATGGATTTTGACCAGTTGATGAAGGGCCATATCTGGCAGGGTTCAACAATCTATGAGATGGTGATCAATACCAACCCCTCCTACGCCTATTTGCTGGAGGGCAACGAAGATGTGACCCAGAAGATGGTCATGGCGCATGTGACCGGGCATGTGGACTTCTTCAAACACAATATGTGGTTTGCCCACACCAACCGCAAGATGCTTGATGCCATGGCCAACCATGCCACACGCATCCAGCGCATCATTGATCGGATTGGCTATGATGTAGTTGAGGAGTTCATTGACACCTGCCTCTCGCTCGAAAACCTGATTGACTACCACTCGCCCTACATCAAGCGCCCCGACTCCCACACCCCCCAGCCGCTGGTGGGCGAAGAGGAGCCACAGGTGGCGCAGGGCTTGCGGGTAGAGCGCGACTATATGCGCGATTACATCAATCCGCCGGAGTATCTGGCCGCGCAGCGCCAGAAGATCGAGGAAGAACGGGCCAAACAGCGCCGCTTCCCCGAACATCCGCAGCGCGATATTCTGCTCTTCCTCTTGAATTATGCGCCGCTGGAGCGTTGGCAACATACGGTGCTAGAGATTGTGCGCGATGAAGCCTACTACTTTGCGCCCCAGGGCATGACCAAGATTCTGAATGAGGGTTGGGCCAGTTACTGGCACAGCATGATCATGACCCGCAAGGTGGCGACAGCGGCGGAGATCGTCGCGTTTGCTGATCTGCATAGTGGGGTGGTGGCGACGGGCGGCGGGCGGCTGAATCCGTACAAGCTGGGGCTGGAACTGCTGCGCGATGTGGAAGATCGCTGGAACCGGGGCCGCTTCGGCAAGGAGTACGAGGAGTGTGACGACATCGCCGCCAAGCGTACCTGGGATCGCCAGTTGGGCCTGGGGCGACAGAAGATCTTTGAGATCCGCAAGCTGTATAATGATGTCACCTTTATTGATGAGTTCCTCACCCCGGAGTTTGTGATCGAGAACAAACTCTTCTCCTTCCGCTACAACCGCGACACCGACCTCTACGAGATCGCCTCGCGTGAGTTTCAGGAGATCAAGCAGAAGTTGCTCTTCCGGCTCACCAACTTTGGCCAACCCTTCATTGCAATTGAAGATGGTAATTATAATAATCGCGGCGAAATCTACCTACGCCATCGCCACGAAGGCGTGGATCTGAAGATGGACTACGCCCGCGACACGATTCGCAATCTGCATCACATCTGGTCACGCCCGATACACTTGGAGACCCGTATTGATGACAAGAAGCGCCTGCTCTCATTTGATGGCAGTGACTTCACTGAACGGCGGATAGATTAGGAACCAGCCGGAGGGCGAAGCATCGCTCATCATGGGGTCTGGAGAACACGACCTGGGTTGCATGGCGATGCTTCGCCCCTACAAGTATGAACAGGTACCAGTGATCCTCCTTCATCTCATCAACCTCGCCACCACACGCCTCGTGGTCACCAGTACCACCCCGCGCCTGGATGCAGAGCTACTCCTCACCCACCTACTCGGCTGGTCGCGGGCTAGGCTGTTGGCCGAGCGCGATGCGCCGATCCCGCCGCAGGTGGCCGAGGCGTTCATGGCGCTGGTCGAGCGCCGCGCAAGTGGAGAGCCAGTGGCCTATCTGGTGGGCCACAAGGAGTTCTACGGCTACGAGCTACTGGTAGATCGGCGCGTGCTGGTGCCCCGCCCAGAGACCGAACTGCTGGTGGAGGTGGCGCTGGCCATGCTGGGCGATCATACAGCCGCGTGGCGCATTGCCGACCTCGGCAGCGGCAGCGGGGCGATAGCGATAGCCTTGGGGCTACAGCTCCCCCACGCGCAGATCGAGGCGGTGGATCTCTCCCCCGCTGCCCTGGAGGTGGCGGCGGCCAATGTAGAGCGCCACGCGCTCAGCGGGCGGGTGCGGCTGGTGCTGGGCGATCTCTGCGCACCCTTGGCCGGGCAGTACGACCTGATCGTCAGTAACCCGCCCTACACCATCCTCGCCGAAGTCGAGCCGAATGTCCTGGCCCACGAACCCCACCTAGCCCTGGAGGGTGGCGGCGCAGATGGGGCCGACCTCTACCGGCGTATCTTTGCGGCTGCCCCCAGGTATCTGCGGGCTGGCGGTAGCGTGTTGTGCGAGATCGGCGCGTGGCAGGGCGAGATCGTGAGCGCATTGGCACAGGCCGCCTTCCCCATGGCCGAGGTGCGCCTCTTCCATGATCTGGCCGGACATCCACGGGTGGTGCGCGTGGCCACCGCAACGTAATCCACCTGTCATCCATAGCCGTAGTCAACGGCGCAGCCTCTTCCTATACTAGCAATAGGTAGGAGGAGGATCTATGACAGCACTCTTTGTTGCACTCGGCATTGCCGTTATCACATTGCTCGCCCTGTTGCTCTGGTTTGTGCCGCACCTGCTCCACCAGCAGGCGCTGCGCAGTTCCGACGAGGCCGCGAAGTTGCGGGATATGTTGCTCGATATGCTCAATGAACAGGAAGCGGTGACGATGCGCCAATCACAGCTTGGATCATCCATCGCCTACCTGCAAGAACAACTTGAGCAGATGGTGAACCAAGCGCACACAGCGGGAGAGCGTGGGGCAGGCCCGCGTAGCGCCGCCGATGAGGCCGCGTTGCATCAACTTGAAGATCGGATTAGCGCCTTGCAGGCCCAGATCCAGGGTTGGCTCGATACACGCGGCAAGGCGCAGCGTGTCGCGAGTACGCAGGATAATGAATCCTGGGCCTATCTGATGAGTCTGCTGGCCGCGATCCAGGAGCGGGTGGGCCAGATCTCGGTGGATCACGGTAATGTGCAGGTAAGTGTGCATGCGCGGGCGCTGCTCGATGAATTGGAGCAAGAGATGTCCCAACTACGCGGTATCTCCGAGGATATTTCGACGCTCCAATGGCGCTTGCGGCGTTCGCTGCACGAACGCGAGAGCAACATCCCCTCGCTGCGGGCGCGCACCAGTCCGTAGATGGCCCGCTGGGCCCAGGGCATGTGCAAGGTCTCCTCCGGTGGGGGTTCGGGGGCGGCGGAAACCGCCCCCGAAAATCTTTTTGGGGGTTTGGGACGCAGCCCCAAGGACTTTGCACATGTTCTGCTGCCGGGCCTACAGTCCGGTTTCAACCGGCCCAATCCAAAACCGTTATATACTTACGTTATTATGGATATACGACTGGTAAGATTCGCCCACGTAGCGTTAGCAGACTCCTATGAGCATCGTTGTCATTGACAATCAAGCGGTTCACTATGAGGCATTCGGTCGAGGTCGCCCGGTGCTCTTCTTGCACGGGTGGCTCGGCAGTTGGCGCTACTGGTTCCCCACCATGGAGGTGGTCTCCGATCACTTCCGTACCTACTCCTTTGACTTCTGGGGATTTGGCGATTCGCGCCGCAAGCTGACCCAAGAGAGTATCCAGAGCTATTCGGATCAGGTGATTCGCTTCCTCGATGCCCTCGGTATTGATCGCGTGCAACTGGTGGGCCACTCGATGGGTGGGATGGTCGCGCTCAAGACGGCGATTAGCTACCCCAACCGGATTCAGCGTGTGGCGACCGTAGGTGCCCCGATTGATGGCGACTCGCTCTCGTGGCTCCTCAAACTCACCGACCGCCCCTTCTTCGCCGATGCCTTTGCGCGTATGCCCTGGCTGCGCCGCCGCCTCTTCCGCTTCTTCCTGGGCGAAACCAGCGACCACGCGATCAGCGAGATGATTGATGACAGTGTCAAGTCGAGCGCGGTCTCGCTACGCCGAGCCGTCAGTTCGATGTGGCGCACCGACCTGCGTCCAGAGTTGGGGCGGCTCAAGGTGCCCGCGCTGATCGTCCACGGTGGCCGCGACGACATTGTCAACCCCAACCAAGCCGATCTCTTCGATCATGTGCCGATGGCCGAGGTGGTGATGATGCCACGCAGTCGCCACTTCCCCTTCCTCGACGAAGCCACGCTCTTCAATGATGTCTTGCTGCGCTTCCTGCGCGCCCAAGCCGCGCCCGTCGGAGTCAAACCAACGCTGATCAGTTGTGAGACTTCTTAAACGTTGCTTGCGCTCCACACGGAGGCCGTTTTCTGCATTAGGATGCAGAAAACGGCCTCCGTGTGTTTGTGTAATCCGAACATACATATCAAACAAATGTACTAAAATTTCATGGCTTTGCAATGCCCTAAAACCGAGTTGGAAATTCTGAAAGGCGCTCTAGGGCTTCTATATCACTTAAGGGTCTTGACAAGCGCAGTATACTGCATTCTGAAGGGAAATACGTCGTACAAACATACCAACTAGGGAGGACTGCACCCATGCAGAAGACTGATTTTATTAAGGCAGTGGCTGAGAAGGCGGGCGTCTCGCAGAAGGAGACCAAACTCGTCGTCGATTCAGCGCTGGACGTGATTACCGAGGCATTGGCGCGGGGCGAGAAGGTGACCTTGACCGGTTTTGGAACCTTTGAGGTTCGCTCGCGCCGGGCGCGTGAGGGTGTCAACCCGCAGACCCGCGACAAGATTCATATTCCTGAGACCAAGACCCCCGGTTTCAGCGCCAGCAGCACATTGAAGGATGCGGTGAAGGGGTAAGGCCAATGCCGCAGTAGAGCAGAAGGAATGTGGTCACCCTGAGTGGAGCCATAGACGCAGCGAAGGGTTCCGGTTGGAGACGCTTCCTCTTCGCTCCACTCAGCGTGACCATACGGTAGTTTTAGGCGAAGAGTATAGGTAAAACCCCTCACACCCATCGAGCCATCTCTACGGCTGCTGCTGCTCCTCCTCCTCCTCCACGATCCCAAACAAACGCATCCACTCGGCAATCTCGGCGGGGCTGAGCGGGCGGTCGTTGCGCTTCTCGCGGATGGAGACCGTAGGCTTGGGAGCATTCAACACTTCCAGACGGTGCGCAAACTGCTGCGAACTAATCACCGTCAACCCCTTGGCTCGCGCCTCACCGATCACCACACGGTCGGAACTCACCACCTGCCACTCATCGCGGCGCTTCACCGCCCGAATACGGCGGATCAATTCGCTATCTGCATCGCTAGGCGACTTCGCAAAGCGCGCCTCAACCCCATAGCCATTCAGATTGTCGGGATGGCCATACACCCCACCATCAAAGATAACCACCACACGCCGCCCGCGCTTAGCAGTGGCATAGCGGCGCAGCAACATCACCAACTGCGCCTCATCGTCAGGATCAGCCAGACTCACCCCGTGTAAGTGCCCGATCAGGTTGTGGCCATCAATAAGGATGGGCATGGTGATCATCTCCCTTGGATTGTGCCTAATGCCATCGTACCATTTTTTGACGCTGCTGCGTCCGCAAAACCACCGCCGGTGGGGTTCCAGTTTTTGGTGTTTTTTGGCGGCTGTGCCGCCAAAAAACACCAAAAAAGATCTTCTGGGGCGACGAAGTCGCCCCCCAGAAAGTTGACACCTCCACTACCTCGTGGTATAAGCATACCGTCTCTCTACAAACTATCGCAGTGCTCTTTGCGATCACCCCGTGGTGTGCCGCAGGAGGTTGACTCAGTGTCACGACATAAAAGCGCCCTGATCGCGCTCATCATAACCGCCACCCTGATCACTCTGATCGGGTTGACCGGTGCTGGCTTACCTTCAACTACGGCCAACCATGCCGCTATCCATACCGCCCTGAACCAGGAATCCACCCCAACCCTCCCCACTGAGACCCCACCCCCCACCGCAACCCTGGCTCGGCGTGACTTCAACGAAGGTGATGGGATCAAGTTTGTGCCAACGGTCTATCTACCGGGGCGCGGGCCAACCCTACCTGGTGAGATGGTCTTTAGTGGCCGCCGTCTGGATGTGTATGTGGGAAGCAGCACCTTCTCGGCTGAGGAAGTGGCTGATTTGGGGGTCAAAGCCGAATGGGCGGTGAGTTATATCCAGAAACGCTTCGACGCCCAACTCACCGAGCGGGTCTCGGTAGGTGTCTATCACACCAGCCAAGCGCCGGGGCGTGGAACGCGGGGCATTGCCTACACCTATGGCAATACCAATGTGCGTATCTACTACCAAGCCGGTGAAGACAAGCATAACGCGCTAGTGATCCTTGTCCACGAACTCTCCCACGCCCTTCAGGCGGCAGCCTATGGGAAAGAAGAACAAGCACGTGTCGATCTGGTATTGCTGGAAGGGCTGGCCTGCTGGATCTCTGGTGAGTATTGGTTGAGCCTCTCCGAGTCACCTTCGTTCCAAGCACGCGCCAGTGAACTCTACCGATCTGGCATTAGAGGTAACTTGGCCGCTCTCGGCAAGACGACCAGTATTGATAATGCCTATGATATGTGGGCCGGATTTGTGGATTACCTCGCCCGCACGTATGGCTGGGAGAAGTTTAACCTGCTCTACACCACCGGGAATGGGCGTGCGCCGGGTTCGGCCAACTATGAAGGCATCTACGGGAAGACGTTCGAGGAATTATATACCGATTGGTATAGCACATTAGAGTAGCGGGTAGCACTTCTCTGTGTGTATAAACACGGCCTGCAATGCAGGCCGTGTTTGTGTTTCCACCTCCAATGGGGGTTCGGGGGCGTAACCCCAAGAACTTTACCCCTGCCCTACTTCTATGGCTCCTAAACCTACAAAAAGGCTCGTTTATGCTGTAAACTAGACTTTGGTGATGCAGATCAACCATCAAGAATACCTATGATTATACGAATTTGGGGAACCCGTGGCTCCTATCCGGTGGCTCGTGCGGAGATGCTGCGTTATGGTGGCAACACCACCTGTGTCGAAGTACGAGTCGGCGAGATCTGTGTCATTCTCGATGCTGGCACCGGGCTACGCCCACTCGGTGAAGCCTTAAGCCGCGAAGCGAACCCACCCGACACCATCAACCTCCTGATCACCCATACCCATTGGGATCATATTATTGGCTTTCCCTTCTTTGCGCCGATCTTCAATCCGCACAAACGCATCGAGATCTATGGCCTTCAACGCACACAATCAAGCCTACGCACCACCATCGCCAATGCGCTGAGTGACCCATTGATGCCGATTAGTTTAGAGGATTTGCGGGCCGAAATGAATTTCCACGAAATTCATGATGAGGTAGAGTTTGAGATTGGAGGACAGGTACGCATCTCAACCGCCCAAGCCAACCATCCCTATCGGGCACTCGCCTACCGCATCGAAAGTGATGCGGGTGCGCTGGTCTTCATCCCCGATACGGGGCCGTTCCACACCATTCTCTTTGGTGATGAACGCATTGCATGGACGGGGCGACCCTTGCCGAATACAGAAGAAGAGCTATCTATCCTCGCCGATATGCGGGCGAAGATCGTGGCCTTGGCGCAAGGGGCGGATTGGATGATCTATGACTCGCAGTTTACGGATGAGCAGTATGCCCGCTTCCCGCACTGGGGCCACAGCACCCCTGGGCAGGCACGCGAGATCGCCGAGGCGGCGGGGGTGAAGCACCTGCTCCTCTTCCACCACGATCCGCACCATACCGATGCGCAGATTGATGCTATGCTGGCTGCCCAACAGACTCCCCCCAACCCCAACCTGAGGATCAGCGCAGCCTTCGAGGGCATGGAGTTGCGCAAGGGAGTTGCGTTATGAGACTACAGTTTTGGGGGGTGCGTGGCTATGTGCCGACGCCGGGCGCAGAGTATCTGCGCTATGGCGGGAATACCTGCTGTACCGCGCTCACGGGGGCCAATGGCGAGTTGGTGGTGATTGATACCGGCACCGGCTTTTGTCAGTTTGGCGATGCGTTGGTGGGACGCGAGTTTGGCCGTGGTGGCGGCGAGATGACCCTGCTGATTAGCCATACCTATTGGGATCATATCTTGGGGTTGCCCTTTCCGGCTCTCGTACATATCCCCGGCAACCGCCTGCATATCTATGGCCCCGATAGTACCCGTGGTTCGTTGCAGATGGTCTACGATGGGATGCTCTCGCCCGTCTATTCGCCCGTCTATGGCCTTGCGCATATCGGGGCAACCCACAGTTTCCAGCCCATCTCGACCACGCCGTTTATGGTGGGCGGGTTGCGGATTAGTGCCATGCCGCTCTCACAGCGCAAACACTCGCCGATCTGGGCCTACCGGATCGAGGAGGGCAGTCGCTCAGTCGTCTACATCACCGATGTGCGCTACACCAACGATCAGATCTGGCAGCAGGCGTTGCATTTTGCCGACCGGGCCAGCATCCTGGTGCATAGTGCGCCCTATACGCGCCACGAGCAGGTGCAGGATTATGGTCATAGCCGGGTGGAGGATGCGATTGAGTTGAGCCAGAAGGCGCGGGCGGAACAGTTGATGATCTTCCACCACGCGCCAACCCGTACCGATGCGCAGTTGGACGCGATTGTGAGGCACTATCAGGATCGCCTAGTGGCGCAGGGGAGTCCGTTGTTGTTTGATGCGGCGCGTGAGGGTGAGGAGATTGAGGTGTAATCGGTTTGCTCATACTGGCGGCTTCGCCGCCAGTATGAGCAAACCGATTGTGTGCGGATATTATGGCTTGAGGCGATCTTTGGTCTGGCGCAGGACACGAGCGATGTCCTTGCCAAACTTGCGCGAGTCCTGGCGGCGCTGGAGCGCGACCGGGTTGATCGGGCGGCGATCATCGCGCTCATTCCCGCGTTCTTCACTTGGGTTGATCTGATCCACTTCGTCCATCAGGTCGAACTCGTCCAGTGCGCTCATATCGCGCAGGTTGATGCGTAGACGGGGCATGTTCTTCCTCTTTTGATGTTGTGACCTACTACCTGGCCTCTGCCTCGCCGGTGCGTAAGCGAGTGTAGCTCTCATACCGAACGGGATCGATCTGCCCATGACTGACTGCCGCACGCACCGCGCAGTCGGGTTCATGAACGTGGGTACACCCGGCGTAGTAGCACTGGCCCAGAAATGGGCGCAGTTCGCGGAAACACCAGTCGAGATCTTCGGGCGGCAGGTTCCACAGCCCGATCTCGCGGATGCCGGGGGTGTCGGCGACATACCCACCACCTTCCAGATCTACGGGGTGCAGTTCGGCGACGGTGGTGGTGTGGCGGCCCTTGCCGAGCAGTGTCGAGACGGCACTGGTGGCGAGGTTTAGGCCGGGGAGGACGGCGTTGAGCAGGCTGCTCTTGCCGACCCCGGATTTGCCGGTGACGACGCTGATCTGACCAACTAGGCGCTGGTGGATTTCCGCAAGCCCCTGGCCGGTGTGGGTGCTGGCGTAGATGACCGGATAGCCGATGCGCTCGTAGGGAGCCAGCATGGCCTGGGCGGCCTCGGCACTGACCAGATCGACTTTGGTGGCGATGATCAGTGGTTCGAGGCCACTATGCTCGCAGATCACCAAGTAACGATCCAGCATGCGCGGGGTGAAGGCGGGTTGGGCACAGGCGAAGATCAGCAACACCTGGCTGACATTGGCCACCATGACATCCTCGGCATCACGGGTGCCAGCGGCGCGCCGCGCTAAGCGCGAGCGACGCGGCAGCACCTCCTCCACCGCGCCGTGGCCGGGGCTGACAATACTGATCGCAACATCATCACCGATGACGGCAATGTCGCTGCGCTGGCGTTCGCGCTTGAGCCGCCCGCGTAGACGGCACTCGATCACGCCTTGCGCGGTCTGTACCCAGAAGAAGCCGCTCTGGGCACGCAGGATAACCCCGTTGATCGTGTCGGGCTTTGTGGCACTAGGAGCGGACAACTTAGCGTTTCTGGGGCTCATAGATGCGTACCTCTAGATTGCGAATCCCCAGAATATCGCAGGCAAAATCGAGCACGCGCTCAATCATGGAAGGGGCCGGTTGACCAGCCTCAAGATCGGCAGGGAGTTCAACCCGTGCGCGATGTATGTTCTTTGGTGCTATATCTGTTGCAGAATGGCTGATGGTGCCATCGCGTTCAAGAATAATCAAGGTCGTGTTCCTCTCGCAGGTAGGCTGCAAATCTGACGACGGCGGCAGATGGGTGACCCCGACCGATTGTTCGATGTGTATCATTTCACGGTTCCTTTACTGAATTCATTACTTCCGAACGATGCGATCACTGCGACGCCCTGCGAGAGAACACAAAAAGGCTGTGGTCGCCTTGATGGGACGCCACAGCCTCATGGAAACAGTTGAGGCTGTGGGTACCTCTTGGTTCCCCACAGCCTCATACTCACTAAATGGAGTTGTGTTCAACTCCTGAGTAGGTGCAAAGGGAGACCAGGCTCATCATCGCGAGCGTTGATGCGGCGCACAACACGGGCTGCGTAGCCCGCGCCGGTGCAACCGGCGGTGTTGTTGTAGGCTGTCAAGTTCATCAACATACTCCTCTGCGGCTAAGCCCGGATATCTAGCGGTTAGGATAGCATAGGGTGGTGTGGGTTGTCAATATCGAAATAGGCTGTAACTGTTCACACTTGGGGTAAAGGAAGCTTCTGATTGACGCAAAGGCGCGAAGACGCAAAGGGTTGTTGCAGGCTTTGCGCCTTGGCGTCTTTGCGTCAAAGCCTGGAGGCTAGGAGAAGTGTGAACAGTTACAATAGGCTAGTACCAGGGCATGTGCAAAGTCACCTGCGGTGGGGGTTCTAACACACCTTTTGCGCTCCGCTAACGAGAATCTAATACTGGTCATGTATCGTACAATGCAGCATGATTGGGTACACGATAAGCAACAAAGGAGCTTGCCACGATGACGACCGACCAGGAGACGATGCCACCGCCGGAGGCGATGTCCTTCCGTGCTGAGGTACAGCAGGTTCTACATATTCTGGCCCATTCGCTCTATACCGACCGCGATGTCTTTCTGCGTGAGTTGATCTCGAATGCCTCTGATGCGATCAACCGCTTGCAGTTTGAGATGCTCACCAACCAGAACGTGCTCAATCCTGAAGCCGAGTTGGGGATCTGGATCGAGGTGGATAAAGAGGCCAAGACGATCACCGTGCGCGATACGGGTACCGGTCTAACCCGCCAGGAGATGATTGACCACCTGGGGACGATTGCGCAATCGAGTGCGCGCGCCTTTGTGCAGCAGGCCAAGGAGCAGCAGGCCAGCGCGAGTGAGATTATCGGCCAGTTTGGCGTCGGCTTCTACTCGGTCTTTATGGTGGCGGATAAGGTCTCGGTGGTGTCGCGCTCCTTCCACCCCGATGCGGAAGCGGCGGTGTGGGAGTCTACGGGGGGCAACAGCTTTACGTTGGGGGTGGCCGAGCGCGCCGAGCGCGGCACGAGTATCACGCTGCACCTCAAGGATGATGCGGCTGAGTTCGCCAACGATTGGAAGTTGGAGCAGATCATCAAGCGCCACTCCGACTTTGTCTCGTTCCCGATCTATATGGGCGAGCGCCAGGTCAATCAGCAGAAGGCGCTCTGGCGGCGTGCGCCGCGTGAGGTGGAGGCCGAGCAATATAAGAGCCTCTACCAGCAGATGACGATGGATTATGATGAGCCGCTGCATAAGCTACATCTCTCCACTGATGTGCCGATTGATCTGCATAGCATTCTGTTTGTTCCGACGAAACGTGAGCGTGGGCTGATCGAGCGTCGTATCGAGGGCAAGATCAAGCTCTACTCGCGCAAGGTGCTCATCCAGGAGGATGCCAAGGATCTGCTGCCGAACTACTTCCGCTTCATCGAGGGCGTGGTGGATAGCGAAGATCTGCCGCTGAACGTCTCGCGTGAGGGTGTGCAGAGTAACGTCGGGGCCAATATTCAGTCGCCGGTGCAGCAGCGCATCCGCAAGACCCTCACCGGACGCATGCACCGCGAACTGAACGAACTGGCCGACAAGGAGCCGGAGAAGTTCGCTGCCTTCTGGAAGGAGTTCGGTGTCTTTATTAAGGAGGGCGTGGCCACCGATTATGAGCAGCGCGAGGAGTTGCTCAAGCTGTTGCGCTTTAACAGCACGACGAGCGGCGATGACCTGATCACACTGGCGGACTACAAGGGGCGTATGGTCGAGGGCCAGCAGGAGATCTATTATGTGATGGGCGGCAGCCTGGAGGCGGCGCGCACCAGCCCGCACCTCGACCCCTTCACGGCGCGTGGGATTGAAGTGTTACTCTTCGGCGAACTGATGGATGGCTTCATGCTCTCCGGGCTGCGCGAGTATGAGGGGCTGAAGCTGCGCAACGTGGACGAGGCCGATCTTGAGTTGCCGGGTGAGGTAGATGCGCCCGAATCGCGCCTGAGCGATGCCGAGTTCAGCACGTTGGCCGAGCAGTTGGCGGCCATCCTGGGCGAGGAGATCAAGGAGATCCGCGCCTCCAAGGTGCTACGTGACAACCCGGTGCGCCTCGTCAGCGATGATGACGGGCCAGGGCGCGAGATGCAGCGCATCCAGCAGATGTTGGGGCGCGAGACAATCAACCTGCCGCGAGTCCTCGAACTCAACCCGTCCCACCCGCTGATTGTCTCGCTGGCCCACCGGGCTGCCGCCGACCCCAACGACCCGATTCTGGCGGCGGCGGCGGAGCAACTCTACGACAACGCGCTGTTGTTGGAGGGCTTGCACCAGAACCCGGCCACGATGGTGCCGCGTATTCTGCGACTGCTGGAGGCAGCGGCCCGGACGGAGTAGGGATGATCTAGGGGGGGCGTGTTGGCATAGGCATTCGGTTACGGAGGGCATCACATATCAACCGCAGAGGACACAGAGGTACGCAGAGGGATGGATTTTGCGCTACCTGTGGTTACGACCTCTGGTTCTTCCTCTGCGTTCCTCTGCGTTCTCTGCGGTCAACAACCGGGACGCAAGAGGACGCTTAACCGAACGCCAATGGGGCGTGTTGGCGGCTTTGCCGCCAACACGCCCCCTGGATCATGCCTCCAACACCATCGCCACCCGCAACAACTCGGCTTCTTCCCACGGACGCGCCACCAACTGCACCGCCAGCGGCAAGCCCTCGCGGCTAAACCCGGCGGGGATGCTGATCGCGGGCCAGCCCAGACAGTTGAAGGGGCCGGTGAAGGTGGTCGCGGTGATCACGCCCAAGGGCGGGGCGGGGTGGGGAACGACCGGCAGCACCAGGATGTCAATCTGCTCAAAGAGTGCCGTCATGCGCTGGCGTAGCACCGCCCGCGCCTGTTGGGCCTGCACGAAGGTGGCCGGGCCATAGACGAAGCTGGCGAGGATGCGCTGGCGCATAAATTCGGCGTAGTCGTTGAGCCGCGTGCGCAGGTTGGGCAGGTGTAAGGCCGCCGCCTCCATGGCCAGAATGACCGGGTTGAGCAGGCGTAGCGCCTCGATTTCAGCCACGTCCACTTCTGCCACCTCAGCCCCGGCAGCGCGCAACTGCGCCCCCGCGCTACGTACCACCGCCAACGTCTCCGGGTCGGCCTGGGGTGCGCCACTGCCATCCGCACCCAACACGCCCACGCGGATTCCGCGTGCAAGTGGCTGGAGTCCATTGGCGTGGAAGGGCGGCACCGAGCGCAGCGTGCGTCCGTCATGCCCGTCGGGGCCAGCGAGTACCTCCAGCATGATCGCGGTGTCGCTGACAGATCGCGTCAGTGGCCCCAGGTGATCGAGTGACCAGGAGAGCGTAACTGCCCCGGCGAGACTGGTGCGCCCGTGGGTGGGCTTGAGGCCCACGATGCCACACTGGGCGGCGGGAATGCGGATCGAGCCGCCGGTGTCGGTGCCGAGTGCCGCCGCCACAATCCCCGCCGCGACGGCGGCTGCCGAGCCACTACTCGATCCCCCACTGTCCCGTTCGGGGTTGTGGGGGTTGGCGGTTGGCCCGTAGTGGCCGTTATTGGAACCGGGCGAGTAGGCAAACTCGGACATGCGCGTCTTGCCAATGATGATCGCACCGGCTTGGCGTAACAGGGCCACGCTGGTCGCATCCTGGCTGGGGTAGTGGTCGGCGAGGATCTTTGAGCCGGCGGTGGTGGGAGTTCCCATCAGATCGAGCAGATCCTTGACCGCCACGGGAACCCCGTGCAGGGGGCCACGGTACTCCCCGGCACTGATCGCGGCCTCAGCCGCCTGCGCATCGGCAAGTGCCTGCTCGGCCAGCACAAGCTGAAAAGCGTTCAGGTGCGGGTCGTGCGCGGCCAGCAGATCGAGTGCCTGACGGGTCAGTTCCACCGGCGAGAGGCGGCCAGTGCGCAATTGGGGTGCCAGCGCGGTGATGGTGTTGGCAGGCGGGATACTTGTCATCGGTTGCGGGCTGGCCAGCGCCGTATCCGCCACCGGCAAGACATCAATATCGAGATAATCGGGCAAGGTAGCACTGGAAAAACTCTCAAGCAGGCGCTCAACATCGGCCACCCGGCTCAGAAAGCCCTTCGCGCTCATGCCCTCCAGATCCGCAACACTCACCGGGATATTCGCAGCGCGCAGGTTGGTGCGCAGACGGTCAAGCAGGTTGGTCATGGATTAGATTCCTCTCGGTATGGGCGTAGTAGGGGCGAAGCATCGCCCTCCATGCAGCAGGGGAACCCGAACGAAGTTGGCGGGCGATGCTTCGCCCCTACGGAATAATTCCAGCATAGATCGCCTCAATGCGGTCAAGCATACGGGTATGATCAAACTCCATCAGCGCCCGTTGGCGTCCGGCGGCTCCCCATGCCCGCGCCAAGCCGGGGTTCTCCAGAATGACCCGCATGGCCCGTGCCAGCGCGCGTGGGTCGGCGGGTGGCACCACAATGCCGGTCTGCCCGTGCTGAGTAACATAGCTGGTACCGGTGCCCAATTCGCTGGTGATCACCGGCAGTGCAGCGGCCTGGGCTTCGATCTGAACGATGCCGAAGGCTTCACTTCGTTCAACTGAGGGTAGCACGAAGAGATCGGCGGCATGAAAATAGGCCCGCAGCGCGGCGTCATCTTCTGCTTGCAGAAAGTGAACCCGCTCGGCCACCCCCACCTGCTGGGCTAGGCATTGCAGATCGGCGCGGCGCACCGTCGCGTCGGCCCCGATGATCAGGGCATGGCCGGGGGCATGGGCCATGGCGCGTACCAGATACTCAACGCCCTTATAGTAGCGCAAACGCCCGACAAAGAGGCTGAGCGGGCCGGGGTAGCGGGCGCGGATGGCCGCCACTTTAGCCGGATCGGCATGGGCAAAACGCGACAGATCGATCCCATATGGCACCACCACGCAACGATCCTGGTGCGCAGCCAGGAAGGGCGAACTGCGCTTGTAGGCCGGGCTTGAGGCGATAATGCGCGTGGCGCGGCGCAATGTGCGGCGCAGCAGCGGTGCGTAGAGTTGGAGCAAACGGCGCTGGCGCACAATATCGCTGTGGTAGGAGACCACCAACGGAGTGCGCGGCCCCGCCAGGGCGAGCGCCAGATCGCCGGTAGGATCGGGCATGTGCAGGTGGACGAGATCAGGACGTTGGCGCACCATCTGCACGAGCAGCGCCGGGCTGAGTGGCGCAGAGGCCAGCGTCGCCAGCCGCCCCACCGCCACCACCCGCACCCCGCCAACCTCATACTCCCCACCTCGCCCATCCAGCGCGTTGGTCAGCACCGTCACCCGATGGCCACGCGCCACCAAGCCCTCGGCGAGTAGGCGCAGATGATTTTCGATTCCCCCAATCACGGGGTAATAGTCTTTGTAGATATGGAGGATGTGCCAGAGCATGTGTAAATCACCTCCGGTGGGGGTTTGGAGGCGGCTGCGCCGCCCCCGAAGATCTTTTGTGTTGTTTTTTGGCGGCTACGCCGCCAAAAAACAACACAAATTGGGGTTTGGGGCGTAGCCCCAAGAACGATGCACATGCCCTTGAGGATGTGCATAGTACCTGATTATAAATCGTCTATCCATGCTACAATAGCCAGCCGATGATGATCGGCAACATGGAAAATAGGGAGTCTATGGACGCAGTGCTTGTACTTGAGGATGGTCGAGTCTTCGCAGGGCGCTCGTTTGGCGCGGCTGGCGAACGGATCGGCGAGGTGGTCTTTAATACCGGGATGACCGGCTACCAAGAGATCCTGACCGACCCTTCGTACTGCGGCCAGTTGGTAACGATGACCGCGCCGCATATCGGGAATACCGGGGTGAATGAGTTTGACCCCGAATCGTTCCGCCCGCAGGTGGCGGGGTTTATTGTGCGCTCCTACAGCGAGGAGTATAGCTCGTGGCGTTCGCGGGGCAGTCTGGCCCAACTATTGCGCGATTACCAGATCGTGGCGATCAGTGATGTGGATACACGGGCGCTGACGCGCCACATCCGCACCGCCGGGGCAATGCGCGGCATCATCTCCACCACCGGCGAGTCGGTGGAGAGCCTGATCGAGAAGGCGCGCTCGGCCCCGCCTATGGAGGGCCAAGATCTGACGCGGGTAGTCAGTTGCACGACTCCCTACGAATGGGATGAGAACAGCCTACCCTTCAGCCCGCCCTACTCCTACGGCATTGCCCGCTCCACCCAATTCCATGTGGTGGCCTACGACTTTGGCCTCAAGCGCACGATCCTGCGCCGCCTGGTGGATCATGGTTGCCGGGTGACGGTCGTGCCGGGTTCGACCAGCGCCGAAGAGGTGCTGGCGCTCAAGCCGGATGGCGTCTTCTACTCGAACGGGCCGGGCGACCCGGCGGCGACAGTGTATGCCTTCGAGAACCTGCGCGGCCTCTTGGGCAAGACGGTGGTCTTCGGCATTTGCTTGGGCCACCAGTTGATGGGTCTGGCGCTGGGTGGACAGACCTTCAAACTGCCTTTTGGGCACCACGGCGTGAATCACCCGGTGCGCCACATCCCCACTGGGCGGGTGGAGATCACCTCGCAGAACCATGGCTTTGCGGTGGACCCGGAGAGCCTGCCGCCGGAGGTGGAGATCACCCACATCAACCTGAACGACCAGACGGTGGAAGGGCTACGCCACGTGGGGATGGGATGCTTCAGCGTGCAGTACCACCCCGAAGCCGGGCCGGGGCCGCACGACGCCAGCTACCTCTTCCACGAGTTCACCCAGATGATGGCGGCGCGGCGGAGTTAGGTTGTGCGCCTTTTGACGCAAAGGCGCAGAGACGCAAAGGTTTGTCATTGGTCATACTATTCAAGCCTTTGCGCCTTTGCGCCTTTGCGTCTTTGCGTCAATACTGAATCCTCCACCCTTCAGAGGTGATCATGAGCGAGCACTCGATCATCGGCAGTTTTGCCCGCCGCCTCGCCCACCTGCGCGGGCTGCTGGCGCGTGATGCGGCGGAGGCCGGGGATCAGGGTCTCAAGCTGCTTGAGGAGTACCTGGAGTACGAGGCGGTTGAGGTAGGCTACCACCAAGAACATGGCAGCATCGGGCGCTACGCCAGTTGGCTGCGGCGGCGCGGGCCGATCCCTGATGCGTTGCTGGATCGCGCCGAAGTCTACGCCCAGGTGCGCAACTGCCTCGCCCACTCCTACGGGCTACAAACTAGCCCCGACCTCGCCGCCGAGGTGATCGAGTTTCTGGGGGTACTCATCCAGCAAGAGGCCAACACCGCCGCCCAGATGATGAGCCGCCACATCCGCAGTATTGATGAAACATCGCGCCTTGTTGATGCCCGCGACACCATGCTGCGCGAGGGCTTTGGGCGGCTGCCCGTGCTGCGCAAGGAGACCGTCGTGGCACTACTGAGTGAGCGCGACCTTGTCGTTGCTGACCTCATCCCCGGCGGCAAAGCCGACGGCATGACGGTGGCCGAGGCACTGACACCCCAGTCGCGCCGCCGCTTCGGGGTCATCGCCGCCGACGCCAGCCAACCCGCCGTCGTCGAGGCGCTGCGGCGTCCCGGCATTGACGCCCTGATCGTCACTCGTGACGGGCAGCGCGACCAACCGCCGTTGGGGATCATCACCCATGCGGATGTGTTGTACCGGATGTAGTGTGGGGGTTCGGGGGTGGCTGCGCCACCCCCGAAGATACTGTTTGGTGGTGTTTGGCGGCTGCGCCGCCAAACACCACCAAACATTTAGGTTTGGGATGTATCCCATGCCTTGACGCAGTCCCTCTGAAGCCTTGTCGAAAGCCGACCATGGATGATGCGCAAGAAGAACCAACCCGGATCGACCCACGCAACCGGCTGAACGACCTGAGCGGGCGCGAGTGGACCTACGCGCTACGTTCGGTGATCAGCACACGCTACCCCACCCGTGGCCCCGAAGCCTACGCGCATCATCTGCGGCGCTTGCACCCCTCGCCCAAGCCGCCCCAACTCATGGCCGAGTTGGTACGCTTCTTCACCAAACGCGGCGGCCATGTGCTCGATCCCTTTGCGGGCGTGGGCGGCACCCTGCTCGCCTGTTCGCTAGAGGGCCGCAGCGCCATCGGCGTGGATCTCTCCGAAGTGTACGCCGCTTGCTACAGCGAAGTATGTGCCACATTGGAGATCGCACCGCAACCCTACATCATTGGCGACTCGCGCCACCTGCACAGCTACCCGGCCATCACCGCACAGCCCTTCGACCTGATCCTGACCGATCCGCCCTACGCGCAGATGCTGGCCAAACCGAAGACCGGCGAGCGCAAGAAGCGCGGGCAGGGTGAGGCAACCCCGTTTACCGACTCGGCAGATGATCTAGGCAACCTGGGCTATTGGGAATTCCTGAGCGCCCTGCGCGACCTCTTCGCCAACGCGATCCCCCTGTTGCGCCCCGGCGGCCACCTCGTCCTCTTCACCAAAGACCTGCAACCTAGCCCCGACCACCACAACATGCTCCACGCCGACATCGTGGCCAACCTGCGCGACCTGCCCGGCTTGGAGTATCGGGGCTACCAGATCTGGCACGACCAGAGCCAGAACCTCTACCCCTTCGGCTACCCCTTCGCCTTTGTGTCCAACCAGATGCATCAATTCATTCTGATCTTTCGTTATCGGCCCTAAAATTCTTTGCAAAACCAGTGCAAAAACTTTGCAACTTGTGGTATG
This sequence comes from Candidatus Oscillochloris fontis, assembly GCF_004138135.1. Lineage (GTDB taxonomy): Bacteria > Chloroflexota > Chloroflexia > Chloroflexales > Chloroflexaceae > Oscillochloris > Oscillochloris fontis. The sequence goes on from NZ_RYFD01000028.1 coordinate 50,320, forward strand.
CTAGAAGGGAACACCAAACACCCAAGCCTATTGCAAGGATACCAACCATGTCAACCACAACATCTGATACACCCACCACCCCGATGAGCGAGCATGGCACCAGCATCTACCAAGACTGGCTCCAGGGCGAACACGGCCCGATGCGCTACTGGGTTTCGGAACCCAAACGAGGCGTGCCGGTCGTCTTTATCCACGGCTATGCCGCCATGGTCGAACATTGGAAACGCATCGCACTCCAAGTGGCCCGCAGCCACACCTTCTACGCCCTCGATCTCTACGGCTTTGGCGAATCGGCGCGGCCACGCGGCGAACCCAGCCGTGAGCGCTGGGCGGCCCAGGTAGCCACCTTCATCCGCGAAGTGGTGGGCGAACCGGCGGTGGTGGTCGGGCACTCGATGGGCGGCGTGGTCGCCACCGAGGTGGCGCGCAGCTACCCCGATCTGACCCGTGCGCTGGTGCTGGTGAATAGTTCTGGCATGCAGATGTACGAGCGCCCGCCCACCTTCTTCGATACAGTCATGATGAATGCGCTCAGTTTGCCGATCCTGGGCGAAGCTGTAACCTGTGCCTTCACCAACCCGTGTACCCTAGAGTACAGCGTGCGCCAGGGCTTGCTCTCGGCCTACCACAACAAAGAGCGCGTCACCCCGAAATTGGTGCAGACCTTCACTGCGCCGTTGCGCAAGTATGGGGCGAGTTCCTACCTGGCAGCATCGCGCAACTTCCGGGGGCTGACGTTGGAGGCATTCCCCGGTGATGTGCGCGCGCCCACGCTGCTGATCTGGGGGGCGGAAGACCGCTCCATCCCGCCGTCGGATGCCGAGGCGATCAAGGCGCATCTCATCCCCCAAGCCGAGATTGTGGTGCTCCCCGCTACGGGCCACTGCCCCTTCGACGAGACGCCGGAGGCGTTCTGTCAGGCGTTTTTGCCTTGGGTGGATCGGGTGTAGCACATTGGGGCGGCTTCGCCGCCCCCGAAGATCTTTTTTGTTGTGTTTTGGCGGCTTCGCCGCCAAAACACAACAAGAATTGGAGTTGGGGGCGCTGCCCCTGAATATTCGCCGATTGCACAAATCAAAAACATCAGGTATCCTTACTATCAGGATACCTGATGTTTTTTGTTTCGTGCGAAGGGCCGCCCCATGTCTGCTGAAGCTGCCAGCATTGCCCAGATGCTGCTCGACATGCTGCCGTTACTCAACCGCGCCGTGCTCACCACCATTCAGGTGGATGAACCAGATGCGCTCACCATGCCCCAGTTCCGCGTCTTGGCCCACCTGAGTGACGGGCCAAAGACGGTGAGTGAACTTGCCCGCCGCCGCCGGGTGACTCTGGCCTCCATGGGTCAACTCGCGCAAGCGCTGGTCGAGCGCGGCTTGGTTGAGCGGCGTCCCGATCCGCAAGACCGCCGCCAGTACCAACTCTCCCTCAGTCTTGCCGGTCAGGAGCGCTACGCCGCTACCTATGCACTGGCGCTGCGCCAACTCGCCACGTTGCTGGCTGAACGTCTCAGCAGTTCCGATCTGGCCACGCTTCAGACAACCCTGCCACTACTCCACCACGCCCTCGCCGATCAATAAGGGAATCACTATGTCAACCACACCTGCTACTCCGCGCCCACCGAGCCGCCTGCTCCGTGGCTTCAGTGCGCTGCGCGTGCGTAACTACCGCCTCTACTGGTTCGGTCAACTGGTCTCCATGACCGGCTCGTGGGTGCAGGCCACCGCCCAGGCGCTGCTGGTGCTGCAACTCACCAGCGAGCCACTTGCAGTCGGCTTGGTGGCCACCTTCCAGTTCTTGCCGGTAATGCTCTTCTCGCTCTTTGGCGGGGTCATCGCCGACCGCGTGCCACGTTACCGGATGATCTTGAGTACCCAGGTAATTGCGATGACTCTCGCGATCATCTTTGGCAGTCTGGTGGCATTGGATCTGATCCAACTCTGGCAGGTCTACCTGCTGGCGCTGTTACAGGGTTTCGTGAACGCGCTGGATGCGCCGGTGCGCCAGGCGTTTGCGATAGAGTTGGTGGGTAAGGAGGATCGCCCCAATGCGGTGGCGCTTAACTCGATTGTCTTTAATGGCTCGCGTATCATCGGCCCGGCCATGGCGGGCATCCTGATCGGCCCGCTGGGTATCGCCACGATGCTCTATATGAATGCGGCCAGCTTCATGGCCATGCTGATCGGCCTGCTGCTGATGGACACGCGCCTGATCAAGAATGAACAGCGCCCCCCGCAGCCGGTGCTACGCCAACTGCGCGAGGGTTTAGCCTATACGTGGCGCACACCAGAGGTGTTGCTGGTGATGATCCTGATGGCCGCGATTGGCACCTTCGGCTATAACTTTAGTGTGACGATGCCCCTAATCGGCGGCTTTGTCCTGCATACCGATGCGGTCAGCTATGGCATGCTCGGTGCCTTCCTAGGGCTGGGTTCACTCGCGGCGGCGCTGGCCAACGCCTATATGCGCACCTTCACCCCGCTACGCATGATCATCTCGGCGGCGGCCTTCAGCCTGTTGCTGGGGGCGCTGGCACTCACAACATGGTTGCCGCTGGCCTTTGGGCTGCTCTTCGCCCTCGGCTTCGCCGGCATCAGCTTCACCACCGCCGCCAACACCAGCATCCAACTGCGCGTCCCCGACCAACTGCGTGGTCGGGTGAGTAGCCTCTACTTCACGCTCTTTGCGGGCAGTACGCCGATTGGTGGCTTGCTCATCGGGGGGGCGGCGAATGTGATCGGGGTGCCCAACACGTTGTTGATGTGTGCAACCCTGTGTCTGCTGGGGGTGGGGATCGGGACGCTCTATCAGCGTCATACGCTGCACTTGCAGGTGGCGCATTCGTAACTGTGAGCCTCCCGTCGGGGGTTCGGGGGAGGCAAAGCCTTATGGGCATTCGGTTAAGCGTCCTCTTGCGCCCTGGTTGTTGACCGCAGAGGACGCAGAGGAACGCAGAGGAAGAACCATGGGTTGTAACCCCAAAGCGCGAGCCCCATCCCTCTGCGTACCTCTGTGTCCTCTGCGGTTGATAGGGTGTACCACCGAGGATGATGCCCTCCTTCTTACGAGAAAAAAGCGGGTTTGGGGCGCAGCCCCAAGCATAGATACCTGATTCTGGTATAATCCCACTACCTACCGCCTTCCCACCTAGGAGTGCCGCCGTGACAAAGAAGCCCGGCCGCCGTGTTACGCTGTTTGTTACCTGTATCGTGGATCAGGTCTACCCTGGGATCGGCTTTGCCACGGCCAAGCTGCTCCAAGCCCAGGGGATCGAGGTGCATGTTCCGCGTGGCCTCACCTGCTGCGGCCAGATGGCCTTTAATGCCGGGTTCCGCGACGAGGCATACGCGGTGGCCGCCCGCACTATTGAGGTGCTGCGTGGCCAGGGTGATGTGGTCATCCCTTCGGGTTCCTGCACCGCCATGATTCGCCACCTCTACCCCGAACTCTTCCAGCGTAGCCCCTACGCCGATCCGGCTGCCGATCTGATCGCCCGCACCTATGAGATTAGCGAGTACCTGGTGGATGTGCTCGGTGTGGAAGATGTCGGCGCGCGTTTCCAGGGCAGCCTCGCCTACCACGACTCGTGCCACGGGCTGCGTTACCTCGGCCTCGGTCGCCAAGCGCGTACCCTGCTTGGCCATGTGGCCCAGGCTGACGTTCGCCCGCTCCCCAGCCACGACCAATGCTGTGGCTTTGGTGGCCTCTTCGCGGTCAAGCAGGCAGCGATCTCGGAGGCGATGCTCAAGAATAAGCTCACCGATATTGAAGCCACCGACCCCGATCTCGTCGTGATGGGCGATGCTTCCTGTATGACCCAGATCGGCGGCGGGTTGAGCCGTCAGGGTCGCCGCACCCGTGCCCGCCATCTGGTTGAGGTGCTGGCGAATATGACCAACGAACGCCCGTAGTCAAAGGAAGCCTGTATGCCTAGTCAGTCCATCTCCTTCTATAATCGGGTCGCTACGGCGCTTGATGATACCTCGCTGAAGACGGCGCTGAGCCGGGCGACCGGGCGCTTTGTGGGCAATCGCGCCGGGGCGCTGCGGGCATTGAGTGATGCCGATGGGCTACGCGATACGGCGCGGGCCATCCGCGCCGGGGCGTTGGCGCAACTCGATACCCTTTTGGTGCAACTGGCGGAACGGGTCGAAGCACGCGGCGGGCATGTCTGTTGGGCCAGCGACGCCGCCGAAGCCCAGCACTATATCGTCAACTTGGCCCAGGCGCGCCAGGTGCGGAGCATCGTCAAATCCAAGTCTATGGCCTCCGAGGAGATCCATCTCAACCAGGCGCTCGAAGCCGCCGATTTGGAGGTGATCGAGACCGACCTCGGCGAGTATATCATCCAGTTGGCGGGCGAGACCCCCTCGCACATCCTGGCCCCTTCCATCCACAAAACCCGCGAGCAGGTGAGTGATCTCTTCCACCAACACCTGGGCGTGCCACCCACCGACGACATCCCCACCATGACCCAGACTGCGCGGCGTGCGCTGCGGCAGCGCTTCCTCCAGGCCGACATGGGGATTAGCGGGGTCAATTTTGGCGTCGCCGACGAGGGCGCGGTAGTGATTGTGGAGAATGAGGGCAATGCGCGCCTCTCCACGAGTGTACCGCGCATCCATGTCGCCATTATGGGCATCGAACGGATCGTAGCGCGCATGGACGATCTAGGGGTGATGCTGCAAGTACTGGCACGTTCCGCCACGGGCCAGAAACTGAGCGTCTACACCAGCATCATCAACGGCCCGGCGCGCCCCGGCGAGGCCGACGGGCCAGAGGAGTTCCACCTGGTTCTGCTCGACAACGGGCGCTCCAAGATGTTGGGCAGCCAATACGCCGAAGCGCTACTCTGCATCCGCTGCGGAGCCTGCCTCAACGCCTGCCCGGTCTACCAGGCGATTGGCGGCCACGCCTACGGCGGGGTCTACTCCGGCCCCATCGGGGCGGTGCTTACCCCCATCCTGCAACCCGATCTGCCCGATGTGCATCTATTACCCCAGGCTAGCTCGCTCTGCGGCGCGTGCCAAGAGGTCTGCCCGGTGCGAATCGCCCTCCCCGATCTGCTGCTACGCCACCGCGCCGACGCAGTCAAGGCGGGCAAAGCCCACCCCATCGAACAGGCCGCGATGAGCAGCTACAAGCGCATGATGACCAACCCCTTCCTCTACCGCGCCGCCGGACGCGCCGCCCGCAACGGCAGCCGCCTACTGGGGCGCAAAGGGCGCATCCGGCGCTTACCGCCACCCCTGCACCCATGGAGCCGGGAGCGCGATTTCCCCACCCTCCCCGCCAAAAGTTTTAGCGAGATGTGGGAAGAGGAACCCGAATGACCCGCAGCCAGATCCTCGCCAACCTCCACACCAGCCTCGCCTCGAACCGCCCCTGGCTCGAAAGCGTGGCCAACAGTGCGCCGCACACCATTCCGCCCTACGTCATGCCCGCCGCTGATGATCTGGTGGAACAGTTCGCGGCGGAACTGCGCACCATTGCGGGCAAGGTCTACGTGGTAGCCGACGAGCGCGCCGCCCTAAATCAGATCGCAGCCCTCCTCGCAGAGCGCCCCAGCCCGCAGATCATCGCCTGGGACGTGGAGCAGATCGGCCTCGCGGGGCTACCCGCACTGCTCGAAGCGCACGGGGTAACGCTCGCCGCAAGCGACCTGCACGGAGCCAGCCGCAGTGCCCACCTCCAGAACATGGAGCCGCTGGCGATCTGCATCTCTGGAGTCGAGGCGGGGATTGCCGAGAGCGGCAGCCTCGTACTGCGCCACGGCCCCGGAAGGCCCCGGCTGGCCTCACTTCTCGCCCCGTGCCACATCGCCATCCTGCGCCGCAGCCAACTGGTGCGCGGGCTAGGCGAGGCGCTGGCGCTGCTGCGCAACCGCTACGATGAAGCGATCTTCACCACCACCAGCAACCTCACCCTCATCACCGGCCCCTCGCGCACCGCCGACATCGAGATGACATTGTCGTTGGGCATCCACGGGCCACCAGAGGTGCATGTTATTTTGGTGGGGTGATAAACGAAGGGAGCCACAATATGTCTTTAGCAACCTATGACATCCTGCTCCATGCTGCACGTCACTTATCGCTTGCTGATCGGTTACGACTCGCGAGTGCGCTTGTCAGTGAGGCTGTGAGCGAAGTACCTGAGCCAGCCCGCCGACCGAGAATGAGCCATGAAGAAGCCTACGCCACCCTCGATGCGGTACGTGCTCATTTTGCGGCTCAAGGGCCAGTCTCACCGACTATCGCTGAAGATCTTGCGGCATCACGCCGCTAGAACGGGAGGCGATTGCCAATGTATACCCTTGATGCAAACATTTATGCTCGCGACATTGACCCAAACGATCCCAACTTTGAGGATTGTCACGCTTTGCTTGAGCGCCTCAAGCGAGGGGATGTGTCAATTATCGTGCCAACCCTCTTGTTAGCTGAACTCGCCGCTTCCATTAGTCGGGTACGTCGCGATCCCATTCGCGCACGCTTAGTTGTTGATGCACTACAGAGCCTGCCCTTTATGGAGTTTGTTGACCTTGACCGCACATTGGGACAGGCAGCAGCAGACATTGCGGCTGATCGAGCAGTCAAAGGTGCTGATGCCGTCTATATCGCAGTTGCCCATAGATATGGTTGCACGTTGGTGACGCTTGATCAGGAACAAGCCAAACGTGCTGCACCTATAGTCACAGTTATGACACCGCAGGATGTATTGCGAGTCCTGTAAAGCCCGTAGCGACGCAAGATCTTGCGTCGCTACAATGGCATGCTTAGTTCCTACGCACCGGGTGGTGCACAACATCCACCGGATCGATCAACCGCCCAAACCATGTAGCAAGCATGAGAGCATGAATATAGCGTGGCTCATTGACTAGGGTTGGCGGCTGGGGGGCAACCGAGAAGCGAGTATGGACTGGGGCTTCAGCTATCTCTGCAACAGAGGTGTCGCTCTGGTTCAGTTGCTCATAATGTTTTTTGTTCGACACCATAACGCCACCTTCTTTCTGTGGTACAGTGTCAACAGCCGTTACTATGAGCATAGCACAAGAGACCCGACGATACTAGGGAGAAATCACCCCGCTGGGGTGCGAGAATCGTTCCTTACCTGAAGGTAGACCCCATGAACCGCCCCCTATTCAGCCTACTTCTCCTATGCAGCCTCTTCCTCAGCGGATGTAGCGTATCAACGATAAGTGCCTGGATACCGCTTGATCGCTTCATTGCCCCTCGTGTGAGTCCCACCCCTACCCCCGAACCCACACTGCCACCCGCAGTCGCCGCCCAAGCCGCCGCGCTCCGCCCCGATGCAGTGGACGATCTTGAGTCCACCGAGGCATGGGATCACTACCAGATCATCGCCGCACTCAACCCCAGCGACCTGAGCATCAGCGGGACGGTCACGCTCGATCTGCGCAACCGCACCGGGGTAGCCCTGGATCGCCTCTACTTCCACCTCTACCCCAACCATCCCGATTTTGGCGGTGGCCTCACTGTCACCAGCGCGACGGTCAACGGGCAAGCGGTGGCCTCGGAGGTGCAGTACAGCGACACGCTCCTCGCCCTGAAGCTCGAATCGCCACTCGAACCAGATGCGAGCGCCCAGGTAATCCTCGGCTTTCGCGCCCAAACTCCGCGTGCAGCCAGCAAAAAGACCTTCGGAGCCTTCAATTTTGAGGCCGGGGTCTGGTCTATGGCCAACTTCTACCCGATCCTAGCGCGCTACTTCCCCGAAACCGGCTGGGACACGCGCCCGATTGTGTCACGCGGCGACTTTACGGTATCGAGCGTGGCGCTCTACGATGTGACGATAGATGCGCCCCAAGGCTGGACGCTGATCAGCAGCGGCGTGACCATCAGCGACACTGAGGTAAACGAAGCGATCCACCGCCAGCGCTTCGTGAGCGGGCCACAGCGCGAATTCTACTTGGCGGCGCTCCAGGGGCTGCAAGCTGTGGAGAGCGTGGTGGATGGCACCCGCATCGTGAGCTACTTCCAACCGCGCATGGCCGAGGCGGGCCAGATGAGCCTCGAAGTGGCCGAGCAATCACTCCGCGCCTTCAACAACCGCTACGGCCCCTACCCCCTCGCCGAGTTGGAGGTCGTCCAGAGTGCGCTCACCCAGTTCTATGGGATGGAATACCCCGGCGTGGTACTGATCGAACAGAGCCTCTACACACGCCCAGGCGATGACTTTGAGACCACCATCGCCCACGAGATTGCCCACCAATGGTGGTACAGCCAAGTCGGCAACGATGCGCAGAGCGAGGCGTGGCTGGATGAAGGGTTAGCCAGCTATGCCCAGGTCATCTACTACGAAGAGATCGGACAACCCGACGCGGTGGAGGGGGAATTGCAACACTTCCGCAGCACCTTCCACAACGCACGGGCAGCGGGCCGCGATGCCCCACTCGACACACCCGCCTCCGAGTTGGGCGGCGGGCGCTACTACCCGCTCAACTACGCCAAAGCGCCGCTCTTCTTCCACGCACTGCGCCGCCAGATCGGCGATGCAGGCTTCACCCAGTTCCTGCAAAACTACTACGCGGCCTACCGCTACCAGGACGTAACGGGCGCAGATCTGCTGCAAGTCGCCGAACAGACCTGCGGCTGCGAGCTGGATACGCTCTACCACGACTGGGTGGAAACGAGTACCAAGGTGGGGATACCGTAGGTGATCAAGTTATGCTGCGATACTAATTCGTATTTATACACCTTCAACGAGTTCACTCAGATCACCATAGTCATAGGGTGGGCGCTTTTGGATGGTAAGCACATCAATAATCTGTTCCGTTTTTGACACTCCATAGACCACTCGCCACCGATCAATCCGCAGACGACGGAGTTTACAACCCTCTGGTATATCCAAATCTGTATCTGGCAGAAGCTTCAACGCCTTGCTATGTGGTGGGTGAGGGTTGTGAGCTAGACTGTCAATATCATGGCGGATACGCTGTCGCATATGACCAGGCAGTGCCTTCGCTTCACGCCAAGCCCGAGGTGTGATGAAAATCTCGTACTGCTTCATACCAGATCATCCATCACATCAGACCATTTGAGCCAACCAGCTTTTAGCCGATCTCCTCCGACCGCATGGAGATCAGAGAGCGCATCTTTGACGATAGCGTTGTCCTCAAGTGTCTCTAACCACTCGATGAGGCTCTCCCAATCCTCCGCATGGAGTACCGCCAACCGTCTGCCCTTAACGGTAACAAACTGGACGGATTGCAGTGCTTCGCTTCCGGTAGTCATTGCATGCTCCTGATTATGGAAAAATGTCATGCTGGAATGATTATAGCACCGGAAGGAACGAAAGTGCTATACTAGCTATGCTATAATTCCACCGATCTCCCCCCTACCTGCGAGGTAACAATGGCTGACTGGCTGCTCTACACCATCGTTGGCGCTGCGGTCGTGTTGGTGCTCCTGCTGGTTGTTCTCATGCTCAAAGGCAAAATTGTTATCGGTGAGATTGAGCTTGGCTGGCCGCCAACGATTAAGTTGGTTCCGAAAACCGGTGCGTCTGCGGATCTTGGTTCGCATAACCAGATTAGGACGGCAGATGCGGCCAAGGTGGCGGGTGTCGAGTTTGAAAGCAAACTGCCCGGTCTGAGTATTGATGCCCGTGGTACGAGCGAGGTTTCGCAGATCA
>NZ_RYFD01000131.1 GCF_004138135.1 Candidatus Oscillochloris fontis
ACGCCCAACGCCTGCCTTCAGGTGCGCCGCTGGCCATGTTCCCGTGATCCGAGCGATGGTTGCCCAGAAGGAACGCCAGACATGGCACCCAGTTCACCGGCCGCGCCAGCGGCGTCACCTGCGAGGCGATGTTGGGCCATACGGTTGAAGTGAGATCTGTTTGTGTGATCATGCCCTAGATGTGGATAGTTACACCTTCTGTGATTCGATGTATGCCCGAAGGATATGGTTGATGGTTTGCGTGGCATGTTGTTCGTGACTTCTTAACCATTTCATAACATCTGCATCAATTTGTATTGTTCGGTCAATCATCTCGCGTGGAATGAGTAATTTTGCCCGACCAAAGAACTCATCCGTGAGGATAGGGATGTCGCTGGTATCAATGTCATCATCCGTTTGCTGGGCAAGCCGCGACCAATCAGTACGGGTAGGCGTGTTCATAGCGTTGTCGCTCATATTTCGTCGCCTTTCGTGCAGAGATAATCCGAATACGATTGTCTCCACGCTCGGTATAGATGACTACTGCAATGATCATATGGAATGGCCCGATGCCAATCCATCGTTCTTCGCCATACTCGGTACGATCATCAAGGTCAACAAGCATGGGAGATTGAAACATGACCGGAATATCAGCGAAATCAATGCCATGTTTGCGGATATTGATTTCGTTCTTTTCATCATCCCACTCGAACTGCACATCTCGCCTCGTCTCTACCTGCGCCATGGATGATCCTTTGTTCTCTATTCTACCATGGTACCGCATGGATTGCTGGCACGACATGCTTGGGGCAATACCGGTATTGCTTCCTAGCACGGCGCTGATCGTCGGACACGGCGTTCTTGGCGCGATCTGCTGGTACACAAACGGCGTTGTTCTCTGGTACGGCGCTGATGGGTGGACACGGCGTTCTCGGCGCGATCTGCTGGTACGCGAACGGCGTTGTTCTCTGGTACGGCATTGATCGTCGGGCACGGCGCTGTTGGTGCGACTCCAGCCTGGTCTTTGGCACGGCACTGATTGATAGGTGTCCACGGCGCGGTCGCTGCGACTCTGATGACCCACCAACCACATCTATAAGTGTGGCAGGGGCGTGATCGCGGGCACGGCGCACTCTCGGCGGCTCACCTTGGCACGGCATCGTGCGTGATGAATCCGGCATGCGATCCATCCCCAACGCATTTCTCTGCGGATCGGAACGCCGATCGCTGGGACGCCTCGGCGCTGCGAGGAAGGAAGGCCCAACGCCAGCCTTCAGGTGCGCCGCTGGC
>NZ_RYFD01000084.1 GCF_004138135.1 Candidatus Oscillochloris fontis
GGCTACGCGGGCTGCGCTCCCTCGCGCTCGATCCGCTGTTCCAAAAGCCCCAAATCCGCCCGGCGGATTGAAACCAGGTAGTACTGTGTCGTGTTCATGCCCCAAACATAGCGTTCCAAAAGCCCCAAATCCGCCCGGCGGATTGAAACTGGTGTCATCGTTTCACTTTTCGCAATAAGAGGGAGAAGTTCCAAAAGCCCCAAATCCGCCCGGCGGATTGAAACTCCGCACGATCACGAGAATCGAGGGGATGGTTATCGGGTTCCAAAAGCCCCAAATCCGCCCGGCGGATTGAAACACAACCGATGCGCTGACAACCGACGATGTGCTGCGTTGTTCCAAAAGCCCCAAATCCGCCCGGCGGATTGAAACGAGCTACAAGGCTTCGAGCCGGTGGAAGTGCCGGGTTCCAAAAGCCCCAAATCCGCCCGGCGGATTGAAACGGTAGTCACCTCAATCCCCCCGCTGCGCGAAAAATGTTCCAAAAGCCCCAAATCCGCCCGGCGGATTGAAACACCGTCCCATTAATCGCAAACGGCAACGTCGCAACCGTTCCAAAAGCCCCAAATCCGCCCGGCGGATTGAAACAAAGCGTGGGTAGAGGCCGTTCCAAAAGTGAACAGAGTTCCAAAAGCCCCAAATCCGCCCGGCGGATTGAAACATTAAAGATCTGGGTGAAATGGTGCAATCCGGTTGGGGTTCCAAAAGCCCCAAATCCGCCCGGCGGATTGAAACCTCGAAGCTCAGATCAGTACATAAGAGTGTACAAGTTCCAAAAGCCCCAAATCCGCCCGGCGGATTGAAACTATAACGCAAGCCATACACCGTCAACTTCACACGGGTTCCAAAAGCCCCAAATCCGCCCGGCGGATTGAAACTGGGGAGTAAGGAGTAGGATATGTCTAAGCGTGATGGTTCCAAAAGCCCCAAATCCGCCCGGCGGATTGAAACCAGGAGGTCAACGAACGCCTGGATAAGATCCAGAGCGTTCCAAAAGCCCCAAATCCGCCCGGCGGATTGAAACTAATTAGGGACAACAGCGGCCATAACCAAGCCCTCGTTCCAAAAGCCCCAAATCCGCCCGGCGGATTGAAACTTCTGAAATTCGGAGAGGCAACTTACGTGACTAGTGGTTCCAAAAGCCCCAAATCCGCCCGGCGGATTGAAACTATTCTGGGAATGTTACGCGGTTGCGGCACCTTTTGGTTCCAAAAGCCCCAAATCCGCCCGGCGGATTGAAACCAGGTCTCGCGCATCCTGTGGAACTTGGAGCAGGGTTCCAAAAGCCCCAAATCCGCCCGGCGGATTGAAACTATAATGAACCCGTTTAACGCCCGCATTAAAAGCGAGTTCCAAAAGCCCCAAATCCGCCCGGCGGATTGAAACAGAAAGCAATGCAGGATAGCCCAGAGCCAGAGGAGGTGTTCCAAAAGCCCCAAATCCGCCCGGCGGATTGAAACAATTTTCGATAGAGATTTGTAACACGCCTACCCCCACGTTCCAAAAGCCCCAAATCCGCCCGGCGGATTGAAACCCGCTCTATTTGCCACCGGGGTATGATGTGCAGGGGGTTCCAAAAGCCCCAAATCCGCCCGGCGGATTGAAACCCGCGAATGATATGGATAGCCGGGTAATCATTGATGTTCCAAAAGCCCCAAATCCGCCCGGCGGATTGAAACGCCTTCGGACACATTACAGAATCGGATGTGCAACAGGTTCCAAAAGCCCCAAATCCGCCCGGCGGATTGAAACTCTACTCGGCTCATGCGGATCGCTGCCGGGAATGGCGTTCCAAAAGCCCCAAATCCGCCCGGCGGATTGAAACAAGCCGTGGGCAAAATGATCGGGGCTGCTCTCCAGACGTTCCAAAAGCCCCAAATCCGCCCGGCGGATTGAAACGCTCCTGATGTGCGTGCGGCCAGAGCACCCGCCAATTGGTTCCAAAAGCCCCAAATCCGCCCGGCGGATTGAAACCTGGGCATGGGCGCGGTACTGGTGGGGGCGTTGGGGTGTTCCAAAAGCCCCAAATCCGCCCGGCGGATTGAAACAGGCATGAAGCACTACACCCACACCTTTACCATCGTGTTCCAAAAGCCCCAAATCCGCCCGGCGGATTGAAACCACGCCCTGCGGCACACCTTCGCGCGCTCGCTGGAAGGTTCCAAAAGCCCCAAATCCGCCCGGCGGATTGAAACGCGCCGTCTGTCAATAGCCCCAACATCTCACGCGGGGTGTTCCAAAAGCCCCAAATCCGCCCGGCGGATTGAAACGAGCAAGCTGCTGCTGCAGCAAGACGATCCGCAGGGCGATGGCGTTCCAAAAGCCCCAAATCCGCCCGGCGGATTGAAACACTGTGATTGAGACGGAGGCTGACCGGCGCTTGGCCGGTTCCAAAAGCCCCAAATCCGCCCGGCGGATTGAAACCAACTCCCGAAGGGATCCCCCTGTCACTCGTTTCGCGTTCCAAAAGCCCCAAATCCGCCCGGCGGATTGAAACTATTTCGCTCCCAGTGGCCACAGGATTGCGCCTACGGTTCCAAAAGCCCCAAATCCGCCCGGCGGATTGAAACTGCGGCGAACGGCCATTCTCACAAAAATCATGGGGCGGGTTCCAAAAGCCCCAAATCCGCCCGGCGGATTGAAACGTGGTAGCATCCCGTTGCTGTATCGCCAGTACGTCCGTTCCAAAAGCCCCAAATCCGCCCGGCGGATTGAAACGGGTTTGCGAGTGACGGTTGTGAGGATGGGGCGTTGTGTGGTTCCAAAAGCCCCAAATCCGCCCGGCGGATTGAAACACGGCAACATCCGGCGTGACATCCGGTGTAAACAGGTTCCAAAAGCCCCAAATCCGCCCGGCGGATTGAAACAGCGCCTATGGAGTTTAGTAAAGAATGAATACGCAGGGTTCCAAAAGCCCCAAATCCGCCCGGCGGATTGAAACTTGCGGGCTTGGGCGATGCGTTGAGCAAGCTCCATCAGTTCCAAAAGCCCCAAATCCGCCCGGCGGATTGAAACACGCGCGATCATCGCCTCAAGGCGGTGCTGCGCCTCGTTCCAAAAGCCCCAAATCCGCCCGGCGGATTGAAACCGTGATCCTGATACTGGGCGGTACGCCCTGAGCGCGGTTCCAAAAGCCCCAAATCCGCCCGGCGGATTGAAACGTAATTGCTCCGGCGTGGCCGGGGTCTCGGCAAGGCTCAGGCGTTCCAAAAGCCCCAAATCCGCCCGGCGGATTGAAACCCGGCCAATGATGCGATCTTGGGCTTTGTCAACAATATGTTCCAAAAGCCCCAAATCCGCCCGGCGGATTGAAACTAGGGCATAGCAAAGCCCCAAACCGAGGTTGGGGAGGTTCCAAAAGCCCCAAATCCGCCCGGCGGATTGAAACCAATTGCGCTACACTGAGCAGACGAACCGGAAGAAGTTCCAAAAGCCCCAAATCCGCCCGGCGGATTGAAACAGCTTTGTCCCCTTGGCGTAGTTGATGCGCTCGACGTTCCAAAAGCCCCAAATCCGCCCGGCGGATTGAAACACTGTTGCGCTGCGTGCGCTCTTCGATCTGATACTCGGGTTCCAAAAGCCCCAAATCCGCCCGGCGGATTGAAACTGCTCAAACAGGCTCGGATGGGCGATCTGAATCACGCCGAGTTCCAAAAGCCCCAAATCCGCCCGGCGGATTGAAACTTACCAGCGGCATCCCGCTCGTGGCCGATAGTGTGGTTCCAAAAGCCCCAAATCCGCCCGGCGGATTGAAACAAGATCGGGTGCTACCCAATCTACCTGCGGCGCAGGGGTTCCAAAAGCCCCAAATCCGCCCGGCGGATTGAAACTCCTCATTGACTAATTCAAACTCAGGATACCAGTCAGGTTCCAAAAGCCCCAAATCCGCCCGGCGGATTGAAACATGACGATCAGAGTATCCGCGATACGTGGCGCTCGGCGTTCCAAAAGCCCCAAATCCGCCCGGCGGATTGAAACTACCGCCAGCAGTTGCGAGAGCCGTGCGGGTGATGGGTTCCAAAAGCCCCAAATCCGCCCGGCGGATTGAAACTCATCGGCCAAAAACTCTTGACTATTGACCGTCCCGTTCCAAAAGCCCCAAATCCGCCCGGCGGATTGAAACTAGTGTATATCGTAATCGGTATAGATGAATGGAGTGTTCCAAAAGCCCCAAATCCGCCCGGCGGATTGAAACCTGCGGGTTGAGACCGGGCGCACCTATACGGCCAGTGTTCCAAAAGCCCCAAATCCGCCCGGCGGATTGAAACATCATCCTGATAAGTTCCGACTTGTCGAGCATCTGTTCCAAAAGCCCCAAATCCGCCCGGCGGATTGAAACGTTGCCATCACGGGGATCATCCCGTTCTAGGAGCCTGGTTCCAAAAGCCCCAAATCCGCCCGGCGGATTGAAACTGCGAGACCGGCGGCGGCGAGAAACTGACTCCGCGTTCCAAAAGCCCCAAATCCGCCCGGCGGATTGAAACTACTGCTCCGAGCGGTCGCCCCGCTCGCGTCTGGGATGTTCCAAAAGCCCCAAATCCGCCCGGCGGATTGAAACGGCTATCTCGTGTTGGCGAACGGCGAAATCGCAACGTGCGTTCCAAAAGCCCCAAATCCGCCCGGCGGATTGAAACTGGTAGATAGTCATCTATTTGCCCCTGAACTATTTGGTTCCAAAAGCCCCAAATCCGCCCGGCGGATTGAAACCAAGCACCGTACCAATCACGACATAGACAAACGGCGTTCCAAAAGCCCCAAATCCGCCCGGCGGATTGAAACACGCCCTTCGGCGCGGAGATTATCAACAATCTCCGGTTCCAAAAGCCCCAAATCCGCCCGGCGGATTGAAACTCATAGCGGCCATACGAGCGCCGCACGGTCACAATGTTCCAAAAGCCCCAAATCCGCCCGGCGGATTGAAACACACCAGAAACCCCCGTATGCCAGTTTATGGAGGGGGTTCCAAAAGCCCCAAATCCGCCCGGCGGATTGAAACATCATGATGTGGGTCTCATCGGCGACAGTCGCCACCGTTCCAAAAGCCCCAAATCCGCCCGGCGGATTGAAACAGCTTCGAGACGAGGAAGTCGCCGCCCTTG
Organism: Candidatus Oscillochloris fontis; assembly: GCF_004138135.1. Classification (GTDB taxonomy): domain Bacteria; phylum Chloroflexota; class Chloroflexia; order Chloroflexales; family Chloroflexaceae; genus Oscillochloris; species Oscillochloris fontis. The sequence continues at coordinate 5,100 of NZ_RYFD01000084.1, forward strand.
TACTCGGTTCCAAAAGCCCCAAATCCGCCCGGCGGATTGAAACTCTCCTGGACTACGGTGGATGGTGCGACATGGTGACGTTCCAAAAGCCCCAAATCCGCCCGGCGGATTGAAACTCTCCGAGGTCGGCGCGGAGCCAGTCCAGATCGGTGGGTTCCAAAAGCCCCAAATCCGCCCGGCGGATTGAAACTCTCTGGGAAGTGGGCGAACTCGACGCCACCACGCGTTCCAAAAGCCCCAAATCCGCCCGGCGGATTGAAACCATCCGTGCGCCGCGCTGTCCCTCCCGAATCCACGGGTTCCAAAAGCCCCAAATCCGCCCGGCGGATTGAAACCGAGGTGTGCTGCATCGTCGCGATTCGCGACGGAAAAGTTCCAAAAGCCCCAAATCCGCCCGGCGGATTGAAACAATCAAGTTGCCAGCAGACCCAAGAGCAGTGCATCTGTTCCAAAAGCCCCAAATCCGCCCGGCGGATTGAAACGCACATCCTGGTACTCGTAGCCGACACCGTAACCAAGTTCCAAAAGCCCCAAATCCGCCCGGCGGATTGAAACAGACTCCTACCTGTACTGCGGCCCAATGGGTAACGTTCCAAAAGCCCCAAATCCGCCCGGCGGATTGAAACTCTCGAATAGGTTGTTGAGATGCCGAAGCGTACCGAGTTCCAAAAGCCCCAAATCCGCCCGGCGGATTGAAACATCTTCTCGGTGATCGGCAGGCTCCATTTGAGCCGAGTTCCAAAAGCCCCAAATCCGCCCGGCGGATTGAAACATCTTGGTGTTGTCGTCGAGGTCGCGCTTGACGCGGTTCCAAAAGCCCCAAATCCGCCCGGCGGATTGAAACCTGGATCTCAGAGCGGAGCGCCTGCATCTGCGTAGTTCCAAAAGCCCCAAATCCGCCCGGCGGATTGAAACTTCTCGATGAAGATGATAAGAATGTAATGCCAGATTGGGTTCCAAAAGCCCCAAATCCGCCCGGCGGATTGAAACTCAATCTTAGCACAAGGATTGATACTGTTATGTTTCAATGTTCCAAAAGCCCCAAATCCGCCCGGCGGATTGAAACCTAAGTAGTGGAGACATCTACCGAGCAGATCGTGTGGTTCCAAAAGCCCCAAATCCGCCCGGCGGATTGAAACTGCTTCGTTATGCGGCTCCAGACAATCGCACCACGCTGTTCCAAAAGCCCCAAATCCGCCCGGCGGATTGAAACCTGGTCAACCGTCTCTCCGGGGCGAGCCTTGAGGAGTTCCAAAAGCCCCAAATCCGCCCGGCGGATTGAAACATGGCGGTAGGAGTTACCGTCTATAACATGGATCACTGTTCCAAAAGCCCCAAATCCGCCCGGCGGATTGAAACAGATCGCGGGCGGGTAGGCCAATGACCCACCCATTGGTTCCAAAAGCCCCAAATCCGCCCGGCGGATTGAAACCGATTGTCTGGAGCCGCGCTACCAAAAAGGCGCGGAGTTCCAAAAGCCCCAAATCCGCCCGGCGGATTGAAACATGGCCATGGCGAGGCGCAGCGCGACCCACGCACCGGGTTCCAAAAGCCCCAAATCCGCCCGGCGGATTGAAACCTCTCGGCATTTAACAGCGGGGCATAGCATGACCAACGTTCCAAAAGCCCCAAATCCGCCCGGCGGATTGAAACGGTGAGCATGTCGGCGGCCATCGCGCCGGTGACGATGGTTCCAAAAGCCCCAAATCCGCCCGGCGGATTGAAACCGACTCCCTCACCCGTCGCCAGACCCGTAACCGCCGAGTTCCAAAAGCCCCAAATCCGCCCGGCGGATTGAAACCTGGTCAACCGTCTCTCCGGGGCGAGCCTTGAGGATCGTGTTCCAAAAGCCCCAAATCCGCCCGGCGGATTGAAACTGAGCGCCCGTGGCGCACCCAGCTTCTTCTTCGGCCAGGTTCCAAAAGCCCCAAATCCGCCCGGCGGATTGAAACCCACAGGATGCGCGAAACCTGCACCGGCACCACCTCCAGTTCCAAAAGCCCCAAATCCGCCCGGCGGATTGAAACTCGGTGTGAAAGCCTAGCAGGAGTGGCATCGCTCGCGTTCCAAAAGCCCCAAATCCGCCCGGCGGATTGAAACACAAATAGGGGGTTGCTGTAGCCGGTACGGGGGTAGAGTTCCAAAAGCCCCAAATCCGCCCGGCGGATTGAAACGGCTACGCGGGCTGCGCTCCCTCGCGCTCGATCCGCTGTT
>NZ_RYFD01000132.1 GCF_004138135.1 Candidatus Oscillochloris fontis
GGGTAGGTGTATGCTTAATGGTGGTCGGACGTTGGACTTGAAAACATGAGCGGATCGGGGCATACGTTCAGTGTCTAGGCTGAAAGGAGGTAGGCCATCGATCCGCTGACCACATTTTGCCCCAACATGGACTGTCCTGCAAGAGGGCAGATCGGCGAAGGGAACATCACGATCCATAGTCGGCAACGGCAACGCTATCGCTGTACCGTCTGTGGGAAGACGTTCAGTGCGCGCGCGGGGACGATGTTCTATCGCCGCCGTACGGATGAGGAGACCATCATGCAGGTCGTCACCCTGGTGGGACATGGCTGTCCCATCCCGGCCATTGAAGCCGCTTTTGGGTTTCAGGCATCGACCATCCGGGCATGGATCGATGCGGCGGGAGCGCAGAGCGAAGCGGTGCATCACGCGGTCGTCATGCAGGAGCGCGATCTGGGACAGGTGCAAGCCGATGAGATCCACGTCAAGACCCAAGCGGGTGTCCTGTGGGTCGCGATGGCCATGATGGTCAGCACCCGCCTCTGGCTCGGCGGTGCGGTCAGTGCGCACCGTGATCGCGCATTGATCACCCACGTGATCGCCTTGGTGGTCGCGTGTGCCCAATGGGGGCCGCTGTTGGTCGTGACCGATGGCTTGTCCACCTACGTGGATGTCGTGCGGAAAGCGTTTCGGACGCGCCAGCCGGGGGCACGGGGACGCCCCCGCATGGTGCCCTGGCCGGATCTGGCTATCGCCCAGGTGGTCAAGCAGTACACGGGGCGAGCGGTGACCGGCACCTGCCATCGGTTGGTGCATGGCACGGTATCCACCTTTCTGACTCAGTTGTGGCGTACGCCTGGATGTCAGGTGCTCAATACGGCGTACATCGAGCGCCTCAATGGCACCTTCCGGGCGCGTTTGGCCACCCTGGGGCGACGCACCCGGCGGTCGGCCCGTCGGAGCACGACCATCGCCCGTGGGATGTATCTGGTGGGGACGTTGTACAACTTCTGTACCCCGCATGCGAGTCTTCCCGTGGGACATGGCACACCCCAGACCCCCGCGATGGCGGCGGGAATCACCGATCATGTGTGGACGATCCGTGAGGTGGTGCACTATCGCGTCCCTCCCCCGCGCTGGGAGCCACCCCGCCAGCGGGGGCGGCGATCAAAGGAGATGCAGGCCAAGATTGATCGGTGGTGCGCCGACCACCATTAAGCGTACACCTACC
>NZ_RYFD01000133.1 GCF_004138135.1 Candidatus Oscillochloris fontis
CGATTATTCGACAATCTTGGTGACAACACCCGCGCCGACGGTACGCCCACCCTCACGGATGGCGAAGCGCAGACCCTCTTCAATGGCGACCGGCACGATCAACTCGATGCCCATCACCACGTTATCACCCGGCATCACCATCTCCATGCCCTCCGGCAGCTTGATGCTCCCGGTCACATCGGTGGTGCGGATGTAGAACTGCGGGCGGTAGCCGGGGAAGAACGGGGTATGACGGCCACCCTCTTCCTTCTTCAACACGTAGACTTGGGCGTCGAACTTGGCGTGCGGCTTGATGCTCCCTGGCACCGCCAGCACCTGGCCTCGCTCGATGTCGCTGCGCTCAATCCCGCGCAACAGACAGCCGACGTTATCGCCCGCCAGACCCTCGTCCAGCGTCTTCTGGAACATCTCCACACCGGTGACGACGGTCTTCTTGGGCGCCTCATCGCTCATGCCGATGATCTCGATGGTCTCACCCACCTTGACCTTGCCACGCTCGATACGGCCCGTCACCACGGTACCACGGCCCTTGATGCCGAACACGTCCTCGACTGGCATCAGGAAGGGCTGGTCGGTGGCGCGCTGCGGGGTGGGGATGTAGTTGTCCACCTGCTCCATCAGATCCAGGATGCACTTATACTCCGGCGCATTGATATCCTTGCTAGTGCTCTCCAGCGCATTACGGGCGCTGCCACGCACAATCGGGGTATCGTCGCCGGGGAACTCGTACTTGCTCAGCAGTTCGCGCACTTCCATCTCGACCAGTTCGAGCAACTCCGGGTCGTCCATCATGTCCACCTTGTTCAGGAAGACGACGACGGCCGGAACCTGCACCTGACGGGCCAACAGGATGTGCTCGCGGGTCTGCGGCATGGGGCCATCGGGGGCCGAGACGACCAGGATCGCGCCGTCCATCTGCGCCGCGCCGGTGATCATATTCTTGATGTAGTCGGCGTGACCGGGGCAGTCCACGTGGGCATAGTGGCGGTTCTCGGTCTGGTACTCGACGTGCCGAATGGCAATCGTGATCCCACGGGCGCGCTCTTCGGGGGCGTTGTCAATCTGGTCGTAGGCCAGGAACTGGGCCGCCCCGCGCAGCGCGAGCACCTTGGTGATCGCGGCGGTCAGCGTCGTCTTGCCGTGGTCCACGTGGCCAATCGTGCCGACGTTAATATGCGGCTTGGTGCGCTCGAACTTCTGCTTCGCCAT
>NZ_RYFD01000085.1 GCF_004138135.1 Candidatus Oscillochloris fontis
GGCATACGTGCATCACCTATTCGTAGAAAAATACAACGATAGGCGATTTTTAAAGTTTATGTACTAGCACAACCCCCGAGTAGCCCTGCTTGGATACATCCAGATAAGCAACGTGCTATTGACTCCTGGGATCTGGCTTGCATCGGATCGCTACGATCTGTAAGCAATGAATCAAAACCACTCTCCGGAATGCCAGTCAGTGCTGTCTGGTTAACCGATATGAGCTTTGTGTACAGCCGCTATATCTGCAAGGGGGTTTGGGACGAGGAATCGGTTACGCCACAGTATGACATCATTCTTGCTCATGCAGATGGGAGCGATAACCGGGTGTTAGTACCAGGAATGGTAGCCAGCGAGATGGTACTTAGCCCCGACCAGCAGACACTGGCCTTTATTACCAGTGATCCTGGCAATCTACACTTCGGTGAAGTTGCCTTGTGGGTAATCAACCTTGATGGTACTGGCTTGCGTAAAGTGTTGGATCTGCCACCAGATGCCGCAGACCTACACTGGTACACGGCATCTATGGGGAGTACAACCACCCCCGAACCAGTAACACCCCTCCCCACCAGCGGCGAGATCGCCTACATCCAGGACGGCAACATCTACCTGCTCAACCTCGCCAATGGCCAGTCCACCCCCCTCGTGACGGATGGGACGGTTGGGACGCCAGACGATTGGCGCGGCGGAATCCAACTGACATGGTCGCCCGATGGACGCCGCTTGGCCTATGCCTCCAACCGTACCGGGAACTATGATATCTACGCCCTAGATGTAGCAAGCGGGAATACCGAACAAATCTCCTCCGATCTGCTCGATGAGTACCTACCATCGTTTGCCCCAGATGGGTCGCTCTTCTTTGTGCGGATTACGCAAGCTCATGAACACAATAACATTGTAGGCGAATGGGTCTTGATTCGCTCCATATCGCCTACTCAACAGACCGTTGTAGAGGAGGATGGGTTTGTAGTTGATAAAATTCAAGTACTTTCTGATGATGAAATACTGACTATTACGAGTGGTGATATGGGGTGGGGAAGTTTATCCACAGGCAAACAACACGTTGCCTGGAATAACGACAACTATTGTGCGTGGCCAGGTGGAGGCCAAAGCACATTTGACGCTGCATGGTCGCGTGATGGTACAACCCTCGCAGTCATCGCAGCCGACTGCCCTCCGGGAGATACATCAGGCGACTGGAGCACGGCAACCTTACTCGTAGACGCGGCAAATCCCAATGCCGAACCTCGGCGGCTTGTGGGTGGTGAGAATTTGGGTTCAAGTCTCGACTGGTCACCCGACAAGGCATGGTTAGTATATGGAGGGAGAGAACTCTGGCTCGTAAGTGCCAGTGGCGGAACCCCACAGCGCATCTCTGCGGTTGGCGAGAACCCCGCGTGGCGCCCTGCTGCAACAAGCGGGAGTGTCGCACCCACGGCAACGCCCCAACCGATAGCCCCCACAATCTCAGGTGATGCTGCTGTCTCCTACATCTTCACTGGCCACGTCACCGATACAAATGGTAAACCAGCCGCTAATGTTCTGCTCTTCGGTGATACTTGTGGCAGCACCACTACCAATGCCAATGGGGAGTATGTGCTGACATGGTATGCCACCCAACCAGAACCATGTACCGTGCGCCTCTACGAACAAAATGTATCCGCAGAAGGTTTGGGCGCGGTGTTCGATCCGCCAGTGTACACCTTTACCACCCAGGGCATCGAAGAGAAGAACTTCACCATGCGCACCGAGCGTCGCCCGCTCATCTTTGTGCCGGGGATTATGGGGAGTAAATTGTATAGTAATGGTTCAGAACTATGGCCTCGAGTGTTATCAAAACAATTTAAAAAGTATTTATCATTGAATCCTGAAGATCCATTCAGCAACAATAAAGTCGAAGCAAAAGATATTATTCGTGATGTTCTCTGGGAAATAGGTATAAACGACCCTTTTAGATTTGTCATTATTTACGATGATATCATCAAATATCTCAAGTTGAAGGGTGAATATAAAGAAAATCGAATCGGCACTTCAATATTTTTTCGTTGCGAAATGGCTTCAAGTCAAACCTCATTACATGTATTCGCGTATGATTGGCGAAAGAGCAATGCTGAGAATGCCAAAATTTTACGTGATTACATACAATGTGTACAAAAAACAACTGGAAGTCAATATGTAGACATCGTGGCTCATAGTATGGGTGGTATCTTAACACGTCGCTATGTACTCGATAATCCTGATAGTCATTATATTGATCGCTTCATTAGTATTGCCACACCATGGCTAGGTGCACCAAGTGCTATTGCTATTATGGAAACCGGTTATTATGAAGGAATTACTCCAGGTATTATTGAAGCAGATGAACTGAAGAATCTTGTTGAGTTTTTTCCTGGCCCACATGAACTCCTTCCTAGTCCAACATATTTTCAGCGTGCAGGTAGTATTTTTGGAGAATATGGCTGGGATTACAATCAGAATGGAAGTAATAATGAGAATTACTCTTTTGAGGGTTTCTCGAAAGCTTTCGATAAACATTTTGCCAGTAATCCCGTTGAAACAAACAAGGATTTCCATACACCTCTACAAGACAATCTGACAGAGTGGTATGGTGTTGATCACTATAATTTTTACGGCAATGTAGACACTGATAAAACTGTCACACACATATCAACAACAAATATCCCTTACTGTACAGGTCTTGGTGGATGGTTTGCCAGCCAAAACAGAGAGGATGTTGTCATTACTTGCCTACATAATGATAATGCACTCTTTTTGGTTCTATCAAGTGGCGACGGAACCGTCCCCACCATCAGTGCTGTCCCACCGCCACTGAAAGCGCCGGAGGAGTGCAATAATACTAATCTCCATGTTGCATGCTTCTATGGGAACAAAGATCAGGCTGATCACAACGCACTTGTAAGAAATGACGGTGTTATTACCGATCTGATCACCATCCTTTCTCGACGTAATCCACCACCGTCTGTGGCAATGGGTAATACTGACACAGCCTACTCCATTTCCTTCAGGGCATTAGAGCAGCAATCCAGCACCACAACGGCCAAGCCTGCCCACTACATCACCATCCTCAATACTCCCTCGGCTACGCTTACCGACCAACTCGGCAATACGACCGATGCGATCAGTGGCACGCTGAGCCTGCCGGTTCCTAATGCAAGCTACTACGTCCTTGGTGAACAGGCGCATATGTTTGTGGCTCCCGCTGATCAGGAGTATACCCTGGTGCTGCCGGTGAGTAGCGAGCCAATGTACCTGGAGTTGCGTACCGGCACCGGCAATACAACGAGTAGTACGGTGCGCTATAGCGACCTGAATTTCCCGCTCACGACTACCGCAGCCCTTACGATCTCGCCCCAAGGTGCCGCCGAGCTACGCTATGACAGCGATGGCGATGGAACCTTTGACACACTGGTTCCTCCAACCGTTTCGGTGGTCGGTGATGCCTCCAATGATCTCGATGCACCCACGGTAAAGATTGATGTGACCCGTCAGGGCTTGCGCTGGATGGCAACGATCACGGCAGAAGATGCGGGTTCGGGGGTGAAACAGATCCTCTACTCGACTGATGATCAGCACTATCAGTTCTATACCGAACCGTTCGAGGTGAATCCTGCGGATGGGACTACCTTCTATGTCTTTGCCGATGATAACGTGGCCAACCGTTCGGGTGTGGTGACGTATACCCTAACCCCGCGTGGTCTATGGGATCTCCCCGGCTATGTCGGGCTGGCCTTGCTGAGTCTCGTCCTCGTCGGCGGGGTAGTGCTGGTAAGGCGGAGTATGGCGCGGCCACCCTTGACGGCTTGGGCCTTCTTGGGTGCCCTCCTGTTCCTCTTGGCGCTGTTGATCCTCGCACTATTCCTGATCATCCCCCCACTGTTGGGGTCTATCTCGCGCTCAGCACCGAGCGTTGCCCCTACCAGTGCAGCACGTAGTAACCCCGAAGCCATAACTAGCGTAGTTCCTAGCCCAGTACCAACCCTCTCGGCACCAACGGCGGATGCTGCGGTGCTCGTGGCAAGCCCGACGGACGTACCCACCTCAACTCCCAGTGAGGCACGGATAGCGTTCGTCCCCGAACCACCCATCATTTCGCGCAGTTCGTGGGGCGCAATGGATCCCAGTACAGGATTGGTTCCCCACACCCCAGCCCGCATCGTTCTGTCACACGAGGCCCGCTCATGTTGCGATGATTCCCTCGCAGCACGGGTACGTTCCAACCAGTCGGTTCACATGAACAACGGCTGGCCCGATATTGCCTACCACTACACCATTGCACCGGATGGCAGCATCTTTGCTGGGCGCGATGTGGGTTTTGAGAGTAACTCATCCTACACATCTGTGAACCCAACCTACCAACTGAATGGCTCGATTATCATTGGCATCCTTGGCAACTATGACTCGCAAGAGCCTACACCAGAGAGCCTGCGCTCGATTCGCTGGCTGATGGCATGGCTCTGTCAGAGATACAACATCTCCCCGGACGATCTCTATCCGCTGTCGCAGATTGCCCCGAATAACCCCTTTGGCGAACATCCCACGACCAGCCCCGGCGGGAATATGCCGTCCTTCACGCTCTTTCGCAACGATGTACGGGCCATTCTGGCTGGGGAGATGGCTCCGTGAGCAACCCTAACCAGCACCCCACCACACCAATCATTGCCCTTCTCGCAGGACTCCTTGTTCTGCTCGTGGTGGTTGGTGTTGGGCTGAATATGGCCGCCCCCCCATCATTGCCGACGGATACCGTAGCAACAATAGACCTAGCACCCATCATTCCCACAAGCACGTCCCTTCCCCAACATGAACAAGGGTTGGTTGTGGCAACCCTCCAGCCGGATCGCGGGATACCCGCTGATCCCACACCAACAGTCCATATCCCAGTTCCCAAACCGGCCATCGTCAGCCGTGCCGCGTGGGGAGCAGCCGAAGCCGTAGGAACCTTTATTCCCCTTGACCCACGCGAAATCACCCTCCACCACGAAGGGGTACTCTTTGACGGTACAATCCCGGCTTCCCAATATATCCGTCAGGTGCAACGTTGGAGTATTGACAACCGCAAATGGCCGGATATTCCCTACCACTTCTTGATTGACCTTGAGGGGACGATCTACGAGGGGCGAACGCTGGCCGCGCAGGGTAGCTCAAATACCGATTACGATCTCCAGGGCCACATCCAGGTTGCCGTCTTGGGCAAATATGACGCCGGGGAACAAGAACCCAACCCGACCCAGATCACGGCGATTATCGAATTGATGGCATGGATCGCCGATACCTACCACCTCGCCCCAGACACGATCCACGGTCATCGCGACTTCATCCCGCTCAATGCACGCGGCGAACACATTGACCCTCGCACGGGGTCACGCATCACCTGTCCCGGCGATAACCTCTACCGTTACCTTGAAGATGGAACTATTCAACGCGGCGTAGCTGCGCAACTAGGGCAATAGGGTTGCAATAATTGTAAGGAGATTTCTTCATGCACTGCACAACAAACATCCGTAAGAACAACTGGTCTTGGCTGATTTTGGTAACGCTGGTGTTCCTGTTGACTGCATGTGGCAGTGGGGATGTGACGACAAACGTACCCCAAGCAGGACAGAGTGATGTCCAGGTAGCAGCGTGCATAGTGCCAAATGTCGTAGGCTTTGACTCAGAGAATGCGGAGCGTATGGTGCAGGGAGTTGGACTAGTGCCGTTACGCAGCGCCGAGTTCAGCGACAGCGTACCCGAGGGTCAGGTCATCGCCCAGAGTCCAGATGCCGGTGCTCGCCTCGACCCGTGCGAGGGCGAAGTCAGCATCGTGGTGAGCCTGGGGGCTAGTGCGGAGCCTACATTAGCACCGACACCTATCGCTACAGCATCTGTGTCAGAGAATGGAGACCGTGCGCCGATAACCCCTGAAAATGCGGCACAAGTGACTGAAATTGCCAAAATGGACGGATACCCATCAGCGTTTAACCCAGCGAGATCGCAGATGGCCTATATGTTGTCAAAAGATAGTACACTTATGCTATGGGACGCAGAGACAGGTCTAAAAACACCCATAGCAACAACTCCGGGAGATGGTGATTTTATATTCGTAGCCGTCGCATTTAGCCCGGACTGGACACTTGTAGCCTTAGGTTCGAATAAAGATGGAATACTGCAGTTACTAGACGTATCCACAGGTCAAGTAATCATTACATTGGCAAGATTCACAGATACAATCAGCGATTTAGCGTTCAGCCCGGACGGGTCTCTACTGGCCTCCGCATCAAATGATGGGAGAGTACAACTGTGGGAAGTGGCGACGGGTCGAGCAATCAACACCCTCGATGGACTCCCAAAACCTCTTGGTATAGCTTTTAGCCCAGATGGGACGCTACTAGCATCTGACTCATTAGAAGATAATACAATCAAATTATGGAATGTAGCAACCGGCACGGAAACGGCGACCCTAGAAGGCGGTGTTTTTAGTGCGTTCAGCCCCGACGGTAAGCTGCTGGTATCTTACTTACTGAATGGGACAATCAGATTATGGGATGTGGCAACGGGTATGGAGATTGCCACATTGAAAGGAAGTTCCCCAAAATTTAGTCCAGATGGTAGATTGTTAGCATATGAATCAGGAGATGATATCCTGTTGTGGGACGTGGCAACAAGTCGCGTAACTACGACCCTGGCTCATACCCAAATTCTATCTTTGGCGTTTAGTCCAGATGGGAAATTGCTGGCATCAGGTTCTGATGATGGGACGATCAGGTTATGGAACCTGGCAACTGCCAGCGCAATTACCACCCTAAGAAGCACGGGTATTGCTGATAACAGAATATTAGAATTCAGCCCAAATGGGAAATTACTACTTTCGGTCGATTCAATGGGAGATGTGAACGGACTTGGGCTACATTTGTGGGGTGTGCCCACAGAGGCTTAAAAGGCAACTGCCGCAGAAACTCGTCAGGCCATTGTAGGCAAATGGATAGGCGTTCGTAGTCCAACAGGCGATCACCAGCGCGATGCAGATGCGCCCGCTTTTGACTTTATGTTTTTGCCGGATGGCACGGTGCAGGCTTTTTTAGGATACAGTGTAGCGCCAACCATTGAGAACCCGAATCCTCCTACTCATATAACTCACCTTACGCAGTACGTATGTACGGATAAAGACGGTCTTTCGTGCCAGATCATGCTCCTTGCGTCGCCCGTAGCG
>NZ_RYFD01000134.1 GCF_004138135.1 Candidatus Oscillochloris fontis
TAGCACAATGCCATATACTCTTATGCTCTGCCCGGTAGCGTATATATCTAGCACGGGCATACGTGAGCCGCCCAACGCCTGCCTTCAGGTGCGCCGCTGGCAGCTTTTCTTGATCGGAACGAAACGCAGCACAGAAGAACATGCGTAAAAAGCACCCAGGTTCAGGCCGCGCCAGCGGCGTCACCTGCGAGGCGATGTTGGGCCATACCATTGCTGAAGAAGGGGTGCATCTGCTCCCGGCACGGCGGAAAAAAGAGGTCGTCCGCATTCCTGGCATGTCCTCCTGGTACGGTGCTGAAGGTGGGTACGGCGTTCGTACTGCACTCCTGCGTGACCCTCTGGTCTGGTCTGGCGATTGCTCCGCACGCCGCCTCCGTCATTGCGCGCACGGCGTCCTCCCGGTGGCCCCCCTGGCACGGGACTGCTCGTGCGGAACCGGGGATGCGATCCATCGCACAATCCCTACCTCGGTGGTCGGGGCGTGAGAGGTGGGCACGGCGTCCTCCTGGCTGCTCCCCTGGCACGGGACTGCTCGTGCGGAACCGGGGATGCAATCCATCCACCATGCCCTCTGGTCTGGCGCTGATCGTCGGGCACCGCGTTCTTGGCGCGATCTGCTGGTACGTGAACGGCATCCCGTGCTGGTACGGCGTTGATCGTTGGGCACGGCGTTTTGGGCGCGATCTGATGATACACGAACGGCGTTGATTTCTGGTACGGCGTTGATCGTCGGGCACGGCGTTCTGGGTGCGATCTGCTGGTACGTGAACGGCATCCCGTGCTGGTACGGCGTTGATCGTCGGGCACGGCGTTTTGGGCGAGATCTGCTGGGACGCGAACGGCATCCCGTGCGGGTACGGCGTTGATCGTCGGGCACGGCGCTCTTCATGTGATCTGATGATACACGAACGGTGTTGTTTTCTGGTACGGCGCTGATCGTTGGGCACGGCATTGATGGGATGGGATACCATCAGCGTTGATGGTGGACGAGCGCACTCCCGGCTGATTCCCTGGGCACAACACCGCTCGTCAGGTATCGGCCATGTGATCTATCCCCACTCGCGCATCGCACGGACACCTCAGCGCCCCATCGCCCCATCGCTGCGGGCGGGGACGGCCCAACGCCAGCCTTCAGGTGCGCCGCTGGCCATGTTCCCGTGATCCGAACGAGGTTTGCCCAAGAAGGTAATTCC
>NZ_RYFD01000029.1 GCF_004138135.1 Candidatus Oscillochloris fontis
CCCGTTGCGGGCGTTCAAGGTGAGCGGGTGGGTAGTGCTATGTCGCAAAAAGACCTGGAAACTTAATTTACGGACTACTCACGCCATACGAACCTACGGGCATATCCACAGAGATCGTGATATAGGCCGCAGTGATGTCATCATCATCAGCAACCAGATCTCCCACATAGTCCACGCTATAATCGGGAAGAGTTAACCAGAAGCTGATAACCTCTTTGGGCTTAAAGCCACTCAAGGACATGGCGATAAATTCGCCTTGCTGGATAGAGGTCGGAGTCACAACCATAGATGCGCTTTGAGCGCGAGCCGGGGTAGCAAAAGCGGTCATCACCAACGCAATCGTAGCCAACAAGACAAACATGCGACGCATCAGGACACCTCCGTAGCTAATGCTCGATCACGATACTAGTGTGCAACACTGCACATCTAGCCATTCCGCAACGCGCTTCACTCATCGGTCGTTCCGCATCACAGTCAAGTAGTATGTTGAGCAAGATGTTGAGTGTATGCTTCTACTCATTCTAGTGGTTTGCTCCAACACCTCCTTAGTATTGACAGCAGGATTGATGCTGCTTATTGTACACTACTTATTGATGAAAAAGTAGTGTATATTAGGTTAATGATCCGCATTCTATGGATAGACTCCACGGGTCTGATCAGCATCAGCGACGCGCTGGACGGCAAGCAGATAGGCGGCGGTACGCATCGGGAGGTTACGAGTCTGGGCGATCTGCCAGACATGCTCGAAGGTTGCAATCATAATCCGTTCGAGCCGATCATTGACATCACGCTCATCCCAGAAGAACTCCTGAAGCCCTTGCACCCACTCGAAGTAGCTAACGATCACCCCACCCGCATTGGCGAGAATGTCGGGCACAACCAAAATACCGCGTTCGGTAAGGATCTGATCCGCATCGGGGGTGGTAGGGCCATTCGCTCCCTCGACGATCACCGCTGCACGAATGTGTGGGGCATTGGCGCTCGTGATCTGGTGTTCGAGCGCCGCCGGAATGAGCACATCACAATCGAGTTCGAGCAACTCGGCATTGCTGATGTGTTGCACACCGGAGGCGGTGTAGCCCTCTAGGGTATGGGTGGGATGCTGCTCACTAAAGGCACGCATGGCAGTGACATCAAGCCCGTGGGGGCAAGCATAGCCGCCACTCGCATCGGCAAGCCCAACCACCCGGCAACCAATCTGGTCGAGCAGCAGAGCCGCAGTCCCGCCTACATTACCGAAACCCTGCACTACCACCCGCAAGTCAGTGACGTTGCGCTGCATGCGGTGGGCCACCTCGCGCACCATCAGCATCACGCCGCGCCCGGTCGCCTCCATACGCCCCAACGACCCGCCAATGATCACCGGCTTGCCCGTCACCACTGCCGGAACAGTATAGCCACGGTGCATGGAGATGGTATCCATGATCCAGGCCATCATCTGGGCATTGGTGCCCATGTCCGGGGCCGGAATATCACGTTCTGGGCCGAGCAGAATGGAGATCTCCGTTGCAAAGCGGCGTGTCAGGCGTTCCAATTCACCCATTGAGAGCAGTTGGGGATTGACAATCACTCCGCCCTTGGCTCCACCATAGGGGATGTTGACCAGCGCACACTTCCATGTCATCCACATGGCCAGCGCACGCACTTCATCAATATCTACGTTCGGATGGTACCGAATGCCGCCCTTGACCGGGCCACGGCTGAGGTTGTGCTGCACGCGGTAGCCGGTAAAGACTCGTGTACTCCCATCATCCATCTTTACCGGGAAGTTGACGGTGAGTTCGCGCTGGGGAACCCGCAGGATGGCCCGAATACCTTGGGGAAGATTGAGCAGATCGGCAGCCAGATCAAACTGCTGCTGGGCGATGGCGAAGGTGTTGGGGTGTTCAGACGTCATTGTCTTGCCCTCGTGTGTTGAGCTTCCGGGAAGCTTCAAACTTCCCGGAAGCTATGGGAGATCATCACGTGTGTTTACAGCAGGCTCTTCCGCATGTAGTACCACGTTCCTTGCCCAAAGAGGAGCCAGGCAAAGAAGGAGTGACGGGTGGAAGCATGGACAAATCCGAGGTGCAGGTAGAGGTTCAGTGCGGTGGTATTTCGCGCACTCACATAGAGACCCAGAAAACGTTTGTGGCGCGCCCGTGCATCCTCTTCGGCGCGCGCCAGCAGACTGCGCGCCACACCACTGCGACGGTACTCTTCGCGTACCGCCACGTCGGTCAAGAAGCCCTCGTTACGATCAATCAGGTGGTCGAGCAGCGAGAGCGCAAACATCGAGCGAGTGGCCCGCCACACCCCTAATACCTCCTGAAAAGTCGCCTCAGCCAAGGTCGAATCATAATTACCCATCTCGGATGTCCGTACCGTGGTCGTTCCGATCAGGCGACCTTCATATTCAGCTACCAACATCCCGCGCATGGCACCATCACCTTGACGCTGCCAAGTTGTTGCGAGGGCGTGTACCCCCCGATCTATCTGGTCGCGGCCAAATGCTCCGCCGAAGGTATCGGCGAAGGCATTGCGGTGCAGATCGAGGATAGCGGGAACATCATCAAGATGGGCAGGCCGAATATGCACCGTGATCGGCGGGCCAGCAACGGGGGTGGCTACCAAGTTGGAGTTACTTAGGATCGCCTGGGTCGTCATACATGACCTTCCGAACCAGCACACCACGGATGCTACTTGGTCAGCAATTCCGTCACCCGACGGTCGAGGCGCGCCGAAATATCACGGTACATGTTGCCGCGCATCTGCTCGGCTTGGAGTTGACGCCGGAGCACAACGGCATAGAGCGCTGCGGCAGCAAGCAGGGTAAAGAGGAAGAGATTGAGTTTCATTCAGGTTCTCCTTAGGCGGATCTTCCGCTTAGGTCTCCATTCTAACGCAGTGTGATACAAGCATCAAGGCTGTTTATCCGCAGATGTTTGTCCGCAGATGTTTGTCCGCAGATGTTTGTCCGCAGATGTTTGTCCGCAGATTACGCAGATTGCGCAGATTGCGCAGATTATTTTCTTTTTTAATAATCTGCGTAATCTGCGTAATCTGCGGATAAAAACGCGGGACTCCCTACTCAGCCACCTTTTTGCGCTGGCGCCATGCGTTGTAGAGCGTGATACTCCCGGCGACAGATGCGTTGAGCGAGGCGATCTGGCCGGCCATGGGCAGGCGCACAAGAAAATCGCAGCGCTCGCGCACCAGGCGCGCCAATCCCGGCCCCTCGGCACCGACCACTAAGGCCAGCGGCAGGTTGAGATCAGCGGTATCAAGATCTTGGGCCTGCTCATCATCTTCGAGGCCCACCACCCATACACCCTCGCGCTGCAAGGTGGCTATCGTCTGGGCCAAATTGCCCACCAGCACCACCCGCAGGTGCTCGGTGGCTCCGCTGGAGGCGTTCACCACCGCCGGGGTGATCTCGGCGGCCCGGCGGCCCGGTATGGCAACGCCATGCACGCCCACCACTTCGGCGGTGCGCAGCAGTGTGCCGATGTTCTGCGGGTCTTGCAGGTGATCGAGCAACAACAACAGCGGTGGCTCGCCACGTTCTGCCGCGTAGGCAAGGCAGTCCTCAAGTTCCACGTAGGGGTACTCGTCGGTCTCCAACATCACCCCTTGGTGGTTGGCATCGCGCAACTGCTTGTCGAGTTGCTGGCGCTCCACCCGCTGCACCGGCACCCCCACCTGCTCGGCCAACTTGATGATCTCGGCAATAATGCCCGTCTCCTGCACCCCGTTGGAGACGACTAGGCGCTTGATGGTGCGCCGCTTGGCGCGTAATGCCTCGCGCACGGCGTTGCGACCATAGAGAAGTTCTGTCATTAGGTATGTACGCTTCTTCTAGGAGAGACGCAAATAGTAGAGACGCAACATGTTGCGTCTCTACGTTGCGTCAAAACGTTGCGTCAAAACGTGAACCATCACAACCCCAGTGCATCCTTGATCCGCCCAAAGAAGCCCTCGTCATGTTCACCCTGATCTTCGGGCTCGAAGGTGCGCGCCAACTCTTGGAAGAGCTTGCGCTGGTGCTCATTCAGACGGCTCGGTACCATCACCCGGCTGACCACGATCTGGTCGCCGCGCCCACTCTGACGCAGGAAGGGCACGCCCTTCCCGCGTAGCCGGAAGGTCTGGCCGGTTTGGGTTCCGGGCGGAATACGCAGACGCTCCGTACCATCCAACGTGGGCACATCAATTTCCTCACCAAGAGCGGCCTGCGCCACATTCAGCTTGAGTTCGAGGATGATGTCGTTGTCATCACGGGCAAAGAGCGCATGCGGCTGCACATCGAGCGCCACATAGAGATTGCCGGGAATACCACCGCGTGGCCCCGCCTCACCCTCGCCGCTGATGCGAATCTGCTGGCTGCTATCCACCCCCGCCGGTACCTTGACGGTAATGCGGCGGCTTTGACGCACCCGGCCCTCCCCGCGACACTCCCGGCAGGGCATGGGGATGACATAGCCCGACCCTGAACAGGAATCGCAAGTGGTCACCGTGACCATATTGAAGAGCGGGGCACGCTGGCGAACCTCGCCACTGCCGCCACACTTGGGGCAACGCACCGGATCAGTGCCGGGTTCAGCACCATTACCCTTACAGGTGGGGCATGTTTCGAGGCGGCGGAACTCGATCTCCTTATCACAACCAAAGATCGCCTCTTCAAACGAGAGCTTCAGGTTGTAGCGCAGATCGGCCCCACGCTGCGGGCCACGCTGGGTGCGCCCGCCACCGCCCGCCCCACCAAAGAAGGCATCGAAGATCGTACTGAAGGCATCGCCGCCCCCAAAGGGATCATAGCCCCCACCACTGCCGGGGGTACTATGGCCAAAGCGATCATACATCGCCCGCTTCTGCTCATCAGAGAGCACCTCGTAGGCTTCGTTGATCTCCTTGAACTTCGACTCCGCGTTCTCCTCTTTGTTCACGTCAGGGTGGTACTGACGTGCCAAACGGCGGAACGCCTTCTTGATCTCATCCGGCGAAGCACCCCGGCTGACGCCAAGCACCTCGTAGTAGTCACGTTTTGCACCCGTTGTCATAGCGCTTCCCTCAGACTACTCGGCCTTAAATTCGCCATCCACCACATCATCGGGTTGGTTGGCATTTGCTTGGTAGGCCATCTGGCTGACCTTCTGCACCGCAACGCCCAGTTCGGCATTACGGTTACGAATGGTCTCAACATCATCGCCGCTCAGTGCCGCCCGCAACGCGGTGATCTTATCCTCAACCTCAGTACGGGTTAGGCCATCAACCGCATCACCGGCTTCACGCAGAGCCTTCTCCGCCGCGTAGATCATCGTGTCGGCGGCATTGCGCACCTCGATCTGCTCGCGGCGTTGGGCATCCTCCTCGGCATGCACCTCGGCATCCCGTACCATCTGCTCAATCTCCGCATCGCTCAGGCCCGACGAGGCGGTAATGGTGATGCGCTGCTCTTTGCCGGTGGCCTTGTCGGCAGCGGTGACATTCACAATTCCGTTGGCGTCAATATCGAAGGTAACTTCGATCTGGGGCACACCACGCGGAGCCGACGGAATACCACCGAGTTCAAACTTGCCCAGGCTCTTGTTGAAGCGCGCCTCGGCACGTTCGCCCTGAAGGACGTGGATCTCAACGCTGCTCTGGCTATCGCTGGCCGTCGAGAAGACCTGACTCTTGCGGGTGGGGATGGTCGTATTGCGCTCGATCAGCGGCGTCATCACGCCCCCCAACGTCTCGATGCCCAGCGTCAGCGGGGTGACATCGAGCAACAGCACATCCTTGACCTCGCCACCGAGGACGCCCGCCTGCACAGCGGCACCCACCGCCACCACCTCATCAGGATTGACGCTGCGGTTCGGCTCCTTGCCGAAGAACTTGCGCACAGCATCCTGCACGGCGGGCATACGGGTCTGCCCACCAACGAGGATAACCTCATCAATCTGGGCGGGGCGAATGTCGGCATCCTTGAGCGCCTGACGCACCGGACCCATACTGCGCTCGATCAGATCGCCGGTCAGTTGCTCCAGCTTTGATCGGGTCAGCAAATAGCTCATGTGCTTGGGGCCAGTCGCATCAGCGGTGATAAAGGGCAGATTGATCTCGGTCTGCATGACCGTCGAAAGCTCCATCTTGGCCTTCTCGGCAGCCTCCTTGAGCCGCTGGAGCGCCATACGGTCGGAGCGCAGATCGATCCCGAACTCCTTCTGGAACTCACTCGCCAGCCAATCAATGATGCGCTGATCGAAGTCGTCACCACCCAGGTGGGTATCGCCACTGGTGGACTTGACCTCAACCACACCCTCGCTCAGTTCAAGCACCGAGACATCGAAGGTGCCACCGCCCAGATCATAGACGACGACCAGTTCGTCCTTGCCCTTCTTATCGAGGCCATAGGCGAGAGCACTCGCGGTAGGCTCGTTGACGATGCGCAGCACCTCAAGGCCCGCGATCTTCCCGGCGTCCTTGGTCGCCTGGCGCTGGCTATCATTGAAGTAAGCTGGCACCGTGATCACCGCCTGCGTCACCGGCTCACCCAGATAGGCTTCGGCATCAGCCTTCAACTTCTGCAACACCATAGCCGAAATCTCAGGCGGAGCATAATCACGGTCGCCCATCACCACGCGCACATCACCATTCGCCGCACCAGTCAACTTATACGGCATCAGATCATGATCACGCTGCACCGTCGGATCAGAAAACTTACGGCCAATAAAACGCTTGACCGAAAAGATCGTATTTTCAGGATTAGTCACCGCCTGACGGCGGGCGACCTGGCCGACCATCCGCTCACCGGACTTATTCATCGCCACCACCGAAGGGGTCAAGCGGGCACCCTCAGCATTGGGGATGACCACCGCCTCACCCGCTTCAACGACGGCAACCACCGAGTTGGTCGTTCCAAGATCGATACCGATAACTTTAGGCATAGGAAGTCAATCTCTCATCATACATAACGAAATACAGCCGAATCGCACCTACCCGCGCCCGACCTTCACCATCGCGGGGCGCAACACCCGCTCGTGGAGCTTATAGCCACGCTGAAGCTCGGCAACCACCATGCCATCCTGGCCCTCAGCCTCCTCATAGAGCACCGCCTCGTGGATGTTGGGGTCAAACTCCGTCCCCACCGCCGGGATCGTCTTAACGCCCTCACTCTCCAGAAGTGTGCGCAGCTTTTGGGCAATAAGCTGGGTGCCGCCCCACCATGCCGACTCAGCAATATCGGCAGGAATATTGGCAATCGCACGGTCAAAATCATCAACCACAGGCAACAGCTTGAGCAGCACACCCGCCCCAGCACTGCGAATAAGTTCCGCACGCTCAGTATCAGAGCGGCGCTTAAAGTTCTTATAATCAGCCGTAGCGCGCAGCCACTGATCCTTAAACTCAGCCGCCTGGGCTTCAGCCTTGGCGAGCCGCGCCTCCAGATCGGCTAGGCTCGCGCCACTCGACTGGCCAACCGCCGCGTCCACCACCTCAGCAGCAGCGTGACCATTGTTCTCAGCTTGTAGGTTATTCTGTTCCTCGCTCATAGTTCTCCTCGTCTATCTATCTTCGTCCGGTGGGGGCGGCTATGCCGCACAGTCGTTCGGTTATGCGTCCTCTTGCGCCCCGGTTGTTGACCGCAGAGGACGCAGAGGAACGCAGAGGAAGAACCAGAGGTAGTGTGAAACCCATCCCTCTGTGTCCTCTGCGGTGGTTATGGTGTACCACCGAGGATGATGCCCTCCTTAACCGAATACCTATGCAGCTAGGCCGCCGCCAAAGAAATAGCACAATTCAGCCCAAACCTTACCATTACTCCTCAACTGGGGGCCGTGATTCACCAGCATAGAGTTCGGACAGCAGATTACTCATCAGCGACGAGATATAGCGCACCGTCGAGATCGAGCGCGGATAGGCCATGCGGGTCGGCCCGATCACGCCCAGCACCCCCGTGACCGCACCACCCACGCCATAGCGGGCCAGCACGACACTATACTCACGCATCTCATCTTCGCTATGTTCCCCGCCGATGATCACCTGAACACCCTCACTCGCCAAGGCTTGCGGGATGAGTTGGCCCAAACCGCGCCCACTCTTGAGAATATCCAGCGCACGGCGCAGGCGCTCGACGGCACGTTCAGCATCATCGCGGGCCAAGGCGGGGATAAACTCCGGCTGGCTGAGCATCTCCAAAAGACCATCGGAATAGATATGTTCGCGGGCCTGCTCTTCAAACGCCTGCATCGCGTGGGTGACGAGGCCAATCACTACCCGCTCAAACTCACCGAAGGTGGGGTGGGGGCGCACGGCATCCTGCGCCAGAAGCTCCTCAACCCCACTCAGCGTAAGATCGGCCAGTGCCTCACTCATCCGCCCGGCACAGCGGCGCAGATCCTCAGACGTGCGCACCCCATCAAGCCCAAACGTCTGCTGTTTAATAATCCCGCTATGAAAGACCATCACCGCCAGCACCATGGTCTCATGGATCGAGATCAGTTCCAGATTCTTAAAGCGCAATTGCTCGGCACGTGGCGGCGTGACCAGCGACGCATTCTGGGCAGTACGCGCCAAAACCGCGCCAGCCAATTGGATCCACTGATCCAACTCCCCACGCACCTGATAGAACTGATGGCGAATCATCCGCTGCTCGACCAACGAGAGCGACGTGCGCTCCATCAGATTCTCGACAAAAAAGCGGTAGCCCGCGTCCGTCGGCACCCGACCCGCCGAGGTATGCAGGTGCGTCAGATAGCCCAACTCCTCCAGCGCGGCCAGATCATTCCGCACCGTCGCCGAAGAGAACCCCAAGCCAAACTTGCGTACCAGCGCCTCCGAGGCGACGGGGTTTGCCGTCTCGATAAACTCCTGCACCACCAGTTTGAGAATGAAGAGACGCCGTTCGGTGAGATTGGGTGCCATAGCTGCCCATCCTAGTCGCTCGATGACGGGTAGCGCATCGTTGGGAGTTGTTAGCACTCTCAAGGGTGGAGTGCTAAGGGTTCAAGCGAAATGATTGGCGTGCATTTATGCACGCCGCTGAATATGATACCACGATTCGGCGTAGTTGTCATGGGGTATACTAGATGACTCAGGGCATGGGCAAAGTCACCTCCGGTGGGGGGGCGGGAACGGCTGCGCCGCCAAAACATACCAAAAATGGGGTTTGGGGCGTAGCCCCAAGAACGTTGCCCATGCCCTGCTGGAGGTACACGAAACTTTATTGAGGACATACCTATGCCCCCAGCAGATCAGAATCCGTTCGAGTCTGGTATTCGGGATAACCGTTCGCGGGGTCGGGTGGGCGATTTTCTGCGTGCGCAGGTTCAGCCGGGTGCGCACCTCGCTTTTGTTTCGGCCTATTTCACGATCTATGCCTACCACCAACTCCAAGGGACACTTGATCAGATCGAACACCTGCGCTTCCTCTTTGGGGAACCGCGCTTTATACGCACGCTCGATCCTGATCGCAGCGATGCGAAGGCGTTCGCGATCCAAGAAGATGGCCTCAAACTTGCTACGCTCTTGAGCCAACATCGGGTGGCCCGCGAGTGCGCTGCGTGGATCAGGCAGAAAGTGGCCATCCGCTCGGTGAAGCAGGCGGGGTTGCTCCACGGTAAGCTCTACCATATCAATAATGGCGGGCTTGATGAGGCGCTCCTCGGTAGCTCCAACTTTACCGTGCGGGGTCTTGGTCTGGCTCCTACCAATAGTAATATCGAACTCAATCTGGTTGTTGATAGTAGCCGCGACCGCCGCGACCTCAAGCAGTGGTTTGATGAGATCTGGGAGAATCACGATCTGGTGGTTGATGTGCGCGATGAGGTGCTTCAGTATCTTGCGCAGCTCTATGTCAATCATTCACCCCAGTTGATCTACTATAAGACGCTCTTTCATCTCTTTGAGCGTTATCTTGATGAACAACAACGCAGTGATCTGCTCGATGTCCATACCCAGATCGTTGATAGCGATATTTGGCAGTCGCTCTATGAGTTCCAGCGCGATGGTGTCAAGGGCGCAATCAATAAGATGATGCGTCATAATGGGTGTATCATTGCTGATAGTGTCGGTTTGGGTAAGACCTATGAGGCGCTGGCGATTATTAAGTATTTTGAATTGCGCAATGATAAGGTATTGGTACTCTGCCCGAAGAAGTTGCGCGAAAATTGGACGATCTATCAGGCGCAGAATAATAGCCCGCTTAATCCCTTTTTGCGTGATCGCTTTAGTTATACGGTGCTCTCACATACCGATCTGAGTCGCGATGGTGGTTATGCCGATGGAATCAATCTGGCAACCCTCAATTGGGGTAATTATGATCTGGTGGTGATTGATGAGTCGCATAATTTCCGTAACAATACCCGTGGCCGCCGTGATGAGGAGGGCAATCTGATCCGTAAGAGCCGCTACGAACGGCTTATGGAGGATATTATTCAGCAGGGGGTGCGCACGAAGGTGTTGCTGCTTTCGGCCACGCCGGTTAATAACGATCTGCGTGATCTGCGTAACCAGATCTATCTGCTGACGGGGGGGGCCGATAGTGCCTTTAGGGAGTCGCTTGGTATTGAGAGCCTGGAACAGACCCTCACTGTTGCCCAGCGTACCTTTAGCGAGTGGGCACGCAAAGGGAGTGAGCGCCGTACCAGTGTGCTGCTGGAACGCCTGAGTGCGGGTTTTTTTAGCCTGCTTGATGCGTTGACGATTGCGCGTTCGCGCAAGCATATTCAGCGTTACTATGGGGCAACTATCGCTGCATTAGGCGGCTTCCCTGAACGTAAACGCCCCTTGGCGATCTATCCTGAGATTGATCTCGATGGACTCTTTATGTCCTATGACAAGCTCAATGATGAGATCTCGAACTACCGTTTGGCGCTCTTCAACCCCACCCGCTATGTGCGCCCCGAATTTCGCGCACGCTATGAGCAGGCCAGCCAACGCGATCAGAAGACGCGCTATTTTAGCCAGGGGTTGCGTGAACAGTCGCTGATTGGGATGATGAAGGTCAATTTCCTCAAACGCTTGGAGAGTTCGGTCGCTTCGTTTGGGATTACGCTGAAGCGCACGGTGGAGAAGATTCGTGCGCTTGAGGATCAGATTAAGCAGTTTAAGTCTGTCCAGGATGCCGAGATTGTGGTCGAGCCGCCTTCGCTTGATGTGCTTGATGCTGAAGATGAGGAACTGCGCGATATTCTGCTGGTCGGCCAGAGTCTCAAGTTTCAACTCGCACACCTCGATATTGATACCTGGTTGCACGATCTCCAGAATGATAAGCAGCAACTCCATGGCCTCTATATCGCGGCGCGTGATGTTGGCCCCGAACGCGATGCAAAGTTGGCTAAACTGAAGGAGTTGATTCGGGCAAAGGTGTCTCATCCACCACTCGATACGCATGGGCAACCTAACCGTAAGCTGCTGGTCTTTACGGCATTTGCCGATACGGCTGCCTATCTCTATACCCAGTTGGCTCCCTGGGTGCAGCAGGAATTTGGTATCCATGCGGCGCTGGTGTCGGGTGGCGCTGCCGAAAATAGAACCAGTTTCGGGCGTGCGCAGTTCAATGAGATCCTGACCAATTTTGCCCCGCGTGCGAAACAGCGCGACCGTATGCCCACTATGCCCCAGGATGCGGAGATTGATCTGCTGATTGCTACCGATTGCATCTCTGAGGGTCAGAATCTGCAAGATTGTGATTACCTCGTGAATTATGATATTCACTGGAATCCGGTGCGTATCATTCAGCGTTTTGGGCGGATTGATCGCCTGCGCAGTAGCAATCAGGCGGTGCAGATGGTGAATTTCTGGCCGACCCAGGATCTGAATAAGTATATCAATTTGAAGAATCGGGTTGAGGCGCGCATGGCGCTGGTTGATGTCACCACAACGGGTGATGATAACCTGTTGGCGAATGAGCAGCTTGAAGAATTGATCGCTGATGATCTGCGTTACCGCGACCGCCAGTTGCTGCGGCTGCGCGATGAGGTGCTCGATCTGGAGGATTTTAGCGAGAGTGTGGCGCTTACCGAGTTTACGCTTGATGATTTTCGTGCCGATCTGCTGCGCTTCCTGCAAACCAATCGGCGCATGCTTGCCGATCTGCCGCTGGGTCTCTATGCCGTGGTGCCTGCCGATGCGCCCCATGAGGCCATCCGTCCCGGGGTGATCTTCTGCCTACGCCAAAAGCGGCCAACCGGCGAGACCCATATCGTCAATCCGCTCCAGCCCTACTATCTGGTCTATGTCTATGCCGATGGCACGGTGCGCTTCGGGTTTGCGCATCCCAAGCAGATCCTCGAAATCTATCGCCTGCTCTGCGCTGATCGTGCCGCTGCTGATGCGGCGCTCTGTGCGCTCTTCGACCAAGAGACTCATGATGGGCACGATATGGTACGCTATAATCTGCTGCTCGAAGCATCTCTGCGCGATATTGAGCGCCGGTTTAGCCGCCGCGCTGCCGCGACCCTGACGAGTGGCCGCACGGGGGTGTTGCCCGAACGCGCACAGCAGGTGCGCTCGTCTGATGATGTTGATCTGATTACGTGGTTGGTGGTACAGTGAATACTCCCTCCCTCCTCGCATCGCTTAAAGATACCCTCGCCTCCCTCGCCACCGCGCCCCTCGCCTCTACGGCACGGTCTCTCCTGGCCACTCTCGGCTATCAGAGCCAGCGCTGGTTGGAGTTTGAGCCGACTCCTGCGGCGTTCTGTGCGATGTTCGATCCCGATCAGCGCATGAACCCCACCCATGCCCGCCTTAGTCAGTGGCTTTCGGTGGCGATGTTGGCGCAGATTACGGGTGAGGAATTGGCTACTCGTGCCCAACTCCATCTTGATCTGGGTGCGCCACCCAACTTTAATGCCCAAACCTATCAGTCGTTACTCTTCTTTGCGGTTGATCTCGCGCCTAAGCCCGCTGCGCGCCCCTATACCCGTGGCGAGTTGGCGACGATAACCCGCGAGATCAATAAGCTCTTCCTTATGCCGGTAAGCGTGATCTTTCGCTATGATGCCACCCTGACGCTGGCGATTGTCACCCACCGCCCCCATCGCCGCGATGCTAACCGCGATGTCCTGGAGAAGGTGTCGCTCATCCGTGATCTGGATCTCTCCGCCCCCCACCGCGCCCACCTGGAGATCCTGGCTGATCTGAGTCTGCCCGCGCTGCTTTCCCGCCAGACGATCAGCGGCTTCGCCGATCTCCAACGCGCTTGGGCACGCACGCTCGATAGTAGCGAACTGAATCGGCGCTTCTACCGCGAGATTGCTAATTGGTATTTCTGGGCGGTGCAGGTGGTGGAGTTCCCTGATGATGCGACCCCGCGCCCGCGCCGCAATGCCGACCGGGTCATCCGCCTGATTACGCGCCTCATCTTTATCTGGTTCCTGCGCGAGAAGGGGCTGGTTGACCCGCGTCTCTTCCGGCGTGCCGAGGTTGCCGATCTGCTCGTGTCGCTTGATGATGCTGCCAGTAGTTACTATCTGGCGATTTTGCAGAATCTCTTCTTTGGTACGCTCAATCAGGAGATGCGCAAGCGCGCCTTCCGCCGCCCCGAACAGAATTATGGGGCCACCAATCTCTATCGCCATGCCGCGCTCTTCCGCGATCCGCAGGCGGCGCTGACGATCTTTGCGCGGATCCCCTTCCTCAATGGCGGTCTCTTTGAGTGTCTCGATGATGTTGAGCAGAAGCCGCCGCTGCGGATTGATGGCTTCTCCGACCGCCCCGATAGCCAGCCCTGTGTGCCCAATGCGCTCTTCTTTACCGCTCAGCCGCTGGCGGTCGATCTCAATAGTGCCTATGGTACCCGTGGCCGCCGCTATGAGGTGCGCGGTCTCTTGGAGATTCTGGAGAGCTATAAGTTTACGGTGGCCGAAAATACGCCGATTGAAGAAGATGTCGCGCTTGACCCCGAACTGCTCGGTCAGGTCTTTGAGAACCTGCTGGCGGCCTATAACCCGGAGACGGAGACGACCGCACGCAAGGAGACGGGGTCGTTCTATACGCCGCGCCATATTGTGGCCTATATGGTGGATGAGTCGCTGCTGCTCTACCTCCAGCCGCATCTGCCCGCCACCCCCGACCGAGAGGCGCGGCTGCGCGAATTGCTGGCCTATAACGATCTGCCGCCGCGCTTTAGTCCCGATGAGATCGCACTGTTGATCCGCGCTCTCGATAGCCTGACGATGATCGATCCCGCCTGTGGCTCTGGGGCCTTCCCCATGGGTGCCTTGCAGAAGTTGGTCTTCCTGCTCAATAAGCTCGATCCCGGCAACCACGCCTGGAAGGCGCGCCAGATTGCCCGCGCTCAAGAGATCGAGGATACCCTGGCCCGTGAGGCGGCGATTGAGAGTATCGAGGAAGCCTTTGAGCGCAATGATCTTGATTATGGGCGTAAGCTCTTCCTGATCGAAAATGTGATCTATGGGGTGGACATCCAGCCGATTGCGGTGCAGATCGCCAAGTTGCGCTGCTTCATCAGCCTGATTGTCGAGCAGCAGGTACATGATGAGCGCGATAACCGGGGCATTCGCCCGTTGCCCAACCTAGAGACCAAGTTTGTCGCCGCTGATGCGCTGCATAGTCTGACCGGCCAGGGCGCACTGCGCAGCGATAGGGTGATCGCCCTCGAACACCAGTTGAAGCAGGTGCGTTCGGCCTATTTTAGTGCCAAGACGCCCCCAACCAAGCGCAAGTATCGCGAGCAGGATCGCAGCCTGCGCCAGGAGTTGCAGACCCAGCTTGAGGCTGAGGGCATGCCCAAGGCGACCGCCGCCGCGCTTGCCGAGTGGGACCCCTACGCCCAGAATCGCCACGCGCCCTTCTTCGACCCGGAGTGGATGTTCGGGCGTGAGCAGGGCTTTGCGCTGGTGATCGCCAACCCGCCCTATGTGCGCCAGGAGCAGATCAAGGAGCGCAAGCCCGCGCTGCAACAACGCTACACCACCTACACCGGCACCGCCGATCTCTATGTCTACTTCTACGAGCGCGGCGTCCAACTGCTCAAACCGGGCGGCATCCTCACCTTCATCTCCTCCAACAAGTTCTTCCGCGCTGGCTACGGAAAGAATCTGCGCAGCTACCTAAAGCAGCATACCCACATCCAGCAGATCATAGACTTTGGCGACGCACCGATCTTTACGGCTATCGCCTACCCCAGCATCATCATTGCCCAGAAGCATACCGACGCGCAGGCCAGCAGCGATACGGCGAGCGAGCAGCGCCTGCTGGCGCTCAACTGGAACCCGGCCAGCCGCCTCGACGAGTTCCCGGAGGTGATGGCCAACACCCGCGCCGCCGCTGCCAACCCCACCCCCAGCGGCCCGCTCATCCTCCAGCGCAGCCTGAGCGACGACGGCTGGCGCCTTGAGGGTGCCGCCACCCAGCGCCTCCTGGAGAAGCTGCGCCGCGCTGGCAAGCCGCTCGGTGAGTATGTCGGGGGAAGGTTCTATCGCGGGATCTTGACCGGCTTCAACGAAGCTTTCGTGGTGGATCGCGCCACCCGCGACCGCCTGATCGCCGCACACCCCTCCAGTGCCGAGGTGCTCAAGCCCTTCCTGCGCGGGCGCGATGTGAAGCGCTGGCGGGTAGACTTTGCCGAACAATACCTGATCAAGATAGAATCCTCCGAGAACACACAGCATCCCTGGTCAGGCAAGCCAGAAAGCGCGGCTGAACATATCTTTGCCAGCCACTATCCAGCCATTCATAGCTGGTTTGAGCCATTGCGGAGCAATCTGATCAAACGCCAAGATCAGGGACACTATTTCTGGGAACTGCGTTCATGCGCCTACTGGCAGGAGTTTGAGCAGGCGAAGATCGTATATCCAGACATCTACGAACACCAGAGCTTTTCTTTTGACCGCTCAAAATACTACGCAGGTAACACCTGCTACTTCATACCCACTGAAGAGATCTGGATGTGTGGTCTACTCAATTCCACGGCGATAGAGTGGTTCTACTCATTTACCTCGAATCGTATCAGAGGTGGTTATTTGCGGGCATTTAGTGACTACATGAAACAACTCCCCATCCCGCCCGCAGAGACCAGCAACGCCATCGGGGGGCTCGTAGAGCGAATACTGGCACTGAAGGGCGAGGAGCGCCACGCGGACGTGGGCGCATTGGAGCGCGAGATTAACGAGCGGGTGTATGCGTTATACGGGCTACGCCCGGATGAGATACGGATGATCGAGGAGATAGTGGGCGGAGGAGAAGGGGTATGAGATCTTCCAATGAGACCCAAACGAGAGTCCGATCCCACGTTGCAGAGGATGAAAAGATCCCCATACTCTTACGCGCATTAAGTCTTCTTGGCCCCGATCCGCATAGCGCAGAAGAGATTGCAGAGATCTTCGAGGCCACCGACGCCTTACCCGAACTCAGCAACCAAGAACGGCGGGAGCTCCTACAGCAAGCCACCAACCTAACCCCCATCGTCCTCTATGACGCTGCTGCCCAGACGTGGCAACTCATGCCAGCGGGATATGATCGGCTTGATGAGATCAGCACTGCGACCGAGATCATTGACGATGAGACAACAATACCATTTGATCCGGCAGACATTCGTTTTGAGGTAGGCCAGGATTCAATCTTCTCGATTCTACAACAAATTGAGGACAGCGCGATCATTATCGCCCCTGACTTTCAGCGTCACTTTGTCTGGGACAGCGTGCGCCAGAGCCAACTGATCGAGTCCATCCTGCTGCGCATACCCTTACCGCCGATCTATCTCAGTGCTGAACGTGACGACACACTCGTCGTCATGGATGGTCTTCAGCGACTTACCACACTCAAGCGTTTTTGTAGCGACAAGACACTCAAACTCAAGGGGCTACGCTACCTCAAAGAGCTTGAAGGGAAGGGATTTCATGATCTGCACCCTCCACAGCGACAAATTCTGTTACACCGCACCAAACTCACACTCTATACAGTAACCTCCTCCACACCCAAAGAAGTACGTTTTGAAATCTTCTCACGTGTCAACCGGGGTGGACTAACCCTAACCGCCCAAGAGATCCGCAATGCCCTCTACCAGGGTAAAGCCACAACCATGCTCAAAGAATTAGCCGAGTCAGAGGATTTTCTGCGCGTCACCGGGCGATCAATCAACGCAAGACGTATGGATGATCGCGAATGTGTCCTGCGCTTTCTCGCATTCACACTTGAGCGTTATGATCGTTTTGGGAACACCAACGATCCGAAAGCGCCGCGCAACCTCGACAGCCTACTCAACCGCACGATGGAGATACTCAATCAGCACAGTGATTCACGGAATCAATCGCTGGATCATCTGTTCAAAGAGAGTCTACGAAAAGCAGAACTACTCTTTGGCGAGTTAGCATTTCGCAAAATTGACCGGGACGCATTTGATCGTCGCCACCTGAGTGAGACAGGGCAATACCAATGGGCAGGAGGCAAACGCAACCCGATAAGCAAAGCCCTCTTTGAGATCTGGACAGTATTGCTCATCCCATACAGTCAAGAGCAAGTCAGCATGCAGCGCAATGCGATTATCGAGGGTTTTCTGGCGCTGCTGAATGATGAAAGCTTTCTGAAAGCCATTTCGCTTGCCACCGGCGGACGTGACGCCATCATGTACCGTTTCTCAAAACTTGAACTGCTGCTCAACGAGGCACTGTCATGATCACAAGCCTGCACCTACAGAACTTCAAATGCTTTAGTGACCAACGCATCGCATTTGGGCCACTCACCCTCCTGGTAGGCGCAAATGCCTCTGGCAAATCAAGCGTAATCCAGTCATTGTTGCTCCTGCGACAATCACATATACAACAGCGGCTCCAAGAGGGCAAGCTACTCTTAGCCGGGCCACTCGTCAATGTCGGCACCGCCAGCGACATCTATAGCCTCGATCCCATCGAAGAAGAAGAGCCTTGTATCCACTTGGGGCTTGACGAGGTAGATGAGATACACACACCCTTTAGATTTCAGATTGATACTGGTGATCAAACGAGCTACGTATTACATGGCACCGATGGGCCATATCACCCAGGCAACCTCTTCCAACCAGCATGGAATTACCTGAATGCCGAACGTATTGGCCCCCGCCTACTCTACCCCTTACCAACCGATGATCGCTGGCCAAACGATGTCGGCATCCATGGAGAGTACGCACCATTCATTCTCGGTCGCTCAAAGCAACGCGATCTCATCGCGAATGACGCCGCGCTTGCCGATGACCGCACCGGAGAGATCGAATCGCGGTCGCTCACCGAGCAAGTCCGACTCTGGATGCGTCAGATCATTGCCGATGTTGAACTCAAGGCAACACTCCTCAATGAAGCGGATCAAGTCAAAGTGATGTTTGGCAATCGGGGGCCAGACGATCTTGTCCGTCCCACCAACATCGGCTTCGGGCTCATCTACACGCTCCCCATCGTCGTAGCGGCACTCGTAGCCCCGCCGGGGTCACTCCTCATCATCGAGAACCCCGAAGCCCACCTCCACCCGCGCAGCCAATCAATCATGGGGCGATTTTTAGCCCGCGTCGCCGCCGCCGGGGTGCAGGTGGTGGTAGAGACGCACAGCGACCATATTCTGAACGGGATTCGCGTAGCGGTACGCCAGGGTGCGTGGGGGCAAGCGATCAGCGCCGATGATGTTGTGATCCAGTACTTTATTGCGGCGAACGACGGACGACCGCTGCGGGTGCGCCAACCGCGTCTCTACGCAGACGGAGGCATTGACCCATGGCCAAGAGGTTTCTTCGACCAGATGGATGACGATCTGCGGGAGTTACTCTAATGCACATCCTCATCAATGAACACTCAATTCAACAGCAAGCACCCACCCCGTATGCTGCTGATCGCATCCTCATCGAGTTTTCAGATGCCTTAGACACATTGGAGCCACGGCGGATCAATGACTCCGACGACCCAGATGAAAATCGTGACCCGATCTATTCCCACTCATCAATATTCTCTTTGCGGCTCTGTGCGCAGATGACGCTCAAAGACCTATTTTACACCGAGCGCGATCACGACAGCGAAACCCTCCGCAAACTACGCACTGTACGCACCTCGCTCCTACGCCGCATCCGTAACGGCCCATACATTGATACCATCCTCGAAAAGATTCTCCATGAATGTACACGCGATGAAGCCGGCAGCAAGAAGAGACTCGACGAGAGTACGATTGCTGGCGCAGCCTATTTTGAAGGCATTCTCGTCAGCCTTCAGCACAGCCCACACTACCCACCAGGAGACATCGAGGTCTATTTTTCCAAGGGTGAAGAACCGCAGCCCGTCGAGATCGAACACTACACCTCAGTTGATGAGATCAAGGTGCGCCGTCGGCACTACTGGCCCCACCCCAAGCATGACAAATCCATGCCAACCTATGGTGTCATAGGCACCCAAATGGATCTTCCACCGGAAGAAGCTGAGAAGGTCCTGAACGCGGGCATACCGATTGGCAAACGAGTCTTTGGCCGTTCTGCCAAGGGAAAGCTCTACGCCTTCCATCGTCACCACAGCAATGAATACCACGGCTACCCAGTTGATGAGGAGGAACTGCGGAAGCGCGCCAGGGTTATCTATAACTACTTGCGGAAACTAGGTTGGTGTGACTGATGACCATGCCCCGTTTCATCCACTTTCTCACCCTAGCCCGCGAGCAGACGGCACTGATCGTTGACATCTGCGCCGAGTCCGATCTCCTCAGTCGCGCTCAGTTGCTCCACTACCTAGAACATCATGGTGTGGCGGCTGGCCTCAAGGAGTCCCTGATAGATGATCTCTGCCAAGCCGCCATTCTGCTGGAAGAACACAACCAAGGCTTCATCGTCAACCCGGCAGTAGTCGATCTCGTCAACTATTATGAACGACGCGGACGCCTGATCAGTGCAACCTTCCTGCGCGACCAGATGCTCAACATCGCCGAATTGACCGAGCGGTTGCAACGCGAACTCTTTGCTACTGAAGCCGACCGTACCGCGATCCTCGATACCATTGACAACCTCTACCGACTAGTACGCGAGGTACGCGAGGCTGGATCCGAACACTATATCGCCTGTATGCGGCTCCTTGGTGACATCAAACGTTCTGGCGGTAAGCAACCCATCGAGCAACGACTATACGAACTAGAAACCGCACAGCGTCGTTATATCGAGCCACTACGTGCGCTCATTGACCCTAGTGGCGACTATGTGCCCCGTATCGCCCAACTACACCGCCATGTGGGCGAACTTGGCCGCCAGGATGTACTGCTGGCCCAATCACAGGAACTCGATCACCGTCGCCTGCGTTTGGCGAGTGACCTACACTTCATTGACCATGAACTATTACGCGGATTTGCAGTGATCGTTGATACCGCCCGTACCCTGTTACGCTCATTGTTCGATGAGAAGTCACTCAAGGATGCCTTAGCCTTCTGTTTGGCCCACCTCGACCAAGTCTGGGTGGCACTCGACACAACAACTCTGGTCGCCGTTGGGCGTAACGTCACCCAGGCCACGCCACTAGAAGGCCAAGAATCCTTCTTCGCCGATGTGGTACACCGCCGACTGCTACCGCAACCCAGGGCACTCAGCATCAACCAGCCCGAACAGTGCCGCGCCGAAGACCTCGTGTTGAGCGAGAGCCGCATCTGGCAAACCATTGCTGCAACCGGAAACATTGGCAGTTGGCCCACCTTTGCTGTCCATACATTCTCTGGTTATGCCGAAGAGGAACAGTTGCGCGCCATGGTACTACCATTGCTACGCCCGCACCCGCAGATCACACTCATGCTCAATGACCAATTGTTTGTTCACGAACTAAGCACCCAAACGCTCCACATGCACGACTTCGGCGTGCGCTGGGAGGAACACTATGCCCGTTGATGCCCCACCCCGCAGCGCCGAGATCTTCCAGCGCCTACTGCGTGGCTATCAGTTTAGCGCATCGGATCACGCATCCGACGACCTTGGCCCACTCTACACGGTACTCGATGATCGCTTTATTTGGTTCCAAGATCACCTCGCTGCGATGGGTTTCAGCCTCGTCCGCGACAGTGAAGTCATACTCCTAGAGAAGGAGCAGAAGGAAATAACCAACGAAGAGCGCCAAATAGTCGTTGCGATCTTTCTGCTAAGTGATCTCTGGCTTGAACAAGGCGGTAGCTACCAAGATCTCTTTACCATGCCCATTCGTTGGGCCGACCTAAACTGGCTACGTGATGGCTATGGGCGCGAATACCTAGCCCAAGTCAGTCTCCAAGATCTCGACTCTCTTGAGGATCTCTGGCGTCGCATGGTTCGCAAAGGGTTCGTTACCTATAACAACGAGACACGAACCCTAACCCTACGCGATCCCGCCGCACGCATTCTCACCATGGCCCGTCGGATCCACCAGAGCCTACGTTCCACCGAGGAGGCCGTTCATGCGTGAGATGGCGAGCAGTATCCTCAAGATCGGTATGATCAATAGTGGCATGTTCGATACACTAGAGATTAATACCGATGTACGTGCCGTACACTTGGTAGGCGACAATAATGTCGGTAAGACCAGCCTAATCGAGATTATCCAATTTCTCTATTTTCCCGATCTGCGTGACATGCACTTCTCGAAGAGCCTGACCGAAACCCTAGCCTTCTACTTCCGACGCGAAGGTTCCTACATCCTCTTCACCATACGCAACGTGCATGGTAAGCAACGCACCCTCGGTGTCTATGGTACTGGAACCGCGCACACACGTCAGGTTTTCGCCTTCGATGGGAGCTTCACGCTCACCGACTTCCTTGATGAGCAGTATCACGTACTCTCACCGCAAAATGTCGGTATACACCTAGCAGATCGGCGTTTCTATATCTACCAACGTGTAGAAGATCACGAGCGCGGGTTGATCGGCGAGCAGAGCGAGGATGCAGCCAACATCCATCTCTTTGATATGGGACGCGACAACTTCCGACTGCTGCGGCGTCTACTCCAGAACCTCCTGCGTCTAGAGCGCCTGACTGATCGCGATATCCGCCTCTTTCTCAATGCCCTAGTTGAGAGTACCGGTGCCAAGACGCGCATTGATGTCGCCCGCGACTTTGAACGCAAGTATGCCGACGCCCGTAACATCCGCGAACGCATCAACAGCCTACAACGCCTCAAACCATTGATCGACCAGTGGATCACAGCGAACACGCGATTGACACAAGCCAAGAACGCGGAACATGCAGCTCGCCTGCGCCTGTACTACGCCGCACAGTGCTACGCCACGCTGCTTGAGGAGCAGCAGCGCGATCTAAGTGGACGCATATCTACGATCAACGTGGCACTAAACGAATTAGATGAACAACGCCAACGTCTTGCTAATCAGATCGCGAAACAAAACAGTCGCAAAGACGAACTCAAATGCATGCTCGATGAGCTACAGAATCTGATCGCGCGCTGCTCTGGTCGTCAGCGCGAGGAGGTACGCACTGAACGCGATGGCTATACCTACCGTGCAATCGAACTGCAAAAACGCATTGACCAGTCCAGCAACGTAAGTGTTGCGCAGATTGAGAGCCGACTGCGGCGTGACCAGGAGGAGCGCGAACGCATCCGCCGCCAGATCGCGAGCCGCACGATCAGTCACTTGCTGGTCGAGGCCAGTTTGAGCGATGAGCAGCGCGCCCTGCTGCGCTTCCTAATCTCGGAACAGCTACTCAGCCTGCCCCTCGCCGACAGCGTCGCCGATGCCTCGCAGTTGCTAGCGGCTGCGCATGCCGCCGCCAGCCAGGTTGACCCACAGGGGAATTTCCACGGCTTTGGTCTCAATATCGCTCGCCATGTCTGGTATCGCCCAATCACCGAGGAAGAATCGCTCACCGACCGACTCGCCGAGATTGAGCAGCGCATCGCCAGCCATGAACTCGAACTGAAGATCGCCCGTGACCGCGAGCAGGCTCAACAAGAGATCAGATCACTACAGCGTCAAGCCGATGAACTCGACAAATTACTCGGCGCATTCGATCACTTGGCGGTGTTAGAGGCAAGCAGTGGTGGAGTAGCATCTGTTTTGCGGGAGTTGGAAGCCTGCCAACACGAACAGGGAGATCTTGAGGCACAGCAAGGCCCACTTAGGGATCGCGTGCGATCTAAACAAGATGAGCATGTGGCGCTACAGTCGCAACAACGTGCATTGCAACAACACCTCGGTGAGGTGCGTCAGGAGGTTAAAGAGATTGGTAACATCGAAGACCCATGCCCCACCGACATTGCAGACCTCGCTGCTGCCGAACTACCTAAAATCTTTGATCAGAGCCGTGAGCACTATCGTGACCAGCGTAGTGAGCGAAAACGGGCCGAAGAAGCACTGCACAATCCGCGTACACAATTGGATCATCTCTATGAACGCGAAGCGCCAGAACTACCTTTTGAGCAGTGGGTAGACGAAAAACACCGCTTGACTGCTGAAGTTGAGCGGCTCGAAACCCAACTGCATGAAAGTTACACCAACCTATTCACCCTTGCCAAAGGCGAACTCGACAAGCTCACTCAAGCCTTTGATGTGGTACGGAGCCGGGTCGCTGAACTGAATAACAGCATCCGGCGGGTAAGCATCTCGAATATCGAGCGCATTGAGATTCAGGTACAAGAAAGCCAATTGGTCGAGGCTATCCGGCAGACCAGTCGCGCACAACTCGACATGTTTACACCGATCACGGGCAATCTTTCACTGGAAGAAGCCGAACAAAAGATCGAAGAACACCTGGCTAACACGTTGCGCGCCCACGGGCACGAGTTGAATCTCGACAATCTCTTCCACCTAGAGTTTCGCGTCACCTACGCCCAAACTGGCGAACAGCGCACCGTCACCGAAATCCACAGCTTCGAGTCAAACGGAACTGCCATCGGGGTCAAGATCGTTGTCTACCTGGGACTGATCCGGCTGCTTCAGGGCAACCGACGCAGCATCGTCAGTCGCATCCCCTTCTTTCTTGATGAGGTCGGTAGCCTTTCTAGCAATAACGTTCGCCAGATCATCGCCTACTGTGCCGAACACAATTTCCTACCAATCTTCGCCAGCCCAACGATGCGCAGCGATATTCCACATTCCTACATTTTGCAGCGCGATGGCGACCGTAGCCGACTGGTCAATGAGGTTATTCTGACTGAACGAGAATATACCGATGCAGCCACCCGCATGGATCACGCAGCTCGCTGATAACGAAGCAGTCGCATATAGCCAGATCCGCCCTAAGGACAAAGTGTTACTTGAGCAGATCCAGGCGCTCCGTCTGGTTGAGATTGCAACCCAGGGCAACCAACGCCGAGTTGTTATTATCAACAAAGAAGGGTTTAGCCAATGGTTCCGGACGAAGTACCCCGAAACAGCCCTAGCCCCAGTCACTGGTCAACGTGCCGCCAACATTGCCCGTGCTGGGCATAGTAAGGCAGGCGTCGCTACCCACAAGGCACAACCCATCCTACTGCGCTGGTTCAGCACCGACCCAAATTCGACTTGGGCTGATCTGACCCGACGTTGTGGGATCATCGGCATCACGAGTGATCGTCTAGCCACGCTCGATCTCCCACCATACTGGACGCTACTGACTATCGAGAACTGGGAGCCATTTTTAGCCGTAGACTATGCGCCACAGACAGGCGCAATTATTACCATCTTCACAGGCGGTAATATTGCTGAGACGACGCTTCAGGCTCTCGCCACACTTAGGCCAACACCGACACAGGCTATTCACTTCGGCGACTATGACTGGTCAGGTCTGGCTATCTACCGGCGTATTCGAGCAACAATTCCGCAGTGTCTTCTCTATATACCTACCGACATTGCGCTACTTTTCCGCAACTTTGCCAGCCACGATCTGCTCATTGGTCAATCCCCCCTTGTAGTACGCGAGGACGATCCACCTGAGTTCCATGAGGTAACTATGCTGATTGCGCAATACAACGCTGGTCTGGAGCAGGAGATTATTGCCCCGCCAGTGCTCTAACATGCAAAAATCTACACAAAGTAGAACACCAACACAAAGGCCCCACCATGCTCCACGCCCTCATCTTCGACTTCGACGGCCTGATTCTGGATACCGAGACGCCCAAATACCAGGCGTGGCAGGAGGTCTTTGCCGCGTATGGATGCGATCTGCCGATGGCGACCTGGGCGCAGGCGGTGGGCAGCAATCAGCGCTTCGATCCCTACCGCTACCTCGAATCACTCGTGGGGCGCGAACTGGATCACGACACCCTGCGCGCCACCACCCGCGCTCGCTTCCGCGAATTGCTCGGTGTGCCGCGCCCGCTCCCCGGCGTGGTGGCCTACATCGAGGCGGCGCAGCGTCTGGACATGCGCCTCGCAATTGCCTCAAGTTCGCCGCGCACCTGGATTGACGAGCATCTCAGCACGCTGGGGCTGCACCACCACTTCAGCATCTTCTGCACCATTGATGATGTGGCGCGCAGCAAACCCGACCCCGATCTCTACCTGTTGGCGCTGGAGCGCCTGGGGGTGAGCGCGAGCCAAGCTCTAGCCCTGGAAGACTCGCCCAATGGGGTACGCGCCGCCCAAGCGGCGGGCATCTACAGCATCGCCGTACCCAACCCCGTCACCGCGCAGATGGATCTGCGCCACGCCGATCTGGTGCTGCCGAGTCTGGCGGCGATGAGTCTGGAGGAGGTGGTGGGGCATGCACAAACCCGCCGGTCATCCTGACCGGCGGGCATTGGGTTGAAGTGGTGGAGATGGGGGGATTCGAACCCCCGTCCAGAAAGCTGGACCGCAGACATGCTACAGGTTTATCCCATCGTTTGAGCTCGCCCGCGACCATACGATGAGCAGAACGGTCTTTGGGCAAACCGATTTATCTTAAGCCTAAGCTAACCGGTGTTCGCC
Source organism: Candidatus Oscillochloris fontis (assembly GCF_004138135.1). Taxonomy (GTDB): domain Bacteria; phylum Chloroflexota; class Chloroflexia; order Chloroflexales; family Chloroflexaceae; genus Oscillochloris; species Oscillochloris fontis. Next base: position 25,783 of record NZ_RYFD01000029.1, read on the forward strand.
TAAGCAGCACCCGACTTGCTGACGTCGTACCCCCAACCATCAGGTGAATTGAGGACGACGCGCTACCTAATTAGGCAGCGAGGGCCAGGCGCGGAGCCTGAGCCCGAATGTTGTAGTTGGCAGTTATTGCCGTTGCCCCTTTAACGTGACTGGGCGGCACGACCTGCAATCCACGGCTTGCCCTCCCTGTCGAAGCCAAGCATCCCCATTCGTGTCTGTATTATACCCCAGTTAGGGGGGGCGTCAATAGGTCTTTGGGTGGTAACTGTTCACACTTGGGGTAAAGGAAGCTTCTGATTAATGCTAGGAGAACTGTGAACAATTACTTTTGGTGCAGCTACACGCTCCCAAAGTAGCGTAGCGCCAACCGTAACCGCGACTCCAGATCCTCCGGCGCATCAGCCGGGAGCGCCGCAACCGCCGCACTCGCCTCGCTACTGTTATACCCCAGGCTCACCAATAGTTCGGCTAGTTCCGTATTCAGCGCCGAAGGTGCCGCCGCTGCCCCACCCGCAGCCATCGGCAAACCCTTCAGATCCAGCTTACCCTTCAACTCCAACACCAAACGCTCGGCGGTCTTCTTGCCAATCCCTGGCACCCGTGCAAGTGCCGCTGTGTCGTTCTGGGCCACCATCAATCGAATATCGTCCGGACTACCCGCCGATAGCAGGCTTAAGCCTACCTTCGGCCCCACCCCACTGACACTCAGCAAACTCTCAAAGAGTGCCCGTTGCGCCAATGTGCTAAACCCGTACAACAACAACGCATCCTCACGCACGATCATGTGCGTGTAGAGGAAGAGCAACTCGCCAACCGCCCCGCACGCCCCCAACACGCTGCGCGGCGCATAGACCAACCAGCCCACGCCACCCGTCTCGATCACCAGGTGGTCGCTGCCAATATGAATGAGTGTTCCGCGTAATGATGCGATCATGGCACGATTATACCATCCTTGCCATCCCGTAGGCAGAAGGGGTATACTGGTACCTATATCATAGGAGTGGCGAAGCATCGCCAACCAATGTCGTCCGTGTTCCTCATGATGCCACATGGAGGGCGATGCTTCGCCCCTACAACCATATCGAAGGAGGAATGATCTATGTCATTCAAACTCCACGAGATCACAACGCCCAAACCTACCTCAACGGCTGCAACGGTTGATGCCAGCAGTTTTCCAGACATCCCGCCCCAACCCAGAACAATTGCGGAATCAGGATTGGCGTTGGGTTTCCTTACCGATCTCATCCTCAAGATTATCTACTTTACCGGTGCAATAACTGGCCAGCGCATTGAGGAAGTCACCAAGTTGCCCTTCCTGGGGATTATTGACAAAGCCCTTGAGTTTCTCAAACTTGAAGAGTTTGTTGATATTATCGGCTCCGAGGGTGGTGGATTTAGTGAACGCTCCTTCCAGTATGTGATCGCCAATAAGGGTCGCGCCAAGATCCTGGAGATCCTCTCGCGCTCACAGTATGCCGGGCCTGCTCCGGTGACGTTTGATGAGTATATTCGAATCACCAAACGCCAAACGATTGGCGAGATGGTTATTGATCAGGCTAAGATCCGCCAAGCCTTTAGCCATCTGGTCGTCAACGACCGGATGCTCGATAAGATCGGCCCCGCCGCCAACTCGGCACGCTCGCTCTTCCTCTATGGCCCACCAGGGAATGGAAAAACGACTATCGCTGAAGGTATCGCTAATCTGCTCGGTGGCTATATTCTGATCCCCTACGCCGTCGAAGTTGATGGCCAGATCATTAAGATCTTCGATCCCCTTAATCATCAGGTCGTACAACAAAACCAAGTCGGCCATAGTGAAGCTGCCGCCGCTTTCCCCGGTGCCCCTGCACAGCCCATCAATGCCAACTTCCCCGATGCTCGCTGGCTCGTCTGTAAGCGGCCCCAAGTGGTGGTTGGTGGTGAACTCATCCTTGAACAACTCGAACTCATCTTCGATCCCGTTGTTAAGATCTATGAAGCCCCCTTCCAGCTTAAAGCCAATGGTGGCCTCTTCCTGATTGATGACTTCGGTCGCCAGAAGTGTAGCCCTAAGGATCTCCTTAATCGCTGGATCGTGCCCCTAGAGAAGAAGTTCGATTACCTCGCTCTTCAAACTGGTAAGAAGCTTCAGGTACCATTTGATGTCCTGATCGTCTTCTCAACCAACCTCGATCCCAAACAACTGGTTGATGATGCCTTCTTACGCCGTATTCGGCATAAGATTGAAGTGCCCAATCCTTCACCGGCTGAGTTCCGCTCGATCTTCCAACTGGTCTGTAAAGGCAAGAAGATCCCCTATAGCGATGAAGGCTTGCGCCACCTCATCCAAGAACACTATATGAAGGCCGGACGCGATCTTCGCTCCTGTCACCCGCGTGACCTCTGCGACCAGATTCTTGATGAGGCGAAGTATCGGAGTATCGATCCGAGTATGTCCAAAGAACTGATTGATCGCGCCTGTGAAGCCTATTTCGTCAAACTTGGCTAGTACACAGCCCTATCCGCCCACATAGGCGGCACCAGGAGGTAGTATGTCCCTGCTCAAACGTCTTGGCGGTGGTGGCGGTAGCCCCCAACCCCCTGAGAGTCCTCCGCCCACGCCCTCCATGCGCGGGCCAGCCGCTGCACCAGCCCCCCCCCCACCAGCGGCGATCCCTAGCCCGCTGCCCGAACCAGTAGCCCTCCCTCCTCCAGCCGCTGAAGCACGCGCCAGTAGTAGCAAGGTGGAAGATCCCACTCCGCCTACCGATCCGAAGCGTATGCTCGAACTCTCGCTCTGGATCGTGGATCGTATCCAAGCCTCGTTGGGTAATCAGAGTGAACTCAAACGCTCACCAGAAAGCGAGAAACTACTCCAGGAACGCTTCGCCCGCATCTACCAGCAGGCGGGGGTCACACTGCCCGATGCGGCGATCAAACAACTCTTCGAGATGGTCTGCGATGAACTGATGGGCTTTGGGCCGATCCAGCAACTCCTCAACGACGATAGTATCTCGGAGGTCATGGTCAACGGCCCTGATCGTATCTATATTGAGCAGAAGGGTAAACTGCGCCTCAGCCCAGTTCACTTCGCCAGCGATGAACACGTCCTCAAGGTGATTGACCGCATCATCCGCCCGCTCGGTCGCCGTGTGGATCGCAAGTGGCCCATGGTTGATGCCCGTCTCCCCGATGGATCGCGTGTCAATGCGATCATTCCTCCCTGCGCAATTGATGGCTGTACAGTCACGATTCGTAAGTTCTCCAAAAATAAACTCAAGATTGATGACCTCATCCGTTTCGGTTCGATGACCCCCGACATGGGTGAGTTCCTCCGCGCATGTGTGATCAGTCGCCTCAATATCGTTGTCGCCGGTGGTACCGGTTCCGGTAAGACGACCCTGCTCAATGTGCTCTCCAACTTCATCCCCGAAGACGAGCGCATTGTTACGATTGAAGATAGTGCCGAGTTGCAGTTGGCCCAGGATCATGTGGTGCGCCTAGAGGCCAAACCGGCTGAGGTTGATGGCAGTGGCCGCGTCACCATCCGCGATCTCGTGATCAACTCACTGCGTATGCGTCCTGAGCGCGTCGTCATCGGTGAGTGTCGCGGTGGCGAAACGCTCGATATGCTCCAGGCCATGAATACTGGCCACGATGGCTCGCTTACCACGCTGCACGCCAATACCCCGCGTGATGCGCTCGCTCGTATGGAGACCATGTCTATGATGGCCGGGATGGATCTGCCGCTCAAGGTTATCCGTGAGCAGATCGCCTCGGCAATTGATGTGATCGTCCAGCAGTCCCGCTTGGATGATGGGCAACGCAAAGTGACCTATATTACCGAGGTGCAAGGGATGGAGGGCGAGAAGGTGGTGCTCCAAGACATCTTTAAGCTCGAAATCCTAGGCAAGACTCCCGAAGGTAAGATTCAGGCCGACCTACGCCCCACCGGCGTGCGGCCACGCTTTACGCCGCGCCTCGAAGCCCACGGCTTTAAGCTGCCGCCGAGCATCTTTGGTGCTCAAGTTCCCGGCCAAAAGAAGGGCTGGTAGGAGAGCCTCCCGGCGGGGGTTCGGGGGAGGCTTCGCCTCCCCCGAAGAACTCTTTTTCGCCTATGTTGGCGGCTTCGCCGCCAACATAGGCGAAAAAAGCGGGTCTGGGGCGTAGCCCCCAGCTGAAATCTGCTTAGCTTCAGGGGTATAGGGGCGCGTTACGCCGCGCCCCAACAAGGTGTTGAGGTGTAGCCATTCATACCCAAACGATTATTGTTGGCGGCGGCCTCGGTGGCCTCGCCGCCGCAATCCACCTACGCCGCGCTGGTCACACGGTGCTCCTGCTTGAAAAGAACCCCCGCCTCGGCGGGAAACTTAATCTCCTCCAGGCCGCAGGCTATACCTTCGATACTGGCCCCTCGCTCTTTACGATGCCCTGGGTGGTGCGTGATCTCTTCACCGCTGCCGGGCGGCGGGTCGAGGATTACCTCCACCTCGAACAGATCGAACCCACCTGCCGCTACCGTTGGCCCGATGGTACCCGCTTTGATGCATGGCAGTGCCTCCCCCAACTGATTCAGGAGATTGAGCGCCTCGATCCCACCGATGTGGCCAACTTCCTACGCTTCCTCGCCTATACCGCCGATATCTATGGCGCGGTGGCCGACAATTTCCTCCTCAAACCCTTCGATGGCATCGCGGAACTGATCACCCCACGTCTGCTGCGCGATGGCCCAAAAATTGACGCATTCCGTAGCGTGGATGCGGCGGTTCGTAGCGCCTTTCGCAGCCCCTACCTACACCAGATCTTCAACCGCTACGCCACCTATAACGGCTCCTCGCCCTACCTCTCGCCCGCCACCTTCAATGTGATCGCCTATATTGAATTTGCCGAAGGCGGCTGGTATATCCGGGGCGGCATGTACGAACTGGCCCTAGCCCTGCAACGCCTCGCCGAAGAACTAGGCGTCGAGATCCGCACCGATACCCCCGTCTCCGAGGTGCTGATCGAGCACGGAGTCGCCTGTGGGGTGCGCCTCACGAGTGGCGAACTACTCCGCGCTCGTCAGGTGATCATCAATGCCGACCCACGCTATGCCTATACCCATCTCATCCCCGGACGGGCGCGAACCGCCCAGCGTCTCACCCGCCTGGAGCCGTCGTGTAGTGGCTTCATCCTCTTCCTCGGTATCAACCGCCACTACCCCCAACTGGCCCACCATAACATCTTCTTCAGCGGCGACTATCCGCGTGAGTTTCAGGCCATCTTCCAAAAAGGTGTCCCCGCCGCCGACCCGACCATTTACGTGGCGAGTACGTGTCTGAGTGACCCCCAGCACGCCCCACCCGGCCACATGAACCTCTTCGTCCTCGTAAATGCCCCCGCGCTCAACCAGCGCATCAACTGGTACCGCGAGGCACCCGCCTACCGCGATCTGATCGTGGCCAAGTTGGAACGTATGGGTCTGCACGATCTGCACCACCACATCACCTACGAACAGATCTGGACACCCGTTGAGCTCCAGCGCCACTACAATGCCGCCGGCGGAGCCATCTACGGCCTCGCCTCCAACAACCGCTTCTCGGCCTTCATGCGCCCACCCCTCCAAGCCCCCGATGTGCGCAATCTCTACTTCGTTGGTGGCGGTACCCACCCCGGTGGGGGCATCCCCCTCGTGCTGCTCTCCGGCAAGGCCGTCGCTGAACGGGTGTTGCAGTAGAGGCGAAGCATCGCCCACCAACCTTGTTCGGGTTCCCCTGATCCATGGAGGGCGATGCTTCACCCCTACATACCAAAAAAATCCTTTACACTTCCCATATTACCCACACCCACTACAGCACGTCCTATTTAGTGTTTTTTGATGCATCTCATTCCATTATCGTTAATTTACGATAGATCGCTTGATTTTGTCGCATCAGAGTGCTATGATAATCACGAAGCCTCAAGAGAACAGTCCACTCTGAGGGAACCTGTACAACCGAAAACGTGCTACTGGAAAGCAAGCGCGAAACTCCAGTGTAAAGTGATTAGCAAGGAGTAAGCGTAAGTTAGGGGAAATGATCAGACCGTTGATCAAAGAGACTAACGACCAAGCGCCAGATCACTGAAGGAGTGATCGGATGCTCTGCAAGCATAAAGGTAGCCTCCAACGCCAAGCTCACCGCGTACGGAACAACAATGAACCCTACGCATAGAAATGAGCCATACCCAAAGACAAAAGCTGACATAGCACCGTCATACATACTGTCGTCTGACAGGAGAAGACAAAGGTGCTGCATGGAGGGCGGTCGAGGGTCGCAATGGATAAGTAGGCAAAGCAGGGGAACGATATAACAGAGGTATTGAACTCTTGAGGTGCCACTCTTGTACGCTCGGATGACGGACGATGACGGACTTCGGACTTCGAACTTGACCTTCGGAACTCGGACTTCGGACTCGAACGCGAACGGACGTTACGTAAGATCGGACGAAAGAAAGTTAGTAATGACACAGCGGGCCACCGGAGCATATGCCGGTGGCCTCGCTGATTCTTAGAGTTGCGCTACAAACGCCTGGATATCGGCCAAGTTACTTAGTGTAACCAGACGCGCCTGCGGTGCAATCCGCCGCACCAGGCCAGTCAGCACCTTCCCCGGCCCAATCTCCACAAAGGTCGTGCAGCCATGCGTCAGCATCGCCTCAACCGACGCGATCCAACGCACCGGGGCCGTCACCTGAGCCACCACCTCCTGGCGCACCGCCTCGGCACTCCGCAGCACCTCAGCCGTCACATTCGCAATCAGCGGGACTTCCAGGTCGCGCACATCCGCATGCGCAATCTCGTGGGCCATGCCCTCTGCCGCCGCCTGCATCAACGGCGAATGGAAGGCGGCACTCACCTTTAAGCCGAGCACCCGCTTGGCCCCGCACTCCTTGGCGATCTGCCCCGCCTCGGCCACCGCCGCCGCACTGCCACTGATCACCAGTTGGTCGGGGGCGTTGTAGTTGGCGATTACCACTGTCTCCCCATGATCGCCACGACGCACCTGCTGACAGATCTGCTCCAGATCGGGTTGCGCGAGGCCAATCACCGCCGCCATACTGCCCTCGTGGGCCGCCGCCATCAACTCGCCGCGCCGCCGCACCAACCGCAGCGCCGTGGCAAAATCGAGCGCCCCACCTGCCACCAACGCCGAGTATTCCCCCAGGCTGTGCCCCGCCACCGCCAACGGGCGCACCAAGGCCGTACCACCGATCTCCTCCAACACCCGCACCAGTGCCGTACTCACCGTTAGCAACGCCGGTTGCGCATTCTCCGTCGCCGTCAACGCCGTCTCTGGCCCCTCAAAGCAGAGGTGTGAGAGCGAAAACCCCAACACCTCATCGGCCTGATCAAAGACCGCCCGCGCCGTCGGAGAGTGTACGTAGAGATCATGGCCCATGCCGACCGCCTGCGAGCCCTGGCCTGGAAATACCCACGCAGCGTTCATGTCAGATCCTTTGACGATACGTAGCTGTTCACATTTTCCCTAGCATCCTGGTTTTGACGCAAAGACGCCAAGGCGCAAAGTATTCAAGATAGCCCCTCATCAAAACCTTTGCGTCTTTGCGCCTTGGCGTCAATATGAGGATTCTGTCAGGCAGCACTCCGCCCCCAGCGGATCACCACCGACCCCCAGGTCAACCCACCACCAAAGGCGGTCAACAACACATAGTCGCCATCCTTGATCCGCCCCTGTTCCACCGCCTCGTAGAGCGCAATCGGCACCGAAGCCGCCGAGGTATTGCCGTAGCGATCCAGGTTGACCATCACTCGTTCCATGGGGATGGCGAGGCGCTTCGCAACCGCTTCAATGATGCGCGCATTGGCTTGATGCGGGACAACTAGGCTTATGTCATTCAGGCTCAACCCGGCGTCAGCCACCGCCTGAAGAGACGACTCGCTCATGTCGCGCACCGCATTTTTGAAGATCTCGCGCCCATGCATAAAGACGTACTGCTTACCCTGCGCCAACAATTCAGGTGTGGCCGGCATGCGCGTTCCGCCCGCCTCAACCGCCATCATCGCCTCGCCCTCACCGGCAGCCCCAATGCGCGCACTCAGTAACCCCACCCGCTCCTCAGTCGCCTGCAACACCACCGCACCCGCACCATCGCCAAACAGCACACAGGTATTGCGGTCGTTCCAGTCAATAAAGTGCGTAAAGATGTCCGCAGCGATGAGTAAGAGGTTACGACTCACCCCGCTCTGGATCATGCTGGTTGCGACCGTCATGCCATAAACAAAGCCACTGCATGCCGCCACCAGATCAAAGGCCGGGGCACGGGTAATCCCCAAGTTAGTCTGCACCACACACGCCGTCCCCGGAAAGACCCGGTCGGGCGTACAGGTCGCCAGGATCACCATATCAATATCGGTCGCGACCAGACCAGCGCGTTCAATCGCCTCGATCCCGGCCGCCGTTGCCAAGACCGAGGTATACTCATCGGGCGCAGCGACCCGGCGTTCAGTAATCCCCGTGCGGGTGCGAATCCACTCATCGGAGGTATCAATCCGCTGAGCCAGATCATCATTCGTCACCACCTGACGCGGGACGGCCATCCCCCAACCAATCACTGCCGCATAGCGTGAATTACTCACCCTGGCTGCCTTTCTCTCTACACAAAAGGCGACCGGCGCGGTGAGAACACCGTCCGGTCGCCCCTCGCCGCCGCACCACCATCAGTGCGCTCGATGTTTAGCGATTATCGGCAGCTTCGCCTGCCACCGCAATCACCTGACGGCCCTTGTAGGTACCGCAGGTCTTACAGGCGAAGTGCGCGCGCATCAGGCTCCCACACTGTGGGCAGATCACCAGCGTCGGCGCGGTGAGGGCCAAATGCTGGCGACGATTGCCACGGCGGTGGCGCGACACTTTTCGTTTCGGTAGTGCACCCATGATTGTCTCAACTCCTCGTTACTTGTTCTTCTGTTGGGCGGCCCAAGCCTTTAACGCCTCGAACCGGCTATCCACTATCTCATCAGTCGCTTCGTCCCCGATACCCTCTGAGTGTACCGTGTAGCGTACTGGTTGATCTCGGTACGCTGGGCTAACCGGACTGATCGGCAGTTCCAGCAGCGTATAATCGCGCAATGCTTCACCAATGTCGGCCATGTGCAATTCATTCAACAGGTACGGATCGTCTTCCATTGGTTCTGGAACGCCCGCACCCGTCATTACATCAACGACAGAGTGAAACTGGTCGCTAAAGTCCAATTCAACCGCATGATCGAACGGCTCAAGCGAGCGCACACAGATCAACTCGACCGTCCCGCGTGCCCGTACTTGGGCATAGACCCCGGTTGCTGTGCGGGTAAAACGAACCTCACCACTGATGTCACGCAATACGAGTTGATCATCGAGCGGGAGTTTTGCCTCGCTAAAGGTGTAATCCCGGCGCCCGCCAATCATTTCGCGCAAGAGTTGCGCAACATTAAATTTAATGGTTGACATGTCGGTGTGCGGCGCTCATTCTATGCGCTCCAAACGCCGCATTATAGGCCAGGGGCCTAACGGTTGTCAAGCGTGCTTTGGGCTAGGATGATCACTACCCAAGGTCGAGAGACCATTCCGCACACTCGTCACCAATTTGGTTAGCCGATCATCGAGATCTTCGAGTACCTGACGCGCATACTCATCCGCACCCGCCCGTACCTGCGCTGCTTCCTGTTCCGCATGCTGCAACAAGCGGGTACGTTCCGCATTGATCGCCTCAAGCAAGCCGCGCTCATCCAACACCTGCTTAACCCGCGCCTCAGCCTCAGCGATCAGCCGCTCCTGCTCCTGGATGATCCGGCGAGCGCGTTTCTGCTCCTCTGGAATGGCCACCCGCATACGGTCGAGGATGTCCAGAATACGCTCCTCATCCACCAGCAACCGCCCAATGAAGAGCATCCGCCGACCATCCGCCAGCGCATCCTCTATCTCATCGATCAAGTCGTCCAGTTCGATGGCCATCACCCTCCTCGCGAGAACTTCTCACGCAGTGCCGCAATCACGTGTGGTGGCGCAAAATCTACCGGTTCACGCCCCAGCGCAGCCATCTCACGCACGGCACTGGAACTGACATGCCCATAGTGACGACCAGCGGCCAGCAAGACGACCTCAATCGAATCATCGAGGGCTTGGTTGATCTGGGCCATCTGATACTCAGCTTCAAAGTCGCTAACCGTGCGCAGCCCCCGTACCAGCGCACACGCCCCTACTGAACGTGCAAAATCAACGGTGAGCGTATGGTAAGGCATCGCCTCGATCTCTGCGATCTGCGCAGTCGCTTCGCGCAAAAGCTCTAGCCGCTCCTCGGTGCTGAAGAGCAGATTCTTTTGCGGACGATCAAAGACCGCCATAATCACACGATCAAAGATACGAGTGGCCCGCCGGGCAATATCCAGATGAGCCAGCGTGACCGGATCAAAGCTGCCGGGATAGACTGCAATGCGCATAGATGGTATCTCTGGGATAAGCGATGTTGCCCTACCCTACTCGGCATCAATCTCATAGATCGAAAAGCACGCATCGCCCAGACGACGAAACTTGATCCGAGTCAGATGCGGGTACGCATCAGCCAGTGTCACCCGCGCCGAGTGCCCAACCACCAAGAGTGTCCCCGGATGCCCAAGCTGGAAGCTACCTACATTATTGATCGTCTGTTCAATCTGCGGATCGGCATAGGGTGGATCCATCACTATTATATCATAGTGACCAACGCCGCGTTGGCTCTGGATAAACCGATCCACCGGTAGGCAATGCACCTTACCGAGTGCATCAAGTTTGGTATGCCGCAGGTTCTCATTGATGATCGCACACACATGGGCATTCTGCTCGACAAAATCAGCCGCGCTGGCCCCGCGTGAAAGGCACTCGATCCCCAACGAGCCAGTGCCAGCATAGAGATCAAGCACCCGACCACGGATACGCCCATAGCCCTCTAAGATCGAGAAGAGTGACCCCTTGACCTTATCGAGCATCGGGCGAGTTCCCATGCCCTTGGGTGCCTTGAGGGTATGGCCTTTGGCTTTACCGGTAATGACACGCATAGCAGTAGGGGGGAGAAGAAAGAGGTTCGGGGGCCAATGGCCCCCGATTTCCAACACAAAACCGAACGCTTAACGCTTGGTGTACTGTGGTGCCTTACGCGCACGCTTGAGGCCCACCTTCTTGCGTTCCTTCATACGTGGATCGCGTGTCAGGAACCCGGCCTTCTTGAGCACCGCCCGCAACTCAGTGTCCATATCCAGCAGCGCCCGCGCCACACCGTGGCGTACCGCCCCGGCCTGGCTGGCCACGCCACCGCCACACACCTTGACCAGCACATTGAAGCTGCTCAAGTTGTTGGTCAGCGAGAGCGGCGAACGAATATCGCGCTGCAACACATCCCGCGCCCCGAAATAATCCTCCGGAGTGCGACCATTAACCACGAACTCCCCATTACCAGGGAAGAGACGCACCCGTGCGACTGACGTCTTGCGCCGCCCGGTGCCCTGGTAGTAGCGCTTTGCTTCCATCGAAAACTCTCCTTCGTATGACTGGGTTCGTCGCGAGAGCGACCATCACCCCTGTTTAGCGCGGTGTCCAGACCTTCGGCTGCTGGGCGGCATGTGGGTGCTTCGCGCCAGCATAGATGCGCAACTTGCCCATCAGGTGGCGGCCCATACGGTTCTTGGGGAGCATCCCCTTGACCGCGATCCGCAGGATGCGATCAGGATGCTTAGCGAGCATCATCTTGTACGGTGTGGCCTTAATCCCGCCCGGATATCCACTGTGGCGGTAGTAGACCTTCTGGTCGGCCTTGCGGCCCATGATCTTAATCTTCTCGGCATTGATGACGACCACAAAGTCGCCACCATCGAGCGAAGGCGTGAAGGTCGGCTTATGCTTGCCGCGCAAGAGAGTCGCGATCTGGGTGGCTAGCCGACCAAGGACTTGGTTATCGGCATCAACCAACAGCCAATCGCGCTGTACTTCGGAAGGTTTCTGGTGGTAGGTCTTCACAGCTACTATCCTTATGTGTGTCTGGTTGTCGGCCGCGCCGCGCCACGGCCCAACCGACCTCAAAAATGTATCGTGCTCAACAACGCAGCATCGTCCGGGTTATTCTGGCGTCGCTCCATCATCCCATCGCAACAGACCGGGCGGGTAGCCAACTGATACGAGGGTAAGCCCGTGGGGTACCGCCGTTGGCCCAGCAGCCTTACGGTCACGGCCCTCCAAAATGGACTGAAAGCCATCTGGGGTAATCTTACCGCGCCCAACTAACACCACTGTCCCAACGATCACCCGCACCATATGTTGTAAAAACGCATTCGCCGCGAGGTCAATTGCCATCAGATGGCGGTCAAACATCGTCACCGGATGCAAACGGGCGGTGTAACATGTCCGCACCGTAGAGCGCTGCTCAGGGACAAGGGCCGTAAAGGCTGCAAAATCGTGGGTTCCCTCCAGGCGCACCAGCGCCTCCGCCATAGCCGCCTGATCCAATTGCTGCTCAACAAACCAGACATAGTTGCGTAGGTGTGGTAACCAAGCCGCATTGTTATCAATCAGGTAGCGATACGAACGGCGATGAGCCGAGTGGCGAGCATGAAAATCGTCATTGACCTCAGCAACCGCCTGGATCGCCACATCGGGCGGAAGTTTCGCATTCATCCCGCGCAGGATAGTCCGGCGCGAGTGCCGAGTTTCGGTGCGAATATTGGCTACTTGGCCAATCGCATGAACCCCGGCATCGGTACGGCCAGCGAGATTCACCCGCCGACGTTCCTGGGTCAATCCCTCCCACGCCTGCTCCAGAGCCTCTTGCACCGAGCGACCCTGGTTTTGATACTGCGACCCGATAAAATCGGTACCGTCGTATGCGAGGCGTAGGGCGATATTACGCACGTTAGACCAACTCGATCAGCGCCATTTCGGCACCGTCACCCATGCGCGGGCCAATCTTGGTGATACGGGTATAGCCACCATTACGCCCAGAGTACTCCTGGGGAGCAAAGGTGAAGAGCTTGCGCATGGCATCCTTGCTATTCAGCTTGGAGAGCGCCATACGGCGCGCATGCGGCGTATCTACACGGGCGATGGTGATCAACTTCTCGATCTCCGGCTGAACCGCCTTCGCCTTGGCCAACGTGGTGCGGATACGACGATGATCGATCAGAGCGACCATCAGGTTGCGGTAGAGGGCTTTGCGGTGCTCGTAGGAGCGTCCCAGCAATTTCCCTGCGTGTCGGTGTCGCATTATCTCTATCCTTATCGGCTCAGGCACGCGGGATGCCTGAGCCAGTTATTATAGGTCTGCCTATTCAGCTTCGGCTGGCTCGATAACTGCCGCGTCAGCCTCACTCAACGAACCACTCCCCGACTGCTGAGCGATATAGCCACGCTCCACCAGCCGGTCGCGGATCTCCTCCATAGACTTCTGCCCCAGATTACGCACCGAGAGCAGCGCCTTCTCGTCCATCTGCAACACTTGGCCAACCTTGGTAATGTCGGCGCGCTTGAGGCAGTTGTAGGTACGAGTCGAGAGATCCAGATCCTCAATCGGCGTATCATAGATATCCGACGGGATGGCCAGACCACTCGGTGCGGGCAACTCCTCCTCTTCAACCGCCAAGCGGTTGAAGTCGGCGATAGTCTGGCTATACTGCACCAACACCTGGGCCGCGTGGCTGAGCGCATCACCCGGCTTCACCGTTCCGTCCGTCCAGATCTCGATGAGCAGACGGTCAAAGTCGGTGGCTTGGCCGATACGGGTATTCTCAACCACATAGTTGACCCGTGGCACCGGCGTGAAGATCGCATCAACTGGGATCTCACCAATCGGCAAGACATCGCGCTGATCAGCAGAGACATAGCCACGGCCACGCTCTACCGTCATCTCGATCTCCAACCGCGCAATCTCCGAATCGAGCGTACAGATGTAGTGGTTCGGATTGACCAACTCGATGTTACTCGGAACATCAATGTCCTTGGCCGTGACGATACCTGGGCCACGCTTGGTGAGCAGCACCTTAACGGGGCGCTCGGCATACGAGCGCAGGCGCACGCCCTTAATGTTCAGCACAATCTCGGTAACGTCTTCTTTTACGCCCTCAATCGTTGAGAACTCATGGAACACACCATCAATCTTGATCTTGGTGATCGCTGAACCAGGAATGGACGAGATCAGCACGCGACGCAGCGCGTTGCCAAGCGTATGCCCGTACCCCGGATCGAGCGGCTCGATCTTGAAGCGTCCATAATTCTCAGCCGCCTGCACAACCTCAATCTTGGGCATGGCGATATCAAGCACGGGTAGCCTCCTTAAAGCCTTGAAGATCTCAGATGACAAACGGCAGGTTGTCGAACGCCACCATCGACCATCTGCAATCGACCATCATCAGAAGCTCTTACCGGCTGTAGAACTCGACGATGAGCTGCTCGTTGATCCCAGCCTCAGCATCCTCACGGCGGGGCAGCGCAATCACCGTTCCAGAGAGATCTGCACCATCGAGGCGCAGCCAGTCTGGTGCCCGATACTTGTTCAGGTCACCGCTGTCAACCAGGTTCTTAAAATAGGCCCGCCGCCGACTCTCCGGGCGAACCGAAATCACCTGGCCGATCTTGAGGGTGAAGGAAGGAATATTGGTCTTGCGGCCATCAACCATGATATGGCCATGGGTGACGAGCTGGCGCGCCTGGGCGCGGGTCGTCGCCATACCGAGGCGATAGACGACATTATCCAGGCGACGCTCCAGCAAGCTCAGCAGATACTCGCCGGTCACCCCGCTACGGCGGGCGGCCTGCTCAAAGATCCGCCGGAACTGCCGCTCCAGCACGCCATAGATAAACTTTGCCTTCTGCTTCTCCATCAACTGGAGACCATAATCAGAGACCTGGCGGCGCCGCGCATTCGGGCCATGCTGTCCAGGTGGATACGAGCGCTTATTGAGAATGCGCTGCCCCTTCTCGGTGATACCGATACCAAGGCGGCGGCTAACTTTCCCGACGGGGCCATGATAACGCGCCATACTACATCTGCCTCCACATAGGTGCGGTGGGTTCGCCCCACCAACAATGAACTCACTCTAGCTGTGGGATGGGCGCTTGTGCGGCGGAATAATCATCCGCAGCGACTATCGTGGTGGGCGCCCGGGGCACTGCCCTGCGGTTCCATTCCACAATCGTCCCAACAGCTCCAACATCAACAACGACGCACTCCAACCCTTACACGCGGCGGCGCTTGGGCGGGCGGCAACCATTGTGCGGAATGGGCGTCACATCGGTGATTGACGTCACCTGTAGCCCTGCAGCCTGAAGCGAACGAATCGCCGCCTCACGACCTGAACCGGGCCCCTTCACAAATACCTCAATCGCACGCATGCCATTCTCCATCGCCTTGCGCGCCGCGCTATCGGCGGTGATCTGAGCGGCATACGGGGTGCTCTTGCGCGAACCCTTAAACCCACCCTGACCGGCGCTGGCCCAGCAGACCACTGCGCCCGACGGATCGGTAATCGTTACGATGGTGTTGTTGAAGGTGCTCAACACATGAGCCTGACCACGCGGAATGTTCTTGCGCTCACGGCGCCGACCACGCTGCCGGGTTGCGGTTGCCTTCTGACCTTTCGGGGGCATAGATCTCTCCTTAACACACAACGGGCACAGGCAGGCACACTCTGCCCACCTGTGCATCAAACCGCTGTTGGTACGTTACTTCTTGGTCTTCTTCTTGATCCCAATTGCCTGACCCTTACGACCACGGCGGGTGCGGGCATTGGTGCGGGTACGCTGGCCACGCACGGGCATACCCCGGCGGTGGCGCAGGCCACGGTAGCAGCCGATGTCCATCAGCCGCTTGATGTTCAACTGCACCTCACGGCGCAGATCACCCTCGACCCGGTACTCACGATCAACGATCTCACGAATACGTCCGACTTCTTCCTCGGTCAGATCGCGTACCCGCGTCTCCGGGTTGACATTGGCCTTACGTAGTACGTCCAGGCCATTCGAGGGTCCGATTCCAAAGATGTAGCGAATCGAGATCTCGATCTTTTTGTTGCGGGGAATATCTACCCCAGCGATACGTGCCATGAACTTCCTCGTACTAAAACGATCTCAGCAACGCACTCCAACCATTCCGACCCTGCATTGCAACAGTCGGGCCTGGAGCGCCAACTGCCGTATGCTGCCAACTAGCCCTGCCGCTGCTTGTGCTTGGGTGTGCGCGAGCAAATCACGCGAATGATACCCTTACGCTTGATTACCTTACAGTACTCGCAGCGCGGCTTTACTGAAGCTCGAACCTTCACAATCAACCTCCCCTCACAGTGGCACACAATGTCCCACCGCATGCTGTCTGGTCAATCCAGCATGTGCCTTTGAACAGCGCTACTTGTAGCGGTAGGTAATCCGACCACGAGTCAGATCATAGGGCGAGAGCTCGACCAATACCCGGTCGCCCTTCAAAATACGAATATAGTTCATCCGCATCTTGCCTGAGATATGGGCCAAGACTTCATGCCCATTCTCTAGTTCGACACGAAACATTGCATTCGGCAGTGGTTCCGTGATCGTACCTTCCATCTCGATCACGTCCTTCTTTTTCGACATATCACTCCTTCGGTGGTGCCGTTAGCTCAGGATTGATATTCAGAGCTAGGAGCATTGCATCAGCGACCAAAGAGATTTCGCGCTGCCCGTCAATCTCGTGCAGCAATCCTTGGTGCTTGTAGTAATCAATCAGCGGTGCGGTCTGAGTAAAGTAGACATCCAGACGGTTCTGAGCCGTCTCGAGCGAGTCGTCACTGCGCTGATAGAGCTTACCGGTGCATGCATCACAAATTCCCGGCCGATGGGACGGGAAGTAATAGATATTATATGTAGCCCCGCAGGTTTTGCAAGTCTGGCGACCAGCAATCCGGCGCAGCAGCACATCCTGCGGCACAAAGAGGTACAGCACGGCATCAATCGTGCTCCCATGCTTGGACAACGCCTGCTCCAGCGCGGTCGCCTGTTCCAACGTGCGCGGAAAACCGTCGAAGATGACCCCATTGGCGCAATCCGGCTGCGCAATGCGCTCCAGAATCATGCCAATCACGACCTCATCGGGAACAAGCTCACCACGATCCATATAGGACTTCGCCAACAAGCCCAACTCGGTCCCTTCACTCAGAGCTGCACGAAAGAGATCACCACTTGCGACATGGCTCAGAGAAGTACGCTCAGAAAGGGTCTTTGCCTGGGTTCCCTTACCAGCACCAGGCGGTCCAAGCAGAATAACATTGGTCATGATCGATGCCTCGTGTATCAAAACCGCATTGGTTCGCGTGTTTTGCCCGCTGTTACCACAATTCAGCGCCTGTCACCACCATGCAGTGCCAAGACTGCTTACTATACCACTAAATCGCCATCCCGGTAACGGCCTAGCGAGTCAAGAAGCCCTCATAATCGCGCATGATCAGTTGGGATTCAAGTTGGCGCATCGTATCAATCGCCACACCCACCACAATCAGCAGCGCCGTACTTCCTAAGCCAAGCTGCACCCCGGTAATGCTCTGGGTCAGGAAGGGCAAAATAGCCACCAGACCCAAGAAGAGTGCCCCCACCAACGTGATCCGATTCAGAATGCGCCCCAGGTACTCCTCAGTCTTCTTACCGGGACGAATCCCTGGAATGAAGCCGCCATTGCGCTGGAGACTATCGGGGATATCCTGTTGGCTGAAGAGCACAATGGTATAGAAGTAGGTAAAGCCGACCGTGAGCAGGAAGAGTAGGATCATATAGACAACCCCACCACTCTGGCCGGTCGGATTAAAGGTGGTGTAGAAGAAACCAGCAATCGCATTACCGATCCCCTCGACCCCAGGGCGGTAAAACCACGAGGCAATGATCCCAGGGAAGATGATGATGCTCTGAGCGAAGATCAGCGGAATCATCCCCGCCATATTCACCTTGAGCGGAATATTGCTACTCTGACCACCATAGACTTTATTGCCCCGCACACGCTTGGCATACTGCACGGGAATACGGCGCTGCCCCTCTTGGACAAGCACCATGCCAACAATCGTCACCAGCGCAATGATCAGGAAGCCGACCACACCAATAAAGGTGCTCAAACCACCCGCCTGGCTGACCTCGAAGCCCTGAATGATCATACCGGGCAATCGCGAGACGATACCACCGAAGATGATCACCGAGATACCCTGACCAATACCACGCTCATTGATCTGCTCACCCAACCAGACCAGCAACATCGTCCCGGCAACCATCGTGGTGAGAATGGTAAAGGTGGGCAAGAAGTTACTAGCAATGTTAAAGGGCGAACGGAAGAGCGACTGCGCCAGATCGCTGGTTGGATTGACCGTATACTCCAGCGTTTGGGTCTGACCATAGGCTTGCAGATAGGCCAGCGGGATCGTCAACCACATCTGGTAGCGGTTCATCTTGATCCGGCCCTGCTCACCCTCTTTGCTCAACTCTTGGAGCGCCGGGATGAGCGGTTGAAGCAACTGCATAATAATCGAGGCTGTGATGTAGGGATAGACCCCCATCGCCGCCACGGAGAAGTTTTGCAGCGCCCCACCAGCGAAGATATTGAGCAACTGAGCCAACTGGTTGGTGGCCAGTGCATCCTGGAGCTGAGCAAGCGAGGTCGGATTAATATTTGGAACCGGAATATGCGCGATCAGGCGGAAGATCATCAACATCCCCAGTGTGAAGAGGATGCGACGGCGCAGATCTGGCAACTGAATAGCGCGAAGCACAGCTTGGAGCATCGGGATACCCTCTGGATGAGCGACAATAACGGTACTCGCCACGGGCCACACCAGCAACCCGTAGCGAGCACTATTGTATCGGTTGGCTTACGCCTGCGCCTTTTTCTTGGCGTTGCGTCCACCGTAGTTGGGGCCACGCGAGCGCGAATGGCGCTCAACAACCCAGGGCAACTCGACAACCGTACCACCGGCAGCCTCGATCTTCTGGCGAGCACTCGTGGAGAACTTGTGGGCCTTGACCGTCAGGGCCGCACTAATCTCACCATCACCCAAGATCTTGACTGGCATGGTCTTGCGGCGTACCACACGTGCCTCCAGCAGGCTCTCTGGGGTCACCTCAACATCGGCTGGCCACTCGGCCAGATCGCCGACATTGAGCACCTCATAATCCACGCGGAAGATGTTGGTAAAGCCACGCTTGAAGGGCATACGCTTGACCAAACGGTTCTGGCCACCCTCAAAGGTGCGGTAGGGATTGGAGCCAGAACGGGACTTCTGACCCATCATACCCTTACCAGCAGTCTTGCCCTTCCCGGAGCCAGCACCGCGTCCGAGCCGCTTGCTCTTGCTATTTGAGCCTTCGGCGGGTTTCAGATCGTGCAGTTTCATTCCGTCACCTCGTCGGCAATTTCTTCAACCGACACCAGGTGCTTGACCTTAAAGATCATTCCCCGGACAGCCGGGTTATCGGGTTTGATCACCGAGTGGTTCAGCTTGCGCAGACCGAGGGAGAAGACCGTCTCCTTCTGATCCTTTGCATAGCCAATCACACTCTTGGTGTAAGTAATCTTCAGCTTACTCATGCCGCCGCCTCCTGGTCGGTCACCTTATGGCGAGCACGCCGGGCAACCAATTCCTGGGTGGTCATATCACGGCGACGGGCCATCTCGCCGAGCGAGACCAACTCACTCAACGCCTGGTAGGCCGCCTTCACCACGTTGACCGGGTTATTGCTGCCATAGACCTTGGAGAGCAGATCCTTGATCCCGGCTGCTTCAACCACCGGGCGCACACCCCGACCAGCGATAACGCCGGTACCGGGCGCTGCCGGGCGGATCATCACCTTGGTTGCGGAGAACTTGGTCATCACCTCGTGGGGGATGGTCGTATTCACCAAGGGGATGCGAATAATATTCTTCTTGGCAGCCTCGGTTCCCTTACGGATCGCCTCAGGCACCTCAGCAGCCTTACCCATACCGACGCCGACGTGGCCCTTACCATCGCCGACCACCACCACCGTGCTAAAGCTAAAGCGCCGACCGCCCTTGACCACCTTAGAGACGCGATTGATCTGAACAACGCGCTCCTCGAGTTCAAGCGACTCAGCGTTAATACGTTCTCGCTTCACAGTTCCTCCGGAAAGCTGCCCGAGGGGCACTAGAAGTTAAGCCCAGCTTCGCGTGCGGCTTCGGCAAGTGCCTTGATCCGCCCGTGATACTTGAAGCCACCACGGTCGAAGACGACCTTTGTAATCCCGGCCTCAAGCGCACGCTCAGCAACCAACTTCCCGACCAGAGCAGCCTGCTCCGTCTTGGTCATCTTGGTCTCACTGGCTGGCCATGCCTTCTCATTCGTCGAGGCAGCGGCGAGCGTGTGGCCGAGCGTATCATCGATGACCTGGGCGTAGATATGGATATTGCTGCGGAAAATATTCAAACGGGGTCGCTCCTGAGAGCCATTGACCCGTTTACGCAGACGATTATGTCGGCGGATGCGCAGTTCGCGCGGAGATCGCCTTCCCATATATTCCTCATCGTCGCAATAGAGATTATATCCCCTATCGCAAGCACTAATCACAGATTGGCGTGGGTGAGGCTCGTTTGAGCCTCACCCAGTTGCCACCTACTTGGCCTTACCGGCCTTACCAGCCTTGCGGCGGATCTTCTCTTCGAGGTACTTGACACCCTTACCCTTGTAGGGTTCGGGCGGACGCAGGCCACGAATACGTGAAGCCATCTCGCCCACAACCTGCTTATCAATCCCACGCACCAACAGGCTCAGTGGTTCGTTGGCGCTCTTGCGCTCACCAACCACAAACTCGACATCGGCGGGCGGATCGATCCGCACCGGGTGGGAGAAGCCCAACTGGAGCACCAGTGTCTTGCCCTCAAGCTGAGCACGATAACCAACGCCATTGATCTCCAGCGCCCGCTGCCAACCGTCGGTGACACCGACGACCATATTAGAGAGCAGCGTGCGGGTGAGGCCGTGCAGGGAGCGATGCAACTTGCTATCCGAAGGACGGGTTACCGTCAGCGTCTCTGCATCCTGCTCGATGATCATGTCGGGATGGAGCTGCTGGATCAGGGTACCCTTCGGCCCCTTGACCGTAACCAAGTTACCCTGAGCAATCTCCACCTTAATCCCTTTAAGAAGGGTGATAGGTTTCTTACCGATACGCGACATTCGCTTCCTCCGTGCGTGCTACCAGACGTAGCAGAGCACCTCACCGCCCACATGCTCCCGCCAAGCCTCGTGGCCTGCCAGAATACCCTTGGGAGTAGAGAGAATGCTCAGACCAAGGCCGCCACGCACCTGCGGAATCTCATCGTGCTTGGTGTAGATGCGCAGGCCAGGCTTACTTACACGACGCAGGCCAGTGATAGCCGGACGCCGGTCAGACATATACTTCAATGTAATTGCGATCATGCTGAAGGGCTTGCCCTCGATCAGGGTATAGTCCTTGATAAACCCCTCGCGCTTCAGAATATCGGCAATCGCCAGTTTCATCTTCGACGCAGGAATATTCACAGTCACATGCCGCGCCATACAGGCATTGCGGATGCGTGTCAGCATATCGCCGATAGGATCGCTAACGCTCACGGTGTGCCTCCTCACACGTCGGGTGCTGGCAGAGATGCCAGTCGCCCGCAACGTTATGATGTTCTACCAGCTTGACTTCACAACACCCGGAATCAGGCCCTTCAGCGCATTCTCGCGAAAACAGATGCGGCACATGCCAAACTTCCGCATATAGGCGCGAGATCGGCCACACGTCTTACAGCGATGGTACTCGCGCACCTTAAACTTGGCTGGGCGCGACGCCTTCACAACCAATGAGGTCTTTGCCAAGGATGGTTCCTCCTAAACAGCTGGACTAGTTAGCGTTGGCTCCTGGCCCATGCTAATCACGAAATGGCATACCGAGTCGCTTGAGCAGTGAATATGCCTGCTCATCATCGGTAGCGGTGGTCACAATTACCACCTCAAGCCCACGGATCTTGTCGATCTTATCGTAGTCAATATCCGGGAAGACAATCTGCTCACGCAGACCGAGGCTATAGTTGCCGCGCCCGTCGAACGAACTGCGACCCACGCCACGGAAGTCGCGGATACGTGGCAGCGCCAGATTGACCAAACGGTCGAAGAAGTCATACATACGCTCAGAGCGTAGCGTGACCATCGTACCAATCGCCATACCCTCGCGCAACTTAAACGACGCAATGGACTTTTTGGCCTTGGTAATCACCGGCTTCTGGCCGGTAATGGTGGTCAGATCGGCCACCGCAGCATCGAGCGCCTTGGAGTTCTGCACCGCCTCGCCGACGCCAACATTGACGACGATCTTGGTCAGGCGCGGAACCTGCATGACCGACGAGTACTTAAACTCCTGCATCAAAGCAGGAACGATCTCGGACAGATACTTTTCGCGCAGACGAACTATCATGATCTCTCTCCAGGGGCTTGGAGGTGCGCGAAAGTGCATCTCCGGCCCTGAGTATGGTTACTTCTTCTCGATCACCGCGTCACATGCCTTGCAGAAGCGCACCTTACGCGGGTGGCCCTTGTGATTCGTCTCCTCAAGGAAACGGTGCCCGGTGCGCGTAGCATGGCCACAACTAGGGCAGATCAGCATGACGTTCGAGCTATGGAGGGGAGCCTCCATCTCGATAATTCCACCGGGCTTACCGGGACCGCGTGCCTTGAGGTGTCGCTTGACAATATTCTTGCCCTCGACCACCACTCGGTCCATCTTGGGGATCACGCGCTTGATCTTGCCGCGCTGGCCCTTATTCTTGCCCGCGATGATCAGAACCTCATCGCCCGTCTTCACATGCATCAGAGCACCTCCGGTGCCAGCGACACGATACGCATAAACTGCTTCTCGCGCAGCTCACGAGCGACTGGGCCAAAGATGCGCGTGCCGCGAGGGTTATTTTCCTTACCGATGATCACCGCTGCGTTATCATCAAAGCGGATGTGCGACCCATCGGGGCGACCGTACTCTTTGGTGGTGCGCACGATCACCGCACGAACCACTTCACCCTTCTTGACCGAGCCGCCGGGGGCGGCCTGCTTGACCGAAGCGACGATCACATCGCCAACTCGGCCATATCTGACCCGAGAACCACCGAGGACACGGATGCACATAATCTCCTTAGCACCCGTGTTATCAGCAATCTTCAGGCGCGACTGAGGCTGGATCATGGCTCTTACTCCTCACCACGTTGGACGATCTCAATAACCTTCCAACGCTTTGTGCGGCTCAGCGGGCGAGATTCCTCGATCCGCACCAGATCGCCCACCTTACACGTATTTTCTTCGTCATGGGCGTGGAACTTGTTGGTCTTGCGGATAATCTTACGATAGAGCGGATGCGGCTTGAGGTAGTCAACCGCGACCACCACCGTCTTATCCATCTTATCGCTTACCACCCGCCCGACCTTGACGATCTTGCGTGATGTTTGCTGTTCACTCATATTAGATCTCCAGCTCGCGCTCGCGCAGGATCGTCTTAATCCGCGCAACATCCCGCCGCACCTGCGTAAAGCGGGCAGTATTGGTTAGGCGGCCCGTCACCTGCTGGAAGCGCAGATTAAACAGCTCCTCATCGAAGCTCTTGAGCTGGGCACGCAGCTTCTCGTTATCTTGGTTGCGCAGCTCACTCGCCTTCACTGCTCGCCTCCTCAACTTCATCGCGGGTGATAATCTTGCAGGGTACTGGCATCTTCTGTGCGGCGCGGCGCATGGCCTCCATCGCAATTTCTTCGCTGACCCCACCAAGTTCAAACATCACCCGGCCCGGCTTGACAACCGCTACCCAGTGATCAACCGAACCCTTCCCACCACCCATGCGGGTCTCAGCGGGCTTCTGGGTTACTGGCTTATCTGGGAAGATTCGAATCCAGACCTTACCACCACGCTTAATGTAGCCTGTGATGGTACGGCGAGCGGCCTCAATCTGGCGGCTGGTGATCCAGGTCGACTCCAGCGCCATCAGGCCATACTCACCAAAGGCCACTCCACTACCGCGATAGGACAAGCCACGGTTACGACCGCGCTGCTGCTTGCGGTACTTGGTGCGCTTAGGAAGCAGCATTGTCATTCCTCCTCGCCGGGCGCTCGCGGCGCTCGCTGGGGGCGCTAGGGGCGCTTGCCTGCTGCTCAACCGCAGCCTTGGCGAGCTGGTCGGGGAAGACCTCGCCCTTATAGATCCAGACCTTCACCCCGATGCGCCCGTAGGTCGTATGGGCATGCACCTGAGCGTAGTCAATATCCGCACGCAGCGTATGGCGCGGCACACGGCCTTCGCTCTCATTCTGGATACGCGACATCTCAGCCCCGCCGAGACGCCCGGAGCAGCGTACCTTGACACCCAGAGCGCCCAGGCGCATCGCACGCTGAACGGCCTGCTTCATCGCACGCTTGTACGAGACACGCTTGGTGATCTGCTCAGCAATACTCTCGGCCACCAACTGAGCATCGAGCTCTGGCTGATGGATCTCCTGAATGTTGAGCTTGATCTTCTTACCCGTCTTCTGCTCAAGATTGTTCTTTAGCAGATCCACATTGGCCCCACGCTTGCCGATGACAATGCCGGGCTTTGCGGTATAGACCGTCACTTCGATCTTATTGGCCGAGCGCTCGATCTCGATCCGCGAAACGCCCGCATTCTGCAATTCTTTGGCGATCAGCTTGCGCAGCGCCAAATCCTCGTGGAGTTGATCCGTGTAGGTACGCTCGGCAAACCACTTCGACTGCCAGTCTTTAATGTAACCGAGGCGGAAGCCGATCGGATGTACTTTTCGTCCCAAGACAACCTCCTAGTCCTATCGGCTAATAGGTCTGGCCATCGTCCACAATCACGGTGATGTGGGTCGTGGGCTTGCGGATATGGTTGGCCATACCGCGAGCACGCGGCATAAAGCGCTTCAGTACCGGGCCCTGATCGGCGAAGATCTGCGTAATTTTCAGATCAGCCGGATCCATATCGAAATTATGCTCTGCGTTGGCCGCAGCCGACTTAATCGTCCGCGCAACCTCGCGTGCTGCCTTCTGGGGCATGTACTGCAAGGTCGAGAGAGCGCGATCCACTGGCATCCCGCGCACCACGTCCATCACGAGGCGAACCTTGAGCGGCGAGATGCGCACATAGCGGGTTATAGCTTTGACTTCCATTGCCTCACTCGTCTGCGGTTCAGCCGCATCGTTGATAAGATCGTGCGCACGCAAACCCGTACATTGTACCACAATTCGGGTTCTGCGCACGCAACCACTTATGGATGCGAACCAACCGGGTCCAGAGTGATACCCGTGGGCATCACTACTTCATTTTGCCGCGCTTATCGGCCTTCTTGCCCCCATGGCCACGGAAGAAGCGAGTTGGTGCGAACTCACCGAGTTTATGGCCGACCATATTTTCAGTGACATAGACCGGAACGTGGCGGCGACCATCATGGATCGCAATCGTGTGGCCGATCATCTGGGGGAAGATGGTCGAGTCACGCGACCATGTGCGCAGGACACGCTTATCATTGGTGCGATTCATCGCCTCGACACGGTCGAGGAGCCGAATATCAACATACGGCCCCTTTTTGGAAGAGCGAGCCATAGAACCTCCTGGTACCTGATGCCTGATGCTTGATGCCTGGGAGCCATGCAGCTTCACCAAGCATCAAGGCATCAACTTTAGGGCTTGCGTCGGCGCACGATGAAGCGGTCGCTACGCGGATTATGGCGCGTCTTCACACCGCGAGCGGGCTTACCCCACTTGGTCTTGGGGGTGCTCATACCGCGAGGGGCACGCCCCTCACCACCGCCATGGGGATGGTCACGCGGGTTCATCACCGTTCCTCGCACGCGCGGGCGGCGACCGAGCCAGCGCGAACGGCCAGCCTTACCAATGCGCACATTCTGATGATCGACATTGCCAACCTGGCCAATCGTGGCCATGCAGCGGATGTGAATCATACGCATCTCGCCAGAGGGCATACGGATGGTGGCGTAGTCACCTTCCTTCGCCATGAGCTGGGCCGACGTTCCTGCGCTGCGTACCAGCACACCACCGCGCCCGATCTCCAACTCGATGTTGTGGATCTGGGTACCAAGCGGAATGGAGGCCAGCGGCAACGCATTACCGACGCGAATATCGGCATCGGGGCCATTGCTGAGCATGTCGCCCACCTTCAGGCCAACCGGAGCGATAATGTAGCGCTTCTCGCCATCAACATAGGCGAGGAGGGCAATGCGCGCCGAGCGATTGGGATCGTACTCGATGGCTTGCACCTTCGCCGGAATGCCGAGCTTGTTGCGCTTGAAGTCAATGATACGGTAGAAGCGCTTGTGACCACCGCCACGGTGGCGGACCGTGATCCGTCCGGTGTTATTACGACCTGCCTGCTTGCGCAACGGCGCGATCAGACCCGACTCGGGGCGCTTCTTGGTAATATCCTCGAAGGTCGAAACCGACATGTTGCGGCGACCCGCCGAGGTTGGTTTGTATTTGCGAACACCCATCGTGTTGCTCCAGGGGCAGAACATAGACACCAGGGCTATGCCCTCGCGCTATGATTAGCTTTCAAAGATCTCGATGCGGTCGCCGGCGATGAGCGTGACAATCGCCTTCTTCCAATCTCGGGTATAGCCGGACTCGCGACCACGGCGGCGCATCTTGCCACGCACATTGATCGTATTGACCTTGAGTACGGTAACATTGAAGATGCTCTCGACTGCGTGCTTGATTTCGGGCTTGCTCGCGTCGCGTAGCACCTCGAAGCAATACTGATTCGACTCCATGAGGATCGTATTCTTCTCGGTGATCAACGGGCGAACAATAATCTGATGCGGGGTCGGCATCGTTATACCTCCTCGCTCTGCGCAGACGCCGCGCCAGTGGCCAGATAGCTCTCGATGACCGCAATGGCTGCCGTAGGCATCACCACGGTATCGCAGGTCAGCAGATCGCGCACATTGAGGTAGTGGGCGAGCAAGATCTGGACATCCGGCAGGTTGTTGGCCGAAAGCCGGACATTGCCGGTCTGCTCATTCTTCTGGTCAATGACGATCAGCGTCTTACCGCTGAGGGTATGGGCCTTGAGGAAGGCGACCATATCCTTGGTGCGCGGCTTCTCAAGGGTGAGGGCATCAACAAAGCGGATCTGGTTGGCAGCGAGCTTAGCCGAGAGGGCCGAGCGTACCGCCAAGCGGCGCATCTTCTTGGGCATGTTAAGCCGGTACGAGCGCGGGTGCGGACCATGGGCAATACCACCACCCATGCGGTGCGGGGCGCGGACGGAACCCTGACGGGCGCGACCTGTCCCCTTCTGGCGATAGAGCTTCTTGGTGCTCCCCACCACTTCACCACGACCACGGGTATTGTGCGTACCGAGGCGGGCATTGGCACGCTGCATCACCACATACTGGTGCATCACCGGGACATTTGGCTCGATCCCGAAGATTTCATCGCTGAGGGCAATGCTGCCGATTTGCTCGCCGGCCTGATTATAGAGAGTTGCTTCCATTGCTGTTTCCTCTATCCTGCTCCGCGCTGATAATCCAGCACAGAGGAGGCATAGTGGCTAGGCCTTGACGGCGCGGCGGATCTCAAGCAGACCAGTACGAGCGCCAGGAACCGAGCCTTTGACCAGGATCAGGTTCTTTTCGGGCAGCACTTCCACCACTTCCAGATTCTGGATGGTGACGCGCTTGCCACCCATGCGCCCGGCCATCTTCTGGCCCTTCCAGACGCGACCGGGGGTGGTACCGGCACCAATCGAACCCGGCGCACGGTGGCGGTCGCTCTGACCGTGGGTCTTGGGACCACCCCGGAAGCCGTGGCGCTTGACCACACCCGCAAAACCGCGCCCCTTCGAGGTGCCCGAAACATCAATCTTCTGGCCGGGCTTGAAGAGCTCAACATTGATCACCTCACCAGGGGTGTGTTCCTGGGGGTTATCGGCGGGGAACTCGCGCAGGTAGCGCAGCAGCGCATTGGCGGCCTTCAGATGGCCCTGCTGCGGCTTGGTGAGCTTGCGCGGCTCCACCTGCTCGTATCCAATCTGCACCGCAGCGTAACCATCACGCTCAACGGTGCGTACCTGGGTAACGATGCACGGGCCTGCGGCGATGACCGTCACCGGCACCACCTCGCCCTTGTCGCTGAAGACCTGCATCATCCCCAGCTTGCGACCCAACATCCCACTAATCATTACTGCTACCTCCGCAGCTTGCGTCATTGCGCAGCGGCTGCCTTTTGTTATTTGACCAACGACCAACAACACCTGACCAATTGAGCGCCCGGATTGCCGTAGGCCGTCTGCCTTTTATCCTAACCACAATGCTTAGAGCTTGATCTCAATATCTACGCCGGCGGGCAGATTGAGCTTCATCAGCGCATTGATCGTCTGCTGGCTTGGGTCAAGCACGTCGATCAGTCGCTTGTGGGTACGGATCTCGAACTGCTCCTGCGAGTTCTTATCGATGAAGCCGGAACGAATGACGCTATACTTCTCGATTTTGGTCGGTAGGGGCACGGGACCGGCCACGAGGGCACCGGTACGCTCGGCGGCCTCAACGATTTGGCGCGCCGACTGATCCAGAATCTTATGGTCGTATGCCTTGAGGCGGATACGCACCTTCTGCTTTGCCATACTAGACTCCTCAGACGAGGGTAAATGCTGGGGGCAGCGGCCCGACAAACCGACCGCCGCCCCTCAGCCAGGATCGTAAACGATTATTCGACAATCTTGGTGACAACACCCGCGCCGACGGTACGCCCACCCTCACGGATGGCGAAGCGCAGACCCT
>NZ_RYFD01000135.1 GCF_004138135.1 Candidatus Oscillochloris fontis
GGGGGTTGTGCTAGTTGAAAATTGGTTCATAGCAGGTCTGGGAGGTTGACCAAAGACCTCCGGTGTGGTATGGCTGGGTGTACAAAAAACCACCACCCACACACGGAGGAACTCCTATGATAGCCGATTTTGAGGACTTCGTCACCTGGATGTTTGTGACCATTGATGATCTCTGGAAGCAGATTGCGCCGTTGTATGATCGCCCTGGCCCTGATCCCACATCGTGTAGCGACAGTGAATTGATCACGATAATGATTGTGAGTGCATGTCGGGGATGGGATCGTGAAACACAATTACATGCTGAGTGGCAACCCTATCGCTATTTATTTCCAAACTTCCCCGAACGATCACGCATGAACCGGCGACGACGCAATCTTATGTATGCCATCAATCAGATCCGACAGATCGTGCTTTCCGTCCTTGATGTCGCCCAAGATGCCTATGGCGCGATTGATGGACTCCCGATTCCGGTCATGAAGTTTCACCTTGCCCCCCAGCGTACTCGTGATTGGGACGCGCACGGAGCCACGTTCGGGTATTGTGCTTCAAAGAAGCAGACCTATTTTGGCTATCGGTTGAATCTTGTCGTGACCCTCGGTGGCGTTATTCTTGATTTTGAACTGACATCCGCAAATGCGGATGAACGAGATGCTGCGGAAGATATGCTCCCGTCTCATCCAGGTCGAACCTTTCTTGCGGATAAAGGCTATGTGAGCACGGATCTCGAAGCATCCGTGCATGCCCAAGGGGTTCGCCTCATAGCCTTACGTCGCGCCAATCAACATGCGCAATTCCCGGTTACGCTCACCCGACTCATTTCCCAGTTTCGTCAAATCATTGAGACCGTGAACGGGCAGTTGGCCGATCAGTTTGGCTTGGAGCAGAACTATGCCCATAGTTTTTGGGGACTTTGTGCGCGGATGTACACCAAGTTGACGGCGCACACGCTCTGTGTGTACGTGAACCGCTTGTTGGGTCATCCCGATTGGTTGCAGATGAAGCACCTCGCCTTTGCGAGCGGAACCACGTCCGGAGGGTGACGATAGGGAGAAAAACCATCTATGATGAACCGTGAACGATAGCTATGTGGCATACGTGCATCACCTATTCGTAGAAAAATACAACGATAGGCGATTTTTAAAGTTTATGTACTAGCACAACCCCC
>NZ_RYFD01000136.1 GCF_004138135.1 Candidatus Oscillochloris fontis
TGTAGTTGTCAATATCTGATCTGACATTTAGTGAGAAAATTACTGCTGTCCGCTGACAGCTTCAGCTTCCTCGGACACCGCTCCATCATAGCCGATCATTTTCTCCTTGGCGATATGCAGCGATTCCTTGAAGGTCTCCAGGGGAGTCTTCCCGAAGCACCATCGGCCGGTATGGGGTCGCCGCTCATTGTAGTCCTTCAGCCATTCATCGAGGTCGGCCTGTAATGCCGCTATGCTTTCATACACCTTTTTCCTGAACGCTATCTGATAGAACTCCGTCAGTATAGTCTTGTGGAATCGCTCACAGATTCCATTGGTCTGTGGGTGCCTTGCCTTAGTCCTCGTGTGCTCGACTCCTTCCAGCTCAAGAAGCAACTCATAGGGGTGGTGTTCGACCAATCCGCAGAACTCGGTACCCCGATCGGTGAGGATCCGTAGTAACGGTATTTCGGCTTCGTTGTAGAAGGGAAGCACGCGGTCGTTCAGCATGTCGGCCGCGGTTATCGGCGTCTTGCTCTCATACAGTTTGGCGTCGGCGTATTTACAGTAGGTATCAACAAATGTCTGTTGATATACCCTGCCGACGCCTTTCAGCGTACCGACATAGAAGGTGTCTTGGGACCCAAGATACCCCGGATGCTCGCTCTCAATCTCGCCGTGTTCCCGTTCCTGTTCCTTCTTCCGTTCCAAGGCCGCTACCTGCGCCTCAGTGTAGACCAAACCTTCTTGGGCCGATTTGGCCTCCAGAGCTTTCAAGCGTTTCTGGAATACCTCCAGGTCATGACGCAACCAGATGCAACGGACCCCGCCGGGTGAGACGAAGATGCCCTCCCTCTTGAGTTCGTTGGAGATACGGACCTGACCATAGGCCGGGTAGGCGAAGGTCATATCCACCACGGCCTGCTCAATCTCAGGGTCCACGCGGTTCTTCAGATTCGGCTTTGATTTGGGAATATCCCTGAGCGCTTCCTCGCCGTTCAGCTCGAACTGCTTTTTGAAGCGGTAGTAGGAATCCCTGGAGTAGCCCATTACCCTACAGGCTTCCGCCACATTACCGAGGTGCTTCCCGAGCTCAAGGAGCCCCATCTTCGGCTTCACAATCTTCTGATGCATTGTCATATGATCCTCCACTCTTATCTACCAAGTGTCAGATCAGAT
>NZ_RYFD01000030.1 GCF_004138135.1 Candidatus Oscillochloris fontis
ATCGCTGCGGTTACGGCGTATTGGGCGAATCAGCCTGCCCCACAATTACTGCCTGCTGGGGGGGCGTGAACGGATACGGCTTCGGCAAACTCAGCCAACGGCTGATAGTTGGTGCAAAACTTCTCGTGACATCCGATATTCACTCCTCGTTTGCAGCGCCCATTGAGCTATGGTATACTCCGGGCGATTTTCTGCTAGGCATCTCATAGGAATATCAACTGCTCACCCTCCCGACTAGCGGCGAACAGTTGACGTTTTTTTGTGCTTCAGGCAGAATGTTTGTGAAAGAGTTCTCAATTTAATCAAAGGGAGAGGGGATCGCCACGATGCGAAATCGGATCCTCACAGTCTTGGGAGTACTGGCGGTTGTTGGTGTCGTCATGTATTTCCTCGGCTTTCGGATGACCAAGGAAGACCTACACATCTCTGCCGCCGCAGAACCACTCTTCTGCATCGGCGGCACGATTGAGGGTGAGCACTGTTCGGCGGGGACGATCTTGCCCTTCACCAACGCAGTTTTGATGACGTTGCTGGTAGATGCTATTCTGGTCGGGATTGCATTTGGCATTGGTCAGCGGCTCCAGATGGTACCACGCGGGTTCCAGAACATCATCGAGTTGTTAATTGAGTTCTTCTACGACTTTGTGCGTGGAGTGGACAAGAAGAACGTAGCGAAGTTCTTTGCTCTGCCGATGACCATCTTCCTCTTCTTCCTCTTTGGCAATATGCTCGCGCTAGTGCCAGGGGTTGGGAGCATCGGTGTCTGCCGCCCGTATGCAGCGGAAGAGAGCCACAACACCGAGGCCACAGAGGGAAGCCACAGTACCGAGGCGGCCACTGAAGAGCACGGCAGCGGCACAATTGTTGATCTAGCCACCTTCCCCGGTGCGTGTGATCACAACGGCAACCTGATGGTTCCCTTCTTGCGCGCTCCGGCTGCCGACCTGAACGTCACCTTTGCCTTCGCCATTGTGGCGGTCTTTATGGTGGAGTTCTGGGGCTTCCAGGCGCTAGGGATTGGCTACCTAGGCAAGTTCTTCATTAACCCGGCCAAGGAAGGCGTGATCATGACCGTTGTGGGGCTACTTGAGCTCTTCTCCGAGATCATGCGTATTATCGCGTTCGCCTTCCGAATTTTCGGCAACATTTTTGGTGGTGAGGTGGTTCTCGCAGTGATGATCTTCCTCTTCTCCTATTTGTTGCCGCTGCCCTTCTACGGCCTTGAGGTCTTTGTGGCCTTCATCCAGGCCGTTATCTTCGCCGTGCTGACCGTCGTCTTCGCCGCGCTGGCGGTGCAGGCCCACGGTGGTGATCATGGTGATGACCACAGCCACGCTGGCAATGAGGCCAAGGCTCACTAGATCGCGTTTTTCGTTGGGGGCGATCCGCCACTCTCATCTTGACAGATACACTTTTCTAGGAGGAATTCGGCAATGGAAGCGACGGGAATGACTGACGACGGGTTGCGACTTCTCGCAATGGCGCTGGCAATTGGTATCGGCGCTGTTGGCCCGGGTGCGGGCATCGGTATGATCTTCGGGAGCGCGATTGAGGCGATGGGCCGCAATCCTGAGGCTGAGGGCCTCGTGCGCACCTATATGTTCCTCGGCTTCGCACTGACCGAGGCGCTCTTCATCTTCGGCCTCGTGTTCGGTCTGCTGATCGGTTTCAAGATTATCTAATTGTATCCGACCAGACCCACCCGTTGGTGACCTTTATGGTGGCAACGGGCGTAAATGAGGAGTAAACAGTGGACAAGTTGGGTATCAATTGGGGCTTGTTGATAGGACAGCTCTTCAATGTGATCTTCCTGGTCTGGCTGCTCGGTCAGTTCCTCTACAAGCCGGTGCTGAACATGCTCAGTGAGCGCACCCGGCGCGTACAGGATAGCTTGGCTGAGGCGGATCAAGTGAAGCAGCAACTCGCCAATGCGAAGAAGGACTACGAGGCGGAACTGGCCAAGGCACGCCAGGAGGCCGCTGGGATTGTAGCGCAGGCCCACGAACGGGCCAAGGTGCAGGAGGTCGAGATTATTGCCCAGGCCCGCCGCGATGCTGATCGCATCCGCGAAGAGGCTCGTGCTAATGCATCCCAGGAGCGCGATACGCTGCTGAGCGATGCGAAGGGCAAGATCGCCGAACTGGTGACGCTCACCGCTTCGCGGGTGATCGGCGCTGAGTTGCAGGCCAAGGGCCACGATAAGCTGATCGCCGAGTCGCTCTCCGCCCTGGATCGCCGGAACTAGCGGGCTTTGTCCACCTGGAGGCTGACGAAGGGGGGGCTAACTCCCTTCGTTCTGCCAATGGGTGGCAACCCTCATGGATAACGATATGGCAACCACAGTTGATGCCAAGGCGATTGCGGGGACACTCTACGACGCGCTATTCGGCGCGGCCCTTGAGCAGTTGCAGGCGGCGGCGACCAAAATCACCGCTCCCTCTGGTGATGTAGCACAGCAAATCAATGCTGCGCTGCCCGCCGATGCACTGCCGCAGGTACGTAACTTCCTGCTTGGCCTAGCAAAAGAAGGACTGATCGATCGGGTCGTTGATGTGGCCCAAGCATTCAGCACCCTCGCCGCCAATCCGTCCGCCCAGGCGCTTACCGCCGTTGTTACCAGTGCTGTTGCCCTGAGTGTCGAGCAGCAGGCCACCATTGTTGCCGACCTGCGCACGCGCTATGGGAGTGATTTGAGCGCTACCTTCGCGGTTGATGAGTCGCTGATCGGCGGTCTGATTATCCGCGTTGGCGACCGAGTGCTCGATAATAGCCTACGTACACGCCTCAGCGCCATTCAGCGGAATATGATCACCAGTTAGGGGATAGGGAACAGGGGACAGGTTCGGAGGGGCGTATGTGCTCAATGACCAGAACTGTTTATTGGACCCTGTCCCCTCTCTCCTATCACTTCACTCAGGAAGATTTACTCTATGACTATCACTGAAGACCTTATCTCCCGGCTTAAGGCCGGGATTACTGCGGGCGTCGATCTCAAGCCGCGCCAAGTAAATGTCGGCACGGTCGCCTCTGTTGGTGACGGTGTCGCACGTATCGAGGGGCTAGAGAATGTCGTCGCGTCCGAATTGCTGGAGTTCCCAGTCAAGGCTGGACGTAACGAGCCGATCTTCGGTATCGCCCTCAACCTCGAGTCGGATAATGTCGCCGCGATCATCCTCGGTGAATCCGTATCAATCGAAGAGGGTGATCAGGTCAACTCCACCGGGCGCGTCATCTCGGTACCGGTCGGCCAGAGCCTGCTCGGTCGTGTCGTGAATCCGCTCGGCCAGCCTGTTGATGGTAAGGGGCCGATTAAGAGCGATACGCTGCGCCCGATTGAGCGCATCGCCCCTGGCGTCATCACCCGTAAGTCGGTTGATATGCCTGTCCAGACTGGTATCGTTGCAATTGATGCCCTCATCCCGGTTGGTCGTGGTCAGCGTGAGTTGATCATTGGCGACCGCCAGACAGGGAAGACGGCGGTGGCGCTCGACACCATCCTCAACCAGAAGGGTGAGGGGATGGTGTGTATTTATGTCGCCATCGGCCAGCGCCGTGCTCAGGTCGCCCAGGTTGTGGGTGTGCTAGAGAAGTATGGTGCCCTCGACTACACCATCGTCGTCTCCGCCTCGGCCTCCGAGTCGGCGGCACTCCAGTATATCGCCCCCTACGCCGGTTGTGCGATGGGTGAGGAGATTATGGAGAACGGGGTCATGGTGGACGGCAAGTTGGTCAAGGATGCGCTGATCGTCTATGACGACCTCAGCAAGCACGCCGTGGCCTATCGCCAGGTTTCGTTGCTGCTGCGTCGCCCCCCCGGACGCGAAGCCTACCCCGGCGACGTCTTCTACCTGCACTCGCGTCTGTTGGAGCGCGCTGCGCGCCTCAACGCCGAGAATGGTGGCGGTTCGCTGACCGCGCTGCCAGTCATCGAGACCCAGGCCAACGACGTGTCGGCCTACATTCCGACCAACGTGATCTCGATCACCGACGGCCAGATCTACCTCGAATCTGACCTCTTCAATGCTGGCCAGCGCCCCGCGCTGAACGTCGGTATCTCGGTCTCCCGCGTAGGTAGTGCGGCACAGACCCGTGCGATGCGCTCGGTGGCCGGGAAACTGAAGGGTGAGTTGGCCCAGTTCCGCGACTTGGCGGCCTTCGCCCAGTTTGCCTCGGATCTGGACGCCACCACCAAGGCCCAGATTGACCGTGGTCAGCGGCTCCAGGAGTTGCTCAAGCAGCTCCAGTACAACCCGCTACCAGTGGCTGATCAGGTAGCAATGCTCTATGCAGCCAACAACAACTACCTTGAGGATGTGCCAGTCGCCAAGATTACCCAGTGGCGTGACGACTTCATCGCCTTCCTCAAGACGGCCCGCCCCGAGGTGCGCAAACTCATTGATGACAACAAGCTGGATCGCAAGTTCCCCAGCGATGAAGTCAAGAACGCCCTCGAGTCGGCAATCAAGGAGTTTAAGGCCACGAGCAACTACAACTAATTGGAGATGGTAGATGATAGATTGTAGGCAGTCTACAATCTATCATCTACGGTCTGCAATGGAGTGACATATGGCGAGTAGCCGAGAAATTAAGCGGCGCATCCGCTCAGTCAAGAATGTGGCCCAGATCACCCGCGCAATGGAGATGGTCGCAGCCTCCAAGATGCGCCGGGCCCAGCGTAATGTGCTGGCAGCCCGGCCCTATGCTGATCGGATGCGCGATCTGATTGGTGAACTGACCGTGCGCGTGGTTGGTTCTGCGAAGAAGGGTTCACTCCTTGAGCAGCGTAGCCAGGTACGACGGGTCGGGTTGATTATCGTCACCCCCGACCGTGGCCTGTGTGGTAGCCTGATCGCCAACGTGGTGCGACGAGCAGCACGTTTCATTCTTGACCAGCGGGCCATGGGCCGCGAGGTTGATGTCTTTACCTATGGCAAGAAGGGGCGTGACTTCATCCTGCGCTCAGGCTATACGCTGGCGGGCGAGATGGTGAAGATCGGTGATGCCCCCAAGATCGAGGATATTCTTGGCGTGGCGATTGAAGCCGTCAAGGGATTTGAATCTGGTCGCTACGACGAACTCTATATTGTCTATAGCGAGTATATCAATACCCTGGTTCAGCGCGCCACGATCAAGCAGTTGGCACCGGTTGAGGCTCCAACTCCGGCCAGCGGTGCCCGCGCTGACTTTACCTATGAGCCGAGCCAGGAAGAGGTGTTGTCCGAGGTGCTGCCTCGCTATGTCGAGTCACAGATCTACCAGGCCATTCTGGAATCGATTGCCAGCTTCTACTCGGCTCAGATGGTCGCCATGCGGAATGCAACCAAGAGCGCCAAGGATCTGGTGAAGGATCTCACCCTGACCTTCAACAAAGCACGTCAGGCCGCGATCACCAAGGAAGTGAGCGAGATCGCGTCCGGCGCGGCCGCCCTCGCAGAGTAGCAACCAACGAGGGCAGGAACCTGCCCTCGGACGGAGGATAACAATGTCGCACGGAAAAGGGACAATCGTCGAGATTATCGGCGTGGTGGTCACGGTCAAGTTTCCAGTTGGCCAGATCCCCGAAATCTATAACGCGCTGGAAATTCCGCTCGATGGTGGCGCATCGCTAACCTGCGAAGTACAGCAGCAGCTTGGCGATGGCTATGTCAAGGCGGTGGCGATGGGTACCACCGATGGCCTGCGTCGCGGGCTAGAGGCAATTGATACGGGTCTCCCCATTGCTGTGCCGGTCGGCCCAGCAACGCTGGGGCGGGTGTTTAATGTGCTCGGCCAGCCAATTGATGGGGCCGGGCCGGTAGCGGCCAGTGTCGAGCGCCGCCCGATCCACAACGCACCACCCTCGTTTGAGGAGCAGAGCACTGAGGCCCAGGTCTTCGAGACGGGCATTAAGGTCATTGACCTGATCGCCCCCTTTACCCGTGGTGGTAAGACCGCCATCTTCGGTGGTGCCGGTGTGGGTAAGACCGTGGTCATCCAAGAACTGATCGCCAACATCGCCAAGGAGCAGTCGGGCTTCTCGGTCTTCGCCGGTGTGGGCGAGCGCTCGCGTGAGGGTAACGACCTGATCGCCGAAATGCGCGAATCCCAGATTGACGACAAGACCACCGTCTTCGACAAGACGGTCATGGTCTTCGGCCAGATGAATGAGCCACCCGGAGCGCGTCTGCGCGTCGGTCTGACTGCGCTCACCATGGCCGAGTACTTCCGCGATGAGGGCCGCGACATCCTGCTCTTCGTGGATAACATCTTCCGCTTCGTGCAGGCCGGTTCCGAAGTCTCCTCGCTGCTGGGGCGTATGCCTTCGCAGGTGGGCTACCAGCCGACCCTGGGCACCGAGATGGGTGAGTTGCAGGAGCGCATTACGTCAACCAAGCGTGGTTCGATCACCTCGATGCAGGCGGTGTACGTGCCCGCCGACGACTACACCGACCCGGCTCCGGCGACGGTGTTTGCCCACCTCGACGCGACTATCTCGCTTGAGCGCAGCATCGCCGAGCGCGCCATCTTCCCGGCGGTCGATCCGCTGGCCTCAACCTCGCGCATTCTCGACCCGCACGTGGTGGGCGAGGAGCACTACCGCGTGGCCCAGGATGTCAAGCGCGTCCTCCAGCGCTACCGCGACCTGAAGGACATCATCGCCATCCTCGGTATGGAAGAGTTGGGCGATGATGACAAGCTGACCGTATCGCGCGCCCGCAAGATCGAGCTCTTCTTCTCGCAGCCCTTCACGGTGGCCCAGCAGTTCACTGGGCGTCCTGGCAAGTATGTGCCGGTGGCCGAGACAGTCAAGAGCTTTACGCGGGTGTTGGCCGGTGAGGGTGACCACATCCCGGAGGGCTTCTTCTACATGCAGGGAAGCTTCGACGAGGTTCTGGCGGCCTACGACGCGGCACAGAAGTAGGGGTGCGCTCTAGGGGTGGCACATGGCCACCCCTAGCCCACCACAAGGAATACATCTATGCCCATGCATCTTGAGATCGTGACCGCAGAGAAGGTCGTCCTCTCCGAAGAGGTTGATCAAATCAACGCCCCCACCCGCGATGGGCAGATCGGCGTGCTGCCTCGTCACGAGCCGCTGATGACCATCCTCAAGCCGGGAGAGATGACGATCATTAAGAATGGTGAGCGCATCCCCTTTGCCGTTTCGGGCGGCTTTATGGAGGTGTTGTCAAACCGGGTCATCATTCTGGCCGATACGGTTGAGCGCGCCGATGAGATTGACGAGGCCCGTGCTGAGCGTTCACGCGCACTGGCCGAAGAGCGGCTGAAGAATGCGCAGACAGATCGTGATATTGCGATGGCTGAAATCAAACTGCGTAAGGAGGTCGTGCGCCTCCAAGTCGCCCAGATGAAGAACATCCGGCGGCAGTAGACTGTTTTTGTTATTGTTTGGTGGCTTCGCCACCAAACAATAACAAAAAAGATCTTCGGGGGCAACTTGCTGCCCCCACCCCCCAACGGGCGAGAGGGCAACCTCTCGCCCGTTGTGGTGTATAATGACGCCTGCTCTGCCAATCATGGCACCACGACACAACACGCAGGCGCATACGTCTGTACGAATATAGAGGGATATATGGCGCGGAAGATCGGGATTGACCTGGGTACAGCCAATGTGCTGGTATATGTCAAGGGGAAGGGGATCGTCCTCTCGGAGCCATCGGTGGTGGCGCTCTCCAAGCGCGATAGCCGGGTGAAGGCGGTGGGCGCGGATGCACTGGCGATGCTAGGACGTGAGCCGGAGAGCATCGAGGTGGTACGTCCGATGCGCAACGGGGTGATCGCCGATTATGAAGTGACTGAGGCGATGCTGAAGTACTTCATCGGGCGAGCCACCGGGCGTTTCCGCTTCTCCAAACCTGAGGTGATGATTTGTATCCCCGCCGGGGTCACCAGCGTGGAGATGCGAGCGGTGCGTGATGCCGCGCTGGAGGCCGGGGCGTCGCGGGCGTGGTTGATCCGTGAGCCACTGGCAGCCGCGATTGGGGCCAATATCCCGGTGGCGCAGCCATCGGGCAATCTGATCATTGATATTGGCGGCGGCACCACTGAGGTCGCGGTGATCTCCCTGAATGATATTGTGGTCAGTACTTCGGTGCGTGTGGGTGGCAATAAGTTTGATGAGGCGATTGCGGCCTATATCAAGCGCAAATATAACATGCTGATTGGTGAACGGACTGCTGAGAGTGTGAAGATCGAGATTGGCTCGGCCTTGCCGCTTGAGCGCCCGTTAACCGCCCAGGTGCGTGGGCGTGACCAAGTGGCGGGGTTGCCACGCACTATCGAGGTAGATAGCAACGAGATCACCGAGGCCATCCAGGAGCCGCTGGAGGCAATTGTGAGTGCGGTGCGCGCCGTACTGGTCGAGACGCCGCCAGAGCTCTCCTCGGACATTATTGATAAGGGCATGGTGATGACCGGTGGTGGCTCGATGCTGCGCCGGATTAACGAGTTGCTCACCGAAGTGACGGCGGTTCCCTGTTATGTGGCCGATCAGCCCGCCTCGTGTGTGGCGATTGGTACCGGCCTAGCTCTGGAGAATATTGACATCCTGCGCGATAGCCTCAGCGGGGATGACCTGAACTAACTATGAAACAGAAACTCAATCCCCCCGCGACTGGGCTGGTGTTAGAGATTGGCAGCGGCGACAACCCCAATCCGCGTTCGAATGTGCTCGTGGATCGCTTCCTTGGCTCCGACAACCGCGAGCGCGGTGGCGACTTAGTGGTGGATCGCCCGTTTGTGGTGGCCGATGCACACCATTTGCCGTTTAAGGACGGGGCATTCGCGTATGCGATCTGTTCGCACATCCTGGAGCATATGGATGAGCCGGTGCAGTTCGCCAATGAGCTTCAGCGCACCTGCAAGGCGGGCTACATCCAAAGCCCCTCCGAGATTGCCGAGCGGCTCTTCCACTGGTCGTTCCACCGCTGGTATGTGAACCTGGAGGGCGAGACGCTGGTGTTGCACCCCAAGGAGCCGGAGGAGCCATTCGGCGAGCTCTTCGACTACCTCTACGAGTATAATCCGGCCTACTACTTCTTCCAGCGTAGTATGCCCGATCTCTTTTGGATCGAGCGCGAGTGGCAGACGGGCAATCTGAAGGTGGAGGTGCGTGAGGAATCGCCGCTGCCACTGCGTGACCCCGAAGCGCTGCGCGCCCTCGTCGCGGCACGTAGCTCAACCCCCAAGTTGATCGGACTCTTCTTTGCGGCGCTGGCGGCGCGGGCGTTG
Organism: Candidatus Oscillochloris fontis; assembly: GCF_004138135.1. Lineage (GTDB taxonomy): Bacteria > Chloroflexota > Chloroflexia > Chloroflexales > Chloroflexaceae > Oscillochloris > Oscillochloris fontis. The sequence goes on from NZ_RYFD01000030.1 coordinate 9,232, forward strand.
CGCAGCGGGCCGCGCAAGTTGGTGCGGCGCTTGTTGAAGCGGAGTTATGTGTGAGAAGGTTGGGGCTTACCTTGATAAACACATCTGTTCCTGTTGACATATAGGTACAGGTCTGATACCATGGATCTACACTCCCCGCACCGCTTCGGTGGTGCGGCGCGAACCCTCATCGGTACTCGATGGGGGTTCTGCTATATTGGAAAAACTATGCGCACCATCATCTATGTTGACGGATTCAATCTCTAGTATGCCTCGTTCGTCAAACCAATCCGCCAAAACATCCTCCGCAATAGCCAGTTCCCACCTTCACTTACTGACAGTGTTGGTACATTCCACAAACCAAAAACTTGGTAGGTCTCGATAAAGATAGGGTATGGTGCAAAGCTATTGGGGCTGCGTCCCAAACTCGAATTTGTGTTGTTTTTTGGCGGCTGTTCCGTCAAAAAACAACACAAAAAGATCTTCCGGGGCAGATTCGCCCACCAAGGGCGCATCTACTCCCCGCGTAGCACCTCAGGAATGACGCTCTGGGGCAATTTGAGCGGGTTGGGATCAGATTGATGGGCTAGGAGTTCATGGCGGATCTGGGCCATCTCGATCAGGTGGCCGCGCTCATGCTCGATAACCCAGTTACCCTGATGGGTGAGGGGAATCGTACCGAAGATCTCGTGGTAGCCAGTGCGATGCCACGCCGCCGGAGTGAGGCCGCGTAGCAGGTTGATCGTCTGGTGACGGCTCGTCTGGTAGGCTTCGAGCAGATCGGCAATCCGGTGATCGTTATAGGGCTTGGCACGCGCCAACGTGGGCGGATGGGCGCTAGGTAGGCGTGGGTTTTTGGTTTCGAGGATCAGCCAAGCCCGTTCGCGGAAGACCACATCCATATCGGTGAGGTGGCCAATCAACTCCTTGAGCGAATGGGTGATGGGGCGGTACGAGAGTTGGGCATCGTTCAAGCCCTCCACAATCGCCCGCAGGGTTGCAGCGGTCTGTTCCAAACGTCGCATGATCGTGCTGGGGCCAAAGACACCCATCGATTCGGCTGCGCTAAAGCGGATGAAGCCTTCGCGCACCGTACCACAAATGGCGCACACATCTGGCAGATCGCCCTCGATCAACTCGCCACAGTTGCCACACACACCGAGGTCGCCGATCTCCTCGGCGGTAAGATCGCGCTGCTCGGCAAGGGCACGAGCCGCCCGACTCATCAGATCGCGTGAGAGCGGGGTTGTCCCCGTCACCGGGCCAGTTGCCACCGTCTCTGGCTCCAAGCCCTCTAGGGCGCGGCGGATGTTCTCCGTCGTCGTCCCTACCTCGCCGAGCGCCTCGAAGGCGCGTTCGGCGCGGATGCGCTTGACCATACTCGAAGCCTCAAAGATCCGGGCGATGTTATAGTACCGCTCACGACGTGCCTGGGTAGCCCAGACATGGTAGGCGGTATAGCCCAGACTCATACTACAGAGCAGGAGGCGATTCTCATCTTGGTCGCTGGTCATGCGTGGGATTCCTCGTGGCTGGCCGACTGGTGCTGCACCAGTTCAACCAGAACACCCTGCCCGCCCGCCTTGGGGTGGACAAAGGCGACCAGGGTATTGTGAATACCGGGGCGGGCTTCGCGGTCTATCATTGGCACGCCTCGGCTACGCAACTCAGCCAGAGCAGCGGCAATATCATCAACGCGATAGGCAATGTGGTGTATCCCCGGCCCCTTCTCGCGCAGGAACTTGGCAAAACTGGCATCTTCGGAGGTTGGGGCGATCAGTTCGAGGAGCGTGTCGCCCATCCGGGCCACGCCAATATCGGCGTGGCGTTCGGGCAGCGCAATGCGCTCCCACTCCATGATACCGAATGCCTGGCGGTAGTGCGCAATCGCCGCATCCACGTCGGCAACCACAAACCCAATATGGTCAATCAGTGTAAACATGTCTCTGCCTCCAAGGTGTAGCGGATGGGTAAAGTCCTGGGGGCTACGCCCCAAACCCCAAAGTTTCTGATTTTTTGGCGGCTGCGCCGCCAAAAAATCAGAAACAAGAGATCTTCGGGGGCGGCTGCGCCGCCCCCGAACCCCCACCGGAGGTGGCTTTGCCCATACTCTAAGCGGATGCGGGTATTATACGCGCCGATAGGTTATTTCGGCAAGAATATGCGTTGAGGTTAGGGCTATGCGGGCATATCTTAGGATACAATAGACACGCACACCCTCTCTATAGGCTAGTAGCGATGGCAATGCAGTCCGATCAATCGGTACAGGAATTGAGCCTCCTTCGTGATGTGGCGCGCCTCTTAGCGGCGGATGAGCCGTTACCCCTGCGACTGCACAACTTCTTTTTGGTATTGCGCGAGCAGATCCACTACCGTGATGCGCGGATCACCTGCTGGCTGCAATCGGCGCGCCCAGGAAGTAGTCGGCAGCACTTCTACTCGCCCGATGCATGGCCCTACCCGTGGAACGACTCGTTGACACGGACGGTTGCGCGTGAAGATGCGATCACCCGCCGCATGATCGGGTTAGGGATCGGGGGCACGGCGGGAGCGCAGTTGCCCGCAGCACGGGCGGCCTATGTGGGGGTCGCCATCCGTTGGGGTGGGCGCTTGTGGGGGGTGCTCGAACTGCGCGCCGAGGATGCTGCGGATGTGCAGGTGGTCTCGGATGCGCTGATCCATGGCGTGGTGCCCCAACTTGCAGCGGCGATTGCGGCGGCGGGCGCACAGCCAGAGTACCTAGCGCGTACCGAACGGAGTAGTGATACGCCCACCGGAATCACCCTGCGCAGTGATGATAAACAGCGCCTGCTTGCGCTGCGGAGCAATCTGGATGCCGCGATTGACCTGCACGAGATGCTCAGTTTGCTGTTGCGGCAAGCAATGGAGACCAGTGGGGCTGAGACGGGGGCGGTGGCGCTGGTGGATCACGAGCAGGATGAGTTGGTGTTGCATACCTTTGAGGGCTTTAGTGCTGAGGTGAAGCCGACCCTTCAGAGTGACCCCCGGCAGCGCTGGAGTATCCATAACGGGCTGGCGGGGCAGGCGGCGATCAGCCAGCGCGCCTTGTTGGTGCGCGATGTGACGGTGGAGCCGGGGTTGCACGCGGCGAGCGCGGGCTTACACGCCGAACTGGCCGCACCGATCATCATCAATACCGCAACAGCGGCGGTGCTCATCCTGAGTAGCCCGCGCTCCGATGCCTTCGGTGAGGATGAGTTGGCCTTTGTGCGTGCGTTGTGTGCGCGTGCGGCGTTGCCGCTCAGTCGGGCGCTGCGCTACCAGGAGGCGATTGAGAACGCACTCTACTTAGGCCAGGTCTTTAGCAATCTGCCCACCGGCTTGGCACTGATTGACATCAACGGCAAGGTGCTGCGCTCCAACCCAGCGTGGGATCTGTTGTGGGGTCTGCACGGGGTGGCGCACCACGAAACCTTCCATGTCACGCTGGATCTGATTGAACATCTGCTACCACGACTGCAAGAGCCACTCAAACTGACCGCTTTCTTCGATCAGATGCAGCGGACACCGGGCAATGATCTGCTCACGACGGTGCATCTGATCAGCCCGCGTCAAGATCTGGAACTACGTGCGGTACCGACCCGCGACAGCAAGGATCGTATCACCGGGCGGTTGTGGGCGGTGAGTGATGTGACCCGCGAACGCGAGGCGGATCGGCTGAAGAACGAGTTTGTCTCGATTGTCTCGCACGAACTACGCACTCCACTAACCTCGATCCTGGGCTACACCGAACTGTTGCGCACCCGCGAGTTTGCGCCGGAGGAGCGGCAACAATTCATTACCACCGTTTTTAATGAAGCCGAGCGGCTCTCGCAGTTGGTCGAAGATCTGCTCGGCATGTCGCGCATTGAGGCGGGCAAGGTCAAACTGAATCGCTGGGTGATCTCGCTGACCAACATTGTCTACGAACTAACCACCCAACTCAATACATCACTGATCAAACACCGCTTGCTGATTGACATTGTGGGTGAAATTCCACCAATCTATGCTGACCGCGACAAAGTGAAGCAGATCATCTTCAACCTACTGACCAATGCGATCAAGTATAGCCCGGAGGGTGGCGAGATCCAGTTGATGATCCGCGAGGCGCAGCGCCGCGATCTGCCGGAGGATCATCCGGTGGGGCAATGGATCGTGGTGAGTGTGCGTGACGAGGGAATTGGGATTGCGCCAGAGGATCTTCCACGCATCTGGGAGCGTTTCTACCGCGTGGATAACACCAATACGCGCAAGATTGGTGGCACCGGGCTAGGGCTGAGCATCAGTCGGGCGCTGGTGGAATTGCATGGTGGGCGGATTTGGGTGACGAGTACGTTGGGGCAAGGCTGTCGGTTCTTTTTCACCTTGCCGGTGGCGGGGATGGTATAATGGAAAAAGCTTTGTTACATCCTATACACTTCCATATACGCTAGGAACAAAAAATGCAACCTGTTTCTCGGCCCACAGCGATACTGCGACGGCTGTTGAACCAGGAACTATTCGCACATGTCACCTCCACGACGCCAACGCAAGAGGGAATTGCTGCGGCTATTACTCAATTAGAGCGTGAGATAGGTGCGCTGGCAACTTTTGTCCCCGAACCAGTCATCGTACAACACCTCAACACCCCAACCCCCGGGAACGTGAGCGGTGCCTTCTGGGAGGGCTCAATCCTCTTTGCCGATCTCTCTGGCTTTACGGCACTTTCAGGAACATTGAGCCGCTTAGGAAAACAGGGTGCAGAAGAGATCTCCAGTATTATCAATGCCCTCTTTGATGCGCTCGTCGTCGAGATAAGCATGCATGGCGGGGCATTGCTCAAGTTTGGCGGCGATGCACTAACCGCCTTCTTTGATGCACACACGCTTGGTGGCGATCATGCCCATCGAGCGTGTCATGCTGCCCTCTCCATGCAAAAGCGGATGACCCAATTTAGCGCCCTCGGCACCCGGGCGGGTATCTTTCGGCTACAGTTACGGATCGGTGTCCATAGTGGACGTGTATTCGCGGCCCATGTCGGGGATCAGAGTCATATCGAACTGGTCATCACCGGGGAAGATGTTAATCGTGTAGCACTCGCGCAGGAGATTGCGAGAAGCGGTGAAATTGTAATCTCAGATGCAACACGATTACTGATCAATGATGCAGATCTGGCCGTTCGCCGCACGGGGTTCTTTCACCTGTGTGAGGTTCAAGGGCCAGTACCACCACCAATTGCTTCGACGAGCCGTAGCCTCATCGAGCAATGCGTACTGCAAGCCCATCATAGCGGCGTTGACGGGATCATTGCCCTTGCGGAGCGCATTGCCGCCCTCGAACCATACCTTCCACACAGCATGCCTCGGCGCTTTCTGTTAGCAACCGAGAGCTTGGTTGGTGAATTTCGCCCCGTCACAACCCTCTTTATCCATTTCTGGCCCTTTAGTGACATGCTCACCTTTCTGCGACACAATCCGAGCCTCGCAGCACAGATACTCAATACCTACTATCAGCGAGCACAAGAGGCTATTCATCAGTTTGGTGGAATTGTTAATAAAGTAGACATGTACACCCATGGTGATAAGCTCATGGCACTCTTCGGTGCGCCGTTTGCCCATGAAGATGATGCGGAACGTGCCGTGCGTGCCGCGCTCATCATGCGGCATGTCCTTGAGGCGGCCAATGCCGAGATTAGCCAGATATTGCCGGAATGCCCGTTACACATACATCAGCGTGCCGGGATTAATACCGGCATCGTATTTGCAGGGCTGGTTGGGGGCACGATCCGACACGAGTATACGGTGATGGGGCAGGCGGTCAATCTCGCCGCGCGCCTGATGAGTAGCGCAAGTGAGCAGAGTGTCGTGATTTCACCCGCGACACGCCGCGCAGTTGAACACCGTTTTCTCTTGCACGAGTTACCACCTGTCAATCTCAAAGGGATTGAGCAACCCGTCGCGATTGCAGAAGTTGTGCGTCCGCTACTTGATGAGAAAGCCCCACAGCGGCGGATTGGACTTAGCCATGATGTTGTTGGTCGAGTCAGCGAGCTTGCGCAACTGACCGCAGCCGGACAAGTGGCCCTTGGCGGCAGCGGGCGACTCGTAGTACTCATTGGTGAAGCGGGTGTTGGTAAGACATGCCTGATTGATGCAACCTTACGCCGCTTGGCGCATCCATGCGACGATCCTGAGTCGTTAGAGTCACCCTACCGCTTGTTACAGGTAGCAAGTGAAAGCTACAACCAGACAACACCCTTCAATACCCTACGCCAGTTGTTACGCTTAGTGTTAATTCCTGAAGCGTATGGGGCAACGATAGCCTCTATGGTGCAACAGGTTCATACACGAGTTACCGAACTTGTACCGGATCTGGAGCGTTTCATCCCATTGTTGGGTGAAATCCTGGGCTTACCAATCGTCGAGACGAGTCTGATCACGGCGTTGAGTGCCGAGCAACGCCGTGATCGTAGACGCGAAATGATTGCGGCGATTCTCCTTACTGCTGCCCACCAGCGCCCGCACGTTATCATTCTTGATGATTTACATTGGATTGATGCCTCATCACTCGATCTCTTAGCAACAACCTTTGAACAACTTGCAACTGCACCACTCTTGATTCTGGCTGCCCATCGTCCTGAGCCAACTATTCATGCAGTCTATCGTCATCTGGCCCAGTGTCTGATCTTAGAGATTGGTCTGCTATCAAGTGATGAAGGGCGTGAGCTTATTCGGCGCATCCTTGGATCAGTACCACCACCAGAACTGGAAGAATTGCTGTTGGCAAAAAGCCACGGCAACCCCTATTTTATTGAAGAGTTCCTGCATGGGCTACGCGATAACGGTGAATTGGTACGTACTGCCGAAGGCTACCATCTGAGTGTTCCCGCAAGCGCCATACGTATTCCCGATAGTATCGAGGGGGTCATTACTGCACGGCTTGATCGCCTTGAGGAACAGACCCATGCCATTTTACAGGTTGCGTCGGTCATTGGGCAGCATTTCACCTATGCGATTTTAGCCCATCTAGTGAGCCGTGCGGACACGCTCTCCTATCAACTCGACCGGCTTGATCAGGCGGCCTTGATTGCGCACGAATCATCACATAGCGCCCTGGACTATCTCTTTCGCCACGCGCTGATCCGTGATGTCACCTATGAGAGCCTCCTCTTTACGCGGCGACGTGAGCTCCATCAGCGTATCGCTCAGATCATCGAAGCGGCGGGGGGCGCAGATGCTGATGATCAATTAAGCCTGTTAGCACGCCATTACCTGCTTGCCGAACAGTGGTCGCAAGCCTTTACGTATCATGTGCGGGCAGGCCGCTTGGCTCAAAAGCGATTCGCAAACCGTGAGGCCATTACCTTCTTTACTGAAGCAATGAAGCTGCTTGATCAGCATGCGTCTGATATTACACATGAGCATGCAGATTCGATAGATGATGTGGTTATTGAAGTTCATGAGCGTCTTGGTTGGTTATACAACTTGGTCGGTAATTATGATCTATCGCTAACTCATTACGAAGTTGCACTGGCCATGCTGCATGCTACAGCACTGATTCCACAACTACGTCTATTCCACCATATCGCCCGTGTGCATGAGCAGCGTGCCGATTATGAAACGTCCTTTGCATGGATTAGCCGTGCCGAAATACTCCCAGTGGCAGATACGCATCCAATCAAGGTGCGCTGTCTGTTACTAGGAGCGGGCATGCATGCACGGCAGGGTCGCTATCAACAAGCGCTTGAACTCACCAATCGCGCATTGGAAGCAGCCGAACAGGACAACCATCAGCATAATCAAGCCCATGCCCTTAAACTGCTCGGAAATACATGGATCAACATGGGCGAAAATGGCCGTGCCCGTGAGGTGCTTGAACGAGCAGTAACGCTCTACCGAAGCGTTCATGATCTTAAAGGCTTGGCCGATGCGCTGAACGATCTAGCCACCCTGTACCATGAATTGGGCGAACTTGAAGCGGCGCGCACAACCTATGAAGAGGCTATCGAGTTAGCCCAGACGGTTGGTGATGTCTATAGTGAGGCCATGATCGCCAACAACTTAGGCGATCTCTTCAAATTGGTAGGCCGCTATGATGCCGCAGTAGAACAATTTGAACGCAGTCTACGCCAGTTCACAAAACTAGGTTCGCAGTATGGTATTGCGGTTCTACAGCTCAATCTGGGCGCAACATGGCTGGATCACGGCGACCTTGCGCGCGCCGCAACCTATTTTGATCGTGCCGATCATCTCTTGACGGCCCAAGGTGCCGAGGATGTCCGCCCCGAACTTGAGCGCTATCGGGCGCAGTTGACGCTACAACAGGGTGATCTTGATGGTGCGCGGGTTGCAATTGAGCAAGCATTGGAGACGGCCCAACGCCTAGAGGCTCACGGTGAAGAAGGTATCACACGCCGGATGTATGCGCAGATCTTGGCAACCTATGGTGATCACGCTACCGCTTGGATCGAGTTGGAACGTAGCTTGGCGCTACTACGTGAAGCAGATAGCGCCCACGAAATTTGTCGCACATTACTGATGCAAGCCGATCTCGCCCCCGTAATCGGGTATGCCCAACTAGGGCAAGGCGCACTTGATACAGCAGTAGCACAGCTTCATCTTATTGGCGCACGCCACGATCTAGACACGGCTGAACGTATCCGTACGCGGCACGGCTATCACTAGACCCCCTATATACCAACGCTAACGGATTAACAGCCTCGGCTGCTTATTGTCTAGGGAGGACAATATGGCAAAGCACTCTCTGTACCGTCATGGGATTGTCCTGCTGACAATCACCCTCGCTATGCTGCTCCTGGCACTCCTTTCCTCCCATAACGCTCATGCAGCTACATGTACCTGGACAGGCACTGTTAGTACGGACTGGAATACCCCAGCCAATTGGAATAATTGTGGTGGTGTGCCACTTGCTACCGATCAAGTAACGATTTTTTCCGCCACCAACCAGCCAGTAATCAATACCGATACAAGTATTACGGGTTTGTCGATCTCTACGTATGTAACGCTGACTATCGAGGCCAATGCGACCCTCACGGTATCTGGTAATGTTGGCATTGGTAGTATGTCAACGGTCACCGGCGCGGGGACGTTGGTCTTTCAGGGGGCCACCTTCAACAATAGTGGCAGCGTGGCAGTGGCGCAGACCCGCTTCAGTGGTGGTAATCAACTCCTAGCGAATGGCGAGTGGACGGGTGCAGTCGCTATCAGTGCAAGTTCCAATACGGGCCTTGAGAACGCCACCATACGCGACGACTTAACAATTGATGCCGGGGCAACCGCCTATACGAATTGGTATTGGAGTCTGCGCGGGGGCGGTCTGGATAGCACGCCTAGCTTCACCGTGAATGGCACCTTTGCCACCAGCCCGAATGGAACATGGCTGGATGTGATTCATGACATAGAGAGTCCGGCTCCAACCGTGATCGGCAACGGCTCGGTGCAGGGACACATCCGCATCTGGGGACAGGGTGAAGGCTATGCCCTGGCACGCGGGAGCCTCGGCCCGCTCTCGTTCTACCAGGGCGAACTGCGGCTGGCCGAACCGACGCTGACGATTCAGAATCTCATCGCAAATGGCTATGGCGGCACGCTCCGCATTGATAGTGGGCAGACTCTCACTGTCCCCGGTGACATCGCTCTTGATGCAAGCACGACCATCACCGGCGAGGGGACGTTGGTCTTTCAGGGGTCCACCTTCAATAATAGTGGTAGTGTGGAAGTGGCGCAAACCCGCTTCAGTGGCGCTAATCAGTTACTCACGAATGGCGAGTGGAAAGGCGCGGTGTCTATCAGTGCAGGCTCCAATACGGGCCTCGAATATGCCACCATCCGGGGCGATCTGACGGTTGATGCCGGGGCCACCGCCTATGCGAATTACTACTGGAGCCTGCGCAGTGGTGGCCCGGATACCACACCCACCTTCACCGTAAATGGCACCTTTGCCCCTAGCCCGAATGAGACATGGCTAGATGTGATTCATGAGACCGAAGACTCGCCCCCAACCGTGATCGGCAATGGGTCGGTGCAGGGACGCATTCGCATCTGGGGGCAGGGCGGCGGCTATGCCCTGGCGCGCGGGAGCCTCGGCCCGCTCTCGTTCTACCAGGGCGATCTGCGGCTGGCTGATTCATTAACCATCAATGGTGATCTGTATATAGACTCGATATCGTCTATTATTTCCGGAGGGGCAGATGCCGATACCCTACGTTTTGATGGCATCAACTTCGATAATCATGGTTCAATTAATGTTTCCACGTTGCAATTCGGTGGTACCAATACACGGATCAATTCCCTCGGCTCCCTCATACTCACCAACCCGGTAACTATCTTGTCGGGAGCATATTTCAGCCTCGCAAACGATCTTACCCTGCCGCAGATGGTCGTAGATGCCGGTGGCACGCTCGATCTCAATGGTCGAACACTCACCCTTGATAGCCCGTCCAGCCCGCAAATGACGCTTGACGGAACGCTTCAGGGTACGGGCGTTTTGTCCATTAATGGTGGAAGTGGTGAGTTGCGTAATCGTTATGGCACGCTTGCGCCGGGGGGGGAGGGCATTCAACACCTTACGATCAATGCCAACTATGTCCAACTGCCAAGTGCCGCTCTGGCGATTGATATTGGCGGACCTAGCCCGACACAACATGACCAACTGACAATCAATGGGCATGCCACACTTGATGGCAGCCTCTTTCTAACACTGAACAACAGCTTCGTTCCATCGGCAAGCGACCAATTCATCATCATCAATGCGACGACCCACTCTGGTGCATTTAGTACGACGATGAGCCCATCAGAAGCGCTCCTCGTACCAAACTATGCTAATTCAAGCACGGTTGAGGTGGCAATTGGTACAGTTGATCCACCATCTGTACTGAATGAAAGTGAGCCGAACAATAGCATCGAAACCGCCAACCAAGCCATCTTAACGGCAAATCGGGCTGAATACCAGGGCCACATCGCTTCTGCTGACGATGCGGATATCTTCGCCGTGTTACTCCCCCCCGGCGCAACGATCAGTGCCAGCCTGACCAACCTTACAGCGGATTATGATCTCGCCCTGATTGACAGTAGTGACATCAGTGCGATGGTGAATGATGGGGTAAGCCTCGATCAGACCGGCGACAATACGGTCATTGATGAGCAGGGGAGTATCGAGAGCATCGCTCGTATCCGTTCGATTGCTCGCATCCGTTCGATTGCCCGTATCCGCTCGATTGCCCGTATCCGTTCGATTTCGGCCAACCCTGGCACATCCGACGAATCCATCGGTGCATTTTTACCCCGTGGTGGCCTCGTCTATCTGGTGGTTATCAGTGCTGAGGGCGCTGCTGGCCCGCCCTATACCCTCCAGATCCATGCCGAACCGGGCCTTATGGCTAATGCTGCAATTCAGTCGGGGCAAGCTAGTCTCAATCATCCGAGCGATGCAACGGTACGCACGCTCTTTATTCAGCATACGACCCGGATGCAGCAGCAGTATGGTGCGCTTGTGGGTGAAAGTAGCGCCCTTACGAGCCTTGCTGATCTACTCAATCCGAATAGTTCATTGCTAACCGATAGTAACGGCGTAGTCATCAATCTGGCTACGGATCTTGATCCAACAACTGCTAGCCGCCTTGCAGCACTCTATACACAGTGGGATAACCGACCACAGCAGCCAGCACGGGCGAATGCCATTGCCCGCCAGATCTGGATGGTGATTGATGAGGCGATACAGGTACACTATCCGAATGTTACCGATATTGTCATTATTGGTGGCGATGAAGTCATACCCTTCTATCGCACGACAGATGAGACAAATATCGGTAACGAGAGCGCCTATATTGGGGATTTGGATTTTGAAAATGCCGGACTCAAGCGCGAGACGGCGTTGGGTGGGAGTCTCTTCTTCCGCAACGTGAAGACCGACAACTTCTATGCGGATCGTGAAACGACCGCATGGCGCGGGCGCGAGCTATTCGTCCCCGATCTTGGCATCGGACGCCTAGTTGAACGCCCATCCGATATTGTCACCTACCTACAGGCGGTGTTGAGCAACCCAGTTGCCACGCGCTACGTTATTCGTGCCGATACAAACAATCCGGCACTCGTTACAGGCTACGACTTCCTGACTGATTCGAGTACCCAACTAGCCGACAACCTGGTGCGCGCGGATGTTCCAGTGACGCGCTTGATTAACGATACATGGAATGCCACCGATTTCACCAACACGTGGTTTGGTGGCCAATTCAACCAGATCGCCAATCAAGCAGCCTACAATGGCGCACATACACCCTATGCCCTGATGGTACTGAACAGCCACTTTAGCCATGCCGAAGCCATTCCGGCAGACTACCTGACGCCCGGCGCGGGAGTGTTTGATGTTGCACCGCTCCAGAATGCCACTCCGGCTACTCCTGCCGCCGCCTACTTCCGCCGCAATGATCGTCCGACCCTCGTCTATTCGGTCGGCTGTCATTCAGGTCTGAATGCTACAGACACCTCGTTGAGTACCGCACAGTATCAGGCCGATTTTGCCAGTGCCATCCTACGCAACGGTGGCAATCTGATTGGCAATACTGGCTATGGGTATGGCGATGATGAGGTGGCCGGGTTTAGTGAACGGCTACAACTCTTATTCACGAGCCAGATCCTGCAACCAGGGCAGCCGACGATTGGTGCCGCGTTGGCGCAGGCGAAACAGCGGTATCTGCGGGATCGTGGCATCACCAGCTTTAGCGTCTATGACGAAAAGGTGTTGAGTGAATGGGTTCTGTACGGGTTGCCATACCTGCGCGTCGAAGTCGCCACACCACAGCCAGCGCATGAGGCCGGGCCACTCGTGTTGACTCCTATGCAGCTACAGGATATGACGATCCAGGCAGATCCGACCAGTGGTGAACCAACGTTCACCCGTTTGATTACGATTACGACCAGCTTCCAAGTTGAGAAGACCGACTTCGGCAGCCTCCTACACACGACGAGCACCATCGCCGATAGCCTACGCCCCGGCACAACCACCATCACGGGGGTAGATCAGACGGTACTGGGGCAACCGATATTGCCCGCGATCAGCTATGATGTCACCCTGCTTGCCGGAAGAGCAACTCCAGCCGAGCCGCGTGGTATCCGCATGGTGCAGGCTACGACCCTGCCAATCCTTACTGGCTTTGACCCCTATGTTACAACACCGATCATTCAAGAGAGTCGCACGCGGAGCAATGATCCAGCATTGACCATCCTACAATCCTGGCTGCCAGATCAGCCGTATGGCGTGCAACGAACCGTCAGCGCAGGGACACCGATAGATACACTGGTCGTTTCACCAGCACAGTTCCGTGCAACTGGATCACATGTGGGCGAAGTACGACGCTATGAACAAACGGTGCTGGAAATCACCTATGTTGATCCCAACTATGCCAGTGAGACATTAGTGGAAGATGTTCTACCGCCTGTGGTCAATGGTATCACTCTAACCCCAACATTAGGAAGGGTGACGATCACTACTGAGGCGTATGATGAGACGACTGCCGCCGCCTATCTACAGGTACAAGTCGCATGGACGAGTAATGGTACGACATGGCAGACCCAGAATCTGAACCACCTTCAGGATCGCCAATACTCGCAGCAGATTACGACGGGTATGGTGCGTGAACTCGTGGTGACGGCACGTGACGCCAGTGGCAATAGTAGTGAGGCTCGTTTAGTAATCCCAAGCTATCAGGTATATCTACCACAGGTGAATCGCTAAGCTCCGGTGAGCTTCCCGGAAGCATAAAGCTTCCGGGAAGCTTTATGCTACCCCTCCACCTGATACGCATAGGCCATACGACGGGTATTCCATGCCATACCGATCTGGCCGTTGGGGGCGAGCAGGATACACCCACCGCTGCCGCCCAATGGCTGGCGGGCGAGGCTACGGATGGCGGATTCGGCGGCGGATTGGGGGGCGAGGCCACGTTCGAGGAGATCGATGGCTCGGCGAGCCAGGGCCACACGGGTGATCGACTCGCCCCAGCCAGTGCAGACAGCCGCACCGATCTGGCTATCGGCATAGAGGCCAGCTCCAATGAGGGCGGTGTCGCCAATGCGGCCAGGCAGTTTGAAGAGCGTACCACCCGTAGAGTTCGCGGCCACCAAGTTGCCATGCTGATCGAGTGCGATGACACCGACCGTATCGTGACCACCCACCTCGGAGGCATAAGGAGGATCGGCGATCTGTTGGATGTTTCGGGGTTGCCCGTGGTGCAGAACAGCCCCACTTGCCTTCCAGGCTTCCCAAAGAGCACGTTCACGCTCGACAATCAGTTCGTGATTTTCGATCAGCGGAATCTCATGATCGATAGCAAACTGTTCGGCACCTTCACCAACCAACATGGTCGCTGGCCCTTCTAAGACCTTGCGCGCCAATGAGATCGGGTTGCGAATACGGCGTAGATTAGCCACTGCCCCATAGCGAAGAGTGGTGCCATCCATCACCGCCGCGTCCAGTTCAACTGTACCCGCCGTCGTGAGCACCGAACCTATTCCCGCATCAAAGATCGGGTCATCTTCCATCACCCGCAAGGACGCTTCACAGACATCAAGCGCACTCGCGCCCTGGCGCAATAACTGCCAACCAACTTTGAGCGCCGCTTGACAACCAGCGTGATGGGCTTCAACCTGATCATCAGGAATATCCCACGCACCGCCGTGAACAACAAGTGCAATAGGCATAGATGACTACTCCATGCAGAGTGGTATGGTGAGCGTAGGAGATACACTCTACCACAAACCGTAGTTGGTAGCAACAAGGAACTTTGTATGCTTTTGATCATCACACCCAACCCATCCATTGATCGCACCATGGTCTTTGCTGACCTCCATTTGGGCAGTGTCCAGCGCACCGACGAGGTATTGGTTGCCGCCGGGGGCAAGGGGCTGAATGTGGCGCGTGCGGCGCACACGCTGGGCCAGGCGGCGGTTGTGTGTGCGCCGCTGGGCGGACGCAGTGGTGCGCTGCTGGCCGACCTCGCGGCGGCGGAGGGCATTCAGGGGCGTTGGAGCCAGCACCATGCCGGGGAGACGCGCACATGCGTCTTGCTCGTCAACCGTGCTGGAGGCGACGCCACCGCGTTGAACGAGGCCGGGCCGATCCTGAGTGGGGCGGATTGGGCCAGCTTTGCTGCCTTGGTGGTGGAGGTGGCGGCAGAAGCCAGCCTATGCTTGGTTGCCGGGAGCCTACCACGCGGGGTGGCGGCGAGCCAGTTGGGAGCGTTGCTCCAGCACCTCCACGCAGCCGGGCGGCGGGTGATCGTGGATACTAGTGGCGAGGCGCTCCAGAGCGCCTTGGCAGCGCGCCCCTACGGGATCAAGGTCAATGCGAGTGAACTAGGAGCGGTCTTGGGGCGGCGCATCTACGATGTGGACACAGCGAGCGCGGCGGTACTCCACCTGCGGAGCATGGGGATCGAACTCGCCGCCGTCTCACTCGGTGCGCAGGGGGCGGTCGCCGCCGACGCCAGCGGGGTCTGCTGGGTGAAAGCACCCGCGATTACGGTGGTGAGCACGGTGGGCAGCGGCGACTCGCTTTCGGCGGGGTTGGCGACGGGTTTGGTACGTGGGTTGGGGCTACACGAGGCGTTGCGCCTGGGGGTGGCGTGTGGTACTGCCGATGCGTTGACGATTGGTGGTGGGCGAATTGATCTGGCCGAGGTTTCTAGGTTGTTGTCCGCAGATTACGCAGATTTCGCAGATTATTTTTTGTTTTATCCTAAAAAATCTGCGTAATCTGCGTAATCTGCGGATAAAAAATAATCTGCGGATAAAAAAATAATCTGCGGATAAAAAACACCCCCCCACTTTATGGTAGACTAGCGGGAGTACAAGAGGAGGCTTCTATGCACCCAGATCTCGCCGCAGAACTGACCCAACTCACCTGCGACCTCATCCGTATCGAGTCGATTGCCAGCCGCCCAGAGAATCTGAACGCGGTGATGGACTATGTCGCGGCGTACTTGGCCACGATTCCCGACATCTTTGTGGAGTACACGCAGGCGGGGGGCAAACCAGCGATTGTGGCGACGCTCCAGCCGACTCGTAGCCCGGCGCTGATGCTGAATGGCCACACGGATGTGGTGGTGGGTCGTCCAGCCCAGTTCATCCCGCAGGTGCGCGATGGGCGAATCTATGGCCGGGGTGCCCAGGATATGAAGGGGAGTGTGGCAGTGATGCTGCGCCTTGTGCGCGATCTGGCGGCGCGGAGCGAACGCCCTGATGTGGGCTTCCAGTTTGTGAGCGATGAAGAGATTGGCGGCGAGTTGGGTACCGCTCGCCTGCTCCAAGAAGGCTGGCGCTGTGGTTTTATGCTCTGTCTGGAGCCGACCGATTTGGGCATCCTCTATGAGCATAAGGGCGCGATGTGGATTGATATGCGCCTGCGCGGTACGCCCGCCCACGGCTCGCGGCCCTGGGAAGGCCACAATCCGGTCTATGCACTGGCGCATGGCATTGCTAAACTTGAACGCCGCTTCCCACCACCTAGCGCCGATAGCTGGTGTACCAGTGTCTCACCGACGCTCATCCAGGTGGGCGATGGCTCGAACAACCAGATTCCTAGTTCGGCCACCTTCACCTTTGATGTGCGCTTCACCGCCGATGAGAGTGTCGAGTCGATCACGGCGATTCTCGAAGAGTACTTCCCGGATGCCGAGATCCTCTGCACCCGCCCGGCGGTTCCTCTTCGTACCGACCCCAACCACCCGCAGGTGCAGCGGCTGGCCAGCCTGATCGCGGAGCATACCGGCGCACCGGCGCGCTTCTACCGCGAGCATTTTTCGACCGACGCACGCTACTACACCGACGCCGGGATTCCGGCGATCTGCTTCGGGCCAGTCGGCGCGGGCCTGCACTCCGATGATGAGTGGGTGGATGTGGCCAGTTTGACCACCTTGTATCAGATTATTATGGATGTGATCGGCTACTATGATCTATGTACTCCAAACTATCCCCGGTCTGGGTCAACTCGCGTGGCGCGAAGTTGAGAATACTATCCCCGCCGAGGACGAACGAAGCGCACCACGCCTGATGGCGTTGCGTGCGGTGCCTGGGCGTGACGATTTGGTCATCTTTGATATGCGTGCTGGCCCCAAGGCGCTGCTGAAGCTGCGGGTCAGTGAAGATGTGTTTGTCGTGGCGGCGCGTGGTTTTAAGGTCGCCTATGATGAGCGTGGGCTGCGCCAGATTCATGCTGCGGTGCGCAACTCCGAGGCGATCCAAGACGCCCTGAATATTTGGCGGCGCGCCACTGGGAGCAGCAAGCAGAATGGCAGCTTCCGCGTGATTGCGCGCACAGTAGGCAATCAGAAGTTTATGCGCCGCGATGTGGGCCGCGCTGTCGCTGATGCGGTGCGCGATGGCTGGCCGGGGCGCTGGCATCCGGTTGAGGAGGGCGAAGATCTGGAGATCTGGGCCACCCTGATTGAGAACGAACTTCTGTGTACGATCCGGCTCTCTGATGCCAGCATGCGCCAACGCGATAAGATCAAGCATCTACCTGCCTCGCTGCGCCCAGCTCTGGCCGCCGCAATGGTGCAACTCACCTATCCATCGGCGAACGATGTCTTTCTCGATCCGATGGCGGGATCGGGGACGCTGCTCCTCGAACGCGCCGCCGCCGGGCGCTTCGCCGAGATACACGGCGGCGACATCAATGGCGATGCGTTGGCCGCGATGCAGATCAATCTGCGCGGGACACGCGGTGAGATCAATCTGAGCCGTTGGGATGCACGCAAGTTGCCGCTGGAGGATGGTGAAGTGGACAAGGTGGCGGTCAATCTGCCCTTTGGCAAACAGATCGCCGATGAGTCGGTGCTGCCCACGCTCTACCGCGAGGTGCTCTCCGAGATTGCGCGCGTGCTGCGCCCCGGCGGACGGGCGGTGGTGCTGGCGGGGAATGTGCGCGTCCTCGAATCGGCGCGCTATGGGGCGGCCCGTGTGCTGAAACCCCTCGATAAGCACCGCGTGATTGTGCTTGGTCAACCCGCCACAATCCAGGAGTATGTGCGCCAAGAAGGGCCAGTGCGACGGTATGTCGCCCCGCCAAAGACTCGCCCTAGCAACGATGATGACGACGATGACTACGCCGCCTAAATCGGTCGAAATGGGCTATTGGCGGATCATACTGCTGGGTTCGGTTCTCGCCCTGGTGCTGCTACCGGCAAGTTTTACCGCTGCGGCCCTGCCGCTGCTGCGCACCGACTGGAATGCCAGTAGCGCAGCTATCGGCTGGGTCTTTGCGGCCTACCAAGCGGGCTACGTGCTGAGTGTGATCGTGCTGCTGCCGCTGACGGATCGTATTCCGATCCAGCGCGTGATCATCGGCTGTAGCATCGTGAGTAGCCTGGCCTTCCTCGGTTTCTCGTTCCTGGCTCGCGATGTCTGGAGTGCGGCATTCTTCCGCTTCTTCGCCGGGATCGGGCTGGCCGGAATCTACATGCCGGGGACACGGGTGGTGGCCTTCGCCGTCCCCGCCGAAAAGCGCGGGCTGGCGGTGGGCGCGTATGTCTCGGCCTTCTACCTGGGTGGGGCGCTCTCGCTCTGGAGCAGTGGGTTGCTGATTGCACGGGTAGACTGGCCAACGGCGGCGCTCATCTTGGGCATTGTGGCGAGTAGTGCCATCCCCTTGGCGATCTATGCCACACGGGGTGCCAGTACCCCACCGGGGCGACGCGGTAGCCTGGATATGGGGGTGCTGCGCGATGGGCCGGTGATGCGGACGATTAGTGCCTACACCGGCCACTCCTGGGAACTGTATGTCTCACGCAGTTGGTTAGCGGCGTTCCTGGCCAGTGCGCTGCTCATCCACGGGATGGATGCGACAAGCGCCTCGGCTGAGGGCAGCCAGTGGGCCGCGCTGATGGCCGGGCTGGGGACCCCCGGCGTCTTCATGGGCGGCTGGCTCTCCGACCGCATGGGGCGGGCACGCGCCGCCCTGTTGATCGCCATCTCTAGTGGGGTCATCTCGCTGGGCTTCGGCTTCCTGCACACCTCACCCTGGCCACTGATCATCGTGGTCGGCTGCCTGCTCGGCCTACTCATGTCTGCCGACTCAGCGATCTACTCAACCGCGATCACCGAGTGGTCGCCACCGGAACGGCTGGGGTCAGCCCAAGCCTTCCAAGCCTTCATTGGGTTTGGGGGCAGTATGCTGGCGCCGGTGGTCGCAGGGTGGATGCTCGACCACGGATCATCGTGGGGGGCGTTGTTTGCGGTCGGCGGGATCTTCTCGATCGGCATGGCGCTCCCGCTGATCCCCTTGATCCGCAAGCGGCGCGGGCGCACCGGACGTACCGTTTGACGCAAAGGCGCAGAGACACAAAGGTTTTGTTGCAGGCTTTGCGCCTCTGCGTCTTTGCGTCAAAAACTGGAAGCTAGGAGAAGTGTGAACAGTTACGACGGGGCCGTGTGAACAGTTACTACCTATCCTTACGCCCCGCGTAACAAGCCCAGTTCGGCCATGATTGCCTCTTCACGCAGGCGCATCGTGGCAGCATCCTCCGGGCCACGCTCGTGGTCGTAGCCGAGCAGGTGCAGTGTGCCATGAACAGCCAGATAGACCAGTTCACGGGCGGGGCTGTGGCCATATTCAGCAGCCTGAGCCAGCACACGCTGGTAGGAGATCGCAATATCGCCCAGGTAGCGCGGGCCATCCCCGGCGACGACAAACGACGCCGGTGGGCCATCATCGGCGAAGGAGAGCACATCGGTGGGCGCGTCCACCCCGCGATAATCGCGGTTCAGCGTATGGATGTGGGCATCATCGGTAATCAGCACCCCCACCTCCAACGCCTGCGCCTCCGCTGCCAACACCGCCAGAATCGCCTGCTCCACCAGATCCAGATCCAGATCGGGCGGCAAGGTGCCTTCAAGCTGCTCGGCCAGTGAGACCTCGACCACATGCTGCATGTATCACCTCAACATAGGATTGACGCAAAGGCGCGAAGACGCAAAGTAGAGAACCTCCCCAAATCTTTGCGTCTTTGTGTCTCTGCGTCAAAAACCAATCTCGCCCCTACGCTTCACGCAACAGATCAGCTACCTTGATGATTACATCACGTTCACGTTCAAACGAGACGAGGCGCATGGCGTCATCGAGCGAAAACCAACGCGCATCATCAACCTCAGCCTCTTGCGGGCGCACCTCACCGCTGGCGTAGCGAATGAGGAAGAGATCAACATACTTATGGATGCGCGACGATCCAGCCCGAAACCAGTACTCAATCGTCGTCAAATAGCTGACAATTTCGCCCGACAGCCCCGTCTCCTCAGCCACCTCACGCAACGCCGCAGCCTCAGCCGTCTCGCCACGGTTCACATGCCCCTTGGGCAAGCCCCAGCGTTCGCCACGCTCGGTAGCGATGAGCGCAACCTCCACCTGTGAACCTACCATCCGATAGATCACACCGCCAGCGGAGTAGGCCGTGCGGTGGAGGCTTGGTCTATTGGCGCGTGAGGACATGCCACCATCAGGCTTTCTTAGGCAAGCGGCCAGCCCGCATGTCCCAGTAGGAATTTACCGCATAAAGGATGCGTTCCTTCGCCACATCAACATGCTCCCAGCCGAGTGGCTCGACGCGGCTACCTTCCAGATCCTTATAGACGGTGAAGAAATGCTCAACTTCCTTGAGGAAGTGGGCGGGCAGATCGGTATAGTCCTTAAAGTCCTGGAAGAAGGGATCGTAGTGCAAGACGGCAAGCACCTTATCATCATGCTCGCCCTTATCGAGCATTCTGAAGAGGCCCAGCGGGCGCGCCTCGACGATGCAGCCGGTAAAGGTGGGCAGATTGGTCATGACCAGCACATCGAGTGGGTCACCGTCGTCATAGTAGGTCTGGGGCATAAAGCCATAATCGCCAGGATACTGCACCGCAGAATAGAGCACGCGATCCAGCTTAAACGCACCAATGCGCTTATCAAACTCATACTTATTGCGTGATCCCTTAGGGATCTCGACCACAGCTTGGATGACATCAGGAACATTCGGGCCGGGCTCCAGATCATGCCAATAGTTCTGCATGAAAAACCTTCTCCTTCAAGAGAGCATAGTACCCGATGGCATTATAACATGTTAGGTAGCGAAGGCTGCGCTACATGGGGCTACGCCCCAAACCCTAATTTTTGTTGTGTTTTGGCGGCTTCGCCGCCAAAACACAACAAAAAAAGATCTTCGGGGGATGCGAAGCATCCCCCGAACCCCCACCGAAGGTGGCACCCCAAGCGTGCTACAATAGCCACAGAGTGAGCGCTATGAGGAAAGGTGGCAATCAGTGAGCGATGCGCTGTACGATCTGGTCATCATCGGGTCAGGGCCGGGGGGGTACGTAGCTGCTATTCGGGCCAGCCAACTCGGTATGAAGGTGGCGATTGTCGAGTTCGCCGCGCTGGGCGGGGTGTGCCTGAATGTGGGCTGTATCCCGACCAAGTCACTGCTGCATGCCGCCGATGTTCTCGATGAGATCCGCGAGGCGAAACGCTTTGGGATCAAGGTCGGCGATGTCAACTTCGAGTTGGCCGGGGCGATGAAGCATAAGGATGCGGTGGTCAAGGCCAGTACCGAGGGTGTGGCCTTCCTGATGAAGAAGAATAAGGTGGATGTAATCGCCGGGCGGGGCATGATCGCCGGGCGCGGGACGGTACGGGTGGAACTGAATGCGGGTGGCGAACAGACCCTCACCGCCAAACACATCCTCGTCTCGACCGGCGGACGCCCGCGCCCGCTGCCGGGGACGCCCTTTGATCGCCAGCGCATCCTCTCCTCGACCGACATGCTCAAACTGACCGAGGTGCCCAAAAATCTGTTGGCGATTGGGGCTGGGGCAATTGGGATCGAGTTTGCCTCCATGTTCCGCGCCTTTGGTGCCGAGGTGACGGTAGTTGAAGCATTGCCACGCATCGTCCCCAATGAAGATGAGGATGTGAGCGCGGAGCTGGTGAAGGCGTTTCAGCGCCGAGGTATCAAGACGCTGGCGGGGGCGAAGGTGGAGCAGATTGACTCCAGTGGCGAGCAAGTGTTGGTGACGGTGCAGGATAGCGCCGGTAAGACCCAGCAGATTGGGGCCGAGAAGGTGTTGGTCTCGATTGGCATTCTGCCCAACACCGCCGGAATCGGCCTGGAGGATGCCGGGGTCAACCTGGATGGCCGGGGCTATATTGTCACCGACGGGTTTATGCGCACCAGTGCCGAGGGCATCTACGCGGTGGGCGACTGCACCGCCAACACGCCCTGGCTGGCCCACAAGGCCAGCGCCGAGGGCATCCTGGCCGTCGAGCATATTGCGGGCCACAGCGTCAACCCGATCAACTACGGCAAGATCGCCGGGTGTACCTACTGCACCCCAGAGATCGCCAGCATCGGGCTAACCGAAGCCAAGGCGCGTGAGAAGGGCTACGATGTGAAGGTGGGCAAGTTCCCCTTCTCGGCCAACGGCAAGGCGCGTGCCCTGGCCCAGAATCGCTTCGGTTTCGTTAAGATCGTGGCCGAGCGCCAGTATGATGAGATCCTCGGCATCCACCTGATTGGCCCCAACGCCACCGAGATGATCGGTGAAGCCTCGGTGGCGCTGAGCCACGAAGCGACAGGCACGAGCCTGCTCAACACCATCCACGCCCACCCGACGCTGCACGAGGCGATTGGAGAAGCGGCGCATGCCTTAGAACATGGCACCCCGATTCATCTTTAGAATTGGTGGTGTAGAGACGCAAGATCTTGCGTCTCTACACCACCGCCTCGCGCATCAACGCCCACAGGGCCGCCACATCCTCGTGCTCGGTGGTGAGCGCCCCGATACTGATGCGTACCATCCAACGCCCATCGAGCAGCGCCGGAGTGAGAAAGGCCGCCCCTGAGGTGTTGATCTGATCCACCCAGCGCAGGGTGTGTTGATCCACCTCGGCAGCGCTCATGCCGGGTGGCTCGTGGCGTACACAGATCGTCTGGAGATGCACCGGAGCGAGGCGCTGCCAGTCTGTGGCGGCATCAATCTGCGTGGCGAGCCACTGGGCATGTTCAAGATCGCGGCGCAGACGCACCTGCAACCCCACCACGCCCTCCAGCCGGATCAGGAACCAGAGTTTGAGCGCCCGGAAGCGCCGCCCCAGCGGTAAGCCCCAGTCGCGGTAGTTGGTCACCTGACCATCAGCGGCGGTGCGCAGGTAGCTCGGATTGGTAGACATCACCCGCACCAGATGGTTGGAATCACGCACATAGAAGAGTGAGCAATCGAAGACCACACCGAGCCACTTGTGCGGATTGAGCACGAGGCTATCGGCGGCTTCGATACCCTGCCACATCCAGCGGCATTCGGGCAGAATCATCGCTGAACCAGCCAGCGCACTATCAACATGCAACCAGAGGCCATACTCGGAGCAGATCGCGGCAATATCAGTGATCGGGTCAATCGCAGTGGTGGCGGTAGAACCAACCGTGGCCACGACCGCACATGGGCGGCGTCCGGCCTCCAAGTCGGCGGCGATCAGTTGGGCCAGATGATCGGGGCGCATGGCATAGTTAGCATCCAGATCAACCTGGCGCACATTCTCGCGCCCAAATCCAGCCAACAGCGCCGCCTTCTCAACCGAGCTATGGCTCTGGGAAGAGGTGTAGACGAGGAGCGGAGCGGGTTCGGCCTGCAAACCACCACGCACCTGGCTATGGCCACTGGCACGTTCGCGGGCGCAGAGCAGCGCCACCAGCGTGCTGGTGCTGGCGGTATCCTGGATCACACCGCGCCAAGCGTCGGAGAGACCAAGCATCTGGCGCATCCAGTCGGTCATTAACTCCTCAAGCTCGGTGAGCGCCGGGCTAGAGGCCCAATTGAGGCCCAGTTGGCCCAATCCAGAACTGAGCATATCCCCTAGCACCGAGGCCAAATGAGCATTGGACGGGAAATAACCAAAGAAGCGCGGGTGCTGTACGTGCGAAAGGCCGGGGCTGATCAAACGATCCAGATCGGCCATCAAGGCGGTAAACGGCTCCGCCTCAGTGGGTGGGGCAACCGGCAACGCCGCCCGCAACTCGCCGGGTTGGATGCTCGACCAGACCGGCAGATCGGCGATTCCTGCCCGGTAGCCCGCGATATAATCAACAATCGCATACCCGTAGCGACGGAACTCGTCGGGGGTCATTCAACAAACTCCTCTAACTCAACTGGGTTCCCCGTGCAGATCCCAGATCTTCACTGAAGCATCAAAACTACCACTCGCCAGAGCCTTCCCATCGGGGCTATAGGCCAGTGAGGTCACACCTTCACCATGGGCATTGATATTATGGATCAGGGTTCCATCAATGACACGCCACAGACGCACCGAACGATTATAATCACCACTCGCCATCGTCATACCATCGGGGCTAAAGGTGACACTAAAGACCGCCCCGCTATTGCCTTGCAGCACATAGAGCAGCGAACCATCGGCCACTCGCCAGAGCCGAATCGAGCCATCCGTCCCCGCACTGACCAAGAGCCGTCCATCAGGGCTAAAGGCAACACTAAAGATCGCATCAGTATGGCCCTGGAGCGTATTCAGCAATGTTCCATCAGCCACGCGCCAAATACGCACATTGCGGTCGTGGCTACCGGTAGCAATCAGACGCCCAGTGGAACTAAACGCGACACTATTCACCGCCCCGGCATGGTCGGTAAAGCGGCGGACGGGCTGCTTATCAATCAGGTTCCAGAGACAGACCGTATGATCCCAGCTCCCACTCACCAGATTCAGCCCATCGGGGCTAAAGGCAACACTAAAGACCGCCCCGCTATGCCCACCCGGCCCCTGAAGGCGATAGAGTGGTGAGCCATCGCCCACCCGCCATGCTTGCACCACCTGATTGCGCCCCGCTGCGACCAACACGCGCCCATCGGGGCTGAAGTTCACACTATTAACCTCACCCAGATCGGCATGCAGTGTATGGAGCAAATAGCCATCTTCGGCCCGCCAAATGCGCGCCATCCCATCCCACGAACCAGTTGCCAAATACTGACCATCACGACTATACGCAATACTATTGACCCAACTCTTAACGGAGATGGTGCGGCGTTGGACTGGATGGAGTGTCTGAGCGGGAGGCAACGGGTTCACCGCCGACGAGCGATTGGCCATCTGGCGGAGATTAAAGCGCCGGTAATGCGCATCAAGTAACTGGCGGCTACAACGCATCGTCATACGTGCCGGCTGGCGTAACGTCTGTTGGCTCAACGTCGCATATTCGGGAGCCGCAGCAACCTCAGGTGCAACTGCAACCTTCAGATTAATTGCATCAACTGCTATCAGACCGGCACGAAAAAGACGACAGAGATCGGCACGCAGCAGCAGCGCATTACTTGTTTCGGCAGGTGCCTTGGGGTCAATCAAGGTCACATCCAACGCCTCTGCAACCGCACAACCGGTGATCGCACACTGACCCTCGTAGGCGGTTACTAACGCCTCACGCAGCAAACTCTGATCAGGCTGCGACATGGCATCCTCCCGCTCCTGCTCTGATATGACCGTGGGGGGAAACGCACCCATACCAAGCACTTTCCGTGAATAGCGCATACACACTGTTACGACAGCATATCCTATCGTACTACAACATGCCACATAATAGCTAGTTACGACACTACCTCGTTAGTTAACAGTTTTATCATTTTAACCTTTCACCGGTACCCCCAGAGTTGGCGTCGGCCCAGGTGTGGGCTGGAATGTATCTTGCGTGCGGGGATGGTGTAGCGTAGTGAAGATAAAGACCGCAAGCAAGATTGTTACCAGTGATGCAATGGTAATAGCAATAAACGGCCAAGATTGGTAGCTTGGAGTATGCGATGGAGCAACCTGATTGAGCAAGGGAGAAGCGGCAGCATGCGCGCGTGCTGTGGACTTGGGCAGGGTACGGAGTTGGAGAGAGTCTACGGCCACGGCTTCAAGATTAGCAATGCGGCGGGTTGTTGAGGGATGGGTAGGCTGTTCATACCAGGGAATCGTCACATCAGTCAAGACTTCGGTCTCAAAAAACGCGATTAGATCATAAGCATAGCCCAACGACGCCGCGAAGGCATCGGCGACATATTCACGCTCAATAAAGTAAGAGCGCCATGCTGATCCCAGCAACGCCGAACCGACACCACCCACCCCAAAGATGATCAGCATCCGCATGATTTGGATACTCATCCCAAAGATCCATCCGATGATCCAGCTTAGATTCATGCGCAACATGGCGAAGATCAGGGTCAGCAGCGCTCCGAGCAGCCACGCAATTGCGTGGGCCAGCCAGCGCAGCAGGTGGAGCAGAAAGCCAGCCATCACAAAACCGCCGGGGATCGTCAGAGCACGAATAGCCAGCATCAGACGCCCATCAAGTGAGGTGTAGTGGCCCAATTCGTGGGCAATCACCCCCGCCAAGAAGCGGCTCGCAAAGAGGTCGCGGTGAATGTAGAGGGTACGGCCAGAGATAGCGGCATTCAAGCCCTCAGTATCCAAGGCAAAGACATGCTTAGGGAAGGTCAGCCCCTGGGCTTGCATCGGGGCCACAGCGGCGGCAAGTTGCGCCTGCTCAGAGCGAGTGAGTGGGCGGGCCGCCAAGTTGCGCCGGATGAGGATGTGGCCACTCGGAATGCCCGCCAACACCAACAACGAGTAGATTACTGGAGCCAGCCCAGCCAGAATACCCACCCCCACACCAATCTGTCCACCAGCAATGAGAGTCACCAGCGCACTCACCAGAGCGAAGCGCACTAGAACGCTCAGCAACTCCAACCCCAACGTGACGATATAGAGGATGATCCCGGCCATCACTTGGCTCCTCGTAGCGTACCTATCCTAGCATCCCGGTTTTGACGCAAAGACGCCAAGGCGCAAAGCCTTCAGAATAAAACCCTAATCAAACCCTTTGCGTCTTTGCGTCAACCAAAGGTTTTGGCTACCCCATGCATGTATGAACAGTTTTACCTCGTACCTACTCCACTGGCCCCCAGGCAAGATCGCCAATCCGCTGCTTGGTGTTGGGCAAAGCCACCGCTGCCCCATGCACCGGCATCCAGCGCAGATCAAGCACCTGATCCTCAGGAGCCACTACCGTCATCGCGCCACTACCATCAACCGCCCACAAGACTTGCCCCAGCGGTTCGTGGAAGATCGGCCCGATCATGGTGGGCGTTCCCTGCGACTGCGCGATCTGCGCCAAGGCAAACTGCAACTTCCCTTGGCCCCCCTCACGTGAGGCCCAGATAAAACGCAGCCCCCCATCGGGCAACCAGAGCGGCGCACGCGCCAGAACGTTCGTAGTCGCCAAGGCGGTCATCGCCCCGGTCTGCGCGTCTGCCTGCCAGAGCTGCGGCCCAGCGCCATCGCCGGCCAACAGCGCAACGCGACGTGCATCCGCACTCCAGTCGGCGTCGCCACAATAGATCACCAAGCCATCCGGCGGACTCAAATGCAGAAACGCACTGCCATCACTCGGCAAGATTCCCAATGTACAACTATTCTGGGTTAGATCATCAATCTCGACCAGCAGGCGGCTGCTATCAGGCGCGATCTTGAATGGATGATACTCGTGCGCCATTTGCATTGAATTGGCCGCATCAGGGAGCGGATCATCCGCGAGCAGCAGTTCCAGAGGGCCACCGGCAGCCTCCATACGGTAGATACCACTGGGAATATCGGGCGGATCGAGGTTGTTCAACAGGCGCAAGTAGATCTGGCTGCCATCGGGCGACCAGACAATATCACTCAGTTCATGGCCCTCAGCCTCGTAACGAATGCGGCGATCTTCACCCTTCGGCCCGCTCAAGACAAGCCGATCCGCTTTCAGATCACCAACCACAAAGGCGAGGTTGCCTTGGGGTGAGATGCCAAAGGTGGCTACCGGCGGGAAACCCTGAACCTCAATGGTTTCAGATGTCACCAGCGCACGGCTCACACCATCACGCTCAATCCGCGCAATCTGACCGTTGTCGAGCACATAGAGCGGAGCGGGCAATTGCGTACTACCCGCAGCACCTAGTGTTGGGGTAGTCGCATTGGGGGCGGTAGAACTACATGCCGCGAGGAGAAGCAGGAGGAAAACGAGGATGGTCGCAGATAATCGCTTCATGTGTATCCAATGGTATCAAGGTATAGGGATGGGAGCGTACAAAGTCCTTGGGGCTGAGGCCCCAAACCCCAAAAAAATATCTTCGGGGGCGGCACAGCCGCCCCCGAACCTCCACCGGATGTATATATCCCATCCCTATATGGCGGTATCCTACCGCCTATTGTACCACCGGGCGAAACTTGTACCCATAGACCAGCACCCCATCGGCACCCGTATCCACCAGTTGGCGGGTGACCATCTCGACCGGCATGCCGATCTCCAGATCGGACTCGGCGCAATCGGTGAGTTGGGCGGTAATCAGGGCACCTTCGGCGAGGCGCACCAGGGCAATCGGGTAGGGCGCGAAGGGTTCGTAGCCTTCAGGAACTTGGCGTAGCATACTGAAGCTGTAGATCTCGCCACGCCCGCTGAGGGTCAGGGTTTCCCAGGTATCGGAGGTCTCACCCAGCGCCAGCGGCTGCATCGGCACCCGCACCTCACCCGTAGCCCGGTTGCGCTCCCCCTGGAGGCGATAGCGGGCCGGGTGGCCACGCCAGTGTCGTGCGATATCCATATCTCTCTCCTCTGGTGGAATTGCTACTCTTCGCCAACCAGCACCGTCGTCGCCGCCGTCACCCCCACCCCACCGAGCACCTGGGCCAGCGCCACCCGCGCCCCGGCCACCTGGCTCGGCCCGGCCTTGCCGGTGAGCTGGCGCACCAACTCAACCACCTGATACATGCCACTCGCCCCGGCGACATCGCCGCGTGCCTTGTAGCCACCCGCAGTTGCCAGCGGCGTGCGCCCGGTCGGGCTGATCGCGCCATCGGCAGCCTCACGCGGGGCAGTGCCGCGCTCATAGAAGCCCATGGATTCCAGCGCCAACACGGCGGCAATCCCGTGCGGGTCGCAGAGTTCGAGCACCTGCACGTCATTCAAACTGAGTTGAGCCTGGGAAAGCGCAACCTGCGCACTGGTGCGAGCCGCCACGAGATCGAGCGGATCGCGCCGCGCACCGAGCGTGGGCGTATCGGTAGCGACCGAGGTACCGGCGACACGGATACGCGGGCCGGGGAGTTCACGCGCAATCGCCTCGGAGGCCACGATCACCGCCGCCGCACCATCCGCCACGGTCGAGCAGTCGAGCATATTCAGTGGCGAAGCAATCGGATTGGCCTTGCGGTACTTATCGGCACTGATCGCAAAGCGGTAGAGCGCCTGGGCATTCTTGGCCGCATTGGCATGTGCATTCACCGGGAAGGGCGCGAAGGCATCCATGCTATAGCCGTGCTCGTGCATATAGCGACGCATCAACAAGGCCCACTGGCCAGTGAGGGTAATCCCGTGAATCCCCTCCGACTCGGCATCGGCGGCCAGTGCCAACCCGGCCTCCAGCGGCGCATCGAGGCGATCCGTCACCTTCTCCGCCCCGATCACTACTGCAACGGCGCACGCCCCCGACTGAACCGCCTGCACCGCTTGGTGCAACGCTACCCCACTACTCGCCCCGGCTGCTTCGATCCGCAGCGCGGGCACCCCCACGAGGCCCGCCGCAGCGGCGAGGTAGGGGCCGAGTTGGCTCTGGCTGGCCATCGTCTCAGCCAACGCATTCGCAACATAGACCATTCCAACATGCTGAGCATCAAGCTGAGGTGCATGGGCAAAGGCCGCCCGCACCGCCTCACTCGCCAGATCGGCGAGGCTGCGTACAAAATGCTCGCCTACCTGCGTGGCTCCCACCCCAATGATATAGGCATCCATAGATGTCTTGCTCATCATTATCACCCCATCACCAGTTTACCGACCCACTTGGCGTAGACGGCATAATCAATAAAGACCGACCGAGCCAGATACGCTGCCGTCAACGGGGCGCGTTCACGTCGTTCGAGCAACGCCTCAGTAACGGTGAGTGCATAGGCATCCGAGCCAGCCCCACTGCCATACGAGGTCACGAAGATGGTGTCGCCGGGCTTGGCCACATCCAACGTCGCGCACAGACCAGAGAGCGCCGCGCCCGAATAGGTGTTGCCAATTTTTGGCGAGAGCAGGCCAGGCGCAATCTGGGCATCGCTAAAGCCGAGCCGCTTGGCCACCGCCTGGGGAAACTTGGCATTCGGTTGGTGGAAGACCGCATAGGTGAAATCCGTCGCAGTGCGCCCCAAGTCATCGAGCAGACGCTTGGCCGCCGACTGAATCGTGCGGAAATAGGCCGGTTCGCCGGTGAAACGGTTGCCGTGGCTCGGATAAGGGCGCTCAGCACGGCGGAAGAAGTCGGGTGTATCGGTGACAAAAGAGACGGTCGCATCAATGGTCGCCAGGGCTTGATCAGCCGGGCCAACCAGCAATGCCGCCGCCCCTGCCGAAGCGGTATACTCCAGTGCATCACCGGGACGACTCTGGGCCGTATCGGCCCCAATCGCCATCACATAGTCGGCCATGCCACTGCCCACCATCGCCATACCCGCAGTAAGCGCTTCACTCCCCGCCTTACAGGCAAACTCCCAGTCACCCGAACTGATCCAGGGTGACGTACCCAACGCCTCGGCCACAATCGTACCGGAGGGCTTGACGCTATAGGGATGGCTCTCGGAACCGATCCAGACCGCACCGAGTTGGTCAGCCTGGATTCCCGCCCGCGCCAGCG
Organism: Candidatus Oscillochloris fontis; assembly: GCF_004138135.1. Taxonomy (GTDB): domain Bacteria; phylum Chloroflexota; class Chloroflexia; order Chloroflexales; family Chloroflexaceae; genus Oscillochloris; species Oscillochloris fontis. The sequence continues at coordinate 39,918 of NZ_RYFD01000030.1, forward strand.
CACTCCGCGCCGCCTCGATAGACATCGTCACCGTATCCTCATCGGGGCCGGGGACACTCTTGGCCTCCACCGGCACAGGCCCGTGGCCATCGGTCCAGATGCGAGCGATCTCCTTCGCAGCGATCCGGTAGCGTGGCACATACACCCCATAGCCAATCAGGCCGACAGGGCGATTCGGCTTCATCATGCGGCATCTCCTTCTGGGTTACGAACCAAATGACGGGTATGAGCAAGCTAGGCACTACCATATAAGCGCCCAGGGCAGGGAATCAAGGGCATAGCAAACACAGGCTTACAGGTTGCAAGCTATTGTCTGAGATTATGGAACATATCCGATGGAGTTTTTGGGGCGGCTACGCCCATTGACATGAACTTTAGGGCTAACGCCCTAAAACCCATGTTGGGGCTGCGCCCCAGACCCGCTTTTTTCTCTGTTTTTGGCGGCTTCGCCGCCAAAAACAGAGAAAAAAGTTCTTCGGGGGAGGCGAAGCCTCCCCCGAACCCCCGCCGGGAGGCGTAAGTTCCTATTAAGGGGCGGCTGTAGCGTTAGTGATGCAGTTCAGCAACCAACTCTTCGGCACGGGCAGGCTTAATATTGCGCTCCTGCACCATACGGCGAGCGACCTCATCAACCAAGTGGCCGTGGGCACCAGCGGCCATGGCGATCTGGCGGGCGTGCAGGCCCATGTGGCCCTGCTGGATGCCCTCGGTGGCCAAGGCGCGCATCGCGGCCAAGTTGGAGGCCAGACCGGCACAGACACAGACCTCGGCGAGATCGTTGGCCGACGTGACGTGGAGCAGCTTAAGTGCCGCCTGGGCTGCCGGGTGAACCTTGGTGGCCCCACCGACAATCCCGACCGCCATGGGCATCTCTAGTGTTCCCACCAGATTACCATCGGCATCGCGCTCCCACGTACTGAGCGAGGTATAGGTACCACTGCGCGAAGCATAGGCATGCGCACCGGCCTCAATCGCGCGCCAATCGTTGCCAGTCGCGACGATCACCGGGTCAATGCCGTTCATAATGCCCTTGTTATGGGTCGTGGCGCGATAGGGATCAACCGCCGCAAAGGCATAGGCCCACATAATCCCCTCAGCCACCGCCTCACCGGAGAGGCCGTCGCGCTCAAGAGCCGCAACCGGCACCACACAACGGGCACGGGCCAAGCGACGGTCGCTCAGGTTGGAGAGGATGCGCAGATAGGCGCGCCCACCGGAGATCTCCTCCAGCAACGGCGCAATCGCCTCGCACATACTATTGATCGCGTTAGCCCCCATCGCATCGCGGCAGTCCACCACAAGATGCACCACCAGCATCGGCCCCATGGGGCTAGTAGGGAAGATATGCACCTCAACGTCCTTCGCACCGCCACCCAAGGTGATCAGCGAGCGACTCTGGGCGTTAGCCAACGTGAGGATCTGCTGCTTACGAGCCAAAATATCGTGACGCACACTGTGTGGTGCAGCAACATGAACCAACTGAACCTGACCGATCATCACCGGATCGGTGCTATCCGCACTGAAGCCGCCACCCGCCCGTACCATACGTGCTGCATAGCTGGCCCCAGCCACAATAGATGGCTCTTCAACCACCATCGGGATCAGGTAGTCCTGACCGTTAATGCGGAAGTTGGTTGCAATCCCCAGCGGCAGATTGTATGTGCCGACCACATTTTCAATCATCTTGTCAGCGCGCTCAATCGAGAGTACGCCATGTCCACCGTGGAGCGCCTTCAGGTCTTCATCGACCAGGCCGTCGAACGACTTGACCATCTGGAGCCGCTCAAAAGGATTGAGCTGGTAGAACCCTTGCAGCCGGGAATTCTTGGTGCCCATAGTGTATGACTATCCTCCATCAGTCCTTATAACGAGATTATGGTGACGTACCGCTCGGACACTTGTGAGGATTTTAGCACAGCATGGTCTTTCAATGGCTTGGAAAAGCTCTCAAAACCTATCAAGCCGCTGTCTCAGGCTACCAGATAGGTGCTATAATAGGCTCATGCGCTGGTTTTTTGCTCTGTTCATCCTGATAGGGCTTGTGGGTTGTAGCGCTCCTCCAGCCACCACGAGTACCACACCAATTCCCCAGCCAACCGTCCCCGGCTTGGCGGAGGTACTTGAGCGTCCGCCAAAAGAGGCGATCCAGACGATTGGGTATCTGATACCAATGGATGGTGGAGCGGCTCTTATAGGTGGGCTGAGCTTTGCGCATGGCGAATCGCCGCAAGCGCTTGAAATTGCCGGGAGTATCTGGTTACCGGAGCCTCTGGTGATCCCCGCCGCAAACCCGCAGGCCGCCGCGTGGCAACTTGTCCAAGCCAGTGGCACACTGAGTGCAGTGGGCAACTACGGCCCCAATGGGGGCTATCCCTACCAATTGGAGCAGATTCAGCTCAAAGCACTGGAGATCAGCGATCTGAATATTGAGCAACTACTCAGTAACACTGGGGGGTATATCAATCAGGCGGTACGCATCCGCGCCCAGATCCTGATCAGCGAGTCCTCGGCGCTCTTGGTCGAAACACTGGGCAGCGGTGGGGTTCCCGATGCGAATGCACGCCAGATCAAACTGAGTGGCCCGGTTGAACGCGGTGCGCTGCTGGATCAACTGAATGCGAGTGGCAATACCCACTTTGGTGCGGTTGAGGTGGTGGGCATCTGGCACGGGCAGAGTCTGTATGTGCTGAGTATCAGGGCGGAGTAAGACTAGCCATCGTGCGCCTGCGGGGGTTCGGGGGCGGTGCAGCCGCATACGTGTTCGGTTACGCCCCAAGGTAGCACCGGCTTCCTGCCGGTCGGTGGCGCATCATAACCGGCTGGAAGCCGGTGCTACCCTGTGCCTGTGTAGGGGCGCGTCGTGACGCGCCCTCCGGTGCGATGATCGCAGCGACATACGGCGTGGGTACGCCTGGGGCGCGTCGTGACGCGCCCCTACGCGGTATTCCTTAACCGAATGCCTATGCGGCTGCGCATTATCTGTCGCAAGATAGGAGCAGCGAGATGAAAATCGGCCTACAGATTCCGAGTTTCACCTGGCCCGGCGGCGATGCCGCGATTGGCCAGCACCTTGCCGAGATTGGCCAGCGCGCCGATGAGGCTGGCTTCGCCAGCCTGTGGGTGATGGACCACTTCTTCCAGATCCAGTTCGCTGGGCCGGCTGAAGACCCAATGCTGGAGGGCTACAGCGCACTAAGTTTTCTGGCCGCCGTCACCCGGCGCGTCACACTCGGCACGCTGGTCACGGGTGTGATCTATCGCTACCCCGGCATCCTCGCCAAGACAGTGAGCACCCTGGACGTGCTATCGGGCGGACGCGCATGGCTGGGAATCGGGGCGGGTTGGTACGAACGTGAGGCGAAGGGGCTGGGCACGCCCTACCCGCCGCTTAAGGAGCGCTTCGAGCAGTTGGAGGAGGCACTACAGATCGTACTCCAGATGTGGGCGGGCACGGTAGCGCCCTTTGAAGGCAAGCACTTCCATCTGGCCGAAACGCTGAATCAGCCCCAGCCAGTACGCAAGCCACGTCCGCCGATCATGGTGGGCGGCACAGGCGAACAGAAGACCTTGCGCATGGTGGCCCAGTATGCCGACGCCTGTAACCTGTTCGACCGCATGGGTGCCGACACGATCCGCCATAAGCTCGACGTACTCAAGCGCCACTGTGAGCAACTGGGGCGGCCCTACGAGGAGATCGAGGTGACCACCCTCGGCACGGCCCACATCGCCCCCGGCGCACAGAGTGCGGACGACATCATCACCCACTGTAAATCTCTGGCCGCCCTCGGCGTACACCACGCCATCTTCAACATGCCGAACGTCTCCGAGTTGGCCCCGCTCACGGTCTTCAAGGAGCAGATCATCCCCGCTGTCGCCGACCTATAGTCCATACTAGCGGTGGGGATGCGGGGGCGGTAACAGTTCACACTTCTCCTAGCCTCTAGGTTTTGACGCAAAGACGCAAAGCCTGCAACAAAACCTTTGCGTCCTTGCGCCTTTGCGTCAACACGAGGTTTCTTTTACCCCAAGTGTGAACAGTTACGACGCTGGCTGAGCTTGTCGAAGCCAGCGCGGATGGTGTACTATGGAGAGCTAGAGGGCCATCTATCTGTAGTCACTGAGCATTGCCCATGAACGAGCAGCACATCGAAGCAGATTTGATCGTCAAGCTCCAGGATCTCAAATATACCTACCGCCCGGATATCCGCGACCGCGCCGCGCTAGAGCGTAATTTCCGCGCGAAGTTCCAGGAACTCAATCGGGTCACGCTCACCGATAACGAGTTCCAGCGGCTGCTGGAACAGATCGTTACGCCCGATGTCTTTATGGCTGCCCGTACTCTGCGCGAGCGCAACAGCTTCGAGCGCGACGATGGCACGCCCCTTTTTTATACCCTGGTCAATCTCCGCGACTGGTGTAAGAACACCTTTGAGGTGGTCAACCAGTTGCGCATGAATACCGACAACAGCCACCATCGCTACGATGTGTTGCTGTTGATCAATGGCGTGCCGGTGGTGCAGATCGAGTTGAAGAACCTGCCGATCAGTCCGCGCCGCGCTATGCAGCAGATTGTTGATTATAAAAACGACCCCGGCAACGGTTACACGAGAACCTTGCTCTGCTTTCTGCAACTCTTCATCGTCAGCAATCGTAGCGACACATGGTACTTCGCCAATAATAGCGAACGCCACTTTAGCTTCAATGCCGATGAGCGCTTTCTGCCGCTCTATCAGTTCGCTGGTGTAGATAATCAGAAAATCACCCAACTCGATAGCTTTGCCGAGCAGTTTCTGGCCAAGTGTACGCTGGGCGAAATGATCAGCCGCTATATGGTGCTGGTCGCCAGCGAGCAAAAGCTGCTGATGATGCGCCCCTATCAGATCTATGCGGTCAAAGCGATTGTTGAGTGTATCCACCACAATGCGGGTAACGGCTACATCTGGCACACCACCGGCAGCGGCAAGACGCTGACCTCCTTCAAGGCGTCCACGCTGCTCAAGGATAACCCCGACATCGAAAAATGTCTGTTTGTGGTTGATCGCAAAGACCTCGACCGGCAGACCCGCGAAGAGTTTAATCGCTTTCAGGAGGGTTGTGTCGAGGAGAATACGAATACGGCGGCGCTGGTGCGGCGGCTGCTCTCCACCGATTATGCCGACAAGGTGATCGTGACCACCATCCAAAAGCTCGGCCTCGCGCTCGATGAGAGCAATAACTACACGGCGCGGCTGGCAGCACTGCGCAACAAGCGCATCGTCTTTATCTTCGACGAATGCCACCGCTCGCAGTTTGGCGAGAACCATAGGGCGATCACGGGGTTCTTTCCCAACGCCCAGCTCTTCGGCTTTACTGGCACGCCGATCTTTGAACAGAACGCGACCTATCAGCAGATTGATGGCCAGCAGGCTTCCTATAAGACCACCGCCGACATCTTCCAGCGGCAGCTTCATGCCTACACCATCACCCATGCGATTGAGGATCGCAATGTGCTGCGCTTTCATGTGGACTACTACAAGCCCAGTGGCATGCAGGCGCTCACGCCGGGGCAAACGCTGGCGAAGCAGGCGATTGTCGCAGCGATCCTTGAGAAACACACCGCCGCCACCGCTGGGCGACGCTTCAATGCGCTGCTGGCCACCAGTTCGATCAACGACGCGATTGAGTATTATGATCTCTTCACGCAGCTTCAGGCCGAAAAACAGGCCGCCGATGCCTCCTTCCTGCCCTTGAACGTCGCCTGCGTCTTCTCACCCCCCGCCAACGGCAACAAGGATGTGCAGCAGATTCAGGAAGATCTGCCGCAGGAGAAGGCTGACAATACGGTTGATCCCGACCAGAAACAGGCGGCACTGAAGGCCATCATTGCCGACTACAACCGGCGCTACAGCACCAACCACAGCCTGAACGAGTTCGATCTCTACTATCAGGATGTGCAAAAACGGATCAAAGATCAGCAGTACCCCCTACAGGATGTGCCGCACGCGCAGAGGATTGACCTGGTGATTGTGGTGGATATGCTGCTCACCGGCTTCGATTCCAAATACCTGAATACGCTCTATGTAGATAAGAATCTCAAGTACCACGGGCTGATTCAAGCCTTCTCGCGCACCAACCGCGTGCTGAACGACACCAAGCCCGATGGCAATATCCTCGATTTCCGCCAGCAGGAAGATGCGGTCAACGATGCCATCGCCCTCTTTTCCGGCGAACATCTTGATCGCGCCAAAGAGATCTGGCTGGTCGATCCGGCCCCGGTGGTGATTGACAAGCTGGCCGCAGCCGTCCAGAAGCTCGATCTCTTCATGCAGTCGCAGGGGCTGGCCTGCGCACCCGCAGCCGTGTCCAACCTCAAGGGCGACGCCGCACGCAGCGTCTTTATCGAACGCTTCAAAGAGGTGCAGCGCCTCAAGACCCAGCTTGAGCAGTATACCGACCTGACCGCCGAGCATACCGCCAGCATCGAGCAGATCATCGCCCGCGATCAGTTGCAGGCATTCCGGGGCGTCTACCTGGATGTCGCCCAGCGCCTGAAGGCCAAGCAGGACAAGGCCACCACCAGCAAAGAGGTGCAGCAGCTTGATTTCGAGTTTGTGCTGTTTGCCTCGGCGATCATTGACTACGACTACATCATGAAGCTGATCGCCCACTACACCGAGGCCAAACCGGGTAAGCAGACCATGCAGCGCGAGGAGCTGATCGGCCTGATCTGCGCCGATGCCAAGTTCCTCGACCAGCGCGAGGATATTGCTGCCTATATTGACACACTCCAGCCCGGCCAGGCGCTGAACGAACGCGAGATCCGCAGCGGCTACGAGACCTTCAAGGCCGAACAGGACGCCCGCCAGCTTGCCGCCGTTGCCGACAAACACGGTATAACTAGCGCCGCACTGCACACCTTTGTTGATGGCATCCTGCACCGCATGATCTTCGATGGCGAGCAGTTGAGCGACCTGCTGGCCCCGTTGGGGCTGGGCTGGAAGGTGCGCACCCACAAGGAGTTGGCGCTGATGGACGACCTTATGCCCCTGCTCAAGAAGCGCGCCGCTGGGCGCGAGATCTCTGGGTTAGGTGCCTATGAGCAATAATAACAGCGACCCCAACGAGACGCCATACGAACTACCACGCACAGCGACACCCCGCCTGCGCTTCGCGGAGTTTCGGGATGCGGGGGAGTGGGAGGAGAAATCTTTAGGTGGTATCGCTTCTTTTTACAAAGGGAAAGGCATTTCGAAGGCAGATATCAACTTAAAAGGAGAAACTCTATGTATTCGTTACGGAGAACTTTACACGATTTACAATGAGATTATCAACGAAGTTATCTCAAAAACAGGTTTACCTGCATCTGAACTTTTTCTCAGTCAAAAGAATGATGTGTTAATTCCATCATCAGGGGAAACAAAGTTGGATATCGCAAGAGCATCTTGTGTCTTGCTTGATGGTGTTGCTCTAGGTGGTGATTTGAACATTCTCAGGACAAACGAGAACGGCATCTTTTTGAGCTATTTGCTAAACGGTTCACTTAAGATAGAAATTGCAAAAAAAGCCCAAGGCGATACTGTTGTTCATTTGTATGCGAACCAGTTGAAACTACTCAAAGTGTTAATTCCCAAACCACTTGAACAACAGCGCATCGCCGACTGCCTCGACTCCCTTGATGAACTCATCGCTACGCAGAGCCAGAAGCTCGACGCGCTCAGGGTGTACAAGAGCGGGCTGCTGCAACACCTCTTCCCCGCCGAGGGCGAGACGGTGCCGCGCTTGCGATTTCCGGAGTTCCAGGAGGCGGGGAAGTGGGAGATCAAAGAAGTTGGAGAAGTTTTCAAGGTCACTCGTGGCGAAGTTCTTTCTATGAATTTAGTACAAGATACAAAGACAGAAAAAATACCATATCCAGTCTATTCATCTCAGACAAAAAATAATGGATTAGCAGGTTTTTACTCGAAGTATCTCTATGAAGATGCTATTACATGGACGACTGATGGCGCAAATGCCGGTGATGTAAATTATCGGCTAGGCAAATTTTTTTGCACAAATGTTTGTGGGGTTTTAATAAGTGAAGATGGTTTTGCTAACGCTTGCATGGCTGCCCTAATTAACAACGTTTCAAGAAATCATGTTTCCTATGTCGGAAATCCGAAGCTTATGAACGGGGTAATGAGCAAAATAGAAATTCCTTTCCCATCACTCCCCGAACAACAACGCATCGCCGACTTCCTGACCTCGCTCGACAACCTCATCGCCGCACAGGTTCAGAAGGTGGATCTGCTCAAGGCGCACAAAAAAGGCTTGATGCAGCAGATCTTTCCTTAACAGAACTACATGATATGAAGGCGCAGCATGGATTTTGCAATCGAAACAAGCGGATTATCAAAATCCTTCGGTCACGTATGCGCGGTTGAATCGGTCAGTCTGCGCGTGAGACACGGAGAAATCTACGGCTTTCTCGGACTCAACGGCGCAGGTAAGACCACCACCATCCGCGCCTTGTTAGGCATGATCCGTCCAAGTGCGGGGTCGGTCAAGGTACTAGGGCAAGTCATCGGGCCAAATGAGCGCGGGCCATGGCGGCAGGTCGGTTATTTGGTCGAGAGTCCTGCTGCCTATCCTGAATTGAGCGTTCGGGAAAACCTAGAGATCGCCCGCTGCCTGCAAGGGATTTCGAGCAGGAACGCCACAACCCATGTCATCGAGCGCATGGGGCTTACCCCTTATGCAGATCGAAAAGCGGGCACACTTTCGACAGGTAACCTGCAACGCCTGGGCCTAGCGCGCGCGTTATTGCACGAACCAACGTTGCTGATCCTCGACGAACCCGCCAATGGCCTCGACCCAGCAGGCGTAGTCGAGATTCGTGAACTGCTGGCGAGTCTCGCCCACGAAAAAGGCGTGACCGTATTCATGTCCAGCCACATCCTAACGGAGGTGAACCGCCTCGCCACGCGCATCGGCATCATCCACAAGGGGCGTTTGATCGAGGAGCTCGATGCAGAGAAACTGGAAGAAATGCGATTGCAGCGCCTTGAAATCAAAACGCGCAATCTTGAAGCCGCACAAAGCACATTGACTCAGGCCGGCTTCACCGTAAAGATCAGCGACACCACGCTTATCTTGAACGAAGAGCGCGCCATAAACGCACCGGAGGAGGTGGCAAGCATTCTTGTCAACGCAGGAATACCGCCATTCAGGCTCGCTGTGGAACAGGAGGATCTGGAAGAGCATTTCCTGCGGTTAACAGGAGAACGGAAATGAACACTTTCCTTGCTGCTTTTTGGGCCGAGACACTCAAAGCACGCCGATCCAAAGTCGCTCTGCTAACAGCCGCCGGATTCTTGATCCTTCCCATCGTAGACGGACTATTCATGTTCATCCTGAAAGACCCGGAGCGTGCGCGGACGATGGGATTGATCGGCGTAAAAGCACAGATCACCGCAGGTGTGGCCGATTGGCCCACATTCTTTCAAATGCTCTTACTGGGAACTGCTACTGGGGCAGGCATCCTATTTGCATTCATTACGGCGTGGGTCTTTGGCCGTGAGTTTTCCGATCACACCGTGAAAGAACTACTAGCCCTCCCCACCCCACGCGGGATCATCGTCGGCGCAAAGTTTGTAGTGATTGCCCTTTGGATGCTAGGACTCACCCTCATGATCTTCGTGATCGGACTTGGGATTGGAACGGTCGTCACTATTCCCGACTGGTCTCCCGAATTACAATGGGCATCATTTTGGTCGCTTATGCTCATCGTTCTCATAACCTCTATGCTCGTGCCGTTTGTCGCTTTGTTTGCCAGCGCGGGACGCGGCTACATGCTTCCGCTTGGTTGGGCCATTCTCACGATGGCACTTGCCCAAATCGCCATCGTCATGGGTTGGGGAGATTGGTTTCCGTGGTCTGTGCCAGGGCTGATAGCTAGTCTCAGTGGGGCGAGCACCGAGCGTATTGAATTGCACAGTTATATTGTGGTATCGCTCGCTTTTATCGTAGGGATTGCGGCAACCTTCGCGTGGTGGCGGAATGCAGATCAAGCGCAATAGCTATTGTTGACGCAAAGACGCCAAGGTTTTATGAGGCGGCGGGGTGGCTTCGACAAACTCAGCCAGCGCAGGCTCAGCCAGCGCAGGCTCAGCCAGCGCACCGAAGCCACCGCACCGTTGGCTGAGCCTGTCGAAGCCATACGGTGCGCCCGAAGGGTAGCACCGAACGCCTATTATGATATAATCAGGGCAAATAATTTAGTATAGGAGGGCATTTATATGGAACGGCTTACATCGTTAAGCCTACAAGGCTATAAATCTATCGAAAAAATAGACAACTTAAAACTAGATACGATCAATATTCTGATAGGAGCTAATGGTTCAGGAAAGTCTAATCTTATTTCTTTTTTTAAACTCTTAAATTGGATGACCCCATCACCAGGAAATTTACAGTTCTTCCTTGGTCGAATAGGAGGAGCAAATGCGCTACTGCACGATGGTGCGGCAATAACTCCGCAAATCAGCGCCAATCTCACATTTCAGACAAAAGAAGGAATAAACGAATACTACTTCCGGCTGTTTCATGCTGCAACAGATACACTAATTTTTGCAGAAGAGCGTATTAGATATACCCCGAATACATCAACAGATGCAAGGAATTGGATATCTTTGGGAGCAGGACACAGAGAGGCAAATATCATATTAAAGGCTGAGCAAGGAGATCGGACAGCCCGAAAGATTCTGTCCCTTATGAAACAGTGTGTTGTTTATCAATTCCACAATACCTCCGAAACTGCACGTATCAAACAGAAATGGAACATCAATGATAATCGTTTCTTGAAAGAAGATGGAGCAAATATTGCGCCATTATTACTAAGATTAAGAGATAGCAATCCAAAATACTATATACGAATTGTCGAAACCATTCGACAAGTAGCACCTTTTTTTGCTGATTTCGTCCTAGAACCGGTAAATGATACTGTAATCCTTCAGTGGCGCGAGAAAGATACCGACATAGTTTTCGGACCACATCAAGCTTCTGATGGCACATTGCGAATAATGGCGCTTATCACACTGTTATTACAACCAGAGAATGAACTTCCAATGGTAGTCATTCTTGATGAACCAGAATTGGGATTACACCCGTATGCAATTAGCATCCTGGCAGGAATTCTACAAAGTATCGCGACACACACCCAAATTATTTTAGCAACTCAGTCAATGACGTTAATTGATCATTTTTTACCAAACCAGATAATTGTTGTAGATCGACCGCGAAGATCTTCTGAATTCAGACGATTAAATGAAGACAAGCTAAAGGATTGGTTAGAGGAGTACTCAATTGCTGAACTTTGGGAGAAAAACGTCATTGGAGGAAAGCCTGCACAATGATCAGATTGCATTTTATTGTCGAAGGCCAGACAGAGGAGACCTTCGTGAATCGTGTACTGTCACACTTTCTCGGTCAGTACATGATTTCTGTTGATGTTCGGCGTATAGAAACTAGCAGAAGAAGTGGAAAAATTTATCGTGGTGGAATAACAGAGTACATAAAAATAAAAAAAGACGTTACTTTATGGATGAAAGAAGATCAAAATAATGACGCCTTCTTTACTACAATGTTTGACTTATACGCATTACCCAATGACTTCCCGGAATTTACTTTAGCAAAGCAATCAAACGATGCGTATGATCGAGTAGAAATTATGGAACAAGCCTTTGAGAAAGATATTTCAGATCCTAGATTTATTCCATATATACAGTTACACGAATTTGAAGCACTTATTCTTTCAGATCCTCGTTGCTTTGACTGGGAGTTTATCAACCATAATAAAGCAATATCCCAACTTATTGAGGTCTGTTCACAGTTTGACAGTCCTGAATTAATCAATGACAACCCAAACACCGCACCTTCAAAACGGATCATTCAACTCATACCGGAATATCAAGGTCGTAAAAGTTCAGCAGGCTCGCTGATTGCAGAAAAAATTGGTATTCCATCAATAGCAGCAAAATGCCCCCACTTTGCTGCATGGCTCAAAAGACTCGTGGCATTATCTACAGAGATACCAGATCTATGACCGATAAGAACCACCAACAACTGGGCAAAACCCTCTGGGCAATTGCCGACCAGCTACGCGGCGCGATGAATGCCGATGACTTCCGCGACTATATGCTGGCGTTCCTCTTCCTGCGCTACCTGTCCGATAACTACGAAGCGGCCACCAAGCGCGAGTTGGGGACGGATTACCCATATCCGCAGGCCGATTCCAACGCGCCGCCACTGATGCTCTGGTACAAGCATAACCCCGACGACATCAAAGAATTTGAAAAGCAGATGCGCCGTAAGGTGCATTATGTCATCAAACCCGAATATCTCTGGGGCAGCATTGTCGAAATGGCGCGCATCCATGATAGCGAACTGCTGAATACCCTGCACGATGCTTTCAAATATATCGAAGAAGAATCCTTCGCCAGTACGTTCTTGGGTCTGTTCTCCGAAATCAATCTGAATTCGGAAAAACTTGGTAAACGGTATGAAGATCGCAATGCGAAGCTTTGTGCTATCATCACCAAGATTGCTGAGGGGTTAGCGCAGTTCTCCACCGACAGCGACACCCTGGGCGACGCCTACGAATACCTGATCGGTCAGTTTGCGGCTGGCTCCGGCAAAAAGGCCGGTGAGTTCTACACCCCGCAGCAGATCTCTAGCATCCTGTCCGGCATCGTCACACTCGACAGCCAGGACCCCAGCACCGGCCTCAAAAAGCGCCTCGAAAGCGTCTTCGATTTCGCCTGCGGCTCCGGTTCGCTCCTGCTGAATGTGCGCAACCGGCTCGGTGCGCACGGCATCGGCAAGATCTACGGCCAAGAGAAAAACATCACCACCTACAACCTGGCGCGAATGAACATGCTGCTGCACGGTGTCAAAGACTCGGAGTTCGAGATCTGGCATGGCGACACCCTGCTGAACGACTGGGAGATGCTGCGCGAAGATAACCCGGCCAAAAAGCCGCAGTTTGCTGCGGTGGTCGCCAATCCGCCCTTTAGCTACCGTTGGGAGCCAACCGACACGCTGGCCCAGGATGTGCGCTTTAAGAACCACGGTCTGGCGCCTAAATCCGCCGCCGACTTCGCCTTTTTGCTGCACGGTTTTCACTACCTCGCGCAGGAAGGCACCATGGCGATCATCCTGCCACACGGCGTGCTGTTCCGTGGCGGCGCAGAGGCACGCATCCGCCAGAAACTCTTGAAAGACGGCCACATTGACACCGTGATCGGCCTGCCCGCCAACCTCTTCTACTCCACCGGCATCCCGGTCTGCATTCTGGTGCTGAAAAAGTGCAAGAAGCCCGACGATGTGCTGTTCATTAACGCCAGCGAACACTATGAAAAAGGCAAGCGCCAGAACAGCCTATCGCAGGCGCAGATCGCCAAGATCATTGACACCTACCAGTATCGCAAAGAAGAAGATCGCTACTCGCGGCGCGTCACGATGGAAACCATCGCGGCGAATGACTACAACCTGAACATCTCGCGCTACATCAGCACCGCCGTGTCGGATGCGGAGATTGATCTGGACGTGGTCAATGCCAATCTGGTTGAGCTAGAGCAGAAGATCGCGGCGTCAACCCAGCAGCATAACAAGTTCCTCAAAGAGCTTGGCCTGCCGCTTTTGCCGGAGTAAGGAACCGAGCGAGTTGCACGTAGCGGACTCTAGAGATTAACCGCAGAGAACGCAGAGGACACAGAGGACACAGAGGACACAGAGGACACAGAGGACACAGAGGACACAGAGGACACAGAGGACGCACAGAGAAGAAGCGCCCTCTCGCTCCTTGCTTCATAATCTGCATAATCTGCATAATCTGCATAATCTGCATAATCTGCATAATCTGCATAACTCACCTTACGCACCCAGAAAATCAGGGATATGCTACAATCTGAACTATGAAAAACGATGAACTGTTCGACCTCTATAGTGATTATCTCATTAGCTCCTTCGGTCAAACGACGGCAACCGGGTTGTCCGCATTGATGGAAGGGGAAATCAGTCA
>NZ_RYFD01000086.1 GCF_004138135.1 Candidatus Oscillochloris fontis
GTGGCTCGTCCATAGCGGTAGTATGCCGGATTCTACTGATTCTCGCAACTCAGGAGTGACCCACCCTGAACGGATACGTTACAGACTATCAATCTTATCATACTACTGTATCTAATGCGTTGATTCAAATGGCATATGAAGGACTAGTTGATAAGCCTTTTGGTGATATGAAGGGCGGAAATACCGCTGGTAGAAGAGCATGGTTTCGTAAGCACCGTCCTACGTATAAAGATCAGCAAGTTTGGAGAATAACAAGTCAAGGAAAGCACTGGCTTGCAGAATTAAAGGCGTCAGGTCGGGAGATAATGCGGTTTCGGCGGGTTCGCGTAACCGATAACTATGATTCTCTATCAGAAGAATCTTCTGTCATTGAAACGGAAAAAGTTGAGCAAGAGACTCTCCAAGTAGAAACCACTGCGTTTCAAAATGACACTTCATCCGTAGATTCTATTTCTGTCCCACTTACAGAGGAAGAAGTAGATTTTAATTCTGATCTACTTACAAAAGAGGACGAAGAGGTAGATGAAGAAGACAATGATATTCAGGAAAATCATCTTCTAGAGATCGGCTTACTGAATACGATTAAACAAAGAGAGGAACGCTATACTGAATCTCGTGTATTTGATCCCAAGGATGTTGAAGATGCGAGAGAGAGAACTATTGGGGCTATTGTAAGGCGACGTGGGCAACCTGAATTTCGAAGAAAGTTACTAGAGGTATATAAAGGTCGATGTGCTATCACGGGCACTGATTTTGCTCAGGCTCTTGAAGCCGCACATATAATTCCTTATCGTGGAGATTATACAAATCACATCTCAAACGGATTATTATTACGAGCAGATTTACATGCTTTATTCGATCTTTTATTGATTGCGATTGATACAACATCAATGACGGTTATATTGTCACCTGGACTTCAAACCACAACTTATGCGTATCTACATGGTAGTTCAGTTTTTCTTCCTGATGAGAGCCATGGTGGCCCAAGCAGGGATGCACTTGATCAACATAGAAAAGCATCTGATCTCTAAAGGAACACCTAAATGTCATCTGACAACACTACTAATAGATCTCTATATTACGATCTACTTGCACATCCGCTTGTGATAAGGGTTTTGGAAAACACATCTCCTTTATATGATGATATTTTAAAGAATATCTCGAACACGTCTGCTAAAACAAAAAGTGAGATCCAGAAAAAAACACGGGAATATCTACGAAACCTCGCATCTTCTGATACAGATCTTTCGTTTAAAATAAAATACAACAATGAAGTTTTTCAGTATATCAGTAATTTAACTCATGCTGTGGAAAGAATCGAGATGACACCTATTTTTTTTCGTCGCTACCCTAAATCAAAAACTTATGAACAGAATAATATATCTCTTCATAGATGGATACAGTATCATTATGCAAGTTTCTTGATTACAATTACGAGTATATATGATACTGCACTATTATTGACAAACGCTGTATTTTTACTAGGAATAGAGCCTAAATTTTGCAGTCATAAGAAAATTATTAAGCATGAACGCATAAAGGAAACACCAGTGAAGCCTGCTTTAGAGCATCTTGATGCTCTCATCGAAGTATACAGAGAGCCACGGCATCTGTACGCGCACAGGAGTGTTCTTCCAACACTAGACTTACTAGATGATCTTGAAAGTATGAGATTTGCATCAAAGACACAAGAAGAATTTAATACAGATATGCCTGCATCTACTCATCCAATAATAGTAGAAGAATTGTATCAAATAGAAAGAAGAAGATTAACTCAGACCATAAAAGCTGGGGCTATTAAAATTACAGAGGGAACCAAGGTTTTCTTTAGTGCATTACATCCTTTCTATACAGAAATATCAAGTTGAGGAATGCTAAAAGCTACATGCATTGCGTTCCTGTCAATCAGCGGCCCAACAACCGCTCGCAGGTGACGCCGCTGGCGCGTCCCTGAATCCGGTGCGTTTTTCAAAGCCGTCTCGTGCGGTCGTTTGTGCCATTTATCGACGCTGCCAGCGGCGCACCTGAAGCGTGGCGTTGGGCCTTCCTTCCTCGCAGCGCCGAGGCGTCCCAGCGATCGGCGTTCCGATCCGCAGAGAACTGCGTTGGGGATGGATCGCATGCCCGATTCCTGTCGAGCAATGCCGTGCCAGGGGCAGCCGGAGGGAGAACGCCGTGCCGGTGATCAACCCAGAGATGCCGTTTGTGGGTCATCAGATCGCGCCAAGCCCGCCGTGCCACAATCACACTCCATACCACCGATGGATGTCGTTGGTGGGGTATCAGATCGTACCAAGACGATGAAGACCATTGGTCTGTGCGCATGATCCCACCCGTTTGCTCGGTAATGCGCACACCCGTATGGTATACTCTCTCTGAGCAATCACGCCACGAGCGAGGAGTAAGGCACGATGTCCGCACGGGATCTTTTTCATCACGCCGTGAAACAGGCACTCTGTGCCGATGGATGGACGATTACCGACGATCCGCTGGTGGTACAATTCGGCGGTGTTGATCTGTACATTGATTTGGGGGCAGAGAAGCTCCTTCAGGTGCGCCGCTGGCAGATTCTCGTGATCGGAACGAAGCTCAACCCAGCAGGAAATGTCTAGAACGCACCCAGGTTCAGTCCGCGCCAGCGGCGTCACCTGCGAGGCGATGTTGGGCGGCGGGGTTGACAGGAATGCGCCAAATACAGCTCTAGGACGAGCAATTCTTGTCTCTATATGTTAAAAAATTACGCAATGATGTCTCTTAATGATACGGTCTTTGCTTACGATGATGCTATTTTTTTCTGGTTGAGAATAGCCTGTGCGATGTCGTCGACCGTCATCGTCCCAAAAAGGCGCTCCTTATCCTTGGTGTAATCACCATATCCCGTGGTGAACTGGTTGAGAAAACGGGCCGTATTCACCGCTCCCATTTCCTGAATGAGCACGCGGAGGGCAACCGTCGTTACTTCCGCAAGGGGGGCATTTGCCGCTATGGTCATGGCATAACCTCCTGGGCAAGCGCTAAGGGGGTCCGTACCTTGAGCGCAAGTGATGGAATATCCTTTGCACGACGGAAGAAACGATCATCACACGTACAAAAGAAATCGACGGATACGGCTTCTGCTGATGCTAAATGGAGTGCGTCAATCGCTTTAATCCCTTGTTGTTCGAATTGTTTTGCTCGCATGATAATGGTGTCATTTAATGTGATTCTTTCCGTCGCTTGAGCGATAATGGTTTCGGCAAATATCTTACGTTGCGGATAGGGGTTTTGGTTTATTTCAAATGAAAGGATATCTGAGGACACCAATGTCAGGACGCCTCGCTCACACAATGCGAGAATGGCAAGAATGGCTTCCGCTTCAAGAGCAATACGCGCACTTGACCGATCATCAAGTGGTCGTTGGACACTGCATGTATCAAGATAGATACGCATGACCAATCATTTCCTAACGAAACTTCATCTCTCTGCCGGTAGTGTAGCATAGAACACACCCGCGTGCCAAAGCCAGAAGGCACTACTCCGTTGTCCGATTGCGGCATTTTGGATCGACGGTTTCCCTACGCGGTGATCCCCATGGCTGAAGATCAGAACTCGGTCATCTGTTCGGTATGGGCCTTTCGGGTTGAGGAGCCGCCCAACGCCTGCCTTCAGGTGCGCCGCTGGCAGCTTTCCGTGATCGGAACGAAGCTTAACCCAGCAGGATAGGGATAGAAAGCAACCAGTTCACAGGCCGCGCCAGCGGCGTCACCTGCGAGGCGATGTTGGGCGGCGGGTTTATAGTGTGAGAACGAATTAGGCTCTAGGAGATTATCTATTCTCAATCTAAATCCACTTCAATTTTATATAAATTAGAGATTCTTAAACGATTAATTTTGCTCTCGCTCGCTATCAACCGCAGTGCTTTTTCGACTTTTTCAATAATTATTTTATACTTATCATCTGATGGGGTGCCTGAAATGCCCTTAAACTGTAGACAAGACCTGATATAATAGTATAACGAATCGGAAATCTCTGTCTTGAATGTCTGATAGTAATCCTCAACATTAGCTTTCGCCAATACCTCAATATCATCAGGATTCCAGCCGTTTTTGGAAGCCAAGTCGCGTATAACATCCAAAAGACTTTTTTGTTCCCTTGCCAAACCCCAGAGATTATTTACTGCACCCATAATTTCATCGTCTAATTCATTCATAAACATTATATGATGACTTGGTGTTTGGGAAATTACATCTTGGTGTAGCAGAATATAATCTTTGATTAAACTACTCGCTGTTTCTTGATGGCCTAGTTTACGCAAAATCCAAGCCGTGTTCTGAAGATTGGAAAGCGACAGGTGCGAAGAGTTTAATCTAAATGCTGACAAAAGCTGATGAACGAACTCCTCTTCGTTGTTATCAAAAGAGTTGTGATATAATTTCCAGACCTGCGCATACGCATCTTGGCCTTGCTGAACCTTCGCTGCATTATTTCTCTTGGAAAGGTCTCTCTTAAATACATCACTATCCAAATAGCCTGTCTCCACAAATGTAATCAAATGCCGATTTAGGTCATTAACTCCTCGGTATCCATAATTGTTTAAAAGACGGTTCCAAGTTTCTTTCTCTGAATCGACTTCTTTTTCCTTTCCCGGCATGAGTAGTTGTACAAAATCAAATCCTTTCACATAAGAAAGAGGTGGAGCACCACTATCTTTATCATAGTAACACCAAACGAACAGTATTATAGATCTGAGAATCTCGTCAATAACTTCTGTTTCTGTACCTTCGAAGCACCCAAGAAGATCGCTAATAAAACGCTTAATGCGCTGGATGATTCGTATATTTCGAATATTTAGATTGAAAATTAATCTTTGCACGAGCAGATAATGAGGGTAATTCTCTGGAAAAACATAATTGAAGACTTCTTCGGAAGACGGCGAAAATTGCAATTCTACATCTACAATCTTTTCGCTATGTTTCCTGAATTCACTAACCTCCAGGTCAGACATGCTGCCTTCGTTTATGATTATTACAACCTGACAATTGCGCTGTTCTGTTAATAAAGACGCGAATCCCATCAAATCTTTAATATTAAGTCCATCCCCTCGCCTTTCTAAATCATCAAAGCATATAAGAGTATTCTTGAGTAACATAAATACAGCTTGACTGGCTATGCCACCTGTGAATTCACGAAGGGCGGGAATATTTTCGGCTTGCATTCCGAATTGCTTTATAATATCTGCGATGTTTTTAATGCTAGAATTAACCTCTTTATTATTAGCATCTTCCCTTGTCGCCATTATAATGTTACGAAGCTCTTCGAGGCTATTTATCCCAAATAGCGAAACATACGAGTAGTGTCCCTTATTAATCTTCTTGCTCTCTTTTGCAGTGATTATTGCATTTTGCCAAAAATACGTCTTACCTACACCCCACCCCCCTTTAAGCACAAGCAAATCGTTATGGTCAGCCGCGATAAATTGTTGGACGACCTTTTTGACGTGTTGTGTCGACACACTGTTCTCCTTCAGTCTTCGCTCTGTTCCTAGAATAATATTACCACATACGAGGTGCTGTATGGAGGGCCGCCCAACGCCAGCCTTCAGGTGCGCCGCTGGCCAAGTTTCCGTGATCCGAACGATGTTTGCCCAGAACAACAGCCAGACATGGCACCCAGTTCACAGGCCGCGCCAGCGGCGTCACCTGCGAGGCGATGTTGGGCGCGGGGCTGGCCATGACCTGGCTGCCATACGGGAGTTGACTCCGTGACGGAGGGATCGTGGTCGATTCCCCAACAGGCGCGATTGAAGCCGACTCTCAACGGGTATTGGCCGAATGGTGCATATGGTGAACCCATTGTCAAAACCCTGTAGAGAAATAACTGTTCACACTTGGGGTAAAACTCCTGCCTGGGTACGCGGGCGTCTCACCCGCAAACGCACCCAAGCGGGCGAGACGCCCGCGTACCCAGGAGAAGTGTGAACAGCTACGTAGAGAACCTAATAGGATAGCTTGGTGTAATCCTTAATGAGGTGGCTGCGCTTTGCTGAAACCTCCCGAATAGTCTTCATCGCGGTTATTTCCTTAACGTACTGTCCTATCCAAGAATGGACAACCTTCGTCCCTAAAGCACCATTCAGTTTATTGTAATTCTGGAGCCAATCAGTATGCGTTTCTATAGCTAAGAAAACTTCTTCAATGATATCCTCAGAATAGGGGGTATTCATCGTTTGAAGTACGCGTTCTACGAGATCATATACGCCTTGTGTCTTACGTTCCATCACTCTCTCCTCCCTCCATTGTCCTTCTCTGCACGTAGGATGCTCACGCGCTGACGGGCGGTGATCGCGGTCGATTCGTGCGACGGGTAGTGCTCGTGGCGGACTCGCCAACAGGCATTGATGGACACCGACTCGCCAACGGGTATTGGCCGAAGCGGACTCCCCGACGGGCGTTGAAGGTCGCGGACTCTTCGACAGGCGCTGATGGACACCGATTTTTCAACGGGCGCTGATCGAAGTGGACTCGCCAACGGGCGTTGAACGTGGCCGACTCGCCAACGGGCATTGAAGGTCGCTGATTCTCTGACGGGCGCTGCTCGTGGCCGACTCGCCAACGGGCATTGAAGGTCGCTGATTCTCTGACGGGCGCTGCTCGTGGCCGACTCGCTGACGGGCTTAGAAGTTTGCAACGATTCCTCGTCCCCCGGAGCGCGGGAGGCCACCCCGACGCCCAACGCCTGCCTTCAGGTGCGCCGCTGGCCATGTTCCCGTGATCCGAGCGATGGTTGCCCAGAAGGAACGCC
>NZ_RYFD01000137.1 GCF_004138135.1 Candidatus Oscillochloris fontis
CCGTGATCTGGGTTGAGGGCGGTAATCTGCGGGCCGTTCACACGCAACTCTTCGCTGCGGATCACGCGCCCCCCGGCCAGGATCTCCAACACCAGTTGGTCCTTGTCTTGCAGGTTGGCGCTACGCGGATCGAGCACTACCGGCTCGCGCACCACGCCGCCTTCAAACTGAAGATCGAGGATCTTGCGCCGCTTGCCATCGCGGATCAGGTAGAGTTGGGCTGGCCCGGTGTAGCGGATCTCGCCCGGCCCGCCCTGATCGGGACTCCAGGCGGGATCGTTCTTGATCACGTGTACCAAGGTTCCGCCATACTGCACCTCGCCGGCATCATTCAGGCTCGGTTCCAGATTCAGGGTGAAGGTGGGGAAGAACATGTTGATCAGGATGGCATTCGCCTGGATCGCGAGCGGAATGAGCACCTTGGCCTGCTGCTCAGCAAACGCCGCCGGCACGTGATACCCTTGCGACCCCGCGACCTGGGCCAGATCGAGCATGTATTGGCTGTAGGTCCACTGGGCCATCGCCACCTTGCCCACATCAAACTTGGCGTAGTAGGTATGATCCTGCACATCATAGACCATCGCACTGAGGCTGGGGCTATCGTAGTTGGCCTCGCCATTGCGCGGCAGCGCATACGGATCGGCGGGATTGTAGATCGTATCGGAGGAATAGAAATAGGCGTTGGTGTAGCGGGCGACACGCTCGAAGAGCGCGTCTGCCGAATCGGTACGCAAATTGAAGCGCGAGTCGAGGCGACCGGAAGCGTGGGCATCCACCACCTCGCCCGTCACCGCCGCTTCTATCGGGTCACCAATAACGTGGCTATCATTGCGCACGTGGGCGGGCTGAGCCATATCGGCCACGAGGTGCATCGTCTCACCCAAGGCACGGAAGGCATAGGCGAGGTTCGCTTCGCGCTCGCGGGGCGTCTCCATGGCCAGTTTGTACATTTGAAGGGCGCGCTGCCAACTATGCGGATTCTCCGGGTGGCTCATGGCCCAGGTTCGCGCATCAATCTGCGGATTGACGACCGGGCTATCCGGCACCTGATCGGTGAGGTGGTAGGC
>NZ_RYFD01000138.1 GCF_004138135.1 Candidatus Oscillochloris fontis
AGATCCTGCACAAAGCGCAGATCATCGGGCAGAAGGTTGCCCAACATCAACCCGGCCAGCAACGGCTCGATCACCGCCCGCACGCGGGGTTCGCGCAGCCGCTCGGCGAGGCTGTCGAGGTGGGTATCCTGGCGCTGGATCAGCACCTCCTTGGCCGCGTCAATCAGATCGGGGGTGATCGGCGTAGCCGGGTCGGGCGCCAGATCTTCCACCGCGACTTTGGCCAAGGCATTCACCAACCAGGGCTGACCCTGAGTCAGGTGGAAGGCGTGCGCGGTCGCCTCCGGGGTGAAGATCTGGCCGGTAGCCTGGGTATGCTGGGTGTAGAGCGCGGCCACTTCGGTGGCGCTGAAGTTGCCCAGCGTGAGTGAGCGGCTCTTGATATTGAATGGGCTGGCCGTCCCCAGGCGGCTACTTCCCCCCGCCGCGACCTTATAGTCGCGCACGTCCCGCATGCCGATCAGCGCCAGGGCGTGCGGGAAGGCGTGGGGGCGATCATAGTAGCCCGTTCGGATCTGGCGCAAGACCGAAATGAGCGTGGCATCCCGCAAGGAGTCGATCTCGTCAATCAACACCACCAGTGGGCGGGGCGAGGCTTGCGCCCATGCACGCAGCGCAGCCCGAATTGCCGATCCTGGTTCTGCGGCAGGCCATGCGGGAGGTTGGAGATCGACAGGGAGGCGCACCAAGGCATCTTCACGCCACGAACTCAGGATGGCCGATTCGGCGAGGCTGGGTTGGTCGGAAAAGGATGCGGCAACCTCCACCGAGAGTACGACCGCCGTCCACTGGCCGCTGGTGGTGAGTTCCTGCGCCAACGCGAGCATCGCCGTCGTCTTACCGGTTTGGCGCGGGGCGTGCAGCACGAAGTAGCTCTGCTGCGCAATCAGGCGCGTGAGATCGGGTAAGCGATCCAGCGCCGAGAGCATGTAGTGAATATCGGGGTGGCACGGGCCAGCTACGTTGAACCAGCGGGTCATGGGGAGCCTCCACAGCTATGGTTTCCTACCCGCGCACCACCACCACCGCGTGCCCACCCGGTG
>NZ_RYFD01000139.1 GCF_004138135.1 Candidatus Oscillochloris fontis
CACCGGGTGGGCGCGCGGTGATGGTGGTGCGCGGGTAGGAAACCATAGCTGTGGAGGCTCCCCATGACTCGCTGGTTTAACGTAGCTGGCCCGTGCCGCGCCGATATTCACTACATGCTGCCGCCCACCGCCCGCATCCCGGAGGTCATGCGGCTCATCCAGCAGCAAAGCTACTTCGTGCTGCACGCCCCGCGCCAAACCGGCAAGACCACCGCCATGCTCACGTTGGCCCAGGAACTCACCGCCAGCGGCCAGTGGACGGCGGTGCTACTCTCGGTGGAGGTGGGCAGTGCCTTTAATGCAGATCCCGACAAAGCCGAGTTGGCGATTCTAGATTCATGGCAGAAGAGTGCCATGTGGCAATTACCAACCGATCTTCAGCCTCCGCCGTGGCCAGATACGGCTCCAGGGGTACGCATCGGATCGGCACTCACCGCCTGGGCGCAAGCCTCGCCCCTCCCGTTGGTGGTACTGATTGACGAGATCGACTCCTTGCAGGACGCCACGCTCATTTCGGTCTTGCGCCAACTACGATCTAGCTATGCGCAACGCCCCCACGCCTTTCCGCACGCCCTGGCGCTGATCGGCATGCGCGACGTGCGCGACTACAAGGTCGCCGCAGGTGGAAGTAGCCGCCTGGGGACGGCCAGCCCCTTCAATATCAAGAGCCGTTCGCTTACCCTCGGTAACTTCAGCGCCAGCGAAGTGGCCGCGCTCTACACCCAGCATACCCAGGCTACCGGCCAGATCTTTACCCCAGAAGCAACCGCGCACGCCTTCCACCTGACCCAGGGCCAGCCCTGGTTGGTGAATGCCTTGGCCAAGGTGGCGGTGGAAGATCTGGCGCCCGACTCGGCTACGCCGATCACCCCCGATCTGATTGATGCGGCCAAGGAGGTGCTGATCCAGCGCCAGGACACCCACCTCGACAGCCTCGCCGAGCGGCTGCGCGAACCCCGCGTGCGCGCGGTGATCGAGCCGTTGCTGGCCGGGTTGATGTTGGGCAACCTTCTGCCCGATGATCTGCGCTTTGTGCAGGATCT
>NZ_RYFD01000031.1 GCF_004138135.1 Candidatus Oscillochloris fontis
CCAGCCATACCACACCGGAGGTCTTTGGTCAACCTCCCAGACCTGCTATGAACCAATTTTCAACTAGCACAACCCCCCAGTAAGAACGATCAATGCGAAATCAATATGATACGCTACTGACGTAGATACAGTGCTCATCTATCTAGTCTCCATAGTATTGCTTACCCGTCACGCTAGATCATGGAACAACGATTTACCCCGTAAAAGTGATGAATATTTGGAACAACACAGATCAGACATAAGACCAAACCGCTCGTACCAAATATTCATCACCATTATCGCAGTAACTTACGCAGGATGATACCAAGATCGTAGGGCTGCAATTACATGATCTTGCAATTCTGGGGGTAATTCAGGGTACATCGGCAACGAGAGCACCTCCCGCGCCGCCGCCTCGGAGTGCGGGAAGTCGCCCTCCTTGTGGCCAAGTTCGGCAAACGCCTTCTGGAGATGCACCGGGATGGGGTAATGAATACCCGTACTCACCCCGTGGTCATGCAGGAAGGTTTGGAGTTGGTCGCGGCGGGCCTCGCGGATGGCGTAGATGTGGTAAACGTGGCGACGTTCGGGGAGTGCGGTAGGGGTTGCGATCCCCAAGGCGGGCAACTGCGCATCATAGCGTGCCGCCACCGCCCGGCGCGCCTCAGTCCATGCCTCAATGTACTGCATCTTCACCTTGAGTACCGCGCCCTGCACACCCTCTAGGCGGTAGTTATAGCCCTTGAGATCGTGGTAGTACTTGCGCTCCGCGCCCCAATCGCGCAGCATGCGGATGGTACGCGCAAACTCCGGGTTATTGGTCGTCACCGCGCCACCCTCGCCATACGCGCCCAGGTTCTTGCCGGGGTAGAAGCTGAAGCAGCCCAGATCCCCAATACTCCCCACGCGCTGGCCACGGTACTCAGCCCCATGCGCCTGGGCAGCATCCTCGATCACCACCAGATTATGGCGGCGGGCGATCTCCATAATCGGGGCCATCTCCGCCGGCTGGCCGTAGAGGTGGACGGGGAGGATCGCCTTGGTACGCGGCGTAATCGCAGCCTCAATCTTGGCCGGATCTATCGTGAACGAGACCGGGTCAATATCCACAAAGACCGGCGTTGCGCCGGTGTAGTCAATTGCCGAGACGGTGGCAATGAAGGTGAAGGGGGTAGTAATGACCTCATCCCCACGCCCGATTCCCGCCGCGAGCAGCGCCAGGTGCAGCGCACTCGTGCCGGTATTCACCCCCATCACATAACTAGTCTGGGTATAGGCGGCAAAAAGCTCCTCAAAGGCAGCAACCTCTTTCCCCAACACAAACTGGGTACTCTCCAACAGACTCAGCACCGCCGCATCAACCTCGGCCTTGATCGAGAGATACTGCGCCTTCAGGTCAACAAAAGGAACCATCGAAGCCTCCTGAGTCGTCCGGCTGATTTCAGATTGCGACCGGCTGACCATGATTGGCCATCGAACGGGAAGCCGCCTCTAAGATGCGCACCACCCGCAGCCCCGCCGCACCACTTGAGAGGGGTGTTGCCCCACTGTGGATACACTCGACGAAGTGTTCGGCCTCAATCTTCAGCGCCTCAATGTTATCGAGCCGGGGTGCCCACATATCACCGGTGCGGTAGCCGACATGGCGCTGGTAGATCTCATCTTCCTCGTGGCTAACGATGATGCCCTTATCGTAGATTTTGACCTTCTCACTCATCTCCATGTCGTCATAGACGATCATCTTCTCCGAGCCACCAATCAGGGTCTGACGGATCTTGACCGGAGCCAGCCAATTGACGTGGAAATGGGCGATCAGGCTCTGCTCGAAGAAACAGGTCAGATAGGCCATATTCTCCGGGCGACCGGGCACATGCGCCATGCCCGTGGCGGCAACCATTTGGGGGCTACGCCCGATCAAAAAATCCATGATCGAGAGATCATGGACGGCGAGATCCCACAACACACTCACGTCGCTCTGGAAGAGACCGAGATTCACCCGCACCGAATCGTAGTAGTAGAGATCGCCCAAAGAGCCATTCTCGATCAACTCCTTAATCTTACGCACCGAACTGGTGTAGATAAAGGTATGATCAACCATCAGGGTCAAGTTGCGTCGCGCAGCCTCGGCGACCAACTGCTCACCCTCGGCCACGGTGGCCGCAAAGGGCTTCTCGACAAAGACATGCTTCCCGGCCTCCAGAGCACGCATAGCCAAGGGGAAGTGCGAAGAGACTGGGGTTGCAACAGCGACCGCATGCACCTGGGGGCTGCTCAACATCGCATCCACATCGGCATAGGTCGTCACCGCCGGGTAGAGCTTCTCAACCAGAGCGCGGCGTTCTTCACGCTGATCACACACGGCAACCACCTGCGCCCCACGTGCCTGCGAGAAGTTGCGAACAAGGTTCGGTCCCCAATAGCCATAGCCGATCACACCAATACCTAGCATGGAGATGTTCCTTTGGCTCTACGGGTGTCGGGTCAACCCCATCGGTGACCCTGACAGTCAACACCATCCTCTCTGTCAAGCTACATTGCCCCTTCTTGCACACTGAGTTGCGCAGCCTCTTCGGCTGAAGCGCAGCGCACCCCGGTTGCACTCACATACCCAATCAGGCGGGCCGGGTTGCCAACCACCAAGCCAAAATCGGGCACATCCTTGGTTACGACCGACCCCGATCCCACCATCGCCCAGCGCCCAACCGTCACCCCGGTCACAATCACTGCCCCGGCACCGATGGCGGCTCCATACCGAATATGAGTCTTGCCCACATGCCAATCGGTGGCGCTCTTCAAGCTGCCATCCGGGTTGATCGCCCGTGGCAACTTGTCATTGGTGAAGATGACATGTGGGCCGATAAAGACCCCATCCTCAACCGTCAGGCCGACATAGAGCGAGGCATTATTCTGAATTTTGACGTTGTCACCAATAGTTACGTCAAATTCGATGTACGAGTTACGGCCAATGATACAGTTGCAGCCAATCGTGGCCCGCTCACGGATCTGGACATTCGCCCACACTCGCGTGCCCGCACCAATCACCGCTTGTGCAGAGACATCCGCCGTTGGATGGATCGTCGCCATGCGCTACCTTTCGCCAGCATTGCCGAAGATCAGATTCGACAATAACGCATTATGCTCCATTGGTATCTTAACAAAGATAGCGCGAAAAATTAAGCCCCAATAGGTAAAAATACGCTCTAATTCCGTCGCAATCGGCCTACAACGCTCATCAGCCCCTGACGAATGACCTCCATATCCTGCTGTGGGATAATCCGCAGCCCCAATACAGCAGCGACATAGGTTATCGCAGCGACGATGATCGAGAGGAACATCCAGTCGGTACGCAGCCACCAACTCGTGGCCATCATCAACAGGCCCGCGCAGAGGGTAAGGATGCTTGAGCGTACATTCGACCAACCCAATGTGTTGCGGGGAAGGAGGAAAATCGCCGTCACCACCATGCCGCACTCGGTAATCAAGAAGCCTAGTACCCCCCCTAACGCCCCGTTCTGATAGGTCGCGTGGGTCCACGGCACCAGCCACAGGTCCAGCGGCAGCGTAACCACAATCGCCACGAACATGACAATATTCCACGATCCCGTTCGATCCACCGAAATGAGCAACTGGCCCAGAATCGTATTCAGGTAGGTGAAGATCAGCACCACCCCCAGCAGCATCAGAATCGGGCCACTCTGATAAAACTCCGGGCCATAAAGCAGATCAACAAAGGGCTGACCGATCACCACTAAGCCTAAACCAACCGGCACACTCAGCATGAACATGAGATCAAAGCTGCGCTGGGCGATCAGATTGAGTTTAGAATCACCCGTCGCATAGCTGCGCGCCATCGAAGGGAAGATCACCGTCCCAAAGACAACCGGGAGGAACATCAACGTCCCAAACAGGTTCATGGCGGTGCTATACCAACCCACCGTGCGCATATCTACCAGGGCGGCAATAAAGAGCTTGTCAATCTGTTGGTAGACGGTCATCGCAAGGGCAGAGATGAGGTAGACCCATGACTGCATGAGCATGGTGGTGATACCAGCAAAGCGAAATTGGAGACGGAGGGGGTAGAGACGTTGGATAGCCACAAACATAATCGCACAGAGGACAATCGTGGCGAGGATGTTAATTGAGATGACAATGTAGAGTCCTGCATCCAAAACAATCAGGAGCAGACTGCCTCCAGTCAGCACTACTTTAGCGGCAATATTGGCAATCGAGATAAACTCCATCCGTTCTAACCCAATCAGCACCGCTGTAAACACCCCCGAATAGGCCATAAAGAGAAACGAGGCTCCCTCAATCGCCAAGACCCAATTGGCAGTTGCATCGTAGCCCATGATCCAGGAATAGAGCGCCACGACTCCCGATGTGATCACAAAGAGGATGCTCCGAATAAGCAAGCTGGTCAGCATCAGATCCACCGTCATGGTGGGATCACGAGCAACACTCTTGGTGAGGTGGGTATCCATCCCAAACGAGATGAAGACCTGCCCGATTAACCAGATCGAGGTCGCAATCGCCACCACCCCGATAAGATCAGCCCCAAGATAGCGGGGAAGAAAGATTGCCAAGATGAACGATAGCGCCCAGGTGGTAATCTGCGAGGCCATCATCACACTGACATTTTTGGCAATCGTTCTTCCACTGATCATGAATTGTTCCTTTTTTTCGCTCATGTTGGCGACGAAGCCGCCAACATGAGCGAAAAAGAATTCTTTGGAGGAGGCGTAACGTAGGTCACCAACATGCTAATCTAGCGTTCTGGGAGCAGCAGCAGACTCACCTGATCGACATAGAAGGTTGGTACCGACGCACGATCCGTCTTGAGATAGAACCCCGTCACATACTTGTAGGTCGGGTCATAGAGCAGACTATCCAACCAAACCGTCACCTCAACCGATTTTTTGGCCGGAATGGCGGTGTTGATACCAAGAAAGGACAGCCGGGTTTCAGAAAAGATCGGCTCATTATCCGTCACCCGGCCATCAAACTGTACTGAGGTATCATTGTCCACCCAATAGGGCTTCGCATTACTCCCCACTACTGCAACCGTCAACGCATCATTATTGATCGCCAGCGGCCCACCGCTGAGATAGAAGCGAACACCCTGCACCCGTGAGCGCAGAAACATCTGTTTGGCGGTTGGCTTGAGCGTGAAATAGAGCGTCCCGGTGGTATAGAGCGATTTGGCCTTGATCGAATAGCGGCCATTTTGTACATAGGCACGGTTAAGCAGATCAATCTCGGTCTGAAAACTCTGCTCAAGCGACCAATCCGCACTGAGGCTATCACCATAGACCGGCACCACCACTAGTTTATCCTCACCCAGCGCCGTATTGGTCGCTTGGGCAATCGCGGTCGCATTCGGGCGGGTGATCGGGATCGGTGACGATTCGGTCACCAACACAGGGGTAGGCAAGGCGTCAGGAGTGACAAAGAGCGATGAGAGGGTTGGAGCAGGTAGAGGTGTAACTGTTTGAGTTGGGGGCTCTCCACAAGCTACTAAACTAAGTAAGAGGAATAACCCGATAAACTGGAATGTACGCCAAGGATGAGGTATGGGATGCATGGGAAAACCTTATTGATCAGTAGCGTGTGCGGCACGTTCCTTCGCCCGATCCATCTGCGCCGCACGGTAGGCAGGTACGGGCCAGGGCCAAACCTTAGGGGAAGGATAAGGTGGAATAACCCCCGTATCAGGTACCCAAGGCCAGCGTTTGGATGGGGGGAGATCATGGGCGGGAACCCAAGGCCAGCGGGACACCGGGACGGGAAGTGTGCGCTGCGAGATGGGATCAAGCGCATTGATCAGCCCCATCATCGTGCCCACAAAGGTCATACTAATCACTTCCCATGACATGTCGGCATAGGCATAGGTAAAGTGCATCAAGACATAGAGCGTCGCGGTCAGCGCTACCGCTCGTAAGGGGCCAGCAGGCATATTCCAGACCGCTCGCCCACCGACAATCATGGTCATACCCGTGAGTAAGAGCATGGAGAAGAAGGCTCCCACCCCAGCCTGCATCCAGATCCACATGATTGAGTTGTGGGTAATGTACTCCCACCAGATAAAGAAACTGATGTCAGGCATCGGGACGACCATATAAAACTTATTCCCAAACCCAATCCCAAAGAGAGGCGATGCCTTGATATTGAACATCGTATTGACATTCTCAATATCACGATAGATATTCGAGGCCGCATCGCGGGCAGTTGGTTGGCCAATAACTGAACGCACAGCACGAGCCAGAATCCCGATTGCGCCAGTATTATTCCAAAACGCCGCGAGATAGACCAAAAAGACCCCTGCCCCACTGGGTACAAGGGTAAAAAAGAGTTTCCGATTCTCACGATAGAGCATACTGAGTACCACCATCACCCCTAACCCTAAGGTCAAGAAACTCGCTCGGCGCTGGTTGGCAAAGAAACTGTAGAGAACAAACGGAGCCAGCATGGGCAAAATCAAGCGTTTGAGTGCTGAGTCATGGTAAAACCAGACCGTAATCAAGAGCATGAAGAAGGCATTGAATTGGATTGACATGGAGTGTTCGGCAATCCGCTCCACTCCACTCAAGTCCCAATTCAACTGAGTTGCCACATGAACAATGCCCATAATCCCCTTGTAACCCAGCGCAATCACCATCAACCACATCATGCGATTGACGTGTACTGAGGTCAGGATCAGGTTGCCAGTCAGAATCAACATGACGGGGAGGTAGTAGATCGAACGCACCTCCCACAGTGCAATCGAGAGCACCCCACCACGAGAGATTCCATACACCAATCCGAGGGTAATAAAACCCGCAAAGAGCATGGCAGGGATCAGAATCGGGCCAACATAGAAACTAAACTTACGTTCCATGGCCATCCGGCCAAACCAGACAAACAGAGTCAGAGCAATATAGCTCTCCAACGGGCTAAGGTTGACCGACCCATGCAGATACATGAGTGATTCGCCACTGGAGAAATTTTTGGTAAAGGGGTACCAGTAGAGCATAGCCTGATCCCCCATCAAGGTGAGAAAGAGGATCAGATAGACTCCATAACGCGGATTGTAGAAAATTGCCACCATACCCATGAGGTAGATGATCCATGCGATCATAGACCACGAGGGTCCTTGGGTATGCATAAACAGCAGCAGCATCCCAGTGGTCGCGATCAAGCCCACATACATGAGCCACCAGATCAACTGTGAGCGACGCTGAACATCATCAACCGAAGGTATGTGTTTGGCGAGAAAGGCATCAACAGCCATGCTAAATCCAGTTGAGGAAGAAATAACCGAAACAGATAAAGAGGCTAAACCCAACCAAAAGAATAGACATTGTCCGCATACTAAACCGATTGAGGAGCCAACCCGCATAGAAACAGACAAATAAAAATCCGAGAAAGATCTTCATGCCACCTCCTCCATCCAATCAATCCTGGGGTACTAGGCTCTGAATCCAATTCGGCATATGGATCCTGACCTTATTTAAAACGATCCCCAGCATGGTAAGGCTCTTCACATCATCCAACGCCTGCTGGACGGGAGTAATGGAGGTTGTTCCCTGCTGTGTCACCACAATGCATGCAGAACTGAGCGCCGCTAAGACTATCGCATCACTAGTTGTGCGCAGGGCTGGCACATCCAACAACAGGTGATCATACTGTTCGGTTAGCCGAGCTATCAGATCGCGCAAACTGGCAGACCGCGCCGTTGCCGGGCGTCGGCTAATAGGAATATCCCCCGCCGGTAACAGATCCAGGGTGGGAATATTGGTATGGATGATTGCAGCATCCAAGTCGGCTTCGCCCGCCAAAACATGTTCAATACGCGGATGATCAGGAAGCAGTGGTTCGATAGCTTCAACCGCAGCCTTCTTCTTCTTCTTAGCCAGGGTAAGATCTACCCGCCGTGGATCGAGCAGATTGATCATACCCGGTGCCCACCAATTGAGTTCAACCACACAGATACGCCGTCCTGTATCACTCGCAATCGTGGCCCCTAAGGCAACTGCCGTATGCGTTACCCCCTCCCCACGCAAAGCTGCAATCAAAGCAATTCGTGCGGGAAGTTCATTATTCAGAGTCAGATGCGTCGCCATATAACGAAAGCTCTGGATGACATCGGGAGCAAAGGTATGCTGGAGCCGCCCATCCAGTGCCGACACTGTTAATACCTGAGACATATCAATCTCAGGTTCTTTCTTACGTTGCTTGGCCATACTGGCTTTCTATCTCAGGTATACGCATCCCGACCGAGACGAGTAACCGACCGTAGCGTGCGGCTCATGTCTGTGGTTGGAGCGTGGCTTCCTCAGTTGCAACCAGAGTAGCAATGCTGTTTACCCCAACTTCTGCGGGTACCGCAACCAAAATCGGTTTCGCCATAGGCACCATTGCCAATACGGGCAAACTCAACCCATGACGAACATCAATCGGGAAGCGCAGACTACGATCAAGCAATGCACCACCGGCAATCCCGACCACCGAGAGAAAGATTCCTACCACGACAAAGATCGCAAAGTTCATGATCATCGTCTTGGTGGAAATCTCTGCCACTTGGGGTATTTCGGGCTGATCGATCACCATATAGGTCTGTTTGGTGACACTCTCGGATTGCACTTGCGAGAGACTCGCGTTTTCAAGGTTATCACGTGCTGCACTAAGTCGTTCCTCTGCCCGCTGCACCGATGCTTGAAGCCGCTCTAGTTCCATGGTTTCTTCTGGTGGACGATCACCACGCACTGGATTGGGGTTGGCATCCAAGAAATCAATCAGATCATTGCGTGCGTTATCTACGTCTTCCTGGTATGGCACCATCAATGCCTCAAAGAACGAGCGCGCCGCCACGCTCTCCTGGTAGCCATTATTGATCTTCCACTGCACATAGGCATCCATGGTCGAAGCGACCAACTGGTAGACAATCGTCGGATCATCTCCAGTCGCACTAATATCTAGCAAATTGCTCCCCACCGCCTGAATGGAGATGACCTTACGTGCATAGGTCATCGTCTCATAGACCGAATCTGGCCCCAGCGCCATGGAGGCTTCGAGATCGGTCTTCTGGATGACGGTGCGGATGAATGCCTGAGTGCTGATCAACTCATACATCTCGGACACAGTCGTCTCCGCCGCCGTGGTCCAAAATGAACCGCTCTGACCACTTGAGGTGAGGTCGGCGAGCAGATTCTCCTGTGAGACATACAAGCGTCCCGTTGCAACATACTCAGGAGCCATGTTCAACACAAAGATCACGCCGACAATTGCCGCGATGAGTATCGGGATGATGTTGAGCCAACGATGGCGGAAGAAACTCTCCAGCAACCGTAATATGACGATACGTACCATACCTGTTTCACCTTCAAGCTATAATAGAATCGTTTCCTCAAAGGACGGAAACATTCGTAGTGCCAGCATACCATACTCGCTTCGTAGAGACCGCCAGCGGAGTCGTAGGGTCATCATACCTATAGTAGGTGAATAACGCCTGAATCCATGCGTTGTTGATATAAATGGACATTCAACAAGGGTAAGAAAAAGCCCGTGCTCATTATGCTAGTGAGAGGCTTATGACCCGCATCGCTATGCTTGACTATCATCAACTCCGGGCGAAGCTCGGCCACATCGTCTATGAAGAGACCTACGCCTTTCAACCTCGGTTTCTTCTGCTTGCCCTGATCCTGCGCTTCATTCCGCGCTACAGTGGGATGCGTTTGCGTACCCGTCTCCTCCGCGCTTTTGGGATTCAGATTGGCCATGGGACAATCATCCTCGGAACACCCCATATGCATGGGACGGGCAAGATTCACCAACGCTTACGCATCGGTGGACATGTCACACTCAATACAGATTGTTTTTTCGACCTCAATGCACCAATCACAATTGGGAACCATGTCGCCATCGGTCATGAGGTCATGTTTCTCACGAGCTCCCACCAGATCGAATTCCCACATCATCGCGCCGGAAACGTCACGACTGCGGGCGTCACGATTGAAGATGGAGCTTGGATCGGCTCTCGCTGTATCATCCTCCCCGGTATCACGATTGGAACGGGAAGTGTGGTTGCAGCCGGGGCGGTGGTGACAAAGGATGTCCCCCCCAACACCCTGATGGGTGGAGTACCAGCCAAACGCATCCGCGAACTTGATGTCTGAGCAGCTTCCAGGGCATGCACAGAGTCACCTCCGGTGGGGGTTCGGGGGCGGCTTTGCCGCCCCCGAAGATCTTTTTTGTTATTTTTTGGCGGCTTCGCCGCCAAAAAATAACAAAAACTGGGACGTGGGGCTTCAGCCCCAAAGACTTTGCCCATGCCCTGCTTGAGCTTCAGGGAAGCTTCAAACTTCCCTGAAGCTAGGACTCCAGCCGGATCAGGCTGATCGAGAAGGGCGGAGCGGTGTAATCCAACGAACCCTCAACTTGGCCCAGATCCTCGGCTGGTGCATCGGCAAGATCAAATGCCGGATTGGGGTTCTGATTAAACGTTCCTGCGGTCGCTTCCAGCGTATCCGCCATGAAGAGATCAACGCTGGCCTGCCACGTGCCACTCGCTCCCAGCCACTCAAACCGCACCTCCTGCGGGGTCGCGGTCTTGTTGATCGCAAGCAGACTCAGGCTCCCATCTTCGGCCCGCCCCGCATAGAAACTCAGGGTTGTGTCAGCCGCAAACGGCGACTCAACCGGAAGCAGTTGGGTTCCAAAGCGCGTCCAGAGCAGCAAGGCATAATACTGGGGGGCGCGGATTCCAGTATCCATGTCAATCATGCCATAATCGGTACCGTTATTGGCCCGCCCATTAGCCAGATCCCACTGGTTGGCCATGGCCACCCCATGTGTCGCTAACTGGCCAAGCGTATCGGCCATGAAGAGCGCATTCACCGCCCGCGTCATCAACTGGTCATTATCCAGATCTTGGAAGGCGACCAGGTTATACTCGGTAACGGCAATCGGGATCCGTCGCCCCAAAGTGGTATCGAACGCCGCATTGGTCTGCGCAATCATCTCGGCCCACGTCTCTTGCGGGCGCGTCAGAGCAGCCTCGGCACTAGGGGGTTGCTCCGAGTAGGCGTAGTGGTGGATGACATAGAAATCAAGGTTCTCGCCCCCCTCACGCATGATCTCGTTGCCCCAATCCGACCACGAGTCGGGTTCTTCGACCCCCACCGCACCAACGAGGATGCTTGGATCAACCTCGCGCATGGCGTCACGGAAATCGAGATAACCTTCGTGAATTTCTGATCCGGCGATCTTGCCGAGCATATACTCGGTTCCATCACAGGTCCAGACATCCTCCCAGCCCCACTCGGAACAATCGCTCCCGCCCGTATCGGGCTTACCACCATAGACCTCATTGCCCACTTCCCAGAGCTTGATGCCGAGAGGTTCGGGATTGCCATTGTCAGCGCGGAGCTGCGCCCAATGGCCCACGGTCTTCCAATCATAGCCGCGCACATCCACCCCAATCGGGGTCGTATCACCAACTGAACCATTGAAGAAGGCGACCAGCGCTGCGGCCTCTTTGGATGTCCCGTTGATCGAAACCGTCCACATGGCCTCTTGCCCCGTCGCCCGCACAAAGTTGAGGAAATCGGTGGGGCGGGCAGCCCAAGGCCAGTAACAGCCATCTTCGGTATTACTCTGTGCATCGCCCGTCTCGCAGGCCAACCACGAGTAGGCGTTGCTCCAACTCCCCCCAGGAATGCGCAGGATGTTCGTTCCCAATGCCTGAGTCATCGCGATCACATCATCGCGCCCCAGATTGCTCGGACCAATCCATGCCGGAGCGTTCGTACCAAAAAGGCGCGGATCAATCGGCTGACCAGGGGCAGTGGTGTCAATCCGAATAAGTGGCCGCCCATCCAGTGCGGCCGTGGTTGGGGTAAGCGGAAGTTCGGTTGAATCAAGCACTTCGGTTGGAGAAACCAAGGTTGTGGCGGCCGTAGTGGGTGACGCGGTGGTGCCAGGTGAAGATGCCTGTGTCGGTGGTATTGCTGGTGGTGTAGGGGTACAGGCAGCCAAAACCACCAAGCCCCAAATAAGGAGGATGGCGCGCAGAGATCGCATCATGATGCTCCAATCTTGGGGCTAGGCTGCCTGTAGGTGCAGCCTAGCGCCCGCCGTATTGCTTCTGATAGTACTCCAAGTACTCACCGGACTTAATCGGACGCCACCAAGCTTCGTTCTCGACATACCAGCGCACCGTGCGCTCCAACGCTTGATCAAAGGTATGACTTGAACGCCAACCCAAAGCACGCAGCTTGGAGCAATCGAGCGCATAACGACGATCATGCCCGGCGCGATCCGTCACATGCTGGATCAGGCTGTGGGGCTTGCCCAGAATATCCAGAATCTTGTGGGCCATCTCGATATTGGGCGTCTCAACCTCGGTGCCAACGTTATAGATCTCGCCCAATTCGCCCTTGTGCAACACCAGATCGATCCCTTCACAGTGATCCAGCACAAACTGGTAATCACGCACCTGACG
Source organism: Candidatus Oscillochloris fontis (assembly GCF_004138135.1). Taxonomy (GTDB): domain Bacteria; phylum Chloroflexota; class Chloroflexia; order Chloroflexales; family Chloroflexaceae; genus Oscillochloris; species Oscillochloris fontis. The sequence goes on from NZ_RYFD01000031.1 coordinate 12,458, forward strand.
GCCATCACCATAGATCGGCAAGGGCAGATTATCGAGCGCGTTGGTCGTGAAGAGCGGTACCACCTTTTCCGGGTAGTGGAAGGGGCCGATATTGTTCGATCCACGGGTGGTGGTGACGCGCAAACCATAGGTGATAAAGTAAGCATAGACCAGATGCTCGGCCCCCGCCTTGCTGGCCGAGTAGGGGCTGCGCGCCTCTAGCGGATCACCCTCACGGGAACGGTTCGGCTCTGGGATGGTGCCATAGACCTCATCGGTACTGATCTGATGGAAGCGCTCCAGTTTGCGCTCACGGGCCACCTCAAGCAACGCCCAGGTTCCATTCACATTCGTGCGTACCACCGCATCAGGAGCCAGAATCGAACGATCAACATGGGTCTCAGCCGCAAAGTTAATGATCGTATCAATCTGATAGGTATCAACGGCGGCCCGTACCGCCTCAAGATCACAAATATCCCCGCGCACAAACGCAAATTGAGAATTCCCCTGGGCCTGCGCCAGATTCTCCATGCGGCCCGCATAGGTCAAGGCATCATAAACCACAATCCGGTACGATGGGTACTTCTCCAACATATACTGGACGAAGTTGGAGCCAATAAATCCCGCCCCTCCGGTGACAAGCAGATTCTGCATTCCTCAATCCTCACCCAAACAGGTATATCATTCAGCAGAGGGATTGTACCATGCACATCTTGGAGTCTCGTGAGTACAGCATGCCGCAATAAACATACAAGGTGTACAATACGTGCGATAACGAAGCCTCCCGATTCCGCATCCGGCATCGGGAAGAGGAGAACCTCATATGCGCGTTCTGATTACAGGCGGAGCTGGTTTTTTAGGTTCCCATTTGTGCGACCGGTTCCTCACCGAGGGCCATACGGTGATCGCCATGGATAATCTAATCACCGGTACCACCGATAACATTGCCCATCTGGCCGGCCATGAGCGCTTTACCTTCATCAAGCACGATGTAACCAATTACATCTATGTTGAGGGTGCCCTTGATGCGATCCTCCATTTTGCCTCGCCCGCCTCACCAATTGACTACCTGGAACTGCCGATCCAGACCCTAAAAGTCGGAGCACTAGGTACCCACAAAGCACTAGGCTTAGCCAAGGAGAAGGGGGCGCGTTTCCTGCTCGCCTCGACCTCGGAGGTGTATGGCGACCCCCAAGTTCATCCCCAACCTGAGAGCTACTATGGCCACGTCAATCCCGTTGGACCACGCGGGGTGTATGATGAAGCCAAGCGCTTTGCGGAAGCGATCACCATGGCCTACCACACCTATCATCATGTCGAAACCCGCATTGTGCGCATCTTCAACACCTATGGCCCACGCATGCGGCTCCGCGATGGGCGGGTCGTCCCCAACTTCATCGCCCAAGCCCTGCGCGGGGAACCGCTGACCCTCTATGGTGATGGGATGCAGACTCGTTCGTTCCAGTATGTGAGCGATCTGGTCGAGGGAATCTACCGCCTACTACAATCGGATGAGGTTGAGCCAGTGAATATCGGCAATCCGGGTGAGTTCACGATTAAGGAATTTGCCGAATTGGTGAATGAGTTGGTGGACAACCCGGCGGGAACGGTGACCCGTGATCTGCGCACCAAAGACGATCCCCAGGTGCGCCAGCCCGACATCACCAAGGCGCGTACCATTCTGGGTTGGCAGCCAACCATCAGTCTACGCGAAGGCTTGGAGCGCACCATCCCTTGGTTCCGCAGCGAATTGCAACGCCTGGGTGAAATCGCCTAGCAAGCAAGGGTAGCAGACGATGATCTACGACTACCTGATCGTTGGGGGGGGCATTGTTGGCCTCTCCACCGCCATGGCCCTTGGCCAGCACCATCCACGCGCTCGGATCGCGATCTGTGAGAAGGAGGCGCACTGGGCCGCGCATCAGACGGGGAATAATAGTGGCGTGATCCATGCCGGGGTCTACTACAAACCAGGCAGCCTCAAGGCCCAGTTTGCCCATGCAGGGCAACAATCCATGGTCGCCTTCTGCCAAAAACATGACATTCCCTATGAGGTATGTGGCAAACTGATCGTTGCCACGACCAAGCAAGAGTTGGATCGCCTAGAGAACCTCTACCAACGCGCCCAAGCCAATGGACTAGACGCGCAAAAGGTTGGCCCAGAGGAGATCAAAGCCCGCGAACCACATGTCCGTGCCATCGCGGGGATCTACATCCCCAGTACCGGGATCGTCAACTACACCCAGGTGAGCGAAGTCTTTGCGCAGATCATCCAACGTCAAGGCGGCGATTTACATCTGAAGACCACGGTGCGCGGGATCAAGGAACGCGGCAACATCATCAGCGTGAAGACCAGCCAAGGCACCCTCCATACGCGCTACCTGATCAACTGCGCCGGGTTGCAGAGCGACCGCGTCGCTGCCATGGCCGGTGTACGCACGAATATGAAGATCGTGCCCTTCCGGGGCGAGTACTACGAGTTGGTGCCAGAAAAGCGCCACCTGGTCAAGGGGCTAATCTACCCCGTCCCCAACCCCAACTTCCCATTCCTGGGCGTCCACTTCACCCGCATGATTGATGGCACCGTACATGCCGGTCCGAACGCAGTCTTAGCACTCAAACGCGAGGGCTACCACAAGCAAGACATCAACCTGGGGGATATGGCCGAAGTGTTCACCTACCCCGCCTTCTGGAAACTAGCCAGCCGCTACCTCGGTGAGGGCAGTAAAGAGATGCTGCGCTCAGCCAGCAAGGCACTCTTTGTCCAGAGCATGCGACGCATGATCCCAGAGATCCGCGCCAAGGATGTCGTCCCGACCCATGCTGGAGTGCGCGCCCAGGCACTCATGCGCGACGGTACGCTCATGGATGACTTTGTGATCATTCCCCATGGCCGAGCGATCCATGTCTGCAACGCCCCCTCGCCAGCAGCAACCGCCTCAATTGAGATCGGAAACGCGATTGTCGCCCGCATTCCGAGTCCATCCTGATCTAGACCTAGAGGATCGTTATGTACTTCACGCCCACCGAATTGAACGGTGCCTATATCATTGACCTCCAGCGCTTTGAGGATAACCGGGGCTTCTTCGCCTGCACCTGGGAGGCGAATGAATTTGCCACCCAAGGACTGAGTAGCACGGTGGTGCAAGCCAACCTCTCCTACAACCGCACCAAAGGCACGCTGCGCGGCATGCACTTCCAACACCCACCCTATGCCGAAGTCAAGATCATTCGCTGTGTACGCGGATCGATTGTAGATGTTATCATTGACCTGCGTCCCGATTCAGAATCGTATAAACGCTGGATCAGTGTCGAGTTGAGTGCCGAAAATCGGCGTGCGCTCTATATCCCCGAAGGCTTCGGCCATGGCTTCCAGACACTTGAGGATGATACCGAGGTCATGTATCAAGTCTCACAGTTCTACACCCCCAGTGCGGCAGATGGGGTACGCTATGATGACCCGGCCTTTGGAATCACGTGGCCACTTCCGGTAAGTGAGATCAGCCCCAAAGATGCGGCTTGGCCTGCCTTTCAGGAGTAGCATGTGCAAGGGAAGATTCATCCCGCGTTGATGTACAACACCCATGGTGCTGCTCATCAAATTATCATCCTGACCATATAGGATAGAGCAGCACAAACGCAATAGGGCACGCGGGTGCCAAATCCATGTGGGGGATCTTCCCCCACAACGGAGGAAAGGACGTACACCATGCAGCATCGTATGATCTTGAGTGTGTGCCTTGCAGGAGTACTCCTCACCGGTTGTTCCAATTCAACACCGGTACCTGCTGCAACCCCGGCGCAAGCCACTGCCGCTCCTACAGTTGGGATAGTCGAACCAACCACAGAACCGAGCCCAACCCCCATTCCTCGCCCCTCCTATACAGTGCAGCGCGGAACGATTGAGGATGTCCTACGCTTTAATGGCCTGGTCTCTGCGGTGCAATACCCCATGTCATTCACCCAAGATGGGATTATCGAGAAGATCTTTGTCCGACCAGGCCAGATGATCAACCAAGGCGATCTTGTGGCACAGTTGAATATTGAAGATCTCCAGACTCAATTGACGGAGGCCAAACTCAACTTGGCCCAGGCACAACGCACCATTACCCAGGCCGCGCAGGCGGGGCAGTTGGAGGTCAGACAGGCTGAATTACTGGTCGAAGCGGCCCAACAAGACCTAGCCCAAGCCAAACAACCACCTTCAGCCTTGGTTGTCGCCCAGGCCCAGACCGCCGTGCGCGAAGCGCAATCCAACCTCGATACAACCAAGAATAACTACTCGCAACTCAAGAATCAGGCCCAAGCCGATCTGGCTCGCACTGTGGCAGCACTACAAGCTATTCAGGAGCAATATGGAACGGCGGTAACCCAATTGCAGAATGCAAAGGGCGAGCAAGCCAAAGAACTACAGACCAAGGTTGATGACCTGAAACGCCAAATGGCTGAGGCCGAGGCAGCGGTAGCAAGCGCCGTCATTAACTATGACACCGCCCGCAATAATGAGGTCGCAGCAGTTAGTGACGCCGAGGCCAAACTGGATCTGGCGCGGGCGCAACTGAATGACATCCTCAAAGGTCCCGATCAGTTTGTGATCGCCGAGAAGGAGCGTGCGGTACGCAGTGCTGAAATTGCACTAGCCCAAGCACGCCAGCGCGTGCAGGTTGATCCTACGCTGACGACTACGGTGGAGAGTTTGCGTAACCAGATGCGCAACATTGAGGAGCAGATCCAGGCGCGTCAGCTCGTCGCACCGATTAGTGGTGAGATTGTCGAGATTAATGTCAGTATTGGCGAACCGGTGCAAGTTGGTATGCCAATCATCACCATCTTCGATGAGAGTCGCCTAGAGATCATGGCCGAAACGAGCGACATGCTCACCGATGGGCGCACGAGTCTGCCCCAGTTCAACCCGCGCCAAACGATCACCATCACGTTTGACCGCTACCCCGGCAAGAGCTTTGAGGGAGCGATCAGTTTGGCTCCGGTGGCCTCGATTGAACTTGAAGGCGAGGTGACTGAAGGAACCTACCACTTTGTCTTCGATACCCAGGGACTGAGTTTTGCCTCCGGCGATATGGCAGAGATCAGTATTCTGCTCAGCCGCCGCACCAACGCGCTCTACCTGCCCCCAGAAGCAATCCGTATCTCGCGCAGTCGTAGTACCGTGGTGGTGGATCGTGGAGGAACAGACGAGACGCTTGAGATCAAGACTGGCCTCGTCACCCTCGATAAGGTGGAGATTCTGAGCGGATTACGCGAGGGGGAGGTGGTGTTCGGGGAGGCCGAGGAGTAAACGCTCGTGACGTAACACAAAGTTATAATACCCAGTTATGAAGGAATAATGCGCTTATGGGTGATCTTGTTCCATCCAATTCGTCGCTCCAACTGGCTCATGCGGCTGAGGTTGCAAATCAGATCGCGGCTCAAGGAACCTTCAATCAGTACCGTGCCAGACTCTCTACACATACCCTGCGCGCCCAGGATGCCGACTTCGTGCGCTGGAGTCGCTACCTAGAGGCGATGGGGATGGAGAACAGCCATGTGGCCTGGAACGAAGATCCGCGCCACTGGAAGCATGTCTCATGGGGTCTGATCGAAGGCTTCCTGCAATGGCAGTCCAATGCTGGCTACAGTTTGGCAACCATCGCCCGCTCACTTGCCACCATCCGCGCCTACTGTACCCATGCCACCCGTGCGGGGGTGATCGCACCTGAGGCAATGGCACTGATCCAAACCATCCATAGCCCGCATCCCGACTCGCGGGCGGGGCGCAATAAAGATGCCCAACGCCCAACGACCCGCCGTGGGGCGAAGAAGGCTAACCCCACCCGCATCAGCCGCGAGCAGGCACGACGCCTGCGCGACAATCACCCCGATACACCCGTCGGGCGGCGGGATGCGCTGCTCATGTGCCTCCTCCTCGATCATGGATTGCGCTCCTCCGAGGTCGCGGATCTCCAAGTCACCGATCTGGATCTGGCACAGGGAGTGTTACGCTTCTATCGGCGTAAAGTGCATATGACCCAAACCCACCGCCTCAGCCGTGCCACCTTGCGTGCGGCCCAACGCTATGTCGAAGCCGGAGATGCGCCCGCCAACGGGATCTTGTTGCGTACCATTGCCAAGCCATATAGCCAGAAGCTGGGTGGCCCAATCAACGCCGTTGCTATCGGCGGCCTAGTGCGCCGCCTAGGAGTCCGAATCGGGTTGTACCGCCTGAGTCCCCACGACTGCCGCCACTTCTGGGCGACACGAGCAGCAGCAGCGGGCACCGATCCGATTGCGCTCCAAGAAGCAGGCGGGTGGAATGACCTCACGATGCCCCGCATCTATATCGAGAGAGCAGCCATTGCGAATGCCCGTGTGCAGCTCGGTGCTGACTTGGATGAGTGATACGCATTCAGCCTAGCGCGTACAGAGCATGCCGCCATCTACAACCAACGTCGTGCCATGAATATAGCTGGCATCATCACTACACAGGAAGAGGATCGCCGGAGCAACATCATCAGGTGCTCCGATCCGCCGCTTAGGGATGCGCTCTAAAAAGAACTTCTCAGTCTGTTCCTGCGCCAGCATGCGCTCGGTCAAATTGGTAACCACCATCCCCGGTGCGACAGCGTTCACGTTAATGTTCTTGCCCGTCACGTCCACCGCAATCCCCTGAGTGAGGAGCTTGGCCGCGCCCTTACTGGCGTTGTAGATACTCTGCCCAACCGCTCCAATATCGCCCATGATTGAGGTGACATTGACGATTTTACCATAATCGTTCTTGATCATTGTGGGAATCACCGCTCGGCAAAAGAAGAAGGTGCCGCGTAGGTTGATGTCCATCACCCGATCATACTCCTCATTCTGCATCATGGGGAAGGGAACAAACTGGGCGGTGCCGGCATTATTCACCAGAATATCAACCGTCCCAAAGCGATCTAGGGTCTGTTGCACACACGCCTCAACGGCAGCTTGGCTGCGTACATCTACCTGAATGGCGAGACATTCGGCATTCAACTCGCTAATCGCCTGACGAGTCTCCTCCAAGCCTTGCACATTCCGGTCCGCGCAGATAGTCAGTCGCGCACCTTCACGCGCCAAACTGATCGCAGTGGCGCGGCCAATCCCTGATGAGGCGCCGGTGACAATCGCGACCTTTTGATGAAAGCGGGGAAGCATGAGTATTCTCCAGATAACCGTCCCAAACTGAGGGAGCGATTCGTGAACAGGATTCGCTATGGAGTATAAACGATCAGACGGCGCGAGGGGTACCCTCGCGCCGTCTGATCGTTGTGGAATTGAAGAGCGGTTCGTGCTTATTGGTTGCCGTGGCGCGACTGATTGCCTGTCCCGGTTCCACTGCCCATGTTGTCACAGACCCCATCCCCGTCCGCGTCAGTATAGTTCGTTCCCGTTCCGGTTCCACTGCCCGTGTTGTCACAGACCCCATCCCCGTCCGCGTCAACAAAGTTATCGCCACTACAAGTGCCATCACTCTGCGGGCCACGCTGGCCCTGATCCTGGCCTTGGCCATGCCCATGGCCCTGATCCTGGCCGCGACCCTGGCCTTGGCCCTGAAGCACGAGTGCCGATTCGTCGGTGGGCGTAGCCTGCTGGGCCGAGGTGATCGGGGCAACCGCAAGGGTTGCGGCGAGAACTGCGGCACCGACCGCGCTGGTGAGCCAAATACCGATATTCATAGAGGTACTCCTTGTCATTGTTGGGGCGGATGGCTGATTGCCATTCCGCAGCAGTTTGCTTACACCTACAGCATACCAACCAACTATGGAGGAGCGATGGAGATGTAGCATACGTGGGATGGAGATTCTCTGAATCAAAAAAGCGACCTAGGGTAGCCCCAGGCCGCTTCTCGATCCCCATCAACCCAGGACATGTGCAAAGTCACCTCCGGTGGGGGTTCGGGGGCGGCTTCGCCGCCCCCGAAGAACTTTTTTGTTGTGTTTTGGCGGCTTCGCCGCCAAAACACAACAAAAATTGAGGTTTGGGGCACAGCCCCAAGAACCTTGCACATACCCTGACCATCAACCAGTGCTACTTGCCCGGAGTCTTGAGGTTCTCGGCAACCGCAGTATCAATCGCCTTGGTGGCCGACTGAAGTGTCTTAACGGCGGCATCAAGCAGGCTCGTATAGAGGCTCGTACCGGCCTGCACCAACTCATTCGTGGCCTTCACAATATCATTGTTGCTCTGTACCGGATTGCCATCCAGCGCAGAAGTGAAGCCCGTCACCAGCCGATTAAAGGTCGCGCCCAGTGCGTTGGCCGCCGTGAGCGGCAACGAAATGGCCGCCACCCACAGGCGGATCAGCCCTTCACCCGACTTGGCAATCGACTCAGCCGAAATTCCCTGGGTGGGAGTGGTGTCCTTTGGAGTGGTCATCGCAATCTTCCTTTGTTTCTCCGAACCATGGCGGTAGAGATAGTCCCTATTATACAAGGAGGAGTTGGTACGTGGTTACGCACCGCAGCATGAAATACCCAAGGCTCAAGCTCTTGGACTTTACGGGATATTTCTGTAACTGTATCGGATAACGCGATTATAGCAGATACCGATACGATTACTTCATGTCCACAATAAGCCACATCTAATGTATACTACACCAGACGTGGTTTATTGGAGGAACACACAATGTTCGTTGATCGTCTTCAGGAACTCGACTTTCTCAACCGGGTGCTGACGCGGCGGCGACCTGGCCCAGCCCAGTTGGTGTTGCTCTATGGGCGACGCCGGGTAGGCAAGACCGATCTGTTGCGCCACTGGGCCAATCAGAGTGGCCTCGCAACAACCTTTTGGACGGCAGAGAAGGAACCGGCTGCGCTCCAACGCCGCAAATGCTATGCAGCCCTGATGAAGATGCCACTGAACCGCGCCCCAATCTTCGAGAGTTGGGCAGAGGTGTGGGAGGCCGCCGCTGATGTGCTTGGCGATCAGCGCCATATTCTCATCCTTGATGAGATTCCCTACGCTATCGAGTCCGATCCTGGCGCCCTCTCGGCGCTGCAACATGCTTGGGATCACCGCTTCCAATACATGCAAACGGTGATTGCGCTTTGCGGGTCACAGATCCGCGTGATGGAGGGTATCCAGGGCGGACAATCACCTCTCTTCGGTCGGCTCACCGGACGCTGGTATCTTCAACCACTGCCCTTTTCGGCGCTAAACGAATTCTTCCCTACGTGGTCGGTTGAAGAGCGCATCGCGGTGTATGCAGTGGTTGGTGGCATCCCAGCCTATCTGGATTGGCTCGATCCAGAGTTGAGTCTGGTTGAGAACATCCGCCAGATCATCCTCGATCCAGGCAGTATGTTCGGGGCGGAACCAGCCTTCTTGCTCTATGATGAGGTACGCGAGCCACAATCACATTTGGCAATCCTCAAGGCGATTGGTGAGGGAGCGCATACGCTCGATGCGATCAAACAGACCACCTTGATAAACAAGGCGCACCTCTCGTCCTACCTGATGCGTCTACAAGATTTGAAGATGGTGGAGCGACGTCTGCCCGCAACCATCCCCCAAGCCGAGCAGCGCACGTCACGCAAAGGACGCTACCACCTAAGCGATGCCTACTTCCGCTTCTATTTTCGTTTCTTGGCTCCATACCACGACCGACTTGCTTTTGCTCCTCAAGAGGCGCTTCAGCGTATTCAGGCCAACATGCGGGCGTTTGTTGGGCAGACGGGGTTTGAGGAGTTGTGCCGCCAGTGGGTGGCCGAGCAGTCCGAGACGGGGGTGTTGCGCTTCACTCCAACGGTGGTAGGCAGCCACTGGAACCGGAACGTGCAGGTGGATGTGGTCGCTATCAACTGGCAGACCCACACCATCTTGTTGGGTGAGTGCAAGTGGGGTGCTGATGAGGTTGATCGCCAGGTGGTGCGCGAATTGATCGAACAGAAGACAGCTAAGGTGTTGGCAGATCTCCCCAATGCTGGCCAGGGATGGACGGTACAATACGCATTCTTCGCTCGGCGCGGATTCACCGCCGAGGCTCAGCACGAGGCGCTACGCTACAGTGCCATGCTAGTTAACGCAACGCAATTAGGCGCAGAGTTGCGCTAAATAAGCCACGCCGTAAATAGTCTAGTCTAGACGTGGCTTATTGAAATTGAAGGTAGCCTGTGATGGCTTCGACAAGTTCAGCCAGCGGCGTGGTGGCTGAACTTGTCGAAGCCATGCGGCGCTTCCCAAAATAGTTTTGCACCAACAAAACGTTTGCTACAGGTATCTGTATGTGACACTCCGCAGCCACTAAAGTGGCGCGGCTTCTTGGCCCAACCCGCCACCGCTCGGCTAAAGCGTGGCGGCTTGCGGCGGGTTCAATCGGTCAGACACCTGTAGCACCCCTGCCTTATGGAGGGCGTGGCTCGTTGCCAAACATACGGAGAATCTCGCGCGCTCCAGACGATTCCACCGCGTCTCGCCCACGTCGGTGAGCAGATTCCAGCCTATCTGGTGGCGGCTGGCTGCGCTGGGGATGGAGGAGTTGGGTGATGCTGGCTCCACGATCCCGCTGGATGTGGGGTATCGCTGAGTAGCTCGGCTGCGGCGTGGGCACGCATGCTTCATACTGCTCAGGCGTAGCTATCAGTTCAGGCTCGCGATCAGGTAGCGGCAATGGATCAGGTTCAGCACTGATCACATCTGCCTGATCCGTACCATGAGCAGAGATCAAGCAGATAATAGGACTCTTATTATCTGCTTGATCTCTGCTCATTGGGCTTTCTGATGCGCTATCTTCTGCGTGCGGCATGACCAAAATTGCCCGCTTGTAGCTACGTTTCCCTGGTGGGCGGATGGTTTCGGTGCTGGTCTCCATCGTGAGTGCATGGGCTAACTCCTTCCAGTGGGTGCGTACAGTGACGACGCTTACTTCCGCTGCTTGAGCTAGGTCATCAACGCTGAGTCGCGTCTGCCCCGCTGCGCACAGATGTTGGCCGGCACGGATCAGTTTGTGGAGGCTGGCGGCTTTGCGCCCGCTACTGCTGGTTGGCCCCACCTCTGGGGGGATGATCGTGGTAGGTGTGAGTCCCGGCAGCGGTAGGCTGAACATCAGCGTGATCTGGCTCTCTGGGTGGTCGAACGGGCGACCGCGCAGCGCACACTGTACCATCTCGGCTTCGCGGTGGCGTTCGAGCAGCGCGGCCAGACGTGCATCGGCGAAGGTGGGAACCTGGACTTCCCAGTATGATCCGTCGTTGTCCTGAAGGGTGCGCTCTGCAATGATGATACGCTCATCAAGCGCGGTGGGGTCATCGGCGAAGAGGGCCCGCCCCTCGTAGATGATTGCGTCCAGGTTGGGGTGGTAGACCTGGGCCAGGATGACATCGTACCCCTTGTAGCTGTTGGAACCTCGTAGCGCCCCGTAGTGGGCGACAACGATGTTCTGGTGCCCGCGTGCATGCAGGGTGGTGCGTAGCTCCTCTTCGTGCTCCATGGTGCAGACGATCAGGGTGGGCTGTTCGGGGCGGATGTAGCTGGCGACGGCATCGTGCCATTCCGTTTTGCGCTCGCCATGTAGGGTACTCTTGGCCCAATTGCTGCGGAGTACTTGGCGTACCACCCCAGGGATGCGGATGTGGGGTTGAATGGTCTGGATCGGTGTGTTCGGGAAGATCGCTTCTAGCAGATGCGGGATGGAGCTGGCATCAAGCAGGATCTTGGGTTGCTCCGGGCGGGCGAGTTGGGCGATCAGGTGCTCATAGCGCAAGAAGAGGGTGATTTTGCCATTGCGCAGTTCGAGGCGGCTGGTGAAGATTTGCCCGCCGAGCATGCGCTCCGCCTCGTGGTTTAGTTGGCGCACGAGGGTTGGCAAGTGGCCGGGAGGCAGGGCGTGGTAGTCGGCCAGCGTGGCCCCGTTGGGCAGCCCGACTAGGAGCGCGTGTTCTTTGTTGCTGGGTAGGGCTTGTTTGGCGGCGTAGAGCGTGCGATCCAGGTGCTGGCCCTCGCGGGTGGCGATGTTGGCCAGGGCGGTAAGCAGGGTGCTGCCGCGTAGGCTGCATCCGCCGCTCTCGATCATCAGGCTGCTCAGCCAGCGCAGAAGGTCGCGGGCGTGCGGCTCGTGGGTGGCCTGATACATCGCGGTGAGGTCGGACATGGTCAGCGTGACACGATGGGTGAGTTGGGCTGGGTCAAACTCATCCAACACCATTACACGGTTCTTTTTCCACCAGTTGGTTGCGAGGAGTAGTTGTTGGGATGCAAAGTGGTCGTTGTCATCCCTGAACTGGCGTAGGTAGGTACAGCGGCTAACGAAGGGGCAGCGGCGCTGGCAGAGCGCTTCGCGCACGGGGTAGCCTTTGGATGCGAGGGCGTGGGCTTCGTGTAGGCGTTGGCAGTTGTCCTCGTTGCGCCCATGCAGCGGGGTGAGGTTGAGGCCATGTTGATCCTCGTGCTGGTTTTTGCGCAACCCCGTCCAGCCGATACGGCCCGCATTGGGGCTATTGGTGAGCCATGCCTGTAGCCCTGCGGTGGTGCCGTGGCCTTTGCCCACGCCGGGCGGGTGGGCGAGTATCTGGAAGCCTTCGCCGCTGGTGGCGTGTTGCTGCACAAGCTGGGGGATGGATTCGCGGGCCTCGGCAAAGCTGGTGGTGGTCTCAAGTTTTCCGGTAGCAGAATCCCCGGACGCTTCAACGCGGTTCGGGCGGGCGCGGTGGCGCGGGTAGCGCTGCGCTTCGGGGAGGTTGGCGGTCTTCAGGAGCGTGTGCGGGAGGCTGGCGTGGTAGTCGGCCAGTGAGGGTGCGCCGCTGATCAGCCGCTCAAGCGCATTGGGGCCATGGGCGAGCAGGAAGGCATCGAGGTCGGCTTTGTCGGCGTCTGCCGTGAGCGGTAGGCGCAGTACGCGCACGGTGAGACCCGCAGCTTCGAGGTTGAGACCATGGCGGATGCTCCAGATCTCTTCGGGGGCAAGATGAATGTGTTCATCCTTCTGCGGGCGCGGCTGGCTATCATAGGCAAGAATGACGGTGCGTACCTCGCGCTGGGTGAGTAAGCGCGGCCACTCGGAGTGCATGTAGCTTAGGCCGGGGTGGGCGATGGCCGGGGCGCTCAGCCGCCCGTCGTGGTAGGCTTGGGTCACTGCGAGGGCTTTGAATTCGCCCTCGGTGATGAGGATGGTGTTGTTCTTCGCGGTTTCGTTCCAGCCGAAGGGGCGGTCGGCTCCGCGAGCCATGTAGCCGCCGGGGAGCGAGCGGTAGCCCTTGCCGGGGAAGCTGCGGGTGCGCAGATCCACGATCTGCGCACCATCCATGTAGGGCAGCACCAGGGTTCCAAGCAGGTTGGGGTGGGTCTGGAGTTTGCCGTTGCGCTGGATGAGGACGCCTGCCGCTTCTCCGTAGGTGATGAGTTCCGGGCACTCCTTACGCAGATAGTCGGGCAGGGAATTCGGGTCGCGCAGGGCATAGCCGAGCAGTGCGGCTCCGATGGTCGCATCGCTCAGACCGCGTTTGTGTAGGTAGGCGCATGGTTCTGGGTTGCACTCTTCCAACAGGTTGGCGTGCGCCCATAGCGCGATCTCTGCATACAACTCGCGGTAGTGTTGAATATGTGTCGGGTTGGGCGTTGGGGCCGCGTGTCGCTGCGCGTTGGCGGGTTTAAACTGTGGGAGGGGCTGTTGCCCGCGCTCCCCCATGATTGAATCCAACCAGCCGCTTTGGTTGCACTGGCGGCACCAGTAGCGGTTCTGCTCTGGCCAGACGCGGAAACGGTCACTGCGATGGTTGCCGCCACAGAAGGGGCAGGCACCGGCATATTCTTGGCGCGCTTGGCTGGTTAGCCGGAGCGGTGGGATGCCTTTGAATGTATGAAGCTGCGCGGTCATACATGTCCTACTTCAGCAGCCTGAAGAGCAAACAACTCCCAGAGCCCAAACTCTTGACAGAGTTGAGCAAAGCTGCTAGGATAACAGCGGATTGGGATTGAGATTGGGATTGGCCTAGCCTGGCATTGGCTCTTACATTGCGATTGTACATTTGCCCTCTTGACCACTTGCTGGCCGGCTAGTGGGGTCAGGGGGCTTTGTCATGTACGCCACAATGGGTCAACCCGCTGTGTGCGATATTCAATTCGGCAAGCGCCGCTAGGCGCGGGAAGATCAGACGATAGTCAAGCCTCTGGTGATGGTCGGTGGAGTTTCTCCGCCGATCATTTGTTTTTTCTACGTCAATATAGTAATGGCGAATCTTTTGCTTGTCAACAATGTACACGGTTTCCTTTGAATGACTGGAGGTAGATCTATATATATATCGGAGCATGGGTTCGATCCAAGTCCACGACAAAAAATCCCCCAGCAGAGGTCTTGACAGTTCAGTTTTTGGCTGCTACGATGAAATAGCTGTAGCTCGGTTTGTTAGTTGTGGATGGTGGTAGCGACAGTAGTCACAATCGCGAACCGTCTGAAGAAGAGCTTTGACACCTTACGAGATTCCACTCAGGTGTCAGGGCTCTTTTTCATGCCGAACAGGTATCTACCACTATCATAGCGATGAACCGCGCCACATGGAAGAGGGCAACCGCGCCATTTTGGGCATGAACCGCGCCATTTTTTGGCATGGTTTGGCGCGGTTCTCATCAATCACTCATAAAGGCCGCATGATCCACCAACCGCGCCATTTTTTGGCGCGGTTGGCGCGGTTCTAGCCTTCAAACTCATCGGGGGTTTGGTTGATGAGGTCATAGCGCAAGGCGCGGCCTTCACCAATAGCCGTGATTAGTTGCGCATCTACCAACCCACTCAGATCGCGTTGCACCGAGCGGCGCGAGCGTCCGGGGAATTCGAGCGCAATATCGCGTGGCGAGAGACCGGGGCGAGCGCGCAGCAGCGAGAGGATCTTGTGCTGGCGCTCGTTCAGGTTGAGGTAGATCTTACCGCCATAGAAGATGTCGAGCGGACGCCCATAGATAGTGACGATAAACGACGCCCCGGTATCGGTAAAGACCGGGCGTGCCATACCCTCGCGCTCAAGCAGATAGACAACCGTATTCAACCCCTGGCCAATCGCCTCCACAAAACCGGCCTCAAACAGAATATTGAGCATAACCGGATTGCGCGCCACCTGCTCATGGAGCAAGTTATTGACCGTGACCCCCGGCGGCAGACCACCGGGCGAGATCCACTCGATGCGATTGCGGAAGAGATGCACGCGGGCCGCAGCGCGGAAGTTGGTATAGTCGCGGTGGGCGATCATATTCACACACAGCTCACGTAGCACCGCACGCGGGTACTCGTGAACCTCACTGCGTTGGAAGCTGCGGTTATTGAGCCGCATGCCGTGGTGAATGTTCGTCCAGAGATAATTTTCCACCCGTGTCAACTGTTCAAACAGCGTCCCGCCAATATTCTTCTCAAGGTGTACCACCTCAAACGAGAGCGGGTCGGCACCGCGCCAATGGCCAATATCAATCACCGCCTGGCGGAAGAGATCCTGCGGGTTATAGCCAAAACACATCAACCCGGCCAGGGTCGCCACCTCCTCACCCTCTAGATCCACGAGGCAATGGTTGTAACGGAGGTACTCAACAGGCGTCGTGGGGCCATTCAGGCGACCATTCTCGGTGGCATGGCGAATATGTGCCTCGACCCGCCGCATGTCTAGCATGGCGCGGCTCGTGCCGATAACGGGTTGGCTATCAATACCGCGTAATGCGTCTGGGTTAATCGGGCCGCGCTCGTGCATAGCGTCCTATGTCTCGCTGGTCTGTATTCCTCTGAATCGTAGCACAGATCGGCTACCTTGCCGCAATAGCTTCTTCGTTGCTAGATGTTACGTCTTGGCTTCCAATTGTCGCCAAAGATTAACTTGGTTGTGGGCGGGGGCAGTGCTACATTTATGATTGACTGGTCAATCAATCAAATTACTGACTATCAATAAGCGAGATCTGGATGGCTACCCATCTTTGGCCGATTATCCGCAAAGAATTCATCCACATCATCCGTGACCCGCGCACCCTAGCGGTAATGTTCGTGATGCCACTGCTCCAGCTCATTCTGCTGGGCTACGCAGCGACATCGGATGTCCGCAATGTGCCGCTGGCCGTGTATGACCAGAGCCGCACGCCCCAGAGTCGGCGCTTAGTTGAAGCCTTTGTGGCATCGGGGCAGTTTGCGGTGACACAAGTGGCCACGAGTGAGGAAGATCTGGCGCGGCTGGTCGATTCGGGGCAGGCCCAAGCCGGGTTGATCATCCCACCTGCGTATGCGACCGATCTGCTGAGTGGGCGCACCGCCCAAGCCGCATTCGTCTTGGATGGCTCTGACCCCTCGGTCGCCTCCTCCTCGCTCTCCGCAGCCCGTCTGATTGGCCAGGTCGAGGCGACCACGATCCAGCAACAGAACTTGGCGCGGCGGGCGGGTGGGGTAGCGCTGGCAAGCCCGATAGAGGTACGCACGCGGGTTTGGTACAACCCAGACATGGCGAGTGCCTACTTTATGGTACCGGCACTGATTGGCATAATCTTGCAGATTCAGGCCACCCTGCTCACCGCCTCGGCGATTGTGCGGGAACGTGAGCGTGGGACGATTGAGCAATTGATTGTCACCCCGATTCGGTCATGGGAACTCATTGTGGGCAAAATCCTCCCCTTTGCCTTCGTTGCGCTCCTGATCACAGTTGAGGTGCTGGTGATCGGAACCTTCTGGTTTCAGGTGCCGATTCGGGGGAGCCTACTCTTGCTGCTTGGGATCTCGTGCCTCTTCCTGCTCTCCTCGTTAGGGATTGGGTTATTCATCTCCACCATTGCGCAGACCCAGCAGGAAGCCTTTCTGCTCACCTTCCTCACCCTTCTACCTTCGATCTTTCTCTCCGGCTTCATCTACCCCATTGCCGCCATGCCGCTCGCCCTCCAATATGTGAGTGGCTTTATTCCTCTCACCTACTTCCTGGTCGTGGTGCGCGGAATTGTACTCAAGGGGATCGGCATCCCCGAACTGGGCAACCAGATCGTGGCGCTGACCATTTTTGGCATCGTGTTGATCATCCTGGCCTCAGCGCGCTTCCGCAAGCGGCTAGACTAGGCGAGGTATCTGTTCATTGTTCTCCTAACATCCCGATTTTGACGCCAAGACGCCAAGACGCAAAGCGTTCAAGATAGATTCTAATCAAAACCTTTGCGTCTTTGCGCCTTGGCGTCAATACGAGGATTCTGGTTACTCCAAGTGTGAGCAGCTACAATAAGAGGTCTTCTATGCAGCATCGCGCACGAATCATCATCCCCATCTTGGTGCTTGCCGCCCTCATTGGTGGTGGCTATTGGTGGCTAAACCAACAAACCGTCAGTGCCGATTCCGCGCTGCTGAGCGGTTCGGGCACCATCGAGGCCGAAGAGGTGTTGGTGAGTAGTGAGGTGGCGGGCCGGGTGCAGACCCTTCTGGTTGATGAAGGTGATGAAGTTGAGCCGGGTGCGATTCTGGCTACGCTTGACCCCGCCTTATTGGAGGCCCAGCGCGATCAGGCCGCAGCGGGCGTCGCGGTTGCCGAAGCCAATCTGGCGCTACTCCAAGCGGGTAGCCGGGCGGAGGATGTTGTGGCGGCGGAAGCTGCGGTAGCCCAGGCTCAGGCGCTGCGCGATGGGGCAGCGGCGGCGCATGCCAACTCACTCGAAGCGCTGCGTAACCCGCAACAACTTACCACCCAGGTGGTGCAGGCGCGTGCCACCCGCGATTCGGCCCAGCGTGCCTTGGAGCAGGTGCAGGCGGGGAGTCGGCCTGAGGATCTTGCTGCCACCGAAGCCCAACTGGCCCAGGCCCAGACCAATCTTCAGGCCACGCGGGATCGGCTCTCTATGGCCAAAACCCAGGCCGAGAGTATCGTGACCCAGGCGGCGAACAACCTACGCAACGCCCAGGATGGCTATAGCCGCATCTACTGGGAGAACCGTGCGTTGGCAGATCGTGGCGTAGATATACCCCAAGCGAAACTCGATGCCGAGACAGCAGCCCAGCGGGCGGTAGAGAACGCCCAGGAGGCGCTCAACCAAGCCCAGATGGCCTTGGAGAGTGCGGTACAGAACGAGCAGACCGGGGTGGCAGCAGCCGAGAGCCAGGTGGCGGCCCTCACCGCCAACCTTGAGAAGCTGCGCAACGGTGCGCGCAAGGAAGATGTAGCGGCGGCGCAGACTGCCCTCACCAACGCGCAGCGGGTGTTAGACCAAATGCTGGCCATGCGATCCAACCCGCAGCAACTGCAAGCGACGGTAGACGCGGCAGCGGCCCAACTGGCCGCCGCAGATGCCCAACTGAGCCAGGCCCAAGCACGGCTGGCGTTAGCGCAAGCTGGAGCGCGCCCGGAGCAGGTACAGGCGGCACAGGCCCAACTCAGCCAAGCCCAAGCCAACCTGCGCCAGATCGAAGTCCAGTTAGCCAAAGCGACCCTCAGCGCTCCACGTGCGGGACTCGTCCTCACCCGGCCCATCCACGAGGGGGAACAGGTCTTGCCGGGTAGCGTGCTCATGACCATCGGCTCACTCGAAACAGTCCGGCTCACCCTCTACATTGCCGAGCCAGATATTGGCCGCGTCTTCCCAGGGCAGCAGGTGCAGGTAACGGTAGACAGCTACCCAGATCGGATCTTTACCGGGGTTGTCACCTTTATTGCGCAGGAGGCTGAATTCACCCCACGTAACGTGCAGACCCAAGATGAGCGGGCGACGACCGTCTTTGCGGTGCGGGTTGAGATTGCGAACCCCGACCACGCACTCAAGCCGGGGATGCCCGCAGATGGGGTGATGGTGGAGTAGGGGCGAAGTATTCGCCCCTCCTGCATGCGTGGTAGGTGCTATCATAGCCAGCAGATAGCCGAAAGAGATTCCCAAGAAGGAACCAACCAGGCATGACCATCTTAGCGATTGCGATGCAAAAAGGGGGCGTGGGCAAGACCACCACCACACTCTCGTTAGGGGTTGAGCTAGGCCGCTTGGGGCGACGGGTGTTGCTGGTGGATATGGATGCCCAGAGTAATCTGACCCAGGCGGTAGGGATTGATCCGCTCACTCTGACCCAAACGGTCTATGATCTGCTGCTCGAACCAAGCCGTGAGATTGGCCAGGTGGTGCTGACTACGGCATATGGGGTGGATCTGATCCCGGCGACGTTGGGGTTAGCCCGCGCAGAGATGGTGTTAGCTGGGCATGTCGGGCGCGAGTTGCTGTTGCGGCGGGCGCTGAGCGGGTTGGTGGAGGCGTATGACTATATCCTGATCGATTCGCCGCCCTCGCTCGGCCTGCTCACCCTGAATGCGCTGGCCGCCGCTGACGCGGTGCTTGTCCCGCTGCAATCGCACGTCTTTGCACTCAACGCCATGGCACATCTGGAGGAGACGATCCGCCTGATCCAGCAATTCCACCCCCGCCTGCATATCGGGGGGATTGTGATGACCATGGTAGATCGCCGCACCTCGGTCAATATGGCGGTTGACCAAGCAGCGCGTCAGGAGTATGGCGAGTTGGTGTATCAGACGGTGATACCCTTTCATGTGAAACTGGTTGAAGCCCCCGCAGTCGGTCAGCCCATCCAACGCTATGCGCCGGGGAGTAGTAGCGCCGTCGCTTACGCGCAACTCACACAGGAGGTCATCGCACGCCATGGCTAAGAAGAGCTTTTCGATTGACAACCTCAAACGCTCGCGTGAGCAGGTGGTGAATCCGCGCCAACCGATCTACGAACTCTCCACCACCCAGCCGATCCATCTCGACGATGTGTTACCCCTCCCGCCCGAAGCGGCGGCGCTCTCCGCCCCGCTGCGCGAGTTGGCGCTGCGCTATATCCGTTCGCGCCGCCGGGTGGGTGAGGCGTTGCTGGAGGCGTGTCGCGCCATGACCGAGGCGCGTAACTTGGCCGAGGAGGGCGAGTGGCTGCTCTTCTTGTCCGTGATGGGTGTTAGCCCCGATCAGGCTGAGGTGCAGATCAATATCTATCTGCGTTCCCAGCAATACCCCGCCTTCGCCGAGAAACTTCGCTCTGGGTGGCTCAACCAGAGTGTGGCGGGTGAGTTGGCGCGTGCCTCAACCCCCCCAGAGGTGCTGAACCAGTTGCTGGAAGCGCCGAGTCCCCCCAAGGTGGCCGATGTGCGCCGGGCACGGCGTAACTTTAAACGCGAAGAAGCTGCTGAGCCTGTGGATAAGCCTGTTCTCGTGGCTTATCCACATATGGGTGAAGTACATCACAATCCTGTGGATAAGCCTGTTCTCGTGGCTTATCCACATATGGGTGAAGAAGAACAGCCTGGTGTGATTCTGGGCAGCCAGGGCGAGGCTGAAGCCACACTCGGTACCATGCTGAACGAGGTCGCGGAGCATCTGGAGTGGATACTGACCCAGGAGTCGGTGCCTCATGATCCCGCGACCCAAGCACTACTCCAACGGATAGAGCAGGCCACCCAGGCGCTTTGGCTCCGCATGCGCGGGTAATACAAAGGCGGGCGGGGAACATCCCCGCCCGCCCTTCTTCGCTTCAACCTAGCCTAACGGCTGCCCCGTATACGGGTCGTAGCGCGGCACATCAAGGGCTGGCTCCTCTGGCATCACAATCCAGAGGATGACATAGATTGGCAACCCGATCCCGTGCGGGAGCAGGAAGAGGATGACCAAGATCAAGCGGACGATGGTCACATCTATGTTGAAGTAGCGGGCAAGGCCATTGGCAACCCCGGCGATCATCTTATCGTTGCGCGTGCGCTGAAGTTTGCTGGTCATGGTCGTCTCTCTCTATGTTGGTGGAACTTCGTTCCGTGCTGTATTCCTTCTGCCAACTGTGACGTAGGCAGGGGAAGAAATGTTGCTGGGAGAGCCGATCTTTTGCGTATTGGGCACAAGAAGCCCTTTGCAATTTGGCGCTGAGGTGGTACATTTATGATTGATTAGTCAATCAATAACGAGAACACCCATGAGTCTTGCGATCACCACAACTGACCTGCGGCGTTCCTTTGGGTCAATCCAGGCCGTGGCAGGTCTGAACCTGGAGGTCACGCAGGGCCAAATCTATGGCCTGGTTGGCCCGGATGGAGCGGGGAAGACAACGGCGCTGCGCATCCTGTGTGGGGTTCTGCGCCCCGATGCGGGTGTGGCGCATGTGATGGGGGTGGATGTGGTGCGCGACCCGGAGGGGGTGCGGCGGCGGATTGGCTATATGCCCCAGCGCTTCAGCCTGTACGGGGATCTCACCGTGCGCGAGAATATGCAGTTCTTCGCCGAAGTGTATGGGGTGCCGCGTGCCTCGCACGCAGAACTGATAACCCGCCTGCTCGCCTTTAGCCGCCTCGCCCCGTTCCAAGCCCGCCGCGCCGATGCCCTCTCTGGCGGAATGAAGCAGAAGCTGGCCCTCGCCTGCGCCCTCATTCATCGCCCCGATGTCTTGATGCTCGATGAACCCACGACCGGCGTTGATCCAGTCTCGCGGCGCGAGTTCTGGGACATCCTGCGCGACGCGGTGGCTCAGGATGGTATGACCGTGCTGGTCTCGACCCCCTACATGGACGAGGCGGATCGCTGTCATGCGGTGGGGTTCATGCGGGCCGGGGCGCTGATGGCCACCGGGACGCCGAGGGAGTTGCAGCGCCTAGTGCCAGGGGTGGTGTTGGAGGTGCAGGCGCAGCCCTACCAGGGTGCTCAAGCGCATCTGCATGATCTGCCAGGGGTACACGGGGTGCAGATCTTTGGAGATCGTCTGCATGTGATTGCGGAAGAGGAACTGGCTGAAGAGGTGGTGCGTGCCGCCCTGGCTCCGCATGCAATCACCCTCACCAGCCTGCGCCGCATCCAACCGACGATGGAAGAGGTCTTTATGTATTTGCAACGGGCTGCAAACTGAGTGACTGTGCAAACTTCTCGTCTTGACGCAAAGACGCCAAGGCGCAAAGACTTGAATAGAGATCCCACTCGCAACCTTTGCGTCTTTGCGCCTTGGCGTCAACACGAGGTTTTTTGTGTACCCCAAAGAGGAATCGTATGTCAACCTCCTATGCCGTTGAAATGGAAGACCTGACCCGGCGCTTTGGCGATTTTGTGGCCGTGGATCATGTCAGCTTGAAGGTTGAGCCAGGTGAGGTGTTTGGCTTCCTTGGCCCGAATGGGTCGGGTAAGACGACCACGATCCGCATGCTGTGTGGCCTGATCGCCCCCACCGCCGGCCATGGGCGGGTGTTGGGGTTTGATATTGGGCGGGAGAGTGAGGCGATCAAGGCGCGCATTGGCTATATGTCGCAGAAGTTTAGCCTCTACCCAGATTTGCGGGTGCGTGAGAATCTTCAGTTTTATGCCGATGTGTATGAAGTGCCGCGCCGCGAACGCACCGCCCGTATGGCCGAACTGATCGCCATGGCCGGGTTGACCGGGCGCGAGCGTGAGTTGACTGCGAACCTCTCTGGTGGCTGGAAGCAGCGTCTGGCGCTGGCCTGTGCGATTGTGCATCGCCCGCGCATGCTCTTTTTGGATGAGCCGACGGGTGGGGTTGATCCAGAGGCGCGGCGCGCTTTTTGGGAACTGATCTATACGCTCGCCCAAGACGGGGTGACGGTCTTTGTCACCACCCACTACATGGACGAGGCGGAACATTGCCACCGGATTGGTTTGATGTATGGCGGCAAGTTGGTGGCGCTCGACACCCCCATGGGACTCAAGCATGGTACGATCAAGGGTGAGGTCTTAGAGATCGAGGGTTCGCCGCAGAACGAAGCGCGGGATCTGGTTGGCGCACACCCAGGGGTGCGCGAAATCGCGCCCCACGGAGCACGGCTACACGCGATTGTGGATGATGCAGCCCTGCGTGGCCCGCAGATTGCCGAGGCGCTGCGAGCAGCCGGGATCGAGGACGTGCATACCGAACATATAGACCCCTCCTTAGAAGATGTCTTTGTGACGCTCGTAGCGCAGCAGGCGGGCGGCTAGAAACAAGAACGCCGAAGTGCGCGTCTAACCTAGTGTCCTACACAGACATTGATAGTGCGCTCAGGCTAGGAGGGGAGCGCTATGCAACACTATGACATCATCATCGCTGGGGGCGGGGCGGCAGGACTGAGCCTCGCCTACCAGATGATCTCCAGTCCCTTGCGGGATTGCTCGATCTTACTGATAGACTCAGGTACCAAAAACCAGAATGATCGCACCTGGGCCTTCTGGACTGATGCCCCGACCCCTTTTGAACCCATCGTCTACCACTCGTGGGACTACCTGCACCTCGCGGATGATGCGCGTGAGCAGCATCTGGATCTCAAGGACTATCGCTACCAGGTCATCCGGGGGATTGATTTCTACCGCTTCGTTCATGCCGCCCTCGATGCCTGCCCGAATGTCACCCGCATACAGGGCTGCGTGGCCCAGATTGAAGATGGCTCGGAGGTTGCGCGGGTGATCTGTGGTGAGCAGATCTATCAGGCAACCTGGGTCTTTGATAGCATCTTTCGCCCTACCCAGGTGCCAGAGAGTGAACGCTACCAGTACTTGCAGCTACACTTTAAGGGCTGGGAGATCGAGACCAACCAGGATGTCTTTCGCCCTGATGCGGCCACGCTCATGGACTTCCGCACCCCCCAGGAGGGCGAGACGCGCTTCTTCTACGTGTTGCCCTTCTCCACCCGGCGCGCCTTGGTGGAATTCACGGTCTTTTCGGATGCCCGTTTCAGCCACGAAGAATACGCCCAGGCGTTGCAGGAGTATGTGACTGAGGTGTTGCAGGTTGCCGAGTACCAAATCCTCGACGAGGAGCAAGGCGTCATCCCCGCCACCGATCACCCCTTCCCGCGCCAGATTGGGCAGCGGGTGATGGCGATAGGCACGAAGGGTGGGCGGGTTAAACCGACCACCGGCTATGCCTTTGTGCGCATCCAGCGCGATAGTGCGGCAATCCTCTCCTCACTGCTTACCCACGGGCACCCCTTTGCCGTGCCGAGCGATTCGCAGCGCTACCGCCTGCTCGATGCCGTCATGCTGGAGTTGATGGATCATTATGGCCAGGAACTCAAGCCGATCTTTGCCAAGATGTTTGCGCGCAACCCCATCGAGCGCATCCTACGCTTTTTGGATGAGGAAGGTAGCCCCGTCGAAAACCTCCAACTGATTGCGACACTGCCGCCCTGGAACTTCATTCAAGCGGCGGTACAGTGGCAACTGAGCCACAACACGCCTATTCGTCCCTTCATCCAAGCACCTCCCGATCCACATCCGGAACAATATGACACCGAGGGTGATTCGTGGCTGGGTGTGGCAGCGCGGATGTTTTAGGTTCCAAGGGCAGCAACCCAGGATCTTCAGTGGCTGTTGTGGGCTGGTTGGGTGTGGCGGTACGCTGCTATCATGCGCCGTGTGCCGATTAATCATCCACGCCAGCGCTGCAGACTGAACAGCGCAGAATCTGGAGATCCCGTATGTCATCCCAACCCCGATTTTGCCCCCATTGCGGTGCGCCCCAAGAACCAGGGGCGCGGCGTTGTCGCGCCTGTGATCGCCCACTGGCACAACCCGCGCTGACCCCTATGACCACAGATGAGCCGCCTACCGTACCCTCCTTCCGTCCTGTCGGTGCCGAAGTATGGCCAGTGCTGTGGAGCTTGGTGGGGCTATGCGTCTTCGGCATCATCATCGCGGTTGTCACCGGAGTTGAGGAACTCGGCTATGCGTTGGGGATGGTGGGGCTGACCTTCTTCTTCACCCAGATCATCTTCTGGGTTGCGGGGCGATCCAATGCGCGCCACGGAGCCGAATTTCTGGGCAGCAATCGCCCTTTGGTGCGCTGGGTCTATACCCCAGAGGAGTGGCAACAGGTACGTAGTCTCTTCTACGAGCAGATGCAGAGTAACCAGCCACCCTTAGGCTGTCTACCCGCCATGTTTGGCGGGGTCGGACTCCTCACCGGATTCTTTATTGGCTTGGAGGAGGGCTTTCCAGAGGGATTCGTGGCGATGCTCATCGCCCTCGCCATCGGTGTCGCATTTGGTGGGTTGATGATCCTTCCTGTGAAGATCATCAACCATCAAGCTGCGCAAAACATCATGCGTGCCACGTCCCCTGCCACCGTCGCGCTTGGCAGCCATGAACTCTTCTATGAGCGGGTCTATTTTGATGCACGAGTCCATCGGCTCAATGCAATCCGCCTCCGTGAACGCAAGCGCACCATGGACTACCTCGACATTGATCGCTTTGCCCCCCGGTATAGCCTTGTAATCTACTTCCCCTCGATCATCTACGTTCCACCACGCATGCTCCCGGCGGTTCAGGAGGTCTTGCCAAAGATCGCGGCGCGGGGGAAAGCATGGGATGCAAATGATTCGGATGCCGATATGGATCAGGATCTGTAACCCATGTACGTATTGCGCGGATTTTCACAGATAGCTCTAAATCCGCCTATTTTAGCGCACGGGACACCCGAATCTAGATGTATAATCGGAATTGTGATCATCGATTTGCGATGAACGAAACCAAGGAGCTACAGCTATGACTAATGCACAGACCACGTCCGGGCCGTTGAGCACGATCACCAATGTCGGTACGAGCCTCATCCGTTTGGGTGCCACGGTCGTGACCCTGCCGCTCAACACGGTCAGCACCGTCACCGCCAACCTGTCGCGCATGGTCAACGACGTTGCCACCTCGGCGGGCAACGCGGTTTCCAACCCCGAGAGCAATGACATTGTCAAGGCTGCGGGCGACCTGATTAACGCCACCACCGGCCTCTACATGGGCCTGGTTAAGACGGTAGTCGGTGGGGTTGAGCAGGCGTCGCAGGCGGTTACCAAGGCCGTCAACGATGTTGTTGAGCCAAGCAAGTAAGTCCCAGATGTAGGGACGCTTCATGCGCGTCTCATCCCATGGCTGCGTGCGGTTCATCAATGCCGCACGCGGCTGTTTATTCTCCCTCCTACTACCCCACTCCCACAAGATTGCTACGGATTCTCAGTCTGAAGGCCATCATCTATGAGTACTATCCAGCTATCTAGTGAAGAGCTTTGGCAAGAAAATCAGAATCTACGTGAACGTCTTGCGGAAGTAGAATCTCAATTGGCTGCTTATCAACAAGCAGCGAGCCTAATTGATAGTAGCTCACGCACTCGGGTTGAAGCTGAACTCAACGTAGCCTTAACCAAGTACCGAACGCTCTTTGAAGCCCTACCCTTGGGTATTACCGTCTCTGATCACACCGGCCAGATTGTTGAGAGTAATGCGATGGCCGAGCGCTTATTGGGGATTGGGAAAGAAGAGCAGCAGTATCGTCATATTGATGGAGCCGAGTGGCATATTGTGCGCCCTGATGGTACCCCGATGCCACCAGAAGAATTTGCCAGCGTGCGTGCGCTGAAAGAGCAGCGCTTAATTGAGAATGTTGAGATGGGTATTATGAGTCCAGACGGAGTGACAACCTGGATCAATGTGACCGCCGCACCGGTGCCACTTGAGAACTATGGGGTTGTGATTGCCTATAACGACATCAGCTCTCGGATGGCAGCGGAACATGCACTGCATCAGACGATGCGCGAGTTAACCCGCTCGAATGCTGATCTCGAACAGTTTGCGTATGTGGCTTCGCATGATCTCCAAGAGCCATTGCGGGGTGCAATTGGGATGCTGCAACTATTACAACAGCGCTACCATGGGCGGCTTGATTCACGTGCTGATCAGTACATCTCACTCGCAGTCGATTCGGCGAATCGCATGCAGGCATTGATCAATGATCTGCTCCTTTTTTCACGTGTGGAGCGGCGTAATCAGATTTTTACCCAGATAGATGCCGTAGACGCACTTGAGCATGCGATTGGAAATCTCCAAGTTGCGATTCAAGAGAGCAGCGCAGAAATAACCTATGATCCCTTGCCCCAAGTCTATGCTGACTCAATCCAAATAACGCAACTCTTCCAAAACTTGCTGAGTAATGCGATAAAGTTTTGCAATGAAGCGCCCCCCCGTATTCATGTATCAGCGCAACGGCGGAGTAACGCATGGGTGTTTGCGGTTCGTGATAATGGTATTGGCATCGCCCCTGATCACGTCGAGCGGATCTTTATCATCTTTCAGCGCCTCCATCCGCGCCAAGCCTACCCCGGTACGGGTATTGGTCTTGCCATCTGTAAAAAAATTATTGAGCGCCATGGTGGTCAGATCTGGGTTGATTCACACCTCGGTCATGGAGCGACCTTCTTCTTCTCCATCCCCGATCAAGCCTAATCGTATCTACTTGTCTATCCAACATGATATGATATAGGATACTACCTTGTTGAAAAATAGATAAATTTTCAACTTGATGAGCATGATGAGTTGCATTCAGATGCAGAAAAAAGCCTGAAGGGCGTTGATGAGGTGGAGTGAATAAATTGTCAGATTGGTTCTTCGTTGCTGTAAGGCAATTGTTCATCCCGGCTGATACAGTCGAGAATGGATCTAGAGAGTGGATTTCTTGGCATCATGAATACTGAGGTGCCGCATGCGCCCCACGAATCAAACTGCACAACTTGACCCGAAGACACTCCGGATGTTGGAGAAGTTTGCGGATCGTCGCTTTCAGAGTACCCAAGACAATCAGCGTCTGCGCTTAGTGATGTCTTGGTGGGTAGTGCGCAACAAGATAGTTGGCAATCTCAAGCGAGTGCTTGATATCACCGTTTCAGTTGTGGCGATCATTCTAGGTAGCCCCATTATGTTGGCGACCGCACTGGCGATCAAGCTCGATTCGCCTGGCCCGATCCTCTTCTGCCAAACACGGGTGGGGAAGTATGGTGAACACTTCGCCTGCTACAAATTTCGCTCAATGTATATTGATGCCGAAACTCGCAAAGCCGAGTTGATGGCCAGGAATGAAGCGGATGGGCCTGTCTTCAAGATCAAACATGATCCGCGTGTGACACGAGTCGGACGGATCATTCGTAAATTGAGTATTGATGAGTTGCCGCAACTCTTCAACGTATTGCGTGGCGAGATGAGCCTCGTTGGCCCGCGACCAGCGCTGCCCAGTGAAGTTGCCAAGTATAACTATGAGCAGATTGGCCGTTTACATGCCATTCCTGGCATCACTGGGTTGCAACAAGTCTCTGGTCGTAGCGATGTTGATTTCAAGCGTTGGGTCGAATTGGATTTGCAGTATATCTCTGAACAGAGCATCTGGAAGGATCTTGAGATTTTGGTGCGAACGATTCCAGCCGTACTGTTCAGTAAGGGTGCATACTGATACATGTTGCGTGGTGCGCTAACGCGCCATTGGATAGTGGGGCTCTGATGCGTAAGCTTCTCGTTGTGCTGGGCGTACCCGTCGATAATTTGACGATGGAAGAGGCCCTGGATCGTTGTGATGAGTTCATCGCCATTGGTCGAGCGACAGGGCGAACCCATCAGATCGCGACGGTGAATGCTGATTTTGTGGTCAATTCGCTGCATGATCCCGAACTCCAACGCATTCTGCAAGAGGCGGATATGGCTACCGCTGATGGTATGCCCCTCGTTTGGGGATCGCGGCTTCTGGGTGGCCCCTTGTCTGGTCGGGTGACTGGTGCGGATATGGTTCCGGCTTTAGCGCGGCGTGCTGCCCAGAAGGGCTATTCGATCTTCTTCCTGGGGGCACGTGAAGGGATTGCGGCGAAGGCGGCGGATATGTTGCAGCAGCGCAATCCCGGTATGCGGATTGCGGGGGTGCTCTCACCACCACCACGCTCAATCTTGGAGATGGATCAGTCGGTGGTGGATGCCGTAAAGGCGGCGCAACCCGATATTCTCCTGGTTGCATTTGGTAATCCGAAGCAGGAGAAGTGGATCCGCATGTATGCCCACGAACTGCATGTGCCGATCTGTATTGGGGTGGGGGGGACCTTTGACATGATTGTCGGGGTCACCAAACGCGCCCCGACTTGGATGCAGAAGGTGGGTTTGGAGTGGGCGTATCGCTTGTCGCAAGAGCCACAACGGCTGGCCAAGCGCTATCTGCATGATTTTGGCTATTTTGGCTATTTCTTTGTGCGCCAGTGGTGGGGTATGCGGCGTGGAACCGCAATCTCGATGGTGCCGCCTAAGCCCGTGCCAGAGGTGGTTCCTCCGGCACTTCCTGTTCCCCCTCTCATCCCGGTTGAAGCTCCGCTCGCTCCTATCGCTCCATCCCTCCTACCTCCCACACCCCCCGATCCCCTAAGCCATACGCCTACCCCAATGATGACCTTGCAAGGGCGGTTGGATATTGATAATCAGGATGCATTTGCCGATGAAGCCAATCGGTTGCTTGATGTGTCGCCCTATCTGATCCTCAATTTGGCCGAGGCGACCTTTCTGGATAGCTCGGCCCTTGGGGTGCTGGTTGCCCTTGCCAATCGTGCCCATCGTGCGGGTGGAGCGCTCTGGTTGGTGGCGATCCCGCCCCAGATCCAGAGCCTGTTTCGGCTGGTGCGCCTCGATACCTTCTTTGAGGTCTACCCTGATGCCGATACGGTTGAGTTCAAGCGGCGACAAGAACCGCAGCCGGTTGCGCCCCAGCCAACCGATAATGGTTGGAGTATTGTGCGTATGCCCCGTATGTATGATGGCAATAACATTGCGACCATCACAGATCGGTGCTTAGAAGGGATCGAGACCAATCCCTATCTGGTTTTGGATTTTAGTGACACAGTCTTCATGTCTAGTGCCGGTATGGCCTCGTTACTGCGGTTGGATCGGGCGGCTCGATCTAAGTCAGGGGCCTTGCGGGTTGTTAGTTGTTCGAATGATCTGGTACGGACACTCAAGTTGATTAATATTGATACCATTCTTACGCTGATGGCTGATGTTGCTACGGCTACCCGTGAGCCAGTGCAGTCCGCTCCGAATCTCACCGACCTGCGGGTGATCCCGTCAGGCACGCAATAGGCTACTAGTATCTACTGGTAGTACCAAGGATTATGCAAGCGATCATTCTTGCAACTCATGAGGTGCGGACACTTCTCCCACTAACTGATACCATGCCGGGTGCGCTCCTCCCCATTGTGGATCGCCCGGTGATGGCGATGACGGTGGAGATCTTGGCGCGTATTGGGCAGAAACGTATCTTAGTCAGTCTCTATAACCAAGGTGGCTCGATAGCTTCCTATTTTGGCAGTGGGAAGCGTTGGGGCGTGGATCTGGAGTATGTGGCTCAGCGTGAGAGTTGGGGTTCAGCGGGGTCATTGCGCTGGGTCGCCGGTCTGCTGGATGAGACCTTCTTGGTGCTGCCGGGGGATCAGGTGGTGGATGTGGATGTGGAGGCGGCCTTGGCCTTCCATCGTGCCCATGGTGGGTTGGCGACAGTGATTATGCATCCCGCACTACCCGGAGCACATGTGCCACACCTCGCACTTACTCCTGATAACCAGGTGGGGGCGCATGGAACGCCCTATGCAGTCACCGGGGCGTTTATTTTTGAACCGCAGGTGCTTCAGCAGATTGCTCCACGTACCCAAGCTGACATCTTGGCGGATCTACTTCCAGCTCTGGCTACTTGCAATCATCCGGTGTATGGTTTTGTAATGCAGGGCTACTGGAACCCGTTAGACAGCCTCGCCGCCTTCCACGCTGCGCAACAGGTAGTGCTCTATAGTGCAGTACAGGAGAAAGCCCCCGATCTGGCTCTGGGTGGTCCCTCTGAACGGGTACGTTATCCCGCCTTGAGCAGTCGTCATATTGTGCCGGGGGTGTGGGTTGGCCCGAATCACTCCATCCACCCAAGTGTCAAGATTGCTGCCCCGGTCTATATTGGTGATAACTGCTATATTGGGCGTGAAGTGGAGATCGGGGCCGGTACGGTGATCGGCTCGAATGTGGTGATTGATGATGAGGCAACGGTTAGTGGCAGTACGATTCTCCGTGAAACCTATGTTGGTCAGTTGGTGAAGGTTGAGGGGCGAATTGTTACTCCAGCGACAATTAGTGATCCAGAGTCGGGTGAGACGACTCAGGTGGTTGATCCCTTCCTCCTGAGTCGGGTTGGTACACGCCATGAAGGTCCGAATCGTTTGGCTTTGAATCTTACCCGTGGTGTTGCAGGAGCCTTGTTGGTGGTGCTAGGGCCACTCTTCTTGATCCTCTTCTTCCTCACAACTATTGTTACCCTGGGGCGTCCAATCGTGCGCCACATGCGGGTTGGTCAGCGGATCACCAATCCGGATGGTAGCCCCGGTCTGTATGAGTTCTCCCTCCTCAATTTCCGAACCCGCCGCCGTAATGGCCGCTATACACTCCTAGGAGGCTGGATGGAGCGTTGGGAGCTTCAACGTCTACCGGAGCTCATCAATGTCTTACGCGGCGATTTAGCCTTGGTAGGGGTCAAACCACTCACTCCCGATCAAGCCAAACTTCTCACTGAAGAGTGGCACCAGAAGCGTCATGATACCCAAGCAGGCATCACCGGACTCTGGTATCAACAAACTGATCCAAGCAGTGATTTAGATACGATCATTATTGCCGATGTATACTATACGGCGACGCGCACATGGCATAGTGATGTGTTGCTCTTCTTGCGAACGCCTGCTATTTGGGTGCGGCGGAATATTCACCGCCACACATCGAAAGCCATGATCCATGCTGATCATGGGAGAAGCATGGAACCTTTGAGTTGAGAAGGAGGATCTCCTCATGGAGATGAAAACTCGCGTTGCCGGCGATGTACATATTTTGGAGATTGCTGGGCGGTTCGATACGAACACCGTCCCGCCGGTTGCTGCATGGTTGGAGCAGGTTACAGCCGCCCCTAAGGCGCGGGTATTGGTTAATCTGGCCGAGACAACATTTGTTGATTCGACCGCATTAGCTACGTTGGTTCAGGCGCTCAAACGCTGTCAGCAAGTCCAGGGCGATCTGTGTGTGTGTAGTTTGCGCCGTCCAGTCTATATGATCTTTGAGTTGACCCGTCTGGATAAGGCGTTCAATATCTTTGTGGATGAGGAGCATGCGCTCCAGGCATTGATTAGTTGACCGGATCAGGGGAGGGCTGTGTATGGCTGCGGATGATCTCCGCATACCTACGCAGTAGATGGCATGCTCGTCGCACTACTCAGTTCTCAATATCAACGTTTTGCCGCCATCGCTGAGGCATGGCTGGCTCAAGGAGCCAGCGCCTTTGGGGTCTTTCAGGATGGCCGCCCACTTATCTATTGGCCGAGTAGCCATCGTTTGGTGCGGCCCAGCCTCACTGCGCCGATCATCCAGGATGATCAGCCGGTTGCTGATCTGCGTGTAGCTGGGATCACGGGGATGGCGGCGGAGGCGCGCTTGCGTGCTGATGCTGTCATTATTAGCTCCTTGTTGCAATTGGAGCATGATCTTCAGTGTATGACCGCCGATCTGGTGACAAGCCAGGATCAGCAATTGGCGCTCTATCGCCTCAGTCAGTCCATGCGTGATCATGTGACCGTGCTCGAAACTCTGCGCTCATTGGTGGCGGAGGGTATGCGGATGACCAAGAGCCATGCCGGTTTTGCAGCCTTTATTCCTAAACATGGCCAAGAACCGCTTTTGGTCAAATCTGCTGAAGACTTTTTGAGTGATGAGATGGCATGGCGTATTTATTGGCATACCCGTTCATTAGAACATGCAGTAAACTTGCCCGATCCGGATGCGGATTTTCCTACGCTACCGGACATAGAGGATTTGCTGGCAGTGCCGATACGGGTGCGTGGAAGTATTATGGCAGGCATGGCCATGGCTAATCGTCCTGGTGGATTTGGTACCCCAGATATGAAGCTCATTCAGGCGATTGCCGATCAGGCGAGTGCCCAAATTGAACGTATGTTGCTCTATCAAGAGATGTTCGATCAGGCCAAGTTGCGTACCGAGATGGATCTGGCCCGCCGGGTTCAACTCGATCTGCTCCTCCGTCAGTTGCCTCAGGTTACGGGTCTTGATATCTATGCCACGTCACGCCCAGCCTACCAAGTTGGCGGCGATTTCTTCGATTTTATTGTTAATCCGGGGCGTCCGTTTGTCTTCTCACTCGGTGATGTGACTGGAAAGGGTCTCTCGGCTGCACTCTTAATGACGATGACCCGCTCAGCTATCCATAGTAAAGCCCAGTTCATGCCCTTTCCTACTCCTGAAGCTGTCATGCGACAGTCGAATGAGGATCTCTATAACGATTTTACCCGTGTCGGTGTCTTTGCCACGGTCTTTGTTGGCCAATACGAACCCGGTACGCAACGTTTGCTCTACGCCAATGCGGGCCATGCCCCTGTTATCTACCGTCCCATTGACGGCCCTGCCCAACTCTTACGGGCAGATAGTACCGCTATCGGTATTCTCCCGGTGAGCCACTGCCGAAACCAGACCCTCAACATGCGCCCTGGCGATCTCTTGGTTGTGGCAACGGATGGTTTTAGTGACGCCCGTAATGCGCATGATGAGACCTTCGATATTGAACGCCTGATCGATCTGATCGATCAGTTGGCCCCACGCACCGCCCGCGACATTGCCGATGCGATGTTCGAGACTGTTGATCGCTTCGGAGGGGGGCGTAACCAAGATGATGATCAGACCCTCGTGGTGATCAAAGGAGCAGCATCGTGAGCCTGCAGCATCCAGAGGTTGTCCGGCTTGATCTGCCGGCCCGCTACACCTATCTGCATATTCTCAGTGATTGCATTGCGGATATGCTTCGCCAGATTGATGGCATCGAAGATCATGAGATGCTGACTTACAATATGCAACTCGCTGCCCATGAAGCGTGTACCAATATTGTCGGTCATGCCTATGCTGGTTCTCAGAGTGGGAATGAGCGGATTGTCATCTCGTTGGCGCTCTTTCCGCATCCACGACGCTTACAGATCGAGTTACGTGATACTGGTAGGTCGTTTGATCCCGAAGAGGTGCCCACCCCAACGCTGGATCAGGCCCAGGTTCATGGCTATGGTCTCTTTTTGATGCGTAATTTGATGGATAGTGTGACCTATACCCCTCAGCCGGGAGATAATCATTGGTGTTTGGTAAAACATTTGTAAGTTAGGTCTTGGTCGGGTGCGGAGGGGCACTCGCACCGAGGGCCATTGTTTCTGCATTATTTCTACTGGTGCCGTATGTTCCGAAGGGGGGACTCCTATGGCGACGATTCTGATTGTGGATGACTATGCACCCAATCATCGCCTAATGAGTTTTGTCCTTGAACAGCATGGCTATGCGGTTCAAGCGGTGGTGGATGGTCGCCAGGCGTTGGAGAGTCTGGAGTATACCAACGTGGATCTGGTGCTGACGGATCTTACGATGCCAAAGATGGATGGCTTAGAGCTCACCCGCATCTTACGCGCTGATCCACGGTTTGCGCTGATCCCAATTATTATTGTGACGGCGAGTACTCGCGAGCAGGATCATGTACGGGCAAGTGGGATTGGCGTGAATGCTTTTTTGACCAAGCCGGTCGATTCGGAAGATTTGGTAGCTGAAGTGGCTCGGTTGCTCTAATCACCTCAGCGTACTGTTCTTGGTTTCTTCTCAGCGATACGTGGAGTGTCTGTCTATGCCTGCCTATACGCTTGGGTTTGTTCTGGAGCAGGCTCTTGGTCATGTGACCCACGCCAAGAATCTTCAACTCAACGTTCCCTCTGATCCAGAGGTGCGGGCGCTTTGGGGGTTGATTCCTTTTGAGGTTGCTGGTCTTTCGGCTCGAATTCCTGTCTATAAGAGTAACTGGACGGTGCGGGCGGGCCTGCGGGCACGCCGGGTGGTGGCTGGATTGATGCGTCAGGCACCACTTGAAGCGCTCTTCTTCCATACCCAAGTGCCTGCTATCCTTGCGCAGAACTGGCTCAAACGCATTCCCAGTATCGTTTCGCTGGATGCAACTCCGTTGCAGTATGACCGCCTGGGTGCGTTTTACCAGCACGCGCAGGGGCCGGGGTGGCTCGAAGCCCTCAAGTGGCGCCTCAATCGTGATTGTTACCGCCACGCCCGCCACCTTGTCGCTTGGGCTGAGTGGACGAAGCGCGGCCTAGTTGATGAGTATGAGGTGCCCGCCACGAAGATCACGGTCATTCCACCTGGGGTGAATGTGGCCGATTGGCGCCGCCCTACCCCGCGTACCCGCCACGATGATCCGGTGAAGATTCTCTTTGTCGGCGCGAATCTGGAGCGCAAGGGCGGCATGTTGCTCCTCGATGCCTTCCGCTCACTCCGCCCATTAGGCGTGGAGCTACATCTGGTCACAAAAGATCCGGTTGTGCCCGAACCGGGACTCTTTGTCTATGCCCAGATGCAGCCCAATAGCCAACCGCTGAAAGATCTCTACCATCGCTGTGATATCTTCGCTCTGCCTACCTTTGGCGACTGCCTGCCCATGGTGCTCTCTGAGGCTGGCGCAGCGGGAATGGCGATGGTCTCAACCAAGGTTGCGGCCATCCCGGAGATTGTGCGTGATGGTGAAACTGGGTTGACCGTTCCGGTTGGGGATGTGAGTGGCTTAACCGAAGCACTGCGGCGGCTCATCCTCGATCCTGCATTGCGGCTCCAGGTCGGTGAGCGTGCAATTGCTCATGTGACTCAATCCTATGATGCGCAGAAGAATGCGACCCGTCTGCTCGATCTGCTCAAACACGAAGTAGATCTAGCGCGGGTGAAGGCGAGGCGAACGGCATGAGTCACCAGGTTTTGCTTACGGTATCGGGCACTATTCCTGCCGATCTCGACGCCCACGTCAAGGCCGGACAGCGTCCCCAGGCTGATTATCGGGTGATGGCGGCGCAGTTTGGCGCGGATCTGCTGGATTACCCGGCGGCGCGTAAGGCCAGCGGGTTGATTGGCAAACTCATGGAGCGCGTGGGTGGCCCCGATCTGATGCTGGCCTGGGCCTGTTTCACGCTGCGCAAGCGCTACCGCGTCATCGTCACCGATGGCGAGCAGATCGGTTTGCCCCTGGCGGCCATGTTCAAGTTCCTCGGCTTTGGGCGACGGCCGCGCCACCTGATGATTGTCCACATCATCTCCGTACCCAAGAAGATGATCTTCCTGGATCGACTGCGGGTGCAGAGCCAGATTGATCGCTTCCTCGTCTATGCCACGGCGCAGAAGCAGTTTATCGAGCGGCGCTGGAAGATCCCGCCCCAGCGGGTGGTCTTGACGCCCTTTATGGTGGATAGTGACTTTTTTGCTCCCAGCAAGGTGCAGGCCCAGCAGAGCGAGCCGATGATCTGTGCGGTGGGGTTGGAGCGCCGCGACTACCCCACGCTCCTCAAGGCGGTGGCCGGCTTACCCGCAAAGGTGGTGATCGCCGCTGCCAGCCCCTGGTCGAAGCGCAGTGACAGCACCCAGGGTCAGATGATTCCGGCGAATGTTGAGGTGCGCCGTTTTAGCCAACACGAGCTGCGCCAACTCTATGCGGATAGCCGCTTTTTGGTCATGCCGCTGGAGAATGTCGAATTCCAAGCCGGCATCACTGCGATACTGGAGGCTATGGCGATGGAGCGGGCGGTGATTTGCTCGCGCACTCCCGGCCAGACCGATGCGGTGGTTGATGAGGTAACGGGGATCTATGTCTCACCGAGTGATCCGGTGGCATTGCGGGCAGCCCTAGAGCGCCTGCTCAACCAGCCGGAGGTGGCTACACGCATGGGCAAGGCGGGGCGGCAACGCATCGAGCAGCAGATGAGTCTGCACCACTATGCCGCCGGATTAACCCGCCATGTGCGCGAGGCAGAAATGCAGGGCTAGGAGGGTCTGTGGCACCATTCTTTACATTCCTCACCCGGCTTCTCATCCTGGGTGAGATCGGGCTGAAGCTGATCGTGGACTATCTGCTTCTGCTTACCGCAGCTGCGCTCTTTGCCCCACGCACCACCCCGCTACGGGCTGGCCCACCCACCACTCGCTTTGTGATCATGATCCCGGCGCATAACGAGGAGCGCCTGCTCCCCCAACTGCTCGACAACCTGGCGCAACTCGATTACCCGGATGATCTCTACCAGGTACATGTGGTGGCCGATAACTGCACTGACCAGACCGCAGCGTATGGACGAGCCGCAGGGGCAAGCGTGCATGAGCGCTTCAACCAAGAACTGCGCGGCAAGGGCTATGCGCTGGAGTGGCTGCTCGAACAGATCTGGGAGCGCGGCGATCCGCATGATGCCATCGTCATCCTCGATGCCGACTCGGTCGTCTCTTCCAACTTCCTGCGCGTGATGGACTCGCGGATTGCCCGTGGCGAGCGGGTGATCCAAGCCTACTATGCGGTACGCGCCCCAGAAAGCTCGGCCAGCGCCGGCATCCGTGCGGTGGCCCTCACCGTTCTGCACTACCTCCGCCCCCAGGGGCGCATGGTGCTCGGTGGTTCGACTGGCCTCAAGGGGAATGGGATGGTCTTTGTGGCCGAGATCCTACGCCAACACCGCTGGACCGCCTCGCTAACCGAGGACATCGAGTACCACATGGAACTGATCCGAGCGGGTGAACGCGCCATGTTCGCCCCCGATGCGGTGGTGTGGGCCGAAATGCCGGATAGCCTCAAAGCCTCGCAGACCCAGAATGAGCGTTGGGAGCGCGGGCGTATGGAGATGATTCGCACCTACGTCCCGGCGCTACTCCGCGAGGGGGTACACAAACGCAACTTCTTGCTGCTTGATGCGGCGATTGAACAACTCATCCCACCCTTCTCGATTGTGGTCGGGCTGAGTGGAGTAGCCATGATCACCGCGCTGATCAGCCGTAGCCGCCAAGCGATCCTACTGGCTATTGCGATCATCACCGGCCAGATCGCCTACATCTTCACCGGCCTCGCGCTGGCACGCGCACCATGGGCACTCTACCGCGCCCTACTCTTTGCCCCGGTCTTCCTCTTCTGGAAGATCGTGCTCTATGTGCGCCTCTTGCTCGGCATCAAGCCCGATGACTGGGTGCGCACGGCGCGGAATATTGAGCAGTAGTTACCCGTTAATCCGGGTGACTCGGGCCGGAATCCCCACCGCCGTCGCCCCAGCGGGAACATCCGACACCACCACCGCATTCGCCCCGATCTGGGCGCGGTCGCCAATCGTGATCCCGCCCAGGATGCGTGCCCCGGTGCCAACAAAGACCTCATCGCCAATCACGGGGAATTCCCAGGTATTGCGCATCCCAATCGTGATCCCACCGATCAGGCTACAGTTCTTGCCGATCCGGGCAGGTGAGACGACCATCCCAATCGGGTGGGGGATGTACAAACCGCCCTCAATATCGGCACCAATCACAATATCCAGCCCATAGCGGCTAAAAATTTGGCGTTGGGCAAAACCAGGCAGATAGGGAATTCTCTTCCGTTGGCACCAGTTGCCAAAGCGAAACCAGGCAATCGCACGGAAGGGCATGTAGCGAAAGAGGAGTTTGAGGATGATGCCCCACGTCACCGGGGCATCGGTATTGATCTTGCCCAACTCGATCCAGCGCCGCGCATCCTGCTTAAATCGCTCCATGGTTGATTGCCTCGATCATTGCGTAGGGTCAAAAGCATCGTCCTCCATGTCGTCGGGAAATACGATCTACGTTGATGGGCGATGCTTCACAGAAAAAGACCCGCGTGGAAGCCGCAGGGCTTTAGCCCTCGCGGAGGAAACGCGGGCGCGGCACAAGGGCGACTCGTACTTCGGATATGCGCGCCGCGAGTCCGGCTGCTGGCTTGTATAAACAGGACGGATGTGCTATAATTCGCTTTATGAAACTCATCGCCCAACTGAAACTCCTTCCGACACCCGAACAGGCGGATGCGCTGCTGCGCACGCTGGAAACGACC
>NZ_RYFD01000087.1 GCF_004138135.1 Candidatus Oscillochloris fontis
GTCTGCGAGTCTGCAACCTTCGATGCCATCGCACGAGTCTGCGACCTTCAATGCCACCGCACGAGTCTGCGACCTTCAATGCCACCGCACGAGTCTGCAACCTTCGGTGCCCGTCAACGAGTCTGCGACCTGCGATGCCATCGCACGAGTCTGCGACCTTCAATGCCACCGCACGAGTCTGCGACCTTCATTGCCCGTCTGCGAGTCTGCGACCTGCGATGCCCGTCTGCGAGTCTGCGACCTTCATTGCCCGTCATCGAGTCATCCCCCCGCCCAACATCGCCTCGCAGGTGACGCCGCTGGCGCGGCCTGCGAACCCGGTGCATTCTGGGTGTTTCCTGGTGGGCAAGCCTCATGCAGATCACGGGAAGCTGCCAGCGGCGCACCTGAAGGCTGGCGTTGGGCCGCTCAAGAATGCCCGTGCTAGATGAGTATTGCACCGGACAGGGCGCATAGGCATATGTTAGTCTCTTAAGCGGTAGTTGTCTTGCAATTTTAGCATTTTACATATAGAATTCGCGTAGTAGAATTACAAAGTTAATCTTCGGAGTATAGCATGGAAACTGAAGAGAGTAGAATGTTTTTCAGGAATCTCGTCGATATACTTTATCAGCAAAATTTAGGTTGGGTTGTTGAGCAAGTCAATGAACAAATAGCCACAGGTAAGACCCAATCCAAAAAAGTTAGAGCCTATCGTGAGACGCGTGATAGGGCTCAGTTGCCGATGAGACTAGGGGGCGAAGTTGAATTAGCAGAAACTGTTCCTTATACACCACAAGAACAGTTGCTTATTCTAGTAAGTGCCATTGAACAGGCAGTGAGTAATATTGCTGATATGGAAGATAGGGTTATGGCGACCTTTAAAAAAATATCTGGACGCCAAACAGATATGCAAATAGCTTTTGTCGGTGCCGATGAAGATAACCAGAGACATTCAGTATCAATGCAAGATACTGATCGCCGCACATCAGCAAATGTTATTCTTCGCCACGCACTCCATGAACTAAGAGGTCGTATCAATGACTAGCAATGCATCGCTCCTTACAGCCATTCAGTCTGCTTTAGGATCATCATTAACACCTAGCCTTTCGACGACATCATCAACCTCTGATATTTTTGAGGCGTATATCTTTAGTATTATCCTTGAAGCGGCAAATATAGAAGGTGCAACTGTTGTTTTTGAGGATGTTTTTGGTAGCAAACCCTCTGTATTCTATTTCAGAACCAGTCCTGGCTATATTTTCTCTACAACTCAACCGTATACTCATGCTGTTATTCAGTTTCCAAATAAACCAATATTGGAAGCACATATAGGAATTAGAGTAACAGGAAAATCCGGAGTCTTGCATGAATGTGATGTGTCGGTATTACACCAATCAGAAGCCATTACCTGTAGGAATAACCTTGTTTCGCCAAGATCATCCAAATTAGTCATGGCGATAGAATGTAAGTTCTATTCTACAAGTATACCATTAGGTCTGGCTCGTGCTTTTATCGGCCTTCATACGGATTTGTCAGCTCAAGAGAGTTTCTTCGTTGTTAATACGAATTCTCCATCTGTCGAAAAGTTACTTGCAAAAAGAAATAGATACTGTGGTATTGATATAATCCCAGCATCACCTGTTACAGTAGATAAATTAAGAAGTGCATTTCAAAGCGAATTCTATCGGTATAAAGCAATGTTTTAGCCATAAACAGCGGCCCAACATCGCCTCGCAGGTGACGCCGCTGGCGCGGCCTGGGAACTGGGTGCCATGTCTCGCTTTGTTTCTGGGCAAACATCGCTCGGATCACGGGAATCCGCCAGCGGCGCACCTGAAGGCTGGCGTTGGGCGGGCAATGCTGGTATCTGTATTCTCGTCACAGAAGTTTCATTATGGCACAATGCCAGCAACAACCAGAAGAGGAGTAATGCAGCGACGCTACGTAAAGCCAGAAGGCATTTGTCATGACCTGTTTCGTCCTTCATGCTCCTAAACGAACCTCTCAAACCGATAAGAAGCGACGTTTCGATTACATCGTCACCACGGGTATCGGTGAAGGCTCTATATCTTTCTCGTAGGGAACGGGAGCTTTGTCATCCCGGATATCAGGTGGTGATTCTGCGTAAAGATGAACGTAAACGTGCGGAAGGCGGATGCGTCACCATCATTCCGACATCCAAAGCCCATACCCATCAACAACGCGATGATATTCATATCACGACCATTGCCATCGTACCCTATCACGATGAATCCCTGAATCGTCATGGGGTCGCGGTGATCGTATGATTTCGCGTCGAAGGCGATAGCACACCCGTGGGGGTGACGAAACGTTCGGCACAGAACCTTTGTCGTACACGAATTCCGTGACGTTCGGCACGAAATTACCCACTATCGCCTACGTTCTCACACCCATGAATGCTATCCATCGGACAGTGGTATGGTATACTGAGAAGAGTTCCCCATCTGGCAGAGAAAGTGTCTCCCACGATGTATGACATTGACTATACCGAAGAGGCGCTCGACGATCTTCAGTACTTTCGAAAGCATGAACAGAACATCATTGTGGATGGTATTGATGAACAATTGCGCTATGAACCGCTCGTTGAGACGCGAAATCGTAAGCCCATGCGGGAAAATACCATCGCCGAGTGGGAACTCCGTATTGAAGCGTATCGGGTTCTCTATACGGTTGGTTCGCAGGTACGTATCGTCGAAATCCAACGTATCGGTGAAAAGCGTGGGAATGCGTTCTTCTTCCGAGGAAGGAAAACCGACTTATGATGACCTGGAATTATCGCGTATTCCGTGAAGAAAATGGCGACTATATTATTCGTGAAGTCTTTTATGATGCGGACGATACCATTCTTGGCTGTACCGCCGAGGCGGTCGAACCCATGGGTCGCACCATTGAGGAGTTAGCCACGAGTATTGCCGACTTTCACGCCGCATTAGCACTTCCAGTGTTGACCCTTGCCGATATCCCCCAACCCGCGCATGATCGGCCCACACGTCCCCAACGACAAACCTTTTCCAGTGCTGAAGTGCGTGCCAAACTCGGATTACCGGCAAAACCTACCACTATTCCCCAAAAACCATCATAGGGATGGTCTGTTTCACCGTACCAGGGTTGCCGCCCAACATCGCCTCGCAGGTGACGCCGCTGGCGCGGCCTGCGAACGCGGTGCCATGGCTGGCTGTTGTTCTGGGCAAGCTTCACGTGGATCACGGAATGTCGCCAGCGGCGCACCTGAAGGCCATCGTTGGGCCGTCCTTCCTCGAAGCATCAGGGCGTTCCAGGGATCGGCGTTCCGAGTCGTGAGGCAGCCCATTGAATTCATGCGGATGGATCGCTTTTTCGATTCCTGGCGCGCGATGCCGTGCCAAAGCGAGCCGCAGGGAGCCCCTATCGTGCCCGCGATCCGTGCCGTGCCACCCATAGATGCCGCTGGTGGGGCAACCGATCGCGCCAAGAACGCCGTGCCCACCCATCCATGCCGTGCCCGCGATCAAGGCCGGAGTTGGGCAACTGGGTCTCAGCGCCACGCCGTGCCCACCCAACAACGCCGTGCCCGCGAGGAAGGCTGGTATCGGGCAACCGAGTCTCATGAACCACGCCGTGCCCGCGAGGAAGGCCGAGGGCGGGCAACCGAGTCGCAGCACCACGCCGTGCCCACCCAGCAGCGCCGTGCCAGGGACAAGACCGAGGGCGGGCCAACCGAGTCGCAGAGACCACGCCGTGCCCACCCAACAACGCCGTGCCAACGATGAAAGCCGGTATCGTGCAACCGGGTCTCAGAGACCACGCCGTGCCCATCCAGCAGCGCCGTGACCGCGAGGAAGGCCGAGGGCGGGCAACCGAGTCGCAGCGCAACGCCGTGCCAGGGGCAAGGCCGAGGGCGGGCCAACCGAGTCGCAAAAACCACGCCGTGCCCACCCAGCAGCGCCGTGCCCACCCAGCAGCGCCGTGCCCACCCAGCAGCGCCGTGCCCACCCAGCAGCGCCGTGCCAGGGACAAGGCCGAGGGGGCGGGCCAACCGAGTCGCAGAGACCACGCCGTGCCCGCGAGAAGGCCGGAGTGGTGCAACCGGGTCTCAACGCCACGCCGTGTCCCCCTTCACCCCCGTGCCCGCGAGACAGGCCGGTCGCGCACCAACAACCCCGTGCCCCTCGTCCGCGCCCGACCACCGGGAAACATCAGGAGGCGGATGTTCCCCGGTGTTCCGCCATGCCGGGAACGCACGCCCCCATCCATCAGCAACAAACGTCTTTCTTGCCCCAACCGTATGGCCCAACATCGCCTCGCAGGTGACGCCGCTGGCGCGGCCTGAACCTGGGTGCTTTTTACGCATGTTCTTCTGTGCTGCGTTTCGTTCCGATCAAGAAAAGCTGCCAGCGGCGCACCTGAAGGCAGGCGTTGGGCGGGCACCTCAACCCTAAAAGCCCTGCCGAACAGCCGGATAGATGCTGCTTATGTGAAAACAATACCCTTCGACATAAATACGGCGTAGGTGAAGCCGTTGGGTCAATCATATGATACTACTACATCCGCTATTGACAAGTTCGCACACAACTCTTACAATAATTTCTGGAGACGTGCAGGATGATTTCCAGTAAAAAGAGAGACCTAATACGACCCAAGTAAAATTTAGTGAATATACTAATGTTTTATTTGTAATTCATAGTAGTAATCTGTTTTATTAACATCAAAACACCATGATATCAAGCATTTCCGTCAACCTCACTCGTAATAGCACTCTTTCGAAAGATAAACTGGAAGAGTTAGCCAAAGAAATATATACGACTGTAGAGGCACCCAATCGAGATGTATTCTCGCAAGGCACAGACAGATATCTTGAAGATATTAGCAAGTTTAGCGTGTACACTTGCATTCCCTATCCTGTAACACAAGCGATATTT
Source organism: Candidatus Oscillochloris fontis (assembly GCF_004138135.1). Classification (GTDB taxonomy): domain Bacteria; phylum Chloroflexota; class Chloroflexia; order Chloroflexales; family Chloroflexaceae; genus Oscillochloris; species Oscillochloris fontis. The sequence goes on from NZ_RYFD01000087.1 coordinate 4,902, forward strand.
TTATGGCATGATCGACAAGCTTTTGAGGTCATTGTCAGGACTTTTCAGCAGGGCAATTTACTGAAGTCCACAGAGAAAATCACCAAGAACATTTCAATGAAGCTAAAAGAATACAATATTAACTACGATTTAAGTGTAGAAATTACATCCACTAACGACTCACAACAATATATTACTGGAAGAACGAATTTTCTCAAGGAAAGATTATGGGAGGAACTAAAGGATAATCTCGCCGCTCTTATCATCGGCATTATAATGGCCGTTATTGCGAAATATTTTCTGGATCAATATTTCCAAGAATCAATAGCCGGAATAATAAGCTTGGTAATGTTCACGATTTGGGAAGCCTTTGTGATTTGGAATAATGCTAAAGCAAGTCTTATTCAATGGAGTATAAAATGAACGACCACACAGAAAGCTCTAGCAAATTCCTTGAAATGAGTGGTCTGGAATTCCAGAGGGAAGCATTTAATCAAATAAGAACTATATTTCCATACGCAAAGGAAGAGGCATTACTAGGAAATATTTCAGGTTTTTCGGCTGACATCCTTGTTCAATCTAGCAATGGCAGAGACATTGTCTTTGAAGTAAAGAAAATCGGTCAAGGAAAGAGACTGACTTTTTCTACCTATCCCTCAATTGCTGCACAAAAAGATTTACTCAACCGATATTATCCTGAAAACCCTCCTGTACTTGCGCTTGTTACTAATGCAAAAACAGATGGCTCTGTATTAGATACATTTTCACAATCAGGTATTCCTGTAATTACTCTCTCAACAGATGTCAATAAAACTAAACTTTATATACGTGAAGCATTTACAAAGTTCGCCATAGACATTCCTGAATTAGACCCAATCTTTACAAATCCAAAATTCAATAATGGAACATGCTTTATTTCTATCCCACAGGAACAGAATTTTTTCATGGTGTACAAGGCTGCAATAGAGCCAGCGATTCAAGAGGTCGGACTTTCTCCTGTCATGCCAAATAGCATTCCTCCAGACGTAAATCGGGTAAATGCAATTATCAACACGATTACTGCATCAGATGTAGTAATTGCAGACATTACTTTCAGTAATCCAAATGTTTTAGTTGAGGTTGGCTTTGCAATTAGTTCAAAAAAAGACGTTTTACTAATTACTGAAGAGGTGAGATCAATACCTTTTGATCTTAGATCCTGGCAAGTGATTCAATATACCACAACAGATAAAGGCTTGGAGAAATTAAAGGCGTTACTTACAGAATCACTTGTGGTAATTCTTAAACGTCAAAAGCAGTCCTAGATCCCCAGGTTGGACAGACCGGATATCGCTCCATATAATGGTATACACTTCAGCGATAAATACCGCGCACCAAAGATAAAATGCCGTTACCAACGTAAAGAGTATATACCTTGACCATATATACCTTCTGTATAAGAAAATACCGATGCTATCGTAAAGTATATTCTGCGTTGTATGGGAAGAGTATCAATTATTTACTTTACACTCAACGATTAGATATCACATTAGGAAAGTCTATTCGTTCCGTCTTTGTCAATCTGCCGCCCAACATCGCCTCGCAGGTGACGCCGCTGGCGCGGCCTGTGAACCAGGTGCATTCTGGATATTTCCTGCGAGGGCAAACCTCGTGCGGATCACGGGAAGCTGCCAGCGGCGCACCTGAAGGCTGGCGTTGGGCCGTCCTCAGCCCGTAACGCAGCGCCGGGCATAACGAGTGGGTAT
>NZ_RYFD01000032.1 GCF_004138135.1 Candidatus Oscillochloris fontis
CGCTACGGGCGACGCAAGGAGCATGATCTGGCACGAAAGACCGTCTTTATCCGTACATACGTACTGCGTAAGGTGAGGGTATAACATATACAAGGCAGCTTTTTTATACGCTACAATTTTATATGCTACGATTCGAGGTGTACGATGATCACACTGATTGTGGGCCTACTTGGTCTGGTTGTATTTTTTCTTGCTACCATCGTATTCGGTCGTCGGCTTCGGCAACAACCAAGCAAGATAGCCGCCGAAGAGACCAGTCGTATCATGCATTTTCTTTTCTTTGCTGGGTTAGGTTTGCCCTTTATGATTAGCATCTTCTACCCAGGCATTAACAAACTCGATTTTCTGGTTGGTTTCTCTCCGCTTCCAATGCGTCCACTCTTCATCTTGTTTGGGCTGATCATCGCCATTCCAGGGCTCTATTTTCTGAGTATCTCTAATCGTAAACTGCGTGCCCTTGGCAGCGGTGCCAATGCGTTTCGTCTGACTCAACGGGTCGTCGTGCAAGATGTCTATCGTATGACCCGTAATCCCATGTCATTCGGCTACTATCTTTCTGCTCTGAGTCTCTCGTTGATTACCGGCTCAACTCTTTTGACCCTCTATACCCTCTTTGGGATTATTCCCGTACACATCTTCTTCTTGAAATATTTTGAGGAATACGAACTCGAATTACGTCTTGGTGATTCGTATCGTACTTATAAAACGCAAGTACCATTCCTTCTTCCCTCGATTGGACGCCGTTAAAAGTCAGGAAGAGCCTTGGAGGGATGCAGTCACTCTATTTGCCTCACACCTTCCCTTAACAGGTATGCTATACTCATAGAGTGCTTGCCTTTAGGCGCGGAAACCCAGCAGCTTGAGCGCTGGAAGGAGCGCCCCGCTTGAGCGGCTTTAGTCCGGACTTGTACGGACGTTCGGGTTGTGGTATCATAATCATATTATGAGGCTCACGATACAACTGAAGTTGCAGCCCACCCCTGAGCAGGCCGACGCCCTTACGCGCACGCTTGAGCGGGCGAATGAGGCATGTAACTACATCAGCCGCGTTGCCTGGGAGACGAAGACCTTTCGGCAGTTTGCGGTTCACAAGCTGGTCTACCAGCCCGTGCGTGAGACGTTCGAGCTTGCAGCACAGTTGACGGTTCGCTGCATTGCGAAGGTCGCAGACGCCTATAAGCTCGACAAGAAGGTGATGCGGTCTTTTTCGTCGCACGGCGCAATTGCCTACGACGACCGCATCCTGTCGTTTGCCATGCCCAAAGCGGAAGTTTCGATCTGGACGTTGGACGGGCGGCAGGCAATCCCGTTCCTCTGTGGCGATAGGCAGCGCCAGTTGCTTGCCTCGCAGCGCGGTGAGACGGATCTGGCCCTGGTGAACGGTGAGTGGTACTTGTTCGCGGTATGCGAGGTTGAGACGCCCGATCCGCTTGACGTGGAAGGCGTGTTGGGGGTTGACCTGGGGGTGACGAACATCGCCGTGGATAGCGACGGCGAGATCCACGCTGGTACGGGCATGAAGAACGTTCGCTACCGGCATCGGAGCCTGCGAACCAAGCTCCAGCGGAAGCGCACTCACGGGAGCCGCCGCCGCTTGCGGAAGCTCGCAGGCCAGGAACGAAGGTACGCCGCCTGGGTGAACCACAACCTCAGCAAGCGGATCGTGGCGAAGGCCGAACGCACGAAGCGGGCGATAGCGTTGGAAGACCTGACGCACATGCGCACGCGGGTCAGGGCTCGACGGTCGCAGCGCGCCACGCTCCATAGCTGGGCCTTTTTCCAGCTTCGCGCCTTTATCGTCTACAAGGCTGCTTTGTCGGGGGTGCCTGTCCATTTCGTAGACCCTCGGAATACCTCTCGTACCTGTCCCGCGTGCGGTTGTATTGACAAGGCCAACCGCAAAACCCAGGCTTCGTTTGTTTGCACATCCTGTGGCTTCGCTGGGCCAGCAGATGTGATCGCGGCTGGCAATATTGCTGGCCGGGTGGCTGTAAGCCCGCCATACTACCCGGTTGCCGACTCGTCGGTAGTGCAGGGTAAAGCCCAAGAGCTTTAGCCTTGGGTTGCTTACCAAACCAGCCACGAGTGGAATCCCTCCACAGGAGTAGGGTGCTATGAAGCGTGTTCTCAGTATCAGCCTAGGCTCATCAACACGAGATTATCGGTTTACCGCGACCATTCTCGGCCAGCGCATCGAAATCCAGCGCATCGGTACCAATGGCGACAGCGCCCGTGCCGCTGAGCTTATCCGTGAGTATGACGGACGGGTTGATGTGATCGGGTTGGGGGGCTTAACCCCGATCTTCCGGGTGGGTGCGGCACGCTATCCTCATCACGAGGCCATTCACATTGCCAGTCAGGCCCGCCGTACTCCCGTGGTGGATGGCGGGGTGATCAAGAGTACCCTGGAGCGCTGGTCTATCGCTCAGGCGGCTCGCCGTGCGCCCGATCTCTTCCGCTACAAGAAGATCTTGCTGACGAGTGGTATCGAGCGCTATCAGATGGCGGCGGCTTTGGCTCAATATGATGCCGAACTGCGCTTTGCAGATCCAATCATCCATAGTGGGCTGCGCTTCCTGCCGCTGCCGCGCAGTCTGGCTCAGCTTGAACTCTACGCAGCGACTACGCTCCCGATCACGGCGCTCTTACCCTACCGTATGATCCACCCGATTGCGCTCGGTCAGGAGGGCCACGATCCCCGCGCTGAGCGCGTCTTCAGTTGGGCGCATGTGATTGCGGGTGATTTCGCCTTTATCCGCCGCTTTGCACCCAAAGATCTCAAGGGCAAAGTGATTGTCACCGATGATCCATCGCCCCAAGAGATTGAAGATCTGCGCCAACGCGGGGTGATGACGCTGGTGACGATGCACCCGCCCTTGACTGATGAGGGGAGTTGCCCGCGCCCGTTTGTCTCCAGTGATGTGTTGGAGGCGATTGTGGCCGCGATTCAGGAGACGGGACGCCAGCCCAATGAGGCTGAGGTGCTCGATTTTATTGCCGCTGCCCATTGGGGGCCAGCGGTGCAGGATCTCAATCCGCGCCCTAAGCCGAAGTTTGCGTTTGTGATCCACCCGCTGCGTACCGCCATGATCTCCAAGCATCCCGCCTTCCGCTGGACACGCTACCTCCCACAACGTCTGGTTGAAGTGATAGCGGCTCAGATGCCGCCGATGTATCTTTCGCGCATCCGTGGTATTCGTTCTATGTCTACCGGTGAAGAGGCCGAGGGGATCTTGATGACTCTCGCCGCAACCCCGCGTGAGATGATGCGCCGCCCTCCCGATTTCACCTACCGCCGCCTTATTCGGGCTGCGCGGATGTCTGAGCGTATGGGTGCCCGCCTGATGGGGCTGGGTGCGTTTACCTCGGTGGTGGGTGATGCTGGGATTACGGTGGCCCAAAAGACCGAAATCGGGATCACATCGGGCAACTCGCTCACGGTCGCTGCAACGCTGGAAGCCGCGAAACAGGCGGTGACGTTGATGAAGGGCGGGCGGCCTGAGCATGTTCGGGCGGTGGTGATCGGGGCTACTGGTTCGATTGGCGCGGTCTGCGCACGTCTGTTGGCCCAGGCCGTCGGTGATGTGGTGCTGATTGCACCGCGTGCTGAGCGCTTGCTGGCCCTCAAGCAACAGATCGAACAGGAGACGCCGGGTGCGCGGGTCACTGCGGCGACCAATCCCGATCCGTTTGTGAGTGATGCGGATCTGATCATTACCACCACCAGCGCTCTCACCGGCAAGGTGATCAATGTTGACAAGCTGAAGCCCGGTGCGGTGGTGTGTGATGTCGCCCGGCCCCCTGATGTCAAGAAGGAAGACGCGGCGCGCCGTCCCGATGTGTTGATCATCGAGAGTGGCGAGATTGTCCTGCCGGGTGAACCCGACTTCGGGTTCGATATTGACATGCCCCCCGGTACTGCCTATGCCTGCCTCTCGGAGACGGCGCTGCTGGCGATGGAGGGCTTGTTTGGTGATTACACCTTGGGCCGCAACATCGAACTGGAGCGGGTCAAGGAGATGTACCGCCTCTGGCAGAAGCATGGTCTTCAGTTGGCGGGCCTGCGTTCATTTGGGGTCTATGTTACCGACGAGATGATCGCCGAGAAGCGACGCTTGGCTGAAGAGCGGCGCAAACGCTTGGGCTTATCCTCTGATTTTGTGGCCAAATAGTATGGATCTCGAACATAGTATTGCTCACCCCGCCCAGCGCCGCTATGCTCGCCCGCTGCTGCTCATCCACGGGGCATGGCACGGGGCGTGGTGCTGGGAAGTGGCGCAGCCCGATTTGGCGGCGCGTGGTTTTGAGGTGCATGCGATCAGTCTGCGCGGCCACGGCAATAGCCCAAGCCCGGCCAACTTCCGCCGCAGCACGGTGGTGCAGTACGCCAGTGATGTGCGCGCCGCGATCCAGGCGGTCGGCGCACGCCCGATTGTGGTCGCCCACAGCCTGGGTGGCCTCCTGGTGCAACTGCTGATCACCGGTGTCCTCGGCCCAGTACCCGACATTGCCGGGGCGATCATGCTCTGCACCTCCCCGGTCAGCCTGCGCGACTACTTCACCCCGCGCCAGTCGGAGGAGCCGATTTCGCTCTCCGAGATGCTGCGTTTTGAACCCAAGGCGATGCGGGCGACCCTCTTCCGGCGCGATATCAGCGAGGCGGATCTGTTGCGCCATGTGGCACGTTTGGTGCCCGAACCGCCCATGATGACCATGAGTAGTATGTTCCTGCGCCCGCGCCCAGCCCGCTGCCGCACGCCGATGCTGGTGATTGGTGCCGAAAAGGACGCGGTCTATGGGCTGCCCACCCAGCGCTCAACCGCCGCCGCCTATCGCTGCGGGCTGGTCGTGGTGCCTGAGTCGGCGCACAATGTCATGCTCGATCCGGCGTGGCCAGTGGCCGCCGAGGCCATCGAGCGTTTTGCGGCTAGTCTCTAGTTCTATGCCCAACAACACCAACGCTATCCAGGTTACCGATCTGTGCAAGGTCTACCGCGTGCCAGTGCGCGAGGCCGGGTTAACCGCCGCACTACGCAGTTTGGTACAGCGCCAGACTCGCGAAGTTGCGGCGGTGGCCGGGGTCAGTTTTGCGATTCAGCCAGGGGAGGTGGTGGGCTTCCTTGGCCCGAATGGGGCGGGTAAGACAACAACCCTGAAGATGCTCTCTGGCCTGCTCCAACCGAGTGGGGGCACGGTGCAGGTGTTGGGCTACACCCCGCAGCGCCGCGAGGCGGCTTTCTTACGCCAAATGACGCTGGTGATGGGGAACCGCAACCAGTTGCAGTGGGATCTGCCCGCGCTCGACTCGTTTGAGTTGCAGCGGGCGATCTATCGTCTGCCCGCCGATACCTACCGCCAAACCCGTGACGAGTTGATCGGCTTGATGGAGGTTGGTGATCTGGTGCATAAGCCGGTGCGCAACCTCTCGCTGGGCGAGCGCATGAAGATGGAGTTCATCGGCGCTCTGCTGCATCGGCCCCAGGTACTCTACCTGGACGAACCCACCATCGGGCTTGATGTCACGATGCAGCGGCGCATCCGCAGCTTCATTGCCGAGTACAACCGTCGCTATGGGGCCACGGTCATGCTCACCAGCCACTACATGGCCGATGTTGAAGCGCTCTGTCGGCGGGTGATAGTCATTCACCACGGCCATGTGCGCTACGACGGCGCGTTGAGTGGCCTTGTCGAGCGCTTCGCGGCCTACCGTCAGATCGGCATCTCGCTGGCGGAACCAACCGATCTGAGCGCCTATGGGCAGGTCGTGGCGAGTGATGGTGGCCGCACCACACTGCGCGTGCCCAAAGCCGATGCCGCCCGCATCACCGCCCGCATACTGGCCGATCTTCCGGTGCGCGATCTAACCATTGAAGAACCACCGATTGATGATGTGATCGAGCAGGTCTTTGCGACCTGATACTCCTGCAACAGCTTGCCCAAACCAGTGGTACAATAGGGCAAATTCCTATGTATGATATGAAGGAGTTGCGACGATGGCCGTGATTATGGCGACATTTACCGACCAGCGCGACGCCAACCGCGCCGCAGCGGCCCTGCGCGAGAATGGGTTCACTGGGGCAAAAGTCGGGACGTCTGCTGGTGATGCGGGCGACCTGGTTGGCTTGGGGGCAACAGAGTATAGTTTCCGTAACATGATCATCATCGGCTCGGCACTTGCCGGAGCAGTTGCACTGGGTGCATTCGGATTCTTGCTCGGTATGTTCTCAATGGATACCCCCGATGTACGCGGGATGGGCAACATCAATAGCATTGGTCCGGCACTCTCCGCGTTGTTCATGTTTACGGCTGGGTTGGCGGTCTTTGGTGGTATCTCCGGCTTTTTGGGTGGGGTTCTCGCTTCGATGGGAGCGGTTAAGTGGCTGCGCAATTCGCTCGCTAATGGCGAAGCCCCCAAGCGCCCCATGGTGACGATTCCGGTCAGCAACAGTCGCGAAGAGGATATTGCTCACGAGGTGTTGCGGATTGTTGGCCCGCCTTTTGAGGTGGTTGTGCGCTGAGTCGTATCGAATATGCTCGATCACTAGGGCCGGAGTTCTCGCTGTGGCGAGCGCTCTGGCCCTTGGTCATGGAGGCTGCCGATGCGTCACCTCTTCGATTTTTACCGTACTACCATGAAGCTGGCCGTCATCACTCAGCTTCAGTACCGTACCGCCAACTATTTCTACATGATCGGGATGATCGCCGAACCGATCATCTATTTGGTCGTGTGGAGTACCATTGCCCGTGCGCAGGGTGGTAGTGTAGGCGGCTATACGTCGGGGAGCTTCGCCGCCTACTATATTGTCTGGACTTTAGTGCGCAACATGAATATTGTCTTTACTCCCTATGGCTGGGAGTGGCGTATTCAGCATGGCGAACTCTCGGCGGCGCTGCTGCGGCCCATCCACCCCTTGCACCGCGACATTGCCTACTTTGCAGGCTGGAAGGTGGTGGTGATCATCCTCTGGTTGCCGTTGGCCGCCGCCCTCGCGTTGCTCTTTCGCCCCGAACTGCACCCGACATGGCCGGGCATCCTCACCTTTCTGCTGGCGATATGGGGCGCATACCTTATTCGTACCATGCTGCTCTGGTGCCTGGGGATGCTCACCTTCTGGACGACCCGGGTGAGCGCGATCTACGAACTCTTCTTTGCGGTCGAACTACTCCTCTCTGGCCGTCTGGTGCCGATGGCGCTTCTGCCAAGTTGGGCGCAGCACCTTGCTCGCTACATGCCCTTCCAGTGGACCTTCGGGTTTCCGATTGAGGCGCTGGTTGGTCAGCTTACACCAGCGCAGCTCCTGATGGGCTTGGCGATGCAGATCCTCTGGATCGGGATTGGACTAGCCGGGGTGGGGGTGATCTGGCGGCAAGGGATGCGCGCCTTTACCGCTGTGGGCAATTAGGGGGCTGCGATGAGACTCATTCGGCTCGCTTTCCACTTCTTCCGCATTGGGGCGCTGAATGAATTGCAATACCGGGTCAATTTCTTTGTCCAGTTGCTCCAATCGGCGGTGGCGCTGGCGGTGGGATTGATCGGCTTGGAGTTGGTCTTTAGCCATACCCAGGCATTGGCGGGTTGGAGCCAACCCGAACTGCTCGCGGTCATGGGGGTGCATATCCTGATGGGCGGCATCATTCAAGCCTTCATCCAGCCCAATATGTTGCGCCTCATGGAAGATATTCAGCAGGGTACGCTCGATTTCGCACTGACGAAACCCGAAGATGCCCAAGTGCTCATCAGTGTGCGTGAGATCCGGATCTGGCAGTTGGTGAATGTGCTGATAGGGGTGCTGGTCTTGATCAGTGCACTAATACAGATCGGTGGCCAGATTGATCTGTTTGCCGCCCTTGCGTTTGCGCTTGCCTTGGGGTTGGGCGGTATCATGCTCTATAGTTTTTGGCTGATCCTGACGAGTATCTCCTTCTGGGTGGTGCGTATGGATGAGATGGTCAACTTGTTCGAGGGCATCTATGCAGCGGGGCGCTGGCCGGTGGGGATCTATCCCGGCTGGTTGCGGGGCATCCTCACCTTCATTGTGCCGGTGGCCTTTGCGGTGACGATCCCCGCCGAGGCACTTACCTCCCGCCTCAACCCGATGAGCCTAGGACTCGCTGGCGGGGTGGCGGTAGCGATGTTGCTCGTGGCACGCCTTGTCTGGCAACGGGGTTTGCGTCAGTATGGTGGCGCTTCTGCATGATGCTCCTGAAATTGGAGCTTGGGAAACATGGACGCGATGGGTGGGCGATGCTTCGCCTCTACTCAATTTGCCTCTTGACAAACGACAAAGGTGCGTTATAGTAGAATACAAGAACTCATGTTCGTTCATTGGGCACAAATACGAGTGGGTAGAGTACTAAACATAAACACGAATGAGGGCGACGATGAGCCAAGAGACCATCGACATTCCGCAGGCCGATATTCTCTGGGATGTGGCTTTGGTACCTGAAGCCATTATCCGGGGTAAGACGCTGCCCGATGAGATTGCGGGTTATATTGGGACAAAGGTCGCACGCCAGGGGTTGTACTACACCCAGGCAGCGCGTATCCTCGGCTTTGTGAAACCCGGTCGTTCGGGCGAACCGGCTGAGTTGACTCCCTTTGGGCGGGCCTTCGCCAACTATAACCAAGTTGAACAGCGTACCGCCTTACGCCGTATGCTCCTCCAGCGCGAACCAACCCGTTCCGTGATCGCGGCCATCCGCGCCAGCGAGGGTCTACGCCGCGCCGAGGTCGCCAGTGTCCTCCAGGAACTTGCCCCACTCGCCCAGAGTACCGCTCTGCGCCGTGCTGCCACAGTTGCCGCATGGCTCTGCGCAACCGGGCTTACCGAGTGGAAAGCCGGGCGGCTCTACTACTGTGGCCCCAATGTGCCGGTGCAACCGTCATTCCCCCAGCAGTATGCGGCGTGAGGGCTTAGACTTCCACCCGTAACGAGAAGGTCTTCGAGGCTCCGTCATCGCCCATGGTGACACCGTAGAGCGTGTCGGCGGCCTCGATGGTTCCCCGGTTGTGGGTGATCAGGATAAACTGGGTCTGATCAACTAGCACCGCGAGTGCCTCGCGGAAACGCCCTACGTTCGATTCATCCAGCGCGGCGTCGGTCTCGTCGAGAATACAGAACGGGCTAGGGTTCACCTTGAGGATGGCGAAGAGCAACGCCGCCGCCGTCAGGGTTCGCTCGCCCCCGGAGAGCAGCGCGATGCTCTGCTGCTTCTTTCCGGGGGGCCGCACGATGATCTCGACGCCTTGATCGCGCCCGCTGCTTGGTGCATCTGTCTCGTGCTCACCGACAATATGGCCATTCTCGCTCGCTGCGCTGGCTCCGGTCAGTTGTAGACGCGCTGAGCCACCGCCAAAGAGGCGCACGAAACTCTGCTCAAACTCGTCCGCTACGGCGTGGAAGGTGCGCGTGAAGCGCTGGTTCATGGCGCTTTCAAGCTCGGCGATCAATTCGTGTAGCGCGGTCTCAGCCGTGCGCAGATCGGCCACCTGCTCGCTCAAGAAGCGCTGGCGGGTGCTGGCCTCTTCGTACTCCTCCAAGGCCAACTGATTGACCGCGCCCAAGCGCAGGATCTTGGTGCGGAGGCTTTCAATCGCTGCGGGCATGTTTGGATCTACCTGGGCAGATTCGGGCACAGGCAGTGCCTCAACATCAATATCCTCCGCCGCCGCCCGCTCGTAGATCCCATCCTGGCGGTCGCTGGCGCGTTGGGCTTCGATGGTGGCGCGACTATAGGCCGCCTCCTGCTCCAACAGGATCTTGGTTGCTGCCTGTTCACGTTGCTCTAGCACGTTTTGGGCTGCCTCATCGGCGGCTAATGCCTGCTCTGCCGGGTCAATTGCGTTGCGCAGATGGTCAATCTCGTTCACCAAAGCGTGATGCTCGGCCTTGATACGGGTATGGGTACGGTCAATCTGCTCGCGTTCCTGTTCAAGTTCCGCGAGGCTCTGGCGCACGGCGGAGACCTGGCGGTTGGTCTCGTTCAGCCGCTGTTCGTGGGCCGCCAGCAGGGTGCGCTGGGCTTGCAGGTGGCCCTCAGCCGCACCAGCCGCAGCGCGTAGCTCGGCTAGTCGCTCCTGGGCTTGGCGGTCGGATTGAGCGGCGGCCTCCTGGCGGCTGCGCACTTCGGCCAAGTGGGCTTCGGCAACCGCAGCGGCGGTTTCGGCGTTATGGCACTCTTCCGCCAAGGTCGTCGCCTCAATTTCGAGGGCACGCAGGTCGCGCGCCAGCCGCTCTTGGCGTTGTGTGGCCCAACCGCGCTCCTGCTCGGCCTGTGCCAGTTGCCGCGTGGCCTGATCAACCGCCGCTCGACACGCATCGAGCGTGCGTTGGGCCTCGCGTAGGTGCGTCTCGCTCCTGCGGAGGGTGTGGGTCTGGGCCTGAATCTGGGCCTCGATCTCGGCACGCCGCTGCTCGGCCTGAGCACCATGCTGGCGGGCGAGCGCCACCTGATCGGGCAACTCGCGCAGTTCACGTTCGCGGCGCAAGACTCCGCTCTCCTTCGTCTGTGCGCCGCCGGTCACGGCACCACTACTCTGTACCTGTTCGCCCTGGAGCGTAACTATCGTCCAGCCGCCGCTCATGCGTCGCAGTTCGGCGCGGGCGGTGGCTAAGTCGCGCACCAATAACACCCGGCCTAACAACTGCTGCACCACCGGGGCATAGCGTTGATCATACGTCACCAGATCGGCGGCCACGCCTAACACCGCCAGCCCATCCACCGTCACCCCACCCAGATCGCTGCGGCCGGCGCCACGGATACTATCGAGCGGCAGGAAGGTGGCGCGTCCTGCGCCACTGCGTTTCAGTTCATTGATCGCCTCTTCGGCATCCTGCCACTGCTCCACGACCACATGCTGTAAGCGCGAACCCAGCGCGACCTCAATTGCGGTCTCGATCTCGGCGGGGGTACGGATAATACTCTGCACCAGTGCAAAGCCTCTGCGCCCACTGCGCTCGGCCCACTGCATAGCGGTGCGCACCCCAGCAAAGACGCCGGTATAGGAACGTGCCAGCCGGGTCAATGATTCAAGGCGCGCCTCAAGATCGGCGACTCGGCGGCGGGCGGCGGCGCACTGATCCTCCTGGTTCGCACGTTCACTGCGGAGGTTTTCGAGGGCACTGCGGGCGCTGCGTTCCTCCTCGACACTGGTGCGCCGCGTTGCTTCAGCCTCCGCGAGATTGCTCTGGGTGCTGGCGAGGTGGGTTTGGGCATGCGCCACCTGCGCTTCGGCTTGGGTAGCGAGCACCACCAACTGGCTGCGGTCGTGTTCAAGCCGAGTGGCCTGCGTGCGTAACTGTTCAGCACGGCTGGCTCGTTCGGCGACACTTGCAGCGGCACGCAGCGCCACCTCTTGGGCGTTGCGCACCTCGCGGACAAGCGCCTGCCGTCCACGGTCGGCCTCGGCCAGTTCCGCCTCAGCACTACGTTGAGCATGGCGTTGAGCCTCCAGGGCCGTCTCGGCCTGCTGCACCTCGGTGAGCATCTGCGTGTGCCGCGCCGCCTCCTCAGCGTGGTGAGCGGCCAATTCCTGTTGGCGGCGCTCCAGATCTTCGGCACGGCGGCTCAACGCACTCAGGCGCTCAGCATCAACCGCCAACTCACGCTGAAGGATCTCGGCACGGCGGTGCAGGTCGCTACTCTGCTGATGTAGCACCCCCAGCGATTCGCGCTGTTCGCGGAGGCCATCGCGCAGGAGGCGCAATGCATGGCTCGCCGCAAGTTGGGCGGATCGTGCGTGGTCGAGCAGAAGATCGCGGCGTGCCACTTCATCGCGGGTGCGGGTGGTCTCGGCCCGTGCATATGCCCACTGGCTTGCAAAGAACTGCTCCTGAAGGGTGCGCAGTTCACCATGCAATTCGCGGTACTGGCGTGCCTGGCCAGCTTGGCGTTTGAGTGCCCGCAGACGCGGCTCCAACTCCTCCAGCAGATCGGCCACCCGTTGCAGATTCGCGTCGGTCTCGCGCAAGCGGCGTAGTGCCTCGGCGCGGCGCAGATCGAAGCCGCCAATTTCAGCCGCATCCTCAAAGAGTCGCCGCCGCTCTTCGGGGCGCAACGTCAATGCGGCATCAACCAGACCCTGATTGATGATGGTATAGGAACCCCCTAGCGGCTCGGTGGCCGCCTGAAGATCGCGCAACCGCACGCGATTGCGGTTGATGAAATACTCATTCTCACCACTGCGTGTAGCGCGGCGAGTAATCGTAACCTCATCGAAATCGAGTGGCAGCAGGCGGTCGCTATTATCAATCGTCAGTGAGACCTCGGCCAACCCGGCGGCGGTGCGCCGCCCGCCTCCCGAATAGATCAACTCTTCAGAACGCTTGCAGCGCAGTGTGGAGAGACTTTGTTCCCCTAGTACCCAGCGCACGGCGTCGGCAATATTACTCTTACCTGAACCATTCGGCCCCACAATCGCCGTAATCCCCGGTTGAAAGGCAATACTTGTGCGGCTCGCAAAGGTCTTAAAGCCTAAAATATCGAGACGTTTGAGATACATAGATTGGTGTAGATATGTTCTGTTTGAGCGACGTTGTCGCCAAAACACAACAAAAAAGATCTTCGGAAACGACTTGCCGCCTCCGAATCCCGACAACAGCGAGGTTATTGTAGCACATGTGTGGTAATATTCCAATTGCGTCCCACCGAAGGTTGTGGTACAATCCTCAGTAATCCCAGTTGAACAAATATGACGCAGTGTCGCGTTGCCCTTGCAGATGACCTCATCACCGTGCGGATCGGGCAGAGAAACCCTTTACACCACCTGTGTTGTGCGTTCATGATTCTATACACTATTAGCCGATAACGGTTAACAGTGTATACCCAGAGGGTTCGCTGCGGCGCGTCTCTACCGATAGGGTTTGGTATAGTCAGCGTGCCGCTTAACACCATTTTAGAAGGAGCATGCAGATGAGACGGCAGGTTCTCCCCGCCTTAGCGACGGCCTTGGCCTTAGCTCTAACCGCATGTGGTGGTCAGACACCGCAGGCTGCCAACACCCCCGCCCCGGTGGCCAGTGCCCCAGCGGCAGTAGTGGATACCGCTGCCCCAGCGACCGAGGCTCCCGCTGCTTCGCCGGCTGCTCAATCCAACACCGGTGGGCGTATCCAGACCATCATTTCGCGTGGTAATCTGATCTGTGGTGTGAACAACGTGCTACCCGGATTCGGCAATGTGGATAGTGCCGGGAACTTTAGCGGTTTTGATGTTGAGTTCTGCCGTGCAATTGCGGCTGCGCTCTTCGATGATCCCACCAAGGTTGTATTTCGCCCGCTGAACGCCCAGGAGCGCTTTACCGCTCTCCAGAGCGGCGAGGTTGATGTCCTCTCGCGTAATACCACGATCACCCTCACCCGCGATGGCTCGGTGAGCCTCGATTTTGCCCCCGTCACCTTCTATGATGGCCAGGGCATGATGGTACGCAAAGACAGCGGCATCGAGACGCTGGAGGACATGGAGGGTGCGCGTATCTGCGTGCAGAGCGGTACCACCACCGAGTTGAACTTGGCCGATCAGTTCCGCGCCCGCAACATCAACTTCGAGGCCGTGATCTTCCAGGAGGCCGATCCGACCTTCCAAGCCTATGACACTGGCCAGTGTGACGGCTTCACCACCGATAAGTCGGGCTTGGTGAGCTATCAGACCAAGGCGGTCAACCCGGATGATCACAAGATCCTTGATGTCACCATGTCCAAGGAGCCACTGGCCCCGGCGGTGCTCCAGGGTGATGCGCAGTGGGCCGATGCGGTGACCTGGATTGTCAATGCCACCATCGAGGCGGAGGAGATGGGTATCACCTCGGCCAATATCGGTGACTTTGCGGCGAGCGAAGATCCCAACATCCGCCGCTTCCTGGGCGTTGAGGGCGAGTTGGGGGCTGGAATTGGCCTGCCCAATGACTTCGCCGCCCGCGTGATTAAGCATGTCGGCAACTATGCGGAGATCTACAACCGCAACCTTGGCCCCGATACCCCCTTCAACCTGCCGCGTGGTCTCAACACGCTCTATACCGAGGGTGGGTTGCTCTACTCGCCGCCCTTCCGCTAGAGATGGTTAATCGTCCGGCGGGGATTTGGGGGAGGTGAAACTTCCCCCGAAGAACTCTTTTTTCTCGTATGTTGGCGGCGAAGCCGCCAACATACGAGAAAAAAGCAGGTTTGAGGCGTAGCCCCACACGTGGGTTTTAGGGCGGCAGCCCTAAACGTAGCGCCCATATCCTCGAACCTCCACCGGCGGTCAGGTGCAATCAGCGATCTGCAATCTGAAATGGTGCCTCTATGAGCGTTGCTCCCCCATCGCAGCAGCAGACCCGTATCCCCTTCTATCGTGATACACGCATCATTGCGGTGTTGCTCCAGATCTTTTTCCTCATCGCGGTAGTGGGTTTCATCTGGTTCCTCTATAGCAACATGATGGCGGGTCTGCGGCGCAGTAATCTACTCCCCAACTATTCCTTTCTCTCTCAACCAGCCAGTTTCCCAATTAGCGAGAGTCCCATTCCGTATGATCCTGGGCGTACCTATGGCTATGCCTTTGTGGTAGGGGTTCTCAATACTCTCCGGGTTGCCGTGATTGGTATCGTTCTCTCCACAATTCTGGGGATCATTATTGGCGTGAGTCGTTTGTCGAGCAACTGGATGCTACGCAGTGTGGCGACGGCCTATGTGGAACTGGTGCGTAACATCCCATTGCTACTGCAACTCTTCTTCTGGCTGATTATGAGCCAGGAATTCCCGCGTATTCAGGATGCGATCAGTGTCGCTGACTTGTTCTACCTGCATAACCGAGGTGTCACGCTACCATGGTTCGGGGTGGGTTCCAGTTTTGCGGTGTGGCAGATCTGGATCGCGGTTGGTCTGGTGGCCGGGCTAATCCTGTATATCGTTCGCCGGATCCAGTTTGTGCGCCGCGACCGACCGGGGGTGGCGTTGCCCTGGGCCTTGCTGCTGGCGGTGAGCATTGTACTGGTTGGCTTCTTCGTCTCTGGTATTACCAGCGGCAACTGGCCCCTGATTCTCGATGTTCCTGTGTTGCAACGCTTTAATTTCCTGGGTGGGGTCACCATTACCACCAACTTTACGGCACTACTCATGGGCTTAGTCATCTATACGGCGGTCTTTATTGGTGAGATTGTGCGCAGTGGCATTCAGGCGGTCAATAAGGGCCAGCGTGAAGCCGCACGTGCGCTTGGTTTGACTCCGGGCCAGACGCTGCGCTTGGTCATCTTTCCCCAGGCGTTGCGGATCATGATCCCGCCGATGACCAGCCAATATCTCAATCTGACCAAAAATAGTAGCTTGGCAGTGGCGATTGGTTTTCCCGATCTCTTTGCGGTGGCAGGTACAACCCTCAACCAGACCGGCCAGACCGTACCGGTGATGCTGATCGTCATGTTGGCCTACTTGAGTGTCAGCCTTGTAACATCGTTGTTGATGAATTGGTACAACAAGCGGATTCAGTTAGTAGAGCGCTAGTTGAGAGAGGTGATCCGATGACAACTGACTCCGCACGTGCTCGTCCAACCA
Source organism: Candidatus Oscillochloris fontis (assembly GCF_004138135.1). Lineage (GTDB taxonomy): Bacteria > Chloroflexota > Chloroflexia > Chloroflexales > Chloroflexaceae > Oscillochloris > Oscillochloris fontis. The sequence goes on from NZ_RYFD01000032.1 coordinate 15,528, forward strand.
AACCGACGGTGGTGTTGTGGGATTGGCTGCGCCAAAATCTGTTCAACACCTGGTATAACGCGATCATCTCGGTAGTGATCGCGTTTCTGCTCTACCAGTTACTCAGTAACCTGCTGGGTTGGTTGCTCACCACCCAGGGCTGGATCGCGGTACTGACGAATATCCGCCTGCTCTTTGTGGGGCGTTACCCCCCCGATCAGGTGTGGCGGGTCGAGGTGGTGGTCGCGCTGATCGCCCTGTTGACCGGTCTGAGTGGTGGGGTATGGAAGGGTATCGTGCGTAATCTGGCGACGGGCTTTGGCTTGATTCTGTTTGTGTTGAGCCTCATCGCCTTCACCTTCCCCAATGATGGCTTCAATCCAATGATCGCCGCCCCGATCTTTCTTTTGGGAAGTTCGGCGCTGCTTGCCTTGGGTATCTGGGGCGGGAGTCGCATTGCTGAACGGCTGCGTATCCCGTTGATCATCAGTTGGGTGTTGCTCTACCCGATAGGGATTCTGATCATCCGGGGCGGAGTTGGTTTGCCGGTGGTCGAGACCAACCTCTGGGGCGGCTTGTTGCTCACCCTGATTCTTTCTAGTAGTGGCATTATTCTCTCATTTCCGCTCGGCGTCTTGCTCGCGCTGGGTCGGCGGAGCGATCTGCCCATCGTCAAGGGCTTCTGCATCGCCTATATCGAACTCATCCGTGGCATTCCGCTGGTCACGGTGCTCTTTATGGCCCAACTGATGCTGCCGCTCTTCCTGCCAGATCAGGTACGCATTGACTCAGTCGTGCGGGCGATGGTGGCGGTAACGCTCTTCAGCGCGGCGTATCTGGCTGAAAACGTGCGCGGTGGTCTCCAATCACTACCACGTGGGCAGGCCGAGGCGGCACGGGCACTGGGCCTCAATTCGGTGCAGACGACGTTGCTGATCACGCTTCCCCAGGCGCTACGGGCGATCATTCCGGTGCTGGTGGGCCAGTTTATCTCGCTCTTCAAAGATACCTCGCTGGTGGTGATCGTCGGTCTGATAGATCTGCTTGGCATTGCGCGCACGATCTATTCGCAGGCCGAATGGAAGGACTTTACCGGCGGGGTCTGGCGCGAGACACTCTTTGTCGTTGCGGTCATCTACTGGATCTTCAGCTTTACGATGTCGCGTACCAGCAAGAAGATCGAGGAGAAGATGAGTGTCGGGTATCGGTAGGCGTGTCTTGAGGCAGAAAGTTAGCAACTATGGCTGATCAAACCAACCAAGAACCGATCATCATCTGCGAAGGGGTGAATAAGTGGTATGGCGAATTCCACGCCCTACGTGATGTCTCGATCCGGGTACGTCGGGGTGAAGTAGTGGTCATTTGTGGCCCTTCAGGCAGTGGTAAGAGTACCTTCATCCGTACTATTAACCGCCTTGAAGAACATCAGCAAGGGACGATCATTGTTGATGGGATCGAGATGACCAATGACATCCGTAATATTGACGCCATTCGGCGCGAGACGGGCATGGTCTTCCAGCAGTTTAACCTCTTCCCGCACCTGACGGTCATGCAGAATATTACCCTGGCACCGATCTGGGTGCGTAAAAAGACCCGTAAAGAGAGTGATGCCAAGGCGAAAGAACTGTTGGAACGAGTAGGGATTGTCGAGCAAGCGCAAAAATTCCCCGGCCAACTATCGGGTGGCCAGCAGCAACGGGTGGCGATTGCGCGCGCCTTGGCGATGGAACCCCGGATTATGCTCTTCGATGAACCAACCTCAGCACTTGACCCGGAGATGGTCAAGGAGGTATTGGACGTGATGAAAGAGTTGGCGCGCGGTGGCATCACCATGCTCTGCGTTACCCATGAGATGGGCTTCGCTCGTGAGGTTGCGGATCGGATCGTCTTTATGGATCATGGCCAGATTGTGGAAGAAGGCAACCCCGAACAGATCTTTAGTGCGCCCCAGCACGAGCGCACCAAGCTCTTCTTGAGCCAGATACTTTAATCTGGTTGCCCTCAAGGCTGGGGTAGTTTATAATTGAGTTGCCTATCCTGCACCAAAACGGACACCCGCGTGGGTGAAATGAACGAAAAACCCCGTTTGTATCGGTACGTGCAAGGATGGCAGGAGGAAGTGTCAGCATGTTTGGTAGTAGTAAAAAGCCTCAGACCACCCCTAACACGATCAGTAGTAAGCCGGAGACGGTCATCGGCGCGAACACGCGCTTTCAGGGGTCGTTGACCTCCGATGGTAACATCCGCATTGATGGGTCGGTCGAGGGTGATATAGAAGTGCTTGGCAATCTCATTGTGGGAGAGACTGGGCGCGTGATTGCAACGGTAAAGGCCCAGAACGTTCACGTCTCTGGGGCGGTCAAGGGTGAAATTATCGCTGTGGAACAGCTTGAGATCTCGCCCACCGGCAAGGTGTGGGGAGATATTACCGCTGCGGCACTGCATATCGAGCCAGGTGGTCTCTTCCGTGGGCAGAGTGCGATGACGACCACGATTGATGAGCCGCTCTTGCTTGAAGCACCTCGGCCCAGCAATGGGTAATTCCCGATGAAAGCAAAACGCCCCCACGCAACACGTCGTATCTTGCCCAATTGGCGTCATGTTGTACGGCGGCGCTCTGCGGTCGAGGGTCATACGATCTTTGCGCGTTTGGCCGCTTTGGCGCGCTCCGGCGGGCGAGGCTTGGCCTCGCTGCTGGTGGGCGCAGTGATGCTGACCTTGATCGGGTTGCTGATCGCCAACTTTATTGGCCAGGTGATGCTGAGTGCGCGCCTAGAGGCGCAACGTGCCGCCCTGGCGGCAGAGGTTGATCAGATTCGCGCCGAGAACCGCCAGCTTGAGGCAGCGGTGGACTTTGCCGAGTCCGATGCGAATGTGGAACGTATCGCTCGTGAGCAGTTGGGCTATGCACGTGATGGCGATATGGTGCTGATGGTTCAAACCCCGCCGCCGCTCCCGACCACCTCCGCCTCCTCCGATGGGTCAACGCTCAGCCCGTTGCCGCCGGAGCCACCTGCGCCGAATTGGCACCGCTGGTGGACGGCGTTCTTTCCGGTTTCGTGACCGTATGGGGCGCGTCGCGACGCGCCCCTACGTGACGCCCATGGGGCGTACCCTACTTGATCACCCCCTGGCTGACCAGGAACTCACGTGCTACCACGGACACTTCCTTCTTCTCCGGCCCATCCACCTGCCAGTTCAACCCCGACATGACTTCGCTGGTGAGCAGCGGAGCCATCGCGTTGAGGATCTCGGCGATCTGTGGGTTGGCGTTGAGGGCGTCCTGGCGGATCACCGGCGCGATCTGGTAGATCGGGTAGGCGTTCTTGTCGTCTTGGAGTACCGTGAGGCCCAAACCGGCGATCTGGCCGTCGGTGCCGAAGGCGACCACCACATCAACATCACCACGGGTGAGTGCCTCGTAGCGTAGGCTGCCCGAATCGAGTTGCACGTAGTTGTCGCCACTGAACTTGGGATCGAAGCCGTACATAGCCAAGATGGCCTTGTTATCCTCGCGCTCCGGGAATTCCGGTGGGCCACCTAGGCGTACATCGGCAGAGACGGCAACCAGATCTGAGAAGGTGACAACGCCAAGCTCCTCGGCCTTCTCCTTGGTCAGGGCGAAGACGTTGGTGTTGTTGAAGGGCGAAGGGTTGAGCCACGTCACCTGGAACTGCTCCTCGTAGCCCTTGCGCAACGCGGCCATAATCGCCGCCTCGTCGGGGAGTGCGGGTTGCTTCAAAACCACCTGCAAGCCGGTGGAGGTGTATTCTGGGTAGAGGTCAATGTCGCCACCTACCAGCGCCTCGTGGGCAATCGCGGTGGCCCCCAGGCTAAACTTGCGCTCAACGGTAAAGCCGTTCTCCTCCAGCATCAGGGCGTACATCTCGGCGACCAAGATCGCTTCGGTGAAGTGCTTGGAGCCAATGCGGATCGTCGCACCACTTGGGGCTGCCGTCGGTTCGGTTACCGCCGTGGGGTTTTCTGCGGCGGGGGTGGATGCTACCGTGGGGCTTTCTGCGGCGGGGGTCGGATTCTCCGCCGCCGGTGAGGCGGCTGGAGCGGTGGTGGGGGCTACCGGGGCAGCCTGACCACATGCGGTGAGGATCACGACGAGGGCCAGTGTCATCAACTGGGTCGTTCTGCGGAGCATAACGTCTTCTCCTTGTTCCTATGCGGAGACATCTATGGTAGACGGCGTTGGTGGAATGCATTACCTCGGTGGGGTAAACCAGCGTTCCACGAAGCCGAGAACCACCTCACTTATTAAGGCTAACACAGCTACGGGAATCGCGCCTAGGAGCATAATGCGGGGTTCAAAGAGGGCAAACCCACGGGTGACGAAGATGCCTAGCCCGCCCGCGCCAATAAAGGCGGCCAGGGTGGCACTGGCGATGACCTCGACAGTGGCGGTGCGGATACCGGCGATCATAACTGGGAGAGCCAGTGGGATTTCAACTTGGAGCAGCCGTTGTCGGGCGGTCATGCCCATGGCGGCGGCGGCTTCAACCACGGCTGGCTCGACTCCGCGAAGCCCGGTGTAGACGTTGATCAGGATCGAGGGCATGGCCAGGATCGTGAGCGCGGTGATGGCGGGGGTTGCGCCGGTTCCCAGGTAGGGCATGACGAGGAAGAGAATGGCGAGGCTCGGAATGAGCCGGAGTGATCCGACTGCGGTGATCAGATATTGGGCCGCCCGAACATGGCGAGCGGCCCAGATGCCGAGCGGGATGCAGAGGATGAGGCTGATTGCTAGTGCGGTGCTGCTCAGGCTCAGATGGCGTCCGAGTTCGGCCCAGAAGCGGTTCTGGTTATCGAGAAAGTAGGCGTAGGTTTGATTGAGTAGGTTGATCATTCCGGCGGCCTACCTCACTCCTTGAGTTGACGCCAAGGCGCAAAGACGCAAAGGTTGTGTTGGGTGCCTTTGGTAAAGGCTTTGCGCCTTGGCGTCTTTGCGTCAAAACCGGGAAGTTAAATCTCTGCCAGACGTTCGCGCAGGCTGACCAGCGCAGCGCGGGCGGTTTCTAGGCTCTCGCGTTCGCGCTGCACGACAGTTGCCGGAGCTTTGCCGACAAAGCCGGGATTGGATAGTTTTGCCTCGCGGCGGGTTACATCGGCTTCGGCCTGCTCCAACTCCTTGCGCAGGCGCGCCCGTTCGGCTTCGAGGTCAATCAGCCCGGCCAGCGGCAGGTAGGCTTCCACGCCTCCCAACACAATCGCCGCCGACTGGGTCGGCTTGGCGGTAATCGCCTCGACGATCTCTAAGCGCTCGGCATCCACTCGTCCGAGCCGCGCCAGCAGCGCGGCCTGCTCGCGCAAGAGTGTGGCTCGCTCGCCCCCCACCACGGTGGCGGCGACCCACTTGGACGGTTCGACCTTGTACTCGCTGCGAATGTTACGAACAGCGACGATCAGCGTTTGCACCAGATCCCAATCGGCTTCGGCCTGCGGACTGAGCAGTGCCGCGTCACCTTCGGGGTAGGCGGCCAGCATGATACTGTGGCTTGCGGCAGGCTCCTGGCCTTCAATCTGGGTCAGGTATTGCCACACCTCCTCGGTAATGAAGGGGATGTAGGGGTGCAACAGGCGCAGCGTACCTTCGAGTACGGTGTAGAGGACGGCGCGGGTCGTCGCTTGTTGTTCGGCGTTGCCCTCAAGCTGCACCTTGGCAATCTCGACATACCAATCGGCAAACTCGCCCCACAAGAAGTCGTGCATCTGGCGGCCCGCCTCGCCAAAGTTGGAACCCTCCATCAGCCGGTTGGTATCGAGGCAGAGGCGGTTGTAGCGCGAAAGAATCCAGCGATCCGCGAGGCTCAGTGCGGTGAGCGGGGTGTGAGCATCGCTGACGCGCACCCCCTTACTGATCACGAAGCGGGTGATATTCCAGATCTTGTTGGCAAAGTTGCGCGCCGACTCGATGCGCTGCGGGTTGAGGTTGAGATCCTGGCCGGGCGTGCCTGACGTCGCCAGCGTGAAGCGTAGCGCATCGGTGCCTTGGGCATCCATCACTTTGAGCGGATTGACCACATTCCCATACGACTTGGACATCTTGCGCCCGTGCTCATCGCGCACGAGGCCATGCAGATAGATCGTGTGGAACGGCTCAGTGCCGGTCAGGTAGCAGCCCATCATCATCATGCGCGCCACCCAGAAGAAGAGGATGTCGTAACCCGTTTCGAGCACACTAGTCGGGTAGTAGGTGGCAAGATCGGGCGTCTGATGAGGCCAACCCAACGTGGAGAAGGGCCACAGACCGGAGGAGAACCAGGTATCGAGCACATCCGGGTCTTGGACGGCACCCTCAGGCGGGGTCTCATCAGGGCCGAGCACCACCATCGTGCCATCGGGCACGTACCAGACCGGGATGCGGTGGCCCCACCAGAGCTGGCGCGAGATGCACCAATCTTCAATGTTCTCCAGCCAGTGGTAGTAGACCTTCTCGAAGCGTTCGGGAATAATCTTGGTACGGCCCTCACGCACGGCGGCCAGAGCGAGATCGGCCAGCGGGCGAGTCTTGACGAACCACTGTTCAGAGAGCAGCGGCTCGATGATCTCGCCGCCGCGCTGGCTGATACCAACACTCATGGTGTGGGGGTCAACCTTGACCAACAGCCCCTCATGTTCCAGATCCTGGACGATGGCCTTGCGGGCGGCAAAGCGCTCCAAGCCCTGGTAGGGGCCACCTTCAGCATTGATCGTGGCGTCCTTATTCAGAATCGTGATCTGGGGCAGATTGTGGCGCTTGCCGACCTCGTAGTCGTTTTTATCGTGGGCGGGCGTAATCTTGACCGCACCGGAGCCAAATTCGGGGTCCACATATGCATCGGCAATGATCGGGATGGAACGGGCCAGCGCGGGCAGTACCGCTGTGCGCCCGACCAGATCGGTGAAGCGCGGGTCGTCGGGGGGAGTGGCGATGGCCGTATCACCCAGGATCGTTTCGGGGCGGGTGGTGGCGACCGTGATCCACTGGGTGGCTCCTTCAGCCCAACGGCCACTCCCCCAGGGGTGTTGCGGCCCGGCCCAATCGGCATTGATCACCGGGTAGCGCACATGCCAGATCGAGACCTGGCGGGTCTCAAACTCCACCTCAAGATCGCTGACCGCCGTCTGGAGGTTGGGTGACCAATTAACGAGGTAGGTACCCTTATAGATCAGGCCATCGTCGTAGAGGCGCTTGAAGGCGGTCTGGACGGAACGCGAAAGCCCCTCATCGAGCGTAAAGCGCTCGCGTTCCCAATCGCAGGAGGCACCGAGGCGGCGCAACTGGTTCTGGATCTCGCCGCCATACTTGGCCTTCCACTCCCAGGTACGGCGCAAAAACTCCTCGCGCCCGACCGCCTCACGCGACGTACCCTCGCTACGCAGCAACTTCTCCACCTGCGTCTGGGTCGCAATCCCGGCGTGGTCGGTACCGGGAACCCAGAGCGTCTGATAGCCCTGCATACGGCGCCAGCGGATCATCAGATCCTCAATCGTGATAAACATGGCGTGGCCGAGGTGCAGTTCGCCGGTGACATTGGGTGGCGGGATGGAGATGACAAATGGTGGTTTAGGGGCATCGCTCCGTGGAGCGAAAAAGCCGCTGCGCTCCCACCATGGATACAAGGAGCGTTCCACCGGCTGATGTTCATAGGCTTTTGCCATCTCCGCCGGACGGGCGGGTGGGGTTGCTGCGTTGGTCATATCTTCCTCAAAAACAGATGAGTGCTGGGGGTATTATAGCATCGCCCGCCAACCTGGTGCGGGCACCCCGAACATGCATTGCCGGGATGTCCGAACATGCATTGCCGGGAGGCCCGAACATGCGTTGCCGGGAGGCCCGAACATGCGTTGTCGGGATGCCCGAACATCCCGTAGGGGCGAAGCATCGCCCCTACGGGATGTTTGGGATTTCCCCGGCCATCTGGCGGGCGATGCTTCGCCCCTACAATGTGCCGGGTTGGCCGACCATGCATTGCCGGGATGCCCACACATGTGTTTTCGGATTACCCGGACATCCTTACCGCCCCACCCCTTGCCTCTCCAACGCAAACAAGAGAATCGTCACATCGGCGGGGGTGATGCCAGCGAGCCGCCCGGCTTGGCCCAGGGTGGCCGGACGGAAACGTATGAGGACTTGGCGCGCTTCGTTGCGTAGCCCATGCAACCGGGTGTAGTCTATCTCAGCGGGGATGCGGCGCGACTCCATTTTGCGCAGGCGCTCCACTTCGCGCTGTTGGCGTTCAATATAGCCGCCATATTTAGCATTCATCTCGACCTGTTCGATCACCCCCGGCTCGGCAGCCGGGAAGCCTAGCGGGGCTTGGAGTTGCTGGTAGCCTACGTTGGGGCGCGCCAGCAACTCGAAGGCGCTCATCGGCTGGCGGAGCGGGGTCACCGCAGCCTCGGCGAGGGCGGTATTGACCGCCACCGTGGGGAAGATGCGCTGCCCGGCCAACTCCGCACACAGGCGCGCCACCGCCTCGCGCTTCTGCTCGACCGCCGTCACCCGCTCGGCATTCACGAGTCCCAACTCGTAGGCTACTGGGGTCAGGCGCAGATCGGCGTTATCGCTGCGCAACAGCAAGCGGTGTTCGGCGCGCGAGGTGAACATGCGGTAGGGTTCAGTAATCTCCTTCGTCACCAGATCATCAATCAGCACCCCAATATAGGCTTGGTCGCGCCCCAGGATCACGGCTGGTTGGCGGCGCACATAGCGTACCGCATTGATACCGGCGATTAAGCCCTGGGCGGCGGCCTCCTCGTAGCCGGTGGTGCCGTTCACCTGACCGGCCAGGAATAGCCCGCGCATCCGGCGCGCCTGCAAATCAGATCCGATCTCGCCGCTTGCCACCGCGTCATATTCGATGGCATAGCCGATCCGCATCAGTTCGGCGTTGCGCAAGGCGGGGATGCTGCGCAGCATCGCCCATTGTACATCCTCTGGTAAGGAGGTGTTGCAGCCCTGCACATAGACTTCGCTGGTCGTCCAGCCTTCGGGTTCGAGGAAGAGGCCGTGGCGATCCTTATCGGCGAAGCGCACGATCTTGTCCTCGATGCTGGGGCAGTAGCGCGGGCCAATTCCGGCGATCACGCCACTGAAGAGCGGGGCGCGGTGCAGGTTGTCGCGGATGAGAGCGTGGAACTGCGGGGTGGTATGCACGAGGTAGCAGGGTAGTTGCGGTCGCCAGCCATCCAGTTGGGGATCTGGGTAGTACGGGCAGGGTGGGTTTTGGAAGGGAATCGGAAGCGGTTCATGATCATAGTAATGCGCAAACGCCACCGGCACGCGGCTACCTTGCTGCACCTCAGTCTGGCTAAAATCAATCGAGGCCGCATGGATACGCGGCGGCGTGCCGGTCTTCAGCCGCACCAGCGGGAAGCCCAACGCGGCCAGATTCTCTCCCAGCGCCACCGCCGGAGCCTCCCCGGCCCGCCCAGCAGCCCAGGTGGCCTCGCCCGTAATGACCCGGCCCCGCAGGAAGGTTCCGACTGTCAGCACGAGGGCGCGGGCCTGGTAGCAGTAGCCGGTGTGGGTGCGCACGCTAAAGGCGAAGGGCGTGAGTGACGAATCGGGTTCAGCGTGGATCATGCTGATCTGCTCAACCATCGCCTGGCGCACATCCAGATTAGGCAACCGTTCCAGCGTCTCCTTCATGATCTGGCTATAGAGACGCTTATCGGATTGCGCCCGGAGCGATTGAACTGCCGGCCCCTTACTCTCATTGAGTACTCGAATCTGGATAGCACTCTGATCGGTGACGCGCGCGATCACGCCACCCAGCGCATCAATCTCGCGCACCAAATGGCCCTTGGCTGGGCCACCGATGCTCGGATTGCAGGGCATATAGCCGATCTTGTCCAGATCAATCGTCAGTAACAACGTGCGACAGCCCATGCGTGCAGCGGCATTTGCCGCCTCACACCCGGCGTGACCAGCCCCAATCACAATGATGTCATACAAATGGTGCATAGCTTAACGATGGTATAATGCCAATCAATAGGTCTATTATACGGCGAGGTTGCAGGTTGCCGTTGAAGGCGACACTCCTGCACCTACTCATCTGCCACCTTGCCTGATCATGGAGCGTTGCTTTGGCCCTGATTCAGATCATTGATGATGATGTGATCCTGCTCGCTAGTTTAGGCTTCCTGCTTGAAGAGGCGGGCTATCGTGTGCAGAAGAGCAGCGATCTTACCCATGCCGAGCAGTTGTACCAGGAAGAAGTGCCCGATCTAGTGGTGATCGAGGTCCGCAGTGAGCATGATCGCGGATGGGATCTGTTAGCGCGGCTTGCCCCGCTAACGCCGGTGATGGTGGTGAGTGCCGCCTCGCGTGAGGAGGACATGGTACGCGGTTTTGCCGCCGGTGCAACTGATTATATCGCCAAGCCCTACCGTTCAGCGGAGCTACTGGCGCGGGTACGGAGCCGTTTGCCGCTGGTGCAGTCTACGCCGGTCGCATCGGCAAGCCGCACCTCCACCACGGAACGCCTGGGTTCGCATCTGCCGCCTCCACCACGCTCAACGAAGCGCCGCGAGAACGACGACGATGCGATCTTCATGGATAAGGCTGAGGAGATGGCGTTGCTGCGCATGCCGCCATCCAGTTCTCCGCATGCACCACCCTCTGAGCCAGCCCCGTTCGAGGATAGTGATCGAGTTGGGCCGCGCTTACGGCAGGCGCGGATGCGACGCCACATGACGCTGGTGCAGGTGGAGAATGAACTTAAGGTGCGTATCTCCTACCTCCAGGCCATGGAAGATGAGAAGTTCACTCTGCTCCCGCGAGGCCCAGCCGCGCTCGACATGTTTAGCCGCTATGTCACCTTTTTGGGGATGGAGGCTGAACCACTAATTGCCGAGTTCCGTGCGCAACACTACGTGGAAGAGAGCATCCCGGCACCCGCGCTGGGTGGCCCGCGTATGCCGCGCAGTATCCCGCGTTGGCCGATCTGGATTGTGGCGGTGGTATTGGCGCTGGTGGTGGCGGTGGCGATGATCTTCTATTTCGATCCGGCATTCTTTCAGCAGATTCAGAGTCTTTTGTTTATGGGATCGTAGAGACGCAACATCTTGCGTCTAGGGGAGACGCAACATCTTGCGTCTAGGGGAGACGCAACATCTTGCGTCTAGGGGAGACGCAACATCTTGCGTCTCTACACCATTTACCCAATCAACAATTGACGTGCATGCTCGGCATCCTGGCGAATTTGGGCGATCAATGCTTCAATCCCGGCAAACTTCTGTTCACCGCGCAGCCGGTGGAGGAAGGTGATCTGGAGCGTGCGGCCATAGATGTCGCCGCTCCAATCGAGCAGGTGAGCCTCGACGGTGCGCTGTATCAGGCCGAAGGTGGGCCGCAGCCCTACGTTGGTCACGGCGGGTAGGCTCGTGCCATCAATCAGCACCCGGCAGGCATAGACGCCATCGGCGGGCAGGACGTGGTTGGCGCTGATGTCTAGGTTGGCGGTCGGAAAGCCAATCACCCGGCCACGCTGATCCCCCGGTACCACCGTGCCCCGCAACCCAAAGGGGCGTCCGAGCAGCATCGCGGCACGTTCCACCTGCCCAGCGGCGAGTAGTTCGCGGACTCGCGAGGCACTCACCACCTCACCCTCGATCTCGACCTTGCTTGCCGCACCGACCGCAAAGCCGCGTTGTTGGCCAATCGCCATCAGGCTCGGCACATCACCTTCGCGGTCACGGCCCATCGCAAAGCCCTCACCCACCCAGAGTTCACGCAGTGGCAGCGCCGCACAGATCTGGGCCATGTAGGCATCGGCGGGGATGGCCTTAGTCGCTTCGGTAAAGGGGGCGATGATCAATAGATCGGGATCGAATGAGCCGATCAGTTCGATCTTCTCTTCCAGATTACTCAGCAACTGGGGTGGGGTGCCGGGGCGTAGAATCACATTCGGATGCGGTTCCCAGGTCAGCACGGCGCTCAGAAAGCCCAAATTACGGGCATGCCGCACCGCTGTGCTGATCAACTGGCGATGCCCAAGATGCAGCCCATCAAACTTACCCATCGTGAGTACGGTGGGTCGCTGCGCGAGACTTGGCGCGAGCGAGCGGACAATTTCCACAACCTTCTCCCCTATTCACCATTGATTGCGGTTCAGTGTACCATAAAAGGAGGGTGTGGGGATCATCCGCAGATTACGCAGATTATCAAGGGTAGAACAGATTAACCGCAGAGGGAGTGCAGAGGAGAGACGCAAATAAGTCTTGGTAATCTGTGTAATCTGCGGACACTTGTGTGGGCGAACCCTCCCATGGGCCATCTGATGAAGTGCTTTAACGAATGCTTTATACTGTAACATCACTGCTCTACTAGATAGGAATATTACGTATGATCACCAGATCGCCCCGTCTCCTTACGCTGGTTCTGCTGACCCTCCTGCTCGCCGCATGTGGTCAGCCAGTGGCACCACCGACACCTACCGCTACTTCGGTGCCTCCCACGATGGTGGCTCCGCCAACTGCGGCGGCTCCAACTCGTATGATGGTGCCTGTGCTGGCCATCTCGGAGCTTAACACTGGCCCAAACCGGATTGCCCTCGGTGTTTTGCAGGACGGTACACCCATCCGTGATACCGAGCTTCAGATTGGCATGCGCTTCTCTCCGGTGGGTGGGGAGGTGGCGCATGAGTCGACGGCGGTCTATCGTGGTGAGGGTTTGCCCTTTGGTCTCTACGTCGGTTATGCCACCTTTGATCAGCCGGGGGCGTGGAATATGGAGATCGCGCTACCCCAAGCGGGCAGCGAACCGCTCACCTTTAACATGCGCCTCACGGTCTTGGCGACACCCAATGTGCCAGGTATTGGCCAACCCGCCATCCCCAGCCAGAACCTGACCATCCGTGACAACCCCGATCTGAGCCAGATTAGCTCCGACCCCACTCCTGACCCCGATTTCTACCAGATGACGATTGCCGAGGCGATTGCGGCCAAGCAGCCGTTTGTGGTTGGCTTCCTGACCCCCTCCTTCTGCCAGACTGCCGTCTGTGGCCCGAATATGGCGGTCTTCAAGAAGTTGAAGGAGGAGTACAAGGATCGGATCAATTTCATCCATGTGGAGGTCTATCCCTACCCGTTTGGTGAGGCGTTCCAGCAGCAGAAGTTGGTCGAACCCATGCATGAATGGAACCTTGTCACCGAACCGTGGACGTTCCTGGTTGATGCGAATGGGATCATTCAGTATCGCTATGAGGGTGGGATAACCTTCGCTGAGATGGAACCTGCACTCGCTCAACTCGCCGCTGGCCAGCCGGTGACGCCGTTGGTGCCGTAGATTGGTAGTATTGAGGTTTGGGGCAGGGCATGTGCAAAGTCATTGGGGCTGCGCCCCAAACCCTCATTTTTGTTGTTTTTTGGCGGCTACGCCGCCAAAAAACAACAAAAAAATATCTTCGGGGGCGGAAAGCCGCCCCCAAACCCCCACCGGAGGTGACTTTGCACATGCCCTGAGGTTCGGGGGCGGCTTGCCGCCCCCCAAACCTCTACCAATGGTATAATACCTACAGTGAAGAATTGGCAACACACACGACAAACCTATTGGGGAGGCTGATCATATGGCACAGGTCGAACTGACGTGGATCGAGCGCCAGCGTTACCTCGCGGTTGATAGTGGTGGGCATAGCGCCGTCTTTTCGGGTAAGGATGATGTGGGTGTAAAGCCTTCTGAGGCGCTGCTCTTGTCGCTGGCGGGTTGCTCGGCCCATGATGTGGTCGAGATTATCGGTAAGCGCAAGCTCACCCTCGACGCCCTGAAAGTAACCGTGACCGCCGAGCAGAAGGAGAAGGCTCCCTGGCCCTTCACCCGCATTCATCTGCGCTACACTGCTTCGGCAGAGGGTCTTGATCTGGATCAATTAAACCGAGCGATTGATCTCTCCCTCAACAAGTACTGCTCGGTGCGTGCATCGCTCTCCCCCGATGTGCAGGTGACCTATGAGGCGGTGCTTGAGTAGGGGCGAAGCATCGCCCTCCATGTGGTCGGCGAACCCGAACGAGGTTGTAGGGCGATGCTTTGCCCCTACGGGATGATCGGGGAACTATGATCTTCTGGTTGCTTGAGTCGCAGCGGCGTTGGAGCATCTTCGCCACGCTGCTCTTGCTGTTGAGTGCGGGGTGGACGTGGCTGGCGCGGGTGCCCGATGCGGCCAATGGGGCGCGGATTCCTAGCCCGCGTGTTGATTTCCCAGCCCCGGATTTCACCCTCCAGACCCTCAATGCTGACACGATCCGCCTGAGTGACACTCGTGGCCAGGTGGTGGTGCTGAATGTGTGGGCAACATGGTGCGGCCCGTGTCGCGCTGAGATGCCCGCGATCCAACAATTACATACGACCCAGGCTCAGCAAGGGTTGGTGATCTTGGCGGTGAATAGCACCGTCCAGGACGATGCGGCCGCAGTACAGGGCTTTGTGCAAGAATTGGGGTTGAGTTTCCCCATCCTGCTCGATAGGGATGGGACGGTGACGCATACCTACCGCGTGCAGGCGCTCCCCACGACGTTTGTGATTGATCGCCAAGGGGTGATCCGCAAGATCTTCTATGGCGGGCCACTCAATGAGGCTACGCTACGTGCCACGCTTGACCCACTACTTCAAGAGGCTCCCTGATGTTGCCCTTCATTCAGCTTGGCCCACTGGCGATCAACACTCCGGGGTTGCTGCTGCTGATCGGTTTCTGGTTGGCGGTGTGGCTGGTGGAGCGCGAGGGTGATCAGTTAGGATTGCGCGGCACCGCGCTCTCCGGGGCGCTCATGGTGGGTCTGGTGGGCGGGCTGATTGCGGCGCGCCTCGCATTTGCTGCGGCTGCCCCAGCGGCCTATCTGGAGGAGCCATTGGCGTTGCTGGCTCCCACCCTGAGTGCGCTCGATTTGCCATTTGGCCTCTTCATTGGGATTCTTTTGCTGCTCTTTGATACTCAGCGCCGCCAGATTGTGCTTCGCCCAGCGCTTGATGCGCTGGCCCCTACGTTACCGCTGATGGCGTTGTCCCTTGCACTGGCCCAACTGGCGGGTGGCGATGCCTACGGAGCCGCAGCCAACCTGCCTTGGAGCATCTATCTGTGGGAAGAGTGGCGTCATCCGACCCAGATTTACGCTGCCGTAGCCGCACTGATCACTCTGGCTCTTTGGTGGCGTACCCGCAGTGCGCCACTTGCTCCCGCCAGCCGACTGCCGCTGGTTATCGGGGCGTTGGCGTTGGCCCAGATCGGGATTGAGGGGCTGCGCGGGGATAGTGCGTTGGTGCTGGCGGGCCTGCGGACTGGCCAGGTGGTTGGGTTTGGGGTGTTGGCGGGGTGTTTGTGGATCATCCCCAAGTTGCAGCCCGCCAAAGCGTAGGGGCGCGTCGCAACGCGCCCCATGTGGAGGCGGCAGGCCCCACGAAAAAGAGGGTTGTGCTGGTGCGGTTGGCCGCTTTGCGGCCAACCGCACCAGCACAACCATGGGTTTGGGGCATAGCCCCAAGCAGAAATCTGCTTAGCTTGAGGGGTATAGGGCGCATCACGATGCGCCCCTACCCCAACGCTAATGCCCGTTCCAGTGTGCTACGCATCTTCTGGATGCGGCGCAGCAACTTGGCCTCGTCGTCACTAAAGTCGGCGAAGGCGGTGGCACGGCGATTCACCAGTGTGGCCTCGTGTTCGGCGAGGTCGGCGATGAGCAACGCCAGGCGGGCGGGGATGTCGCCCAGCGGCCCTGTCGGTGCAGGTGGGGCCGCATCGGGGCTGGCACCGAAGATCTCGATCTGACCGAGTGCCGCCTCGGCAGCCGCGCATGTTTCACGGTAGGTCTTGTCACCTTCGGGGTAGATGTGGTACTCCGGGTGCAGATCGCCCTTCATGGCGAGGTGGTAGTAGACCGCGCCCACCACATTGTCGGGCAGGGGTGGCCAGCCTTCTCCGCCATGCACCAGTTTGGCGTAGCGAATACCCTTCTCATGCTTGGGTACCTGCTTAGTGTCGTTGATCCCATACTCGGTAATGTACCAGGGCTTTTCGGGGAAGAACTGCTTGTGCAGTTCAATCGCATCACGCAACTCGCCTTTAGTGGCCGGGGCACCATCGGGCGCGAAGGCATAGTATTCGTAGAAATGCACGCCAATCATATCGAAGAGGCGAATCTGCTGATTAGCGATCTCATAGAAACGGCGCATATTGCCGCTATTATCCATCATAAAGCCGGGTGAGATGAAGGTGGCCTGCGGGAAGACCTTCTTACAGTGCTTGACCGACTGTTCGAGCCAATAGGCCCACGCCCAGATGAACTCATCGTCTTGGTTGAAGACGTTGGGTTCATTGCCAATCTCAACCATAATATCGGGGCGGATGGAGTACCATTCCTGAATCTCGCGTTCGCAGAGATCGGGTTTGGGGAAGTCGTAGTCCCAATATTGGGCATTCGGCCCCTTGGCCCCTGGGCGTGGCTTGCCCGAAAGCGGATCGAAGGGGCGGGCATAGCTGGGGTCGCCGCTCACCGTCCGCACGATCACGTTAGGTACCATGTTTAGCACCCGTTTGCGGGTCTCAGGATTCCAGCCACTCGCTAACCCCCATCCCGTGACCACTTTTACCGTATCGTACTCACCGAGCCGAATACAGTCTTCCAGGGTCTCCAACTTGTCCACATAGGTCAGCACAACGCCACGTTGCCTGGCTGCCATAGATCCGCCTCCCTGCTAGTATTTGGTACTCCGTATGATGAATTGTAGCGCAGGGATGTTACGGTTATTGGCCGTGTTCATAGGCGGCCACGGCCATGCCTGAGGCAACGCCGGTAAAGACATCCATCTCTTGGAGTTTATCGGCACCGAACTTGTCGCTCAGCATGCGCACAAAGCGTGGAATGCGCGAGGAGCCACCCGTCCGCAGCACCACATCAATCTCGTCGGGGCGCAGGTCGGCGGCGGCGAGGGCGCGATCAATACATGCCTCAACCGCACGCACATCGGGACCAATCAGGCGCTCGAAGTCCCAACGTGGGATGCGCTCATCAAAGTCAATCTCGCCCATGTGCATGCCCAGGATCGTCTGCTCACGTTCTGAAAGCTCCACCTTGGCCCGTTCGACTGCCTCGTACATGGGTAGGCCGTAGTTCTGGCGCACCAGGGAACGCAGGGCTTTAAGTTCTGGCTTGCGATCCCCAATTGCCACCGCCTCTTCAATAATCTCCAGGTACTTGGGCTGGGTCATCTCGCTGATCGCCTGCCACTCACTGAGATGTTCGAGAATGTGGGTCGGGAAGGGTAAGCGGCGCGGCCCCAGGGTGGCACCGGCCCCAAAGTGGGGCAGTAGGCGGCCCATCACCAACCGCTGATCGAGTAGGTCGCCTCCTACAGGCACGCCATCGGTGGCCAGGAACTCGCGTTTGCCGCGCCCATCCAGGCGCATAATCGTGACATCGAGGGTGCCGCCGCCAAAGTCAAAGACCAACACATGTTCTTCGTGGCGTACCGTGCGCGCATACGAGAGCGCCGCGCCGGTGGGTTCCTCAAGGAAGGTGACATTGGGCAACTCGGCGAGGTGGCAGGCCGCCTGCATGCGCGTAAAGGCCAGTGCGTCGGCCTGAGGATTAGCGGCATAGTGGACAGGCCGCCCGATTACCATGCCCGTCACGGGCTGGCCAATACTAGCCTCGATACGTTCATAGATCAGGCGTAGCACAATCGCGATCAGGGCTTCGAGCGTGTAGGCGCTACCAAAGACGTTGGTATGGCTGAAGGCACGGTCGCGCAGCCCGCTCTTCATAGACTGGAAGAGGCGTCCGGGTGCGTTAGCATCCACCTTGGCGTAGAGCGCCTGCTGACGGGTACCGAGGCCCGCAAAGGTGACCTCAGCATTGCCGATATACTTCCAGGCATATTCTACCTCGCGGCCCACATTGCCCTCAGTGAAGCGGTTGATCGCTTCGCGACCAATTGAGGCGGCTCCCTCGCGGGTCATAAAGAGCGTGGAGCGCAAGATGCTGGGATTCTGATTGATCGGATCGATGGGCAGCAGGGTCAGGTGTTGCCCATCATAGATTGCGGCACTCGAATTGGTGGTGCCAAAGTCGAGACCTACCCACATTGTAGATGACTCCTGCATGCCGTAGGGGCGAAGCATCGCCATCCAACTTCGTTCGGGTTCCCCCACTCCATGGATGGCGATGCTTCGCCCCTACATTCTATGTATGTCACCCCTCAGTAATCGGGGGTTGCGGGTCCACCGGGGGCTGCGGGTCCACCGGGGGCTGCGGGTCCACCGGGGGCTGCGGGTCCACCGGGGGCTGCGGGTCCACCGGGGGCTGCGGGTCCACCGGGGGCTGCGGGTCCACCGGGGGTTGATTCGGGTCTACGGTGGGCGTTGGCTCTGCGGTTGGGCGTGGCTTGCCATCCGGCCCTAGGTCTGCCGGGTTGACCTCATAGATATTTGGCCACGGGCGGAACCGCGTGGAAAAGTTGCGGCGCTCGATCACCTGATCATTTTGGAATACGATCCGCACGAAGTCAATCTGCATTCCACCGCGTGCCGTATCGGTCTGGCGGCGACGACCGGGGGCAACCTCATTTGATGCGACATAGACCGGCTCAGTCGGCGCGGGGACGCGGTTGGATGTGGTTGGGCCTTGGAGTTCTACGACACGTCCAGTATCGGTACCATAGATCCGCACCTCAGCCACGCGGGTGGAGGTATTGACCGATGTCTGAAGCAGCAGCCAGTGGCCAGTATCATTGAGGAACTTCAGATCCGGCCCACCCGTAAAGATCGTCGCGTCCATACCTGGCCCGTGGCCATACTCACCAAAGGCATACTTATCGTACCAACTAATATAGAAGGAGTGGCCCCAGCGCTCGGTGATCGGTAAGCCAGCCCAGAAAGCCGCACGGAAGACCGTAGTCGAGTCCTGGCAGATACCGCCCCCCCATTCAAGTTGGGTACGATTCTGGACAATTGCGTAGCCCTCAACAAAGCCATTGGAGGCATCAATCCGGCCAACAGTATTGTTGAACGAGAACTCCTCACCGGGAGCGATCAGAACCCCATGCAGCAGCGCCATCCCGGCCTTAATATTGGTGACGCGGTAGGCTGCCGAGCCAGTGAAGTCGCTCTTGCCAACCGCAAGTAGGTCGGTGATGCCAAGCTCCTGAATATTCTCTGCCGTCACCGGCGGAGGGATGGTCACAAAACTGAGCGACACATTGCGCTCCGGGTCACCACCACCTTGGAGTGCGGCCATAATCTGCTCATAGGCACTCTGCTCATCAATCCGCGAGCCGGAGGTACCGTCACGAATGATGCGCAGGTCGCCACCATTCCACTCGACGCGGGGATAGACCCCTTGTACCTCGGTGGCGTGGCCAATCGCCTTAATCTTCTCCTGGATCTGTGTGGTGTCAAGGCTGACCACTAAGGTATCGCCTTCAGGCCCGGCCACCTGATTGACCCGCACGAGGTGGGCGAGATCATCAATAGACCAGACAAACTCCTTCTTCCCGACCGTGATCGTGAGTGGTTCAGCAATCAGCGCATTGATCTGAGCTTGCGCTGTTTCGACGGCAGTGTTACTCAGGCGCGGTTCGAGTTCGCGGGTACGCAGCGCAATCTGTTGTGGCGCAAGATCTTGGATTGCCGCCATAATCTCTTGCAAACTCTCACTGATCAACAATTGCTGGCCTGTGGCGGCGGGTTGGGTATGGATCAGGGTACCATCAAGTTCAAGCTGGGCATCAATTGCTGGCTGATCAATCTCAGCCACGCGAGCTGCGAGGTACTGCTGCATCATCTCCTGATTGATCGTCAGGTGCAGCGGTAACTCTATGCCATGTTGCCAGATGCCCCAGACTTGGCTGGCATTGGAAAAGAGCCCATTCTCACGCCCGGTTGCATAGGCAGCGGCAACTGCATTGTCAATCTCTAGCCGCACGCCAATCTCCGCCACCGTAGGCGTCCACATCTGTTCGCCATAGGTCAGTGTCAATGGCTGCGCCAAGAAGGGTGAGAATTCTGCTTGCAGCACCTGACGTGCCTCGTCAGGAGTCATGTCGCCGACGGTCACCCCGCGAATGCTCACATTGGGGTAGATGCGTCCGGCATAGCTGCGATCAAACAGAAACAGACCCGTGCCGATACCGCCGAGCACCAGCAGAAAAAGCCCCGTCAGAATAAGCCACACGCGGCGGCTTATGTGACGTGACGCACGGATCTCAGGGAATGGTGATGTACCGAGCGGGGAGGTTTGCTCAACCGACACCAGCGCCTCCTACAGCGAGAAATGAGACAATAATAAACAGAACACACGATGTGCCTCAGATAACTATACCTGTCAGATTGGAGCATGTCAATGAGGAGAACGTGAGATAGAGGGCATGGGCGAAATCCTTGGGGCTGTGCCCCAGACCCGCTTTTTTCTCGTATGTTGGCGACGAAGTCGCCAACATACGAGAAAAAAAGTTCTTCGGGAACCCCCACCGGAGGTGACGTTGCACATGCTCTGGGTGATATACAATAGATGTAAGTATCACCACTGTAGGAGTCAACTCTTGTCCCTAAGGAGGGCTATTATGATTCGCCCACACCTCTTGGCGTTTCGTGTCGCCGCGTTGACCATCGTACTCTTGCTGGCGGCATGTAGCCTGCCTTTTGGGCAGCAAGCTACGCCCGAACCAGTCATTGTGATTGTCACTGCGACCCCTGACCCACGTGGGCAGCCGACGGGGGCGCCCATAGCGACATCAGTGGATGCATCAACTGATGTGGTTGATCCGGCTGCAACGGCAACGGTAGTACCGGAAGAGAATCCCACAACGGTGTCGGGTAGCATGTTGGAGCGTGTGAAGGCGCGGGGTAAGCTCATTTGTGGCACGAATGCCGATCTGCCCGGTTTTGGTTTCTACGACAATGTGCGGGGGCGTTGGAGTGGTTTTGATGTGGATTTCTGCCGTGCGCTGGCGGCGGCAATCTTTGCCGATGCGCAGGCGGTTGAGTTTGTCTCCCTCAATACGTCTGGGCAGAACGAGCGCTTTGAGGCGGTGCGGAGTGGCAGTGTGGATGTGCTCTTCCGTAATACGACCTGGACTCTGGGCCGTGATTTGGCGCAACTGGCCTTTGGCCCTACTACTTTCCACGATGGCCAGACTTTTATGGTGCGTAGCGCTACGCAGATTACGAGCCTGAATGATTTGGCGGGGAAGAAGATCTGTGTGGCACGCGGCACTACAAGTGCCCAGAACCTGAGTGATGATTTTGCGGCGCGTGGAATCAGCTTTGAGCAGGTGCTCTACGATGATGAGAACCAACTCTACCCCGCCTATGATCGTGGTGAGTGTGATGCGGTCACGAGCGATAGTTCGCAACTAGCCTCGAAGCGGCAGACGCTTGAACGCCCGGAAGATCATACCATCTTGGGTGAGCGCATCTCGCGTGAGCCGCTTGGCCCGGCCTTCATTGAGGGCGATGAGCAGTGGCGTGATGTGGTGAGTTGGGTGGTCTTTGCGACAATGTATGCCGAAGAGTTGCGGGTTGATCAGACCAATGTTGAGCAGATGAAGGCCACTAGCACCGACCCACGGGTGCGGCGTCTGCTTGGCCTAGAGGGCGACTTTGGTACCACCTTGGGTCTGAGTAACGATTTTGGCTACCAGATCGTTCGGCTCGTCGGGAACTACGCCGACATCTATAACCGCAATCTAGGGCCAAGCACGCCTTTTGCGATGGAACGTGGCCCGAATAAGGCATGGAACCTCGGTGCGGGTGGGGTGTTGGCGTCGCCGCCGTTCCGATGATATGGAGGTTCTGGGGCTGCGCCCCCGAACCTCCACCGGGTGAGGGCGGATCAGCCCTCACCCAGATCGCGTACCGCGACCAGCACTTGCCAGAGGCTCGATTCACCAAAGGTGACGGGGGGTAAGATCGCGTCGCCAAAGACACTGAGTGGGCGCAAGCCAACTTCTGCCAGCATCGCCGCTAATTCGGGGAAGCCGTAGAGGCGGATGCGATCACCGGGGTGGGTCAGATCAAGGCTCTGGGAAGGATCAATATAGCGATAATCAATATACAGGGTGGCTTCACGTGGCTCAAAGCGGGCTTCACGCAGGACATACCCACTACCGAGTTGGTACCATCCGTTGCGGAATTCACGCATATAGGCGTCAATCTGGTAGGGATTGATACACTGGAGCAGCAGCTTTCCGCCGGGGGCCAAAGCGCGGGCAGCCCCGGCGAGCACCTGAAGATTGGTCGGATCATCAAAGAAGCCCAGGCTACTATTCATAATCAGGATGGCATCGAAACGCCCGACATCAGTGAGGTTGCGCATGTCGCCCTGAACAAAGGTGACACTCAGATCAAGCTCGCTGGCGCGGTTGCGTGCATGGGCCAGCACACGTTCCGAGGCATCAAGTCCCACTACGGTGAGGCCACGTTGGGCCAGTTCGATACTGTGCCGCCCGCCACCACATGCCAGATCGAGGATCGTCTCAACCCCGCGCAGGCTGAGCGCCTGACTGAGAAAATCCACCTCCTGGCGAGTCAGGTTTTCGGCATAATCGTGGTAGAGCGCAAATTCGTGTACTTGGAGTAGTTCTTCCCACCAGTCGCGCAGATCGTCACTCATAGGGTTTCAGCCTTCTGTATCCTCAGTGTGGTTCTATTTTATCAGGTATCTATGCAATACATCGTTCTTCTGCTTGCGCTCATCCTGCTGACCGCCTGTGGATCAGATTCTAAGCCGATGGTTGCTCCTGAAGCTACCGCCAGCCCACTGGCTATGCACGTAGCAACTTCGGTGCCGTCGTCGCCTACGGCCACGCCCAGCCCGCTGCCGTCGCCTACGGCCACGCCTAGCCCGCTGCCGTCGCCTACGGCCACGCCTAGCCCAACACCGAGCCTCGTTGTGGTGGCTGCTCCGCCAACCCGGCTCCAGATCGCGGCGATTGATCTAGATCAGGAGATCATCTCGGTAGGCTTAGATGAGCAGCGGGTTCCGATTGTACCCAACCACGAGGTGGGGTGGTACAACCTGAGTGCGCGGCTTGGCCAGCGTGACAATATTGTGCTCTGGGGCCATGTGCTGCGTTTTCGATCTGCGCCCAACATTCCGGCTCCCTTTGCACGAATTAAGGATCTAGAGATTGGCGATACGATCATGCTCTCTGATGCGAAGGGGGCTGTACGTCACTATGTGATTGCGCGGCAAGTATGGGTGACACCCGATCAGGTCGAGTATATTATGCCCCAGGGGCGCGAGATGGTGACGCTCGTTTCGTGCATTGGGGATAAGGTGGTGGATGAATCCGGGGTAGAGATGTCGCATCGGTTGATTACGATTGCTGAGTTGGTAGGGGAGTAATCCATCACTCCGCAAAACGATACCCGACGCCCCATTCGGTCTGAATGAGTTCGGCAGTGGGATCAACCTCGGCCAGTTTGGCGCGCAGACGGCGGATATGGACATCTACGGTGCGCTCATCGAGGAAGCCGTCCTGGCCCCAAACTTGGCGCAAGAGGGTCTCGCGGCTAAAGACCTGGCCGGGGTGGCGGGCGAGGAAGGCGAGTAGATCAAACTCGCGGGGGCGCAGTTCGAGTAGGTGGCCCTGGAAGGTGACGTGGCGGCGGGGCTGATCGATCTGGAGCGGCGAGGGTGGTGTGCTCGGTTCAGCCGGGCGGGTACGCAGGGCAGCGCGGCGGAGCAAGGCGCGGGCGCGGGCGACCAACTCACGCACCGAGAAGGGCTTGACCACATAGTCATCGGCACCAAGCTCAAGGCCCACCACGCGATCAATCTCATCACCACGGGCGGTGAGGAGCAGCACGGGGGTGTCGAGGTCGTGGGCACGCAGGCGGCGCAGCACCTCGAACCCATCAATGTCGGGTAAACCCACATCGAGTAGGACGAGATCAATCGGCTGTTGGTTGATCAGGTGGAGCGCCGCCTCGCCACTCCCCACCGTCTGCACATGCAATCCCTCACGCTCAAGGCGTTCGCGGATGACCGTGACAATAGCCGGTTCGTCATCAACAATCAACACACGCTGCATAGGTTAGGATCGTTTCCCCAGCTCGCCCCCCTGCCAGCGGATGTTGCCGCGCAACAGCAGGTTGGAGGAGCGCAGTTTATAGGAGAGATCCGACGCCAAGTTGCGCATGACTTTATAGCCAATGCGGGGACTCTTCTCGCAGAGTGCTGCGAAGTCGCGTTCGCGGATGACGAGAAAGACACACGGTTCAACACAGGTAACGGTGGCGGAACGGGTGGCCCCGCCGAGTAGCACCATCTCGCCAAAACTCTGACCGCCGTAGAGCATGTTGATCGTGCTGAGTGCCATGGCACCTTGCGCCGAGCGGGTCATGAGTGCGACCCGCACACAGCCCTCAATGATGACCATCATCTCATCACCATCATCGCCTTCATTGAAGACGACCTGATTAGGTGCCATCTTCTGCACCCGACACAGGCTGGCGATTTGAAGGATGTCTTCATCGGTTAGACCGCCAAAGATGACGACCCGGCGGAGGTATTCAACAATTTGTGCGGTCATAGGACGTATCCTTACGTTGCAGACAGGGATGTGTAGTATAGCATAACGCAAGAAGGGGTGATATTTAGCGACTCAACGCGGTAATGCGACCATAAAACTGGCTTCGCCAAATGGTTGGTGTTTGAGCCGAACAATCAGCGCGGAGGCACTCCGGCTGAGCGGGCGATCTGTGTGGACGCTTCCGCGTTCTTTCTCGCCGGGGGTGAGGCGTAGGATTGCTGGTTGGGCACTGGTTTCGTCGAGCAGGTATTGGTTGCCGAGGTTGTCGCTGATCTGGATGTTGTCGTTGCGCAGCGGGAAGCTGATGGTCTGTTCGCTCTGGTTCTGGAGACTCCAGGTGAGGCTGATCTGTCCATCACAGGTGGCGACCTCCTCCAAGATGACCACGACATCAGGGGGAAGGTTGGGGCTACCATTGGCAACACTCACCCACACCTTGCTGCTACTCTCCCAGCGTTTGCCGACGAGTTGGTAGCTCGGCCAGATGCAACTGCCTTCTATGGATGTTGTTCTGAAGGTGACGCCGCCTGTCGGCACGCCCGTCACTTCGGCAAGCGGGAGGAAGAGTTGGTCGGCGTGTTGCAGTGGCCCACTGGTAGGCCGTATTGCGAGGGCGATCAGCAGGGTGAGTAGCGCCACCCCCAGACCGATGGCGCTGCGCCCCAGGGGGCTACGCCAGCGGTCGGCGGGTGGTACTGGCGCAGGCTCAGGTGGTGGTGTGGCAGCGGCTGGTTCCTGGAAGGCACCGTGGATGACGGTGTTGATCTCTTCCCAGGGGGTACAGTGGAGCAACGCCGGAATGGCGCGCATCTCCTCGTCGCTCAGTTCGATCTCCGAGGAGCGCTCGGTGATCAGGTAGGCGGGCAGTTCGTCTAGCCCCTTGAGTTGCACCTTCCAGTCGAGTTCAATCTCTGAATCTGGTTCGAGCGTCGGCGCAATCACCACCACCCGTTTACAGGTGCGGAAATCCACATTGCTCGCCTTCTGCTCCGAAAGGAACTCGCGGCGATGCTCGTTGAGGAAGTTGGTCAGTGCGTGGAAGTAGGAAATGACCTGGTTGTAGGGGTTTTTGCGCCCCGGATTGAGCCGCTTCTGTTCACCGTTGCGGCCTTCAACAAACCATGGCCCGTTGACCGTGCCGATCACCCGCCCATCGCAATGCTTGAGTTCAATAATAAAGACCGCGTCGCGCTTGATAATGACGAGATCTATCGTGCGCCCACCCACACTAAAGTTGGCCAGGATCAGGTGGAGGCCATCCAACCGATCAAACCCGTTGGCCAGGGACATGATGGCGCGCCGCTCGTTGGGGTGTTCGGGCTTGTCGCCGATCCAGACTTGAACTGCCATGATTGGGTGATGTTTGATCCTGTAGGGGCGAAGCATCGCCCACCAATATAGACCTATTCCTCAGGCCACATGATGGGCGATGCTTCGCCCCTACAAGGCTAAGGTCTTCCTCAACTCCATGATCTGATCGCGCAGCGCCGCCGCCTTCTCAAAGGCCAGATCCTTGGCGGCCTGCTTCATCTGCTTCTCCAGATCCTTGATCAGTTTGTGGATCTCCTCGCGGGGCAGCTCGTGAACAATCGCGTGTGCCGTATCATTGCGGCTCTGCACTTGGTATTCGCCCCGCTCCTCGGCCAGTTTGCGCAGCCGGTCGGAGAGATCGCGCACACCCTTGGAGATGCCCACCGGGGTAATGTTGTGGCGCAGATTGTGGGCGATCTGGATGTCACGGCGGCGCTGGGTCTCCTTGATTGCCGCGTCCATTGATTTGGTGATCGTGTCGGCATACATGATCACGCGGCCCTCAAGGTGGCGCGCCGCCCGCCCGACGATCTGGATGAGCGAGGTCTCGGAGCGCAAGTAGCCCTCTTTATCCGCGTCCAGAATGGCGATCAGGCTCACTTCGGGCAGATCCAGCCCCTCGCGCAGCAGGTTGATACCCACGACTGTATCGTAGATGCCGAGGCGTAGATCGCGTAGAATTTCGATCCGTTCGAGGGTGTCAATGTCGGCGTGCAGGTACATGGTACGCACCCCGACCTCTTTCAGATAATCGGCCAGATCCTCGGCCATGCGTTTGGTGAGGGTGGTGACGAGGGCACGCTGCCCCTTCGTGACCCGCAGGCGGATTTCGGCCACCAGATCATCAATCTGGCCCTTGCTGGGGCGCACCTCGATGATCGGATCAACCAGCCCGGTGGGGCGGATGATCTGCTCAACAATCTGCTGGCTCTGCTCGCGCTCGTAGGGGCCGGGGGTGGCCGAAACATAGATGGCCTGATAAACGTGCTCGGCAAACTCCTCAAACTGCAAGGGCCGGTTGTCGAGCGCCGAAGGCAGGCGGAAACCAAAATCCACCAGCGTCTCTTTGCGCGAGCGGTCGCCCTTATACATACCGCGCACCTGCGGCAGACTGATATGGCTCTCATCAATAAAGAGCAAGAAATCATCAGGGAAGTAGTCGAGCAGCGTCCAGGGCGTCTGGCCGGGGCTACGTCCATCCATGTGGCGCGAATAGTTCTCGATCCCGGAGCAGTAGCCAACCTCGCCGAGCATCTCCAGATCATACATGGTGCGCTGCTTGAGGCGCGCCGCTTCCAGATTCTTGCCCGCCGCTTCAAGTTCGCGCAGCCGCTCGCCCAACTCGTCCTGAATAGTCTGCACCGCCGCCGCCAGTTTATCCTTGGTGGTGACAAAGTGCTTGGCGGGGTAGATGTCTACCGCCGTGCGGGTAAGCAGAATCTCGCCGGTGAGCGGGTCAATCTCGACAATCCGCTCAACCTCATCGCCCCAAAACTCGATGCGTACTGCCGTCTCGCTATTGGCAGGTAGAATATCGAGCGTATCACCGCGCACGCGGAACGTACCGCGATGAAAGTCAACATCGTTACGCTCAAACTGAAGATCGATCAACTGACGCAGCAGCTTATCGCGGTTACGCACCTCACCGTTGCGGATCGGAACCACCACCTGCCCGTAATCTTGGGGCGAACCGAGGCCAAAGATCGCCGAGACCGAGGCCACAATCAACACATCGCGGCGCGTAAAGAGCGCCTGAGTCGCCGCGTGGCGCAGGCGGTCAATCTCCTCATTGATACTCGCCTCCTTCTCGATATAGAGATCCTTACTGGGCACATACGCCTCAGGGGTATACTCATCGTAGTAGGAGATGAACATCTCAACCGCCGCATCGGGCAAGAAATCGCGGAACTCGGCCCACAATTGTGAGACCAGCGTCTTATTGTGTGCCATCACCAGTGTGGGGCGCTGGGCCTGCTCAAAGATCTGGGCCATCACAAACGTCTTGCCGGTACCCGTGGCACCCAGCAAGGTCTGATGGCGGTAGCCAGCCTTCAAGCCAGCGACCAACTGCGCAATCGCCTGGGGCTGATCGCCGGTGGGTTGATAGGGAGCTTGGACTCGGAAGCTCATAAAGAATCTCGCTGCTGTTGGGAGTGGATACTACACTACACCCAGCATCCAGGTTTTGACGCCAAGACGCCAAGGCGCAAAGCCTTCAACAAAACCTTTGCGTCTTTGCGCCTTGGCGTCAACAAAAGGACTCTGTGTACCCCTACACCTGCGCCTCAGCCATGTGCAACTCGCGGCCCTCGCTGAGGGCGCGGCCCCAAGCGCGGGCGCTGCGGTTCTGCCAGTTGCCCTTGTGGTAGACATACCCGGCCAAGAGCGGGAAGGTGACGGTGGCTTCACCATACACCATCTGCTCCTGGGCGAGACTAACCTTACCCCACGAGTTGGCCTCCTTGAGCGTCGAGCCAGAGAGGGCACCATCGCGCTCATCGGCGACGGTGAGTTGCACTGCGTACTGGTGCATCGGAGCCTCATAGCCGAGGAACTCCGCCGAAACCACAATATCCTGCACAAAGTTCTTGGGCACGCCGCCACCCAGCATGAGCAAGCCGGTGGTTCCCGCCCAGACCTTAATCGCGGTCAATTCGCGGAAATCCTTGACACTATCAATGCTGACGTGGGCCTGGGGATTACTCACCTGATGCGCGACCAGCCCAAACCCCGCCGAGCAGTCGGAGAAGGCGGGGACGAAGATTGGCACATCGCGGCGGTAGCACTCCAGCACGATACTCTCCGCCTCTGGGTGGTGCTGATCGAGGTACGCGCCCATTGCGCGAATGAACTCGCGGCTAGAGTACGCCCCCGGAGCCATGCTGTCGGCAATCATGCGGGTGGTATCGTCGCAGACGCGCAGTTCTTCCTCATCAATATAGGTATCGTAGATGCGGTCAATCATGCGCTCGCGCAGATCGTTATCGTCTACGAACGGGGTGCCCTGGTAGTGGCGATAGCCGAGTGCCTCGAAGAAGTCCTGATCCACGATATTTGCCCCGGTGGAGACGATCACATCCACCGCATTGCAGCGCAGCAGATCGAGGATAACCCCCTTCTGTCCCGCCGAGATCAGACTGCCCGCGAGGGTCAGAATGACCGTAGCCTGGGTATCAGCCACCATCGCATCGGCGATCTGGGCAGCACGCGCCAGATTGCGGGCTTGGAAGGCGGTGCGGCCCATCATCTCAATCAGCGGAACCACATTGACCGCCTTGATGTCAATATGCTCGACCATCGTGTGCAGCAGATCCTGCTTCTCCATATGCGTTGTGCTCCTTGGTGAGTAGTTCCAATCATAGAAAAAGCCGCGCTACAGGACCTACGGGCCGCGAAACGCCCGCCATCGGTTCCCGCCGTGGCTCTTAGGTTGATTGTAGCATATGGGGCATTGGGATGCAATTGGAGTGGGGGAGGTAATAGGGTGGGGCAAAGTCGCTACGCCCTCTGGCTCTTCCTCTGCGTTTCTCTGTGTCCTCTGCGGTCAACAACCGGAGCAAGGAGGGCATCATCCTCGGTGGTACACCATAGCAACCGCAGAGGACACAGAGGTACGCAGAGGGATGGGTTTCGCGTTACCTTACGCCCTCTGGTTCTTCCTCTGCGTTCCTCTGCCTCCTCTGCGGTCAACAACCGAGGCGCAAGAGGACGCTTAACCCTCGCGCTGGCTTCGACAAGCTCAGGCAGCGCAGAAGCCCGCTGGCTGAGCCTGTCGAAGCCAGCGGGCGCACTAGCGGTGGCGCATCGTGACCGGCTGGAAGCCGGTGCTACCTCATAGCTAAAGCAACGCCAACACCCGCTCAATCAGTGCCGTATCCTGTGCATCGAGACCCGCCAGCCTTACCACCCCGCTATGGGGCATCAGGCGTTGTGGTGAGAAATGCCACAAAGGCTACGATAGTCAGTGATTGTGCAAGCGTATTAGCCAAGTTGCACCAGTTTGTCACTACGCAGTAAGGCTTCAACAAAAGGGCTAGGCAGATCGAGATCAACCAGATCGACAGGATGTTCCAGATCGGTGAGCAGGTGGGTAAGCAGTGCAAAGAAGTTCTGCGGTGGACATCCGTGAACTGCAAAGTCTAGATCTGATTTCGTGTGCATATTCCCCGTAGATGCCGATCCAAATAGAAAAATTGATTTGCAGCCGCCATCTTTCAAAATAGTGATTGCCCGTTGGAGATCACGCTGCACAGAATCGGAGTAACTTACTACCTCGCTCATTGCTAGTACCTTACCGTTATTTCAGGTCTGCTACCTGTTCGTCTATCATTCTAGCATGTTCTTGCTGTGCAGCCAACGATCCAGCATGCCACCCCCCGGCTCGCGGTACGCCACAGATTATGGCTATAATGAATGTATACCAAGAGCATAGAGGGGTGACACCATGCCAACCATGACCCTTGAAGATCGCGTGGCCATGCTCGAACAAGAATTGCGTATGCTCAAACAGCAGTTAGCCCAGCCCGCCATTGTTCCTTGGTGGGAACAGATCAGTGGTGTCTTTGCCGCTACACCTGCATTTGACGAAGCAAGTCAGCTTGGCCGCCAGTACCGAGAAGCGCAGCACCCACCGGAAGGTCAGGATGGTGATGTACCTGCTTGATACTGACCATCTCATGAGAAACATGTGGCATGGTGGCTTTGACAGGCTCGGCTTCGACAAGCTCAGCCACCGCCAGCGCGCCGTTGGCTGAGCTTGTCGAAGCCAACGGCGGGGAGTTGGTGCTGTGATACCGCTGGCGGATCTGGGAGCGAGGGCATCTTGCCCTCGTATCCACGGCGAGGGCGTCCTGCCCTCGCTCCCAGGAATGGCCCTCACCCCCCTAACCCCCCTCTCCCGTTCGCTGCGCGAACAGGCGAGGGGGGAATATGATTCGGGATAACGGAGGAATGTGCCCCCCTCTCCTGTGGGCGAAGCCCACGGGAGAGGGGTTGGGGGTGAGGGCCATAACGCAACGGTCGAGTGACGACGAACCTCATAGCTAAAGCAACGCCAACACCTGCTCAATCAGTGCCGTGTCCTGCGGTTCCGCCCATGCGCTGCCGAATAACAGCCAGACTCTGGCTCACCTGTTGCGTATGGGGATGGTCAGCGCCAAGCCGCGCTTCGTAGATCCGCAGTGCCCGGCTCATCAGCCGCTCGGCAGTAGCCAGATCGCCTTGGTAGTAGTGATTGATCGCCAAATTGTTGAGGCTGCCTGCGGTCTGCGGATGCTCGGCCCCCAACACCCGCTCGCGGATCGCCAGGGCGCGTTCGTGGAGCGGCAGCGCCGCCGCGTAGTTCCCCTGGGATTCGTACAGCGCGGCGAGGTTGTTGAGGCTGGTGGCGGTAGCGGGATGCTCGGCCCCCAACACCCGCTCTCGGATCGCCAGGGCGCGTTCGGCGAGCGGCAGCGCCGCCGCGACGTTCCCCTGCGCACGGTACAGCCCGGCGAGGTTGGTGAGGCTTTGGGCGGTATCGGGATGCTCGGCCCCCAACACCCGCTCTCGGATCGCTAGGGCGCGTTCGGCGAGCGGCAGCGCCGCCGCGACGTGGTAGAGTTCGGCGAGGTTGTTGAGGCTTAAGGCGGTATGGGGATGCTCGGCCCCCAACACCCGCTCGAAGATCGCCAAGGCGCGTTCGGCGAGCGGCAGCGCCGCCGCGACGTTCCCCTGGGCACGGTAGAGTTCGGCGAGGTTGTTGAGGCTTAAGGCGGTATGGGGATGCTCGACCCCCAACACCCGCTCGAAGATCGCCAGGGCACGTTCGTGGAGCGGTAGCGCCGCCGCGTAGTTCCCCTGCGCACGGTACAGCCCGGCGAGGTTGTTGAGGCTTTGGGCGGTATGGGGATGCTCGGCCCCCAACACCCGCTCGTTGATCGCCAGGGCGCGTTCGTAGAGCGGCAGCGCTGCCGCGACATTCCCCTGCGAATCGTACAGCATGGCGAGGTTGTTGAGGCTGGTGGCGGTCTGGGGATGCTCGGCCCCCAACACCCGCTTGCGGATCGCCAGGGCGCGTTCGTGGAGCGGCAGCGCCGCCGCGACGTTCCCCTGCGCGTAGTACAGCCCGGCGAGGTTGTTGAGGCTTTGGGCGGTATGGGGATGCTCGGCCTCCAACACCCGCTCGTTGATCGCCAGGGCGCGTTCGTAGAGCGGCAGCGCCGCCGCGTAATTCCCCTGGGATTCGTACAGCACGGCGAGATTGTTGAGGCTGGTGGCGGTATCGGGATGCTCGGCCCCCAACACCCGCTCGTTGATCGCCAGGGCGCGTTCGACGTAGGGCTGCGCTGAAGCATAGCTACCTAGTCGATCTAGGTGTCGCCCGATCCAGATGCACAGATCCGCCGCTCGTTCATCCTCGCGCCCCAGCGCTGCGTCGGTGACGCCACGCAGGATGGGGAGAAAGGTGTTGATCGGTGCGAGGGTTGGGGCGTCATCCAGATTGCGTGCTTCGGCAAGCACCACCCGCTCCACCGCTTCCTGCGCCGCGCTATCGGTGCTGACTTGGCGCACGTAGGCACCCACCAGGCGGTGCATGCGTAGCCCTGCGTCGCCTTCGCGTTCGATCAGGCCCAGGGCGATGAGGCGATCTAGTGCGGCTTCGGCCAGCAGTTCGGCGTCGGTATCGTCGGCGGCTTGCTCTAGGGTGGCTAGCAGCAGCGCGGTGGGTAGCACCTCCCCCGGTACGAGATGGGCCGCACGGGCGAGGAGGCGCAGCGCCAGGGCATCCTCTTCCGCCTCTGGCTCAAGGCGCTCGTAGCTCAGGGCGAAGCTGCGCGCTACGTCGCGGTTGTGGCCGGTGGGTAGGGTGCCGTCCCGTTCGCGTAGCGGTAGCCGCTCGAAGAGGCGCGGGCTGCGGAGTTCTTCAAGGTAACGATCTATGCTCCAGCGTTTGGCTAGGCCCGCCAAGAAGCGCCCGGCCAAGTGCAGCGCCAGCGGCAGGTCGCCCAACTCGCCAGCCAGGGCGTCGGCCTCGGCGTCACGCAGTTCGGGGCGGTGCTGACGCAGCAGGGCGATGCTCTCGGCGCGGCGCAGTACGCCCAAGGCGTGGCGCTGCACCCCCAGGTCGCCCGGCCAATCGGGGTTGCGGCTGGTGATCAGCACGCGGGTTGCGCCGCCGGGGTGGTGGTCGCGTACTAGGTGCGGTTCTTCGCAGTTGTCGAAGATGAGCAGGTAGGGCAGCCCGCAGGCCAAGCGGGAGCGCACCAGGTGTACCTGCTCATCGAGTTTGAGGCCCGCCGCCTCGGTGAAGAGTTGCAGATACCCCGCCCCACCCAGACGGGCAAACTCGGCGGGGACAGCAGCGGGCTGGGCGAAGGAGAGCCAGAAGACGCCGGCGAAGTGCTGGCCGTAGCGGTAGGCAAACTCTATCGCCAACTGGGTCTTGCCAATGCCGCCCAAGCCGCTGGCCACCGCCGCTGGCCCCTGGTTCACCGCGACGCTCTGGCCGCCTTTGAGCAGCCCCGCCAGCACCAATAAGTCGGCTTCGCGGCCAACGAACTGGTGGTTGCGGCGCAGCCCGCCCAGCCACGAGCCAGCGGGTAGCCCATCCTGCGGTTCGGGAATGGTTGCCGTGGGCAGCGCCGCGAGCGCGGCCTGGGCCGCTGCCAACTCTGCGGGGGTGGCTTGGGTGGAGCGGGGGGTGAAGGGGTGGTGGACAACCGTGTACTTGTAGATATTGCCGCCTGCTACATCCCCCCGAAAGGTCACATCGCCCGTTTGCGCCCCAGTGATGGTGATGAGCGCTTGGCGTTGGGCATCCCTGAGCGCCGTGATCGCCGCGAGGAGATGGTCAAAGCGCGTGTCGTTGCGGGCAGTCACAGCGGCAATCACCCGGTCGGCCTCGGCCACCACCACCGGCCCCAACGCGCCGCCCGCGAGCTTCAGGCGCGCCATATCCTCGCTGAGGTTCCGCAACAGATCGTGCTGCACCAACAGCAGATCACTCTGCGCCCCCTGCTCCTCGGCAAGCGCCGCGAGCGCCAGCGGCACCGCATCGAGATCCTTCAGGAACGTGGCTAACTCCGTGGCGAGCGCCTGGTCGCTGGCGGCGGCAGCATCGAGGCGCACGGCCAACGCCGCGAGCCATACCGGGTCGGGGGCATCCTCGGCCAGTGCGGCCTGCATCCCGTCGGCTGCGAGGTTGCCCACCCAGCCCGCGAGGGCGTTCATGCCCATGCTGGTGAGCCACTCCATAACGGGGCCAGTGACGAGTGCCCCCGCGCCCATGCCCGCGAGGAGGGGCGCGAACCCCGCTGCTCCTAGCAACCCTACGGTTGCCGCCCCGCTCATCCCGGCGAGCAGCGCGGGCCAACGGGCATGTCGAACCCCGGCGCGGGCGGTGGCGAGCGGCGTGGCAGCGGGGGGCATAGGGCGCTCCTCAGGGAATGGGTTGGGCGTTGTTATGCGTAGAGCGTAGCAAAAATTCCGATGATATGCAAGTTGTTGGGGGTAAGTAACTGTTCACACTTGGGGTAAAGAAAGCTTCTGATTGACGCAAAGGCGCAACGACGCAAAGGTTTTGTTGCAGGCTTTGCGCCTTTGCGTCTTGGCGTCAAAACCTGGAGGCTAGGAGAAGTGTGAATAGTTACGGGGATAACCGGGTGTGATGTAACCCGCCGTTGGCTTCGACAAGCTCAGCTAGCGATCCGCAGCAACCACAGAGGAGACAGAGGTGCGCAGAGGGATGGGTTTCGCGTTACCTTACGCCCTCTGGTTCTTCCTCTGCGTTCCTCTGCGTCCTCTGCGTCCTCTGCGGTCAACAACCGAGGCGCAAGATGACGCTTAACCGAATGCCAATTTGAGTAGTTCGGAAATTCACAACTATACAACGCGGTTTTAACCTGTATGCTAGAGGTAAAGGGGATCGTGCGTTGGCTCGGTCATCGCGCCGGAGGGCGCGTCACGACGCGCCCCTATACCCCTCAAGCTAAGAAAACAGCCAAGGAAGCTCTTTTGTGTCATCATGGAAGTAGGAACAAA
>NZ_RYFD01000033.1 GCF_004138135.1 Candidatus Oscillochloris fontis
CTAGGTAACTGTTCACACTTGGGGTAAAAGAAACCTCGTGTTGACGCAAAGGCGCAAGGACGCAAAGGTTTTGTTGCAGGCTTTGCGCCTCTGCGTCTTGGCGTCAAAACCTGGAAGCTAGGAGAAGTGTGAACTGTTACGATGCTAGGAAAACTGTGAACCGCCACAAAACCATGCGCCTACTCTATATTGCGTCCGGCATTCCCGTCCCCGGCGCGCTCGGTGGCAGCACCCACGCCTACGAAGTTGCACGTGGCCTCGCCCGGTTGGGCCACGCGGTACACTTGGTGGCGGCGGGGCCAGTGCGCCAACCGCGCCAACTCGATGGCTTTACGCTCTACCAGCGCCGCACGCCCAAGGCGCTCAGCCTGGCCGACACGCCGTTTGTGCTCGGTCTGGCGCGCCGCTTGCGCCCGGACGCGATCATCGAGCGCTACTACAACTTTGCCGGGGCCGGGATGCTGGCCGCCCGGTGGCTGGGCATCCCCAGTCTCCTCGAAGTCAACGCGCTGATGGTGGATCCACCCGCCGTGCGCAAGCGCCGCCTCGATGACCGGCTGGGCGGCCCGATGCGGCGCTACGCCGAACGCCAATGCGACTGGGCAGCGCGCATTGTCACCCCACTCCACACCACCGTTCCGGCACGCATCGCCCGCAGCAAGATCATCGAGATGCCCTGGGGAGCCGACGTAGATCGCTTCGATCCCACTGCCCGCCCGCCCCAGAACGGTGCGCCCAACATCGTCTTTATGGGCAGCTTCCGCGCATGGCATGGCGTCACCGACGGGGTGCGGGCAGTGTTACGCCTGCTCGACGCAGGCCACGATCTGCGTATGACCCTGATCGGTGACGGGCCGGAGCGCGGCGCAGCCGAAGAACTGGCCGCACCGCACCGCGAGCGTTTCCACTTCAGCGGAGCCATCCCCTACACCCAGATCCCCAGCGAACTCGCCCGCGCCGATCTGGGCATCGCACCCTTCAACACCGCCCCGCACCCAGCGCTGCGTAGCGCCGGATTCTTCTGGTCGCCGCTGAAGATCTACGAGTACATGGCGGCGGGGCTGCCGGTCGTCACCGCCGCGATCCCGCCCCTGGACACGATCATCCGCGAGGGGCAAGAGGGCGCACTCTACCCAGAGGGGGATGTGGACGCCCTGGCTGCCGCGATAGCGCGGGTGGTTGCCGACCGCGCCGCTGCGCAGGCGATGGGCCAACGCGCTCGCGAGCGGGTGGTGGCGCACTATTCGTGGCAGCAGCACTGCCGCGAGTTGGAGCGCGTGCTAGGGGAGATGCTCTAGCCCTGCCCCCACAGCAGCGCCATCAGGCTCGGATCGAGGTTGCCGCCACTGATCACCACCCCCACGCGCTGACAGTCGCTGGGCAGCATACTGCCCAAGACGGCGGCAAGGCCGACGGCACCGGTTGGCTCGACGACCATCTTGAGGCGCAGGAGGAGGATGCGCAGCGTATCGAGGACGGCGGTATCGCTCACCACCAACGCTTGTTCGAGATGGCGCTTGAGGATCGGGAAGGTGAGTTTGCCGGTGGTTGGGGTGCGAATACCGTCGGCGATAGTGGAGGGAGGTGGTACAGTGACCCGATGACCCTGCGCGAGGGACTGACGCAGATCGTCGGCACCCTCTGTCTCGACGGCAAAGATACGCAGGTTGGGGTTGATGGCGTGGGCCGCCACGGCACAGCCCGCGAGCAACCCACCCCCACCGACCGGGGCTACCAGGCTATCGAGATCGGGTACCTGATCGAGCAGTTCGAGTGCAGCAGTGCCCTGACCAGCGATAATATCGGGATGATCATAAGGCGGGATGAGCGTCATAGCACGCTCGAAGGCCGCATCACGCGCAAACGCCTCGCGGTCGGTGGTTTGGCGCGGGTAGGTCAGCACCTCAGCCCCGTAGCCACGGGTCGCGACGATCTTCACCGGTGGGGCATCGTCAGGCATACAGATCAGCGAAGGAACGCCGAGGAGTTGTGCGGCGAGGGCCACGCCCTGGGCGTGGTTGCCACTGCTGAACGCCACCACGCCCGCGCTGCGCTGGAGCGGACTGAGTTGGCTAATTGCGTTATACGCCCCGCGAAATTTGAAGGCACCACCGCGCTGGAAATTCTCACACTTGAGGTAGACTTCGCGCCCGGCGAGTGCATTTAGGGTGCGGCTGGTATAGATTGGGGTACGGTGGGCTACGCCATGTAGCCGTGCCGCCGCCCGGCGAACATCCTCCATGCAGATCGCTTGGGTTTCGCGCATAGTCGTTTCCTCATAGGGGTGGGTAGATGGTTGTGCTTTTTCTCCTACACAAGATAATAGCATATCGCGCTGGTTAGAGCATGCCTCCGGCTGGGGTTCGCAGGGCATGTGCAAAGTCACCTCCGGTGGGGGTGCGGGGGCGGTTGCGCCGCCCCCGCAGAATTTTTTTGTGGTGTTTTGGCGGCGAAGCCGCCAAAACACCACAAAAAATGAGGCTTGGGGTTCAGCCCCAAGGACTTTGCCCATGCCCTGCTGGGGTTCGGAGGAGGCGAAGCCTCCCCCGAAGAGCTTTTTTCTCTGATTTTGGCGGCGAAGCCGCCAAAATCAGAGAAAAAAGAGGGTTTGGGGCGCTGCCCCAAGAACTTTGGGTATAATGGGCATCTGTACCGCCACACCCTGAGGAGTCATCTCATGATCGTTATCGAGGCGCACCTGCAACCGGGCCATTTTTTTCGTGTCTCGCTCCTGCGTCATATCCAGCGCACCAGTTTCTACTTCTATGCACTTACTGCTGCCGGCTTGAGCGCCCTAGCCTATACGATGACAGTCAGTTATTTGGTGTTGCTGGTAGCCTGGATTCCCTTCGTCATCTACTTGGTTTTGGGCCTCGTGAATGCCATTGTTGGGAGTCGGCGCGCCGATCAGCCCTACTTTCTGCCCACGCGCTATGAGTTTGGCGACCATGCGCTCAAGTTGCGCACCATCCAAGGGGCGAGTGAGGTGGCATGGGACGATTTTCGTGAGTGGCGCAAGGTGGTGGGCTGTTATGTCCTCTATTTGAATGCCGGAGCGGTGATCGCTATTCCATTGGAGGATGTGACTAAGGGGCGCGAATCGGCAATTGAGGGTTTTTTGAAACAAAAAATTCCGGTGTAGAGACGCAAGATATGGCGTAGTAGAGACGCAAGATATTGCGTAGAGACGCAAGATATGGCGTAGAGACGCAAGATATGGCGTAGTAGAGACGCAATATCTTGCGTCTCCACACCATATTGCATGGCGACGTTATTCATACCGCAACGCCACAATCGGATCGAGGCGGGCCGCGCTACGCGCCGGGGCGATGCCAAAGAAGAGGCCGACTGCTAGGGCAAAGCCAAAGGCTAACAGCGCCACATCCCAACTTAGAACGGCGGTCATGAGTCCGGTCATGCTGACGGCAAGGGCGATCCCGGAGCCGATCAGCAACCCGACTATCCCCCCCACCCCGCTGAGTGCCAGCGACTCACACAGGAATTGGAGTAGGATGTCCTGCTCGCGGGCACCGAGCGCTTTGCGTAGCCCGATCTCGCGGGTGCGTTCGCGTACCGAGACGAGCATGATGTTCATGATCCCGATTCCTCCAACAAGGAGCGAGATCCCCGCAATCGCCGCCAGGAAGAAGGTGAGCATCTGGGTGGTCGAGGTCACTGTTTCGAGGATCTCTTGTTGGTTGATCACGCTGAAGTCATCGTCACTGCCATCAAATGCAAGATCATGCTCCTCGCGCATGGTGCTCTCGATCTGCGACTGGGCCGCATCAACCTCCTCGGCGCTGCCCGCTTGCACCACGATGGTCGAGACGCTCCAACTGCCCCCGACGGCCCGCGCCCCGAAGAGGCTGCGCTGGGCGGTGCTCAGCGGGACGATCACCCCGTCATCCACCGATCCAAACCCGGTGCCGCCACTGCTCGCCAACACTCCGATGACGCGGTATTGGCTGCCGTTGACCCGCACGTGTTGGCCAATCGCCCCGCCCTCCGCAAAGAGGCTTTCGGCTACATTGGCCCCCAGCACGATCACCTTGGCGGTCGCACTCACATCGGCGGCGCTGATGAATTCGCCCTCCGCCAGTGTGTTGTTGTGAACCTCGGCGTAGACCTCGGTGGCTCCGGTGACACGGGCGCTCATGTTGGCGCTGCTCGCCACGAGTTGGGCGTTGCCGCTATATTCGGGTGAAACCAGGGCGATGGCCGGGTTGTGGCTCGTGTCGGCTAAGGCGTCGGCATCGGCCATGGTGAGGCTGGCCCCCTCGCCAATCGCGCCGCGTACCCCCGCGCTGCTGGCGGCTCCGGCGCGGATGGTGAGCAGGTTGGCCCCGTTGGCGGTGATCGAGGCGGTGATCGATTCTTGTGAGCCGCGCCCGATGGCGAGTAGCGCCACTACCGCCGCCACGCCGATCAGCACCCCCAACGTGGTGAGCAGCGTCCGCATGGGGTTGGCACGCAGCGTCGCCAGCGCAAAACCTAGCGTCTCACCCCAACTGATGCCGTCGCTGAGCAGAGTGTCAATCTCGGTCTCCAACTCGGCATCACTGGGCGCAATCTCAATGGCTGCGGGCTGCATAGTACCTCCGCTTGCCGACAGAGCGGCGCTGCTGGCTCGGCTCAGTGCCGAGGCTAGGTGTGGGATGATCGCGCACCAACGCACCGTCGCGGATCTCCAAGAGCCGCCGCGTCTGGTGCGCCACGTCGGGTTCGTGGGTCACGATCAGCACCGTCATGCCGGAGTGGTTGAGGTCGCTGAAGAGTTGCATAATCTCCTGGCTCGTGCGGGTATCCAGCGCCCCGGTTGGCTCGTCGGCCAAGAGCAACGCCGGGTCGCTGACGAGGGCGCGCGCAATCGCCACGCGCTGCTGCTGGCCACCCGAAAGTTCCTGTGGGCGGTGGTGCATGCGGTCGCCCAACCCGACCCGTTCGAGCGCGGCGGCGGCGCGGTCGAGCCGCTCATGGGCTGCGATGCCGCCCCGGTAGGCCAGCGGCAGCGCCACATTCTCCAAGGCACTGCTGCGTGCCAACAGGTGGAACTGCTGAAAGACAAAGCCGATCTTGCGATTGCGCACCGCCGCCAAGAGCGCCGGATCGAGCCGTTCCACCGGCAACCCATCCAGGTCGTAGCGCCCCGCCGTGGGCGTATCGAGGCAACCGATCAGGTTCATCAGGGTTGATTTCCCCGACCCCGACGGCCCCATGATCGCCACAAACTCACCGCGCTGGATCTGGAAACTGACCCCACGCAGCGCGTGGACTTCAAACTCGCCCATCATGTAGGTGCGGCACAGATCCTGAACCGTGATCATCGCGTTCATGGGCGGCCTCCGCCATCGGGCGGCGGGCCACCCATGCCACCACTAAAGAGGCTGCTCTGCCGGGTTGTGCTACTACTGCTGCTGCTCGAACTGACGATCAGCACCGTATCGCCCGCCTGGAGGCATGTCGCCTCGCCTTCAGCACAACCAACAATCTCGGTCATCCCATCACTACTCAACCCGGTCTGCACCTGCACCACCCGTGGTGGCTGGCCACTCTGCTGCACACGCACCACCTTGGTATCATTCACCGTCTGAATGGCGCGGGTAGGTACGAGCAGCACATCGCGATGCTCCACCGTCTGGATGTCACCCGTGGCGCTCATCCCGGCCTTAATCGGCGCATCAGCAGCACGGAAACTGACCCGCACGGTATAGGTGGCCACATTCGAGGTAACAGTCGCAACCGGGGCGACACTTTGCACCTCGCCGGTAAGGCTGAGATCGCTCAGGGCATCGAAGCTGAGCGTCACCGGCTGCCCCACTGCAACCGTACCAATGTCGCTCTCACTTAGGCTGAGGTCAATCACAAACGCACTGGCATCAATCAGGGTGATCGTGGCCGCCGAGGCCGCATCACCGGGATCAGCGGCAACCTCGGCCACCACCCCGGCGAAGGGCGCGGTCAGGCTGGCGTTCGCGAGATCCAGTTTGGCCTGCGCGTAGGCCACCTGGGCCTGGGCCAGATTCGCCTCGGCACTGGCCAGTGTACTCGCCGAGCCGGGGCTACTCAGGTTCTCCAGGTTGAGTCGCGCCTGTTCCAAACTCGCCCGCGCCATAGCCAGATCCTGGGCACTAGCCGGGTGTTGCAGATTGGCCAAGTTGGACTTAGCCGAGGCCAAGGAAGCCCGCGCACTCGCAATCTCACTCGCGGTTACCCCATTTTGCACCTCGGCCAACTGCTGCTCGGCATCACTCAGATTGGCCTCGGCCTGCTGAATCCCAATCGTCTCGGCCTGTTGCGCCTGCTCATAGGCCAACTCAGCTTGGCGCAGATTCTCCTGCGCATTCTCAACCGCCCGCAGCGCCGCCGCCTCATCATCCTTGGCGCTCTGGGTCAGTTCGCCACGCGCACGCTCCTGCTCACGGTTGTTCCAGTAGATCGTACTGTAACTCTCCTGGGCATCGCGCAGCGTATTCGCCGCCGTCGTCAACCCACTCTCGGCCTTGGTCTTGGCCGCCGAGAGGCTGATGCGTTGCGATTCGAGGCTCAAACGGGCCTGCTCAACGCTACTCTGCGCATTGGCCAGATCAGTGCTACTCGGCCCATCCAAGAGATCATCGAGTTGCGCCTGGGCGCTCGCCACCTGCGCCTGTGCTGCCGCCACCTCCGCTGCGGTCACATCACCCGTGCGGGTCTTCTCATACGAAGCCTGGGCACTCGTCAGTTGCACCTGGGCCAGCGCCACCTCATTGGCGGTGGCCCCTTCACCCTGTGCCGCTGCGACATTGGCCTGCGCCGACTTCAGATTCGCCTCCGCCTGAAGCAACGCCATCTGCAAATCCTGCGTGTCCAGGCGGGCGAGCGGCTGCCCTTGCACAACCGTATCCCCTACCTGCACCAGCACCTCACTCACCGTCCCCGCCACCGCAAAGGTGAGGTTGCGCGTCTGGATGGGCTGCACCGTACCACTCCCCGAAACACTCAGGCTGAGCGTTCCAGTCGTAGCTGTCGCGGTAGTG
Source organism: Candidatus Oscillochloris fontis (assembly GCF_004138135.1). GTDB lineage: Bacteria > Chloroflexota > Chloroflexia > Chloroflexales > Chloroflexaceae > Oscillochloris > Oscillochloris fontis. Next base: position 7,017 of record NZ_RYFD01000033.1, read on the forward strand.
ATCGTCACCGCCGGGGTGGCGGGGGTACTCATACTGCGCCAGAGCCAAAAACCTGCACCGAGTAACAGCACAAGCGGAAGAAGGAGCCAGGGCGAGAAACGTCGCCGTGCCTTATGGCGCCCCAAACGACCAACAACCCGTTGTTCGACGGGTGGAGAAGAGACACTCATAACAAAACCTCCTTGGTAGGCGTTAGCGGTCGCCTACCTAAGGAGGGTACTGCGCAGATGTTTAGTTTTTGCGAAGATCTGGGGTACTTAGCGCTTGCGTCGCAGCAAGAAGAACCCCGCAAAGATCAACAGCGCCGGGAAGATCAAGCTCATATCCAAGCCGACCTGCTCAAGGAAGATCAGCCCACCGATGCCGATCAGGATCATGCCCAGTGTGCGCCAGTTGCGGGTGGGCTGCTGGGGCATCGGATTGTAGGGGGTGGACATGTTCAGGTTGACCGTCTCACCCGTTGCGGAGCGCTCCGGGTTAATCGGCTGGCCAGTGACGGGATCGAAGCGGTAATCGGGCGGCAATGGCGCTTGGGTTGCCACACCACTGCGCGCATGGCCCTGACTCTGGCCGCCTTGCCGCAGCACCTCACGCCCAATTCGCGCCGCCTCCTGACTTACCTCCTGGCCAAAGCGCGATGCTTCGCGGCTAAACTGCTCAACCCCTTGTTGGAATGTGTGTGATGTGGTGGTTGCATTGGGGCGCGGCATCACAATCCAGAGCAGCAGATAGACCGGCAGGCCAATCCCGCTCGTCAGTGTCACGAGGACAAAGATCAGCCGCACAATCACCGGATCAATATTGAAGTATTCAGCCAGACCGCCACAGACACCGGCGATCATCGTCTCAGTTGCACTACGGGTCAATCGGGGTTGCATGGTTCTTCTCCTTGGAACTCTGCTTGGATTCCTTGGGCCATGTCAATGTGATTGGGGCTGCGCCCCAATCCCCATGGTTGGGATTATGTGGCGGCTTCGCCGCCCCTGAAGATCGTTGTTTAATATCTTTTGGCGACGAAGCCGCCAAAAGATATTAAACATGAAGGTTTGGGGCGTAGCCCTGTTGGCATGGTAACGGCGATCAACATGGCCCGTTCGTTCTGTGCATTCGACGGTCACACATTCCTGAATGTTGCATTTGTGTTAACAGATATTGTGACAGTAGATGTCACAAGTACGATCTAGAATAGTTGTATCAAGAAGATTATCATCGCGAGTATCTAGGAGATCCTCTTTATGGCCAGCCAGACTGACTCCTCAGCCACACCGGGTGCATCGTGGCCAGCCAACGGACTCGCCTGGATCGGGCGGCAACTGCTCCTCGTTCCTGAGGCAATCCTCTTTGTTACGCTGCTCTGCATGCATAGCCTCTACGGGCCAAACCCCTTGCTGGCATTCCTCGGCATTATGCTGATGTTCTGGTTTTTGTTGCGGATTGGCCTCCTCGCCCTCGCCCGCCGCGCCGTTGATGCAGCCCACTATCAGCGCGGCTTGCAACTGGCGCAGATCGCCTTACGCCTCTACCCGCTCTCGGCAGATGCGCACGCACTCTTGGGCAGTATCTATTTGGGCATGGGCAAGCCGAGTGCAGCGATCAGCGCACTGCGCCAAGCGGTACGCTACTATCCGTTGCAAGCTGGGCTGTATGTGGCGTTGAGCGCGGCACTCTTAGAAGACGAGCAACCCCAAGCCGCACTCGAAGCGGCCAGCCTCGCGCTACGGCTCGACCCGCGCTACGCCCCGGCCTATCTGCACCACGCCAGCGCCTCCGAGGCGTTACGCAACAACCCGATCCTGATCGAATCCTACCTGCGCCATGGCCTCGCCCACCCGGCCACCCCCGCCGACGAAGCCGCATTGCGCTGTGCCTTAGCGCGGGTCTTGTTGCACCAGGGGCATATGAGCGAAGCCCGGCACATGCTAGAACATGCCGAAACATTGCTCCCAGCCAGCCCCACCCCGCAGCGGGCCGAACTCCACTTCCAGATCGGCGAGATCCTGCGCATGAGTGGCCAACCCGATGCCGCCCGCGACCATTTCCGCGCCAGCGAGCAGATTGATCCGCGTGGGCCATATGCCGCCGCCGCGTGGCGCGCCGCTCGGTTGTAGAATCGTCTGGCCCGATGGGCCTCAGGGGGAGAGCAGAACGCCTCGCGCTACTCCACCTGCACCATCTGCTGCGCACTCACCGTGGCTCCGCTGGGGCCAATGACGCGCAGGCGGATGCTGTAGGGGCCGGGTGGCAATCCGCCCAGCGACCAGACCCCCAACAGGCCGTTCTCTACTGGGGTGGCCCCTTGGCTGATCGGTTTCCATACCTCCGGGTTGCTGCCTGCCCCGTACTCTACGCTAAAGGGGCCACGCGCTGTCCCACTGATGAAGATCTGGCTGCCCCGCACCCGTCCAGCATCCCCGATGGGGTTGAGCAGCGCCACGGCTTGGGTCGGGTCGAGTGGTGGTGGGCAGGGCTTGGTGGGCGGTTGCGGCACATTCCGCGCCGCCCATTCGCGGAACTCCGGCGGGTAGATCGCATACTGCACCTCACGCACCTGATCCGTTGGGGTGTAGGGCTGCGCTAGGCACGTCCCGTCGCCACCCACGCGCACCATCTGGTAGACCACATCCACCGTCGTGGGGGCAGTTCCGGCCACAAACAGTTCGCTGATCGGACGTGGGCACGCCTCGCCCGCCCGCCCGCCCGTATCGCCACAGATCAGAACCTCCTCGATGCTCGGTGGACGGCTGAAGGGATGCGTCGGGCGTTGCTGGTGGTAGGCGAGCATCAGATCGCGCCAAATGAACCCGGCACCATTCGAGCCGGCCACTTCGGTCATCGGTGAGCCATCGTTATTGCCCACCCACACCCCCATCGTCACCTCGCTGGTATAGCCCAACGCCCACGAGTCGCGCCAATCGTTGCTGGTGCCGGTCTTCGCGGCGACGATCATGTCGGGGAGTTCGAGGACATTATTGCGCCCGAACATGAACCAGCGCGCCTGATTATCGCTGAGAATGTGCGAGATCAGGTAGGCAATCGCCTCGCTCGAAGGGCCAAGCAGCGCCGGGCCGCGCTGGGGCGTCCAGCGTTCAAGCACCGCCCCCCGGCTATTGGTGACGTTGAGGATCGCTACTGGTGGGGTGGCGTGGCCAGCGTTGCGCAGCCCATTGTAGGCTCCGGTCAGTTCGAGCAGGCGTACCTCGTTACTACCCAACGCCATCGCCAGCCCATACCGGCTAGGGTCATCAAAGGTCGTAACGCCGAGGCGACTCATCAGTTCAATGAAGTTACCCACGCCCACAAACTCCAACGCCTTCACAGCGGGAATATTGAGCGAATTGGCCAGACTCATCCGCAGGCTGAGCGGGCCGTGGAACGTGTCATCATAATTACGCGGCGCATAGAGCACCCCGTCGGGCATCCGCCACTCACTGGGCGTATCCCAGATCACCGTCGCCGGGGTCCAGCCGCGCTGAAGCGCCAGCGCATACACAAACGGCTTGAGCGCCGAACCGGGCTGACGGCGCGCCAGCGTCACATTGACCTGCCCATCGGGGGCGCTGTAATCCACACTGCCCACCATCGCCAGAATCTGGCCGTCGGGGGTAAGAATGACCACCCCGGCGTTCGAGACATTCCGCTCGCGCAGTTCGGCGACACGTTGCTGGGCCACCTGTTGTGCGGTGGTCTGCCAGGTGAGATCGAGGCTCGTCACAACACGCAGGCCAGCGCGGTAGAGCAGATCGGGGCCATAGCGTTGCTCAAGAATGTCGCGCACATAGAAGGCGAAGTGCGGGGCAAGCAGGTTGGTCTGGGGCGGGTTGAGCGTGATCGGGGTCGCAGCGATCTCTTCAGCCTGAGCCGCGCTGAGATAGCCCGCCTCCACCATCAGATTGAGCGTGACCCGTTGGCGCGCCTTGGCGGCCTCCATATTCTCAAACGGGTTGTAGGTGGTTGGCGACTGGGGCAAGCCCGCGATCAGGGTTGCCTCGGCAGCGCTCAGTTCCCCGACATGTTTGTTGAAGTAGGCTTGCGCGGCGGCCTCGACCCCATAGGCTTGGGCACCATAGTAGACCTCATTCAGATAGATCGTGAGGATCTGGTCTTTACTATACTCACGGCTCACCCGATAGGCTAGAATCGCCTCGCGCAGTTTACGCTCGTAGCTACGCTCGCTCCGTTCGCTCGGATCGAGCAGGATCGTGCGTACCAACTGCTGCGTGATCGTACTCGCCCCGCTGACAATCTCGCCACTCTGATAATTCTGCCATGCTGCACGCACAATCCCGCGCAGATCGACACCGGGATTCTCATAAAACCCCGCATCCTCTACCGCCACCGTCGCTTGGCGCAAAATCAGCGGAATCTGCTCGAAGGGCACCGGCGTGCGCCGCCCCGCATCGGGGCCAACCAACTCATAGAGCAACGTCGTCCCATCCCGCGCATAGATACGGGTGGTCTCGAAGTTACGATACTCACTGATCTGATCAGGATTGGGCAGATCGCTGCCATAGTGGTGGTAGAGCCAGGCTCCAAAAGCGACCAGCGCGAGTGCGGCCAAGAGACTCAGCTTGAGCAAGGCCAGCACGAGGCGACCCAAAAAAGCAAGCAGCGGGTAACGTTGACGGAAGGTGCCCTCCCGACGTGGTTGCGGGCGGCGGATAAAATGGGGAGGTGAGGGACGCTGGCGCACATGGGGATTATAGCATAACGAACTTTGTGGGTATGAAGATGTAGGGGCGAAGCATCGCCTGCGGGTGCATCACGGAGGTGGGGGTTCATGGGGGCGAAGTGCCCGCCGGGGTGGGGCGGGATACCCGGTGGCATCCCGCGTGATGCCCGTAGGGGCGAAGCATCGCCCCCACCGACAACGGACGATCCTCCCAGGGGGCGCTGGGGCGATGCTTCGCCCCCATGAACCCGCCGGGGCGAAGCATCGCCTGCGGGTTCATGGGGCGAAGTGCCCGCCGGGGCGGGGCGGGATACCCGGTGGCATCCCGCGTGATGCCCGTAGGGGCGAAGCATCGCCCCCACCGACAACAGACGATCCTCCCAGAGGGCGCTGGGGCGATGCTTCGCCCCCATGAACCCGCCGGGGCGGGGCGTGAGATGTTGCATGTGCGCGATTTGGTGGCATACCCTGAGGTTGCGGTTTTCTCTCTTGCATCCCACCTAGGTGCATAGTACAATTTAACCAAGGTTCGATGATTTATCTTCTCGCGTCACGACGTGGTGGCGCAGCGCGAGGAGAAGTGAGAAGCGATGGATAACCCTAATCGCTACCACACTTCAGATCGCGGAGCTTTGTGATAGTACGCAGAGCCCCTAGACACAGTGCGTGTTTAGGGGCTTTGCATACTCAGTGACCGCTCTGGGGCGACGGTTATCGTGTGTAACGCCCCTTTACCCGGATGGAGGACCGTAATGGATCTCACCGTCAAAAGCCGTAATGGAAAGATCACCGAGCGTCAGCGGCAACACATCGAAGAAAAGCTCGGCAAACTTGGGCGCTACATGGATCAGATCACCAGCGTGACGGTGGAAATACGCACCGAACAGCAACGTCAAGCGGGTGAGGTACATCGCGTTCAAGTCACTCTCACCGGCGACCGTGGGGTCATTCTGCGCGCTGAAGAGCAAGCCTCGGATCTCTACGGCGCGATTGACGAAGTACAGAGCGTACTCCAGCGACAAATTCAGCGCTATAAGGAGAAATATTGGCGGCGTGAACGCCAGCGTCGGCAGCCTGACAAGCTGGCCGTGGTTGATATGCCGGCTGTGGCGGTTGAAGAGCCACCACCGGTTGAGGAGCACGAGAGCCACGATATTGAGATCATCCGCACTAAGCAGCTCACCTTGCGCCCGATGTTCGTTGATGATGCCATCGAGCAGATGGAGTTGCTCGGTCACAGCTTCTTTGTCTTCCATGACGCTGAGAATGAGCGGATGAGTGTCCTCTACCGTCGCCGCGATGGGAACTATGGAATACTCGTTCCTGATCCGGTCTAGGTCGGTTCTCTCTAGTATCTATGGGGGTGGGCGACTGTGTCGCCCACCCCCATAGATTTGTCGAATACACCCGCTCTTATGGGTCGGGTATAATACAGCCTCAGGCTCCCCAGGAAAGAGGCATCCATGGCATCCCAATCGCTCTACCGCAAATGGCGTTCACAAACCTTTGCCGAACTGATCGGCCAAGAACATGTCGTCCAGACGCTGCGCAATGCGATCATTGAGGAGCGGGTGGCGCATGCCTATCTCTTCACCGGCCCGCGTGGGGTGGGCAAGACAACGATGGCGCGCCTGTTGGCGAAGGCGGTCAACTGTACTGACCCCAACCCCGCCGCACGGCCCTGTGGCCAGTGTGCGGCGTGTGTGGCGATTGCCGAGGGGCGTGCGGTGGATGTGATCGAGATGGATGCCGCTTCGCATACGTCGGTCGAGGATGCGCGTGAGATTATCGAGCGGGTGCAGTTCCGCCCGGCGGAGATGCGCTCGAAGGTCTATATTATTGACGAGACCCACATGCTCTCCACGGCGGCCTTCAATGCGCTGCTGAAGACGTTGGAGGAGCCACCCGACCACGCGATCTTTATTCTGGCCACCACCGAGGTGCATAAGGTTCCTGCAACGATCCTCTCGCGCTGCCAGCGCTTCACCTTCACCCGCCACGGCATCGCGGCCACCAGTAGCCACCTGCACCAGATCGCCAGCGCCGAGGGGCTGCGCCTGGAGGCGGGGGTTGCCGAGGCGATTGCGCGCGCCGCTACCGGCAGTATGCGCGATGCGTTGGGCGTGTTGGAGCAACTCGCCTCGTTTGGGCAGGGCGCGATCACACTCGAACAGGTGCATAGCCTCTTGGGCATGACCGCCGCTGCCGAGGTGAGTGCGCTGATCGAGGCGCTGCTCAATGCAGATGTCGGTGCCGCCCTGCGCGCCGTGAATGGGGTCGCCGAGCAGGGTGCCGATGTGCGCCAGTTCACCCGCGATGTCGTTGAGCGCTTGCGCACGCTGCTGCTCTTTCGCGCTACCAATGATCGTTCGCTGCTCGATGTGGGCGAGGACGAACTGCGCAACCTAGAGGTGTGGGCGCAACACGCTGATACCGGCGATCTGGTCGAGTGGATCAAACTGCTGAGTGGGCTGGACTATCAGTTGCGCACGACCCCCTATGGCCACTTGCCGTTGGAGTTGGCCGTAGTCGAGGCGCTGGTGGCTCCCAAGCGCCCAGAGGTGAGCGTGGCCCCGCGCACTGCCTCCAAACGCACAGAGCCAGTGCGGCGCTCAGAGGCCGGTGTGTTAGCGTGGCACCCAGAGGCCGGTGTGCCAGTGGTGGCACCAGCGCAACCGCCCCCCCCAGATGTCGTAGTGGCTCCGATGCTTAGACCCGTCGATCTCGATGATTTTGCACCGTCCCCACGCGCATCGCGTGGACTAAGCGCCAGTCCAGAGGAGTTCCAGGCCGCCAATGCCGAACTGAGCCTCTTGGAGCGCATCGAGGCCGAATGGGACACGATCAAGCGTAATGTTCGCCCGCATAGCCCCACTGTGCAGGCACTCCTCAACAGCATCCGCCCGATTGATGTTGAAGGTAACACCATCGTTCTGTTGGCCACCTCATCATTCCATAAAGATAATCTCGAACGCGCCTCAAATACCAAACTGGTCGAGCAGGTGATCAACAAACAGTTGGGTGGCACGTTTGCCATCCGTTGCACTATCGAAACCAAAGCCGAAGCGCGCGATATTCGCGGCCAGATCCGGCATGCCCGTAATGACGAACATGTGCGGTTTGCCCTTAACATTTTTGATGCCCATATCGTTGATATTGAGGAAGAAGATGCGTAAACCTTGTCGAAATATCTTGCTTTGTGGTAAGCTATCCAAATTCGGCTAGATAGCGCAAGGAGCGATTCCATGAACCCACGTCAACTACAACAGATGGCCCAGCAGATGCAGCGCCAGATGCAGCAGATCCAGGAAGAACTTGCCGTTGCAGAGGTTGAGGGCAGCGCTGGTGGTGGCGCGATCACAGTCAAGATGAACGGGCACCGCGAACTCAAGGCCATCAGCATTTCGCCCGATGCGATTGATCCTGATGACGTGGAGCTGCTTCAGGATATGTTGATGGCAGCGTTTAATGACGCCTCGAAGAAGGCTCAAGAGATGGCCGAAAAGCGGCTTGGCCCGCTGACGGGTGGTATGAAGGGGATTCCGGGGCTGTTTTAATAATACAGAGCTTCCGGGAAGCTAACAGCTTCTCGGAAGCTGCCTACGGGTAAGACGTATGCGTCCAGAGAGCGCCATTATCGTTGAGCCGGTCGCCCGGCTGATCGAGGAACTGAGTAAGTTGCCGGGGATCGGTCCCAAGACCGCCTCGCGACTCACCTTCTTCTTGTTACGCGCCGAAGAGGGCCAGGTGCAAGCATTAGCCCAGGCGCTCCTCGCGATGAAGGAGCAGGTGCATTTTTGTAGCCGCTGCTTCAATATTACGGTGGCTGCGCTCTGCCCGATCTGCCAGGATACCAACCGCGATCAGAGTAAGATCTGTGTGGTTGAGGAACCCCTTGATGTGCTGGCCATCGAACGCACCGCTGCCTATCGCGGCCTCTACCATGTCTTGCACGGCCATATTGCTCCCTTAGAGGGGATCTACCGTGAACATCTGAAGATTGATGAACTCTTAGCCCGTGTGCGTAGCGAACCTGTTGATGAGGTCGTCTTGGCGATGAACCCCAACACCGAAGGCGAGGCGACTGCCTTTCTCCTGCTGCGCGATCTGGTTCCCCTCGGTGTGCGGGTGACCCGTCCGGCACGCGGCTTGCCGACGGGTGGTGATCTGGAATGGGCCGACCCGGAGACGCTTGGATCCGCCATACACGGTCGGCGTGAGCTATAGACCAAGGAATCATTCCTATGAGCCTAAACGAGATTATCAATGAGGCGATCAGTACGACATCGGGCGCGCTCTTTGCCGGCGTAATCAGTACCGACGGACTAGGGGTGGAGATGGTCTTCACCGAGAGTGATGATCACTTGGATTTGGAGTTGGCGGATCTGGAACTGAGTAACCTCGCCGCAGCCGCAGCGGCCGCTTCCGAGCGGATTGGATCGGGCCAATTGCTCGATCTGATGCTGGAGACGGAGGATGTGACCTACTTGACTAGTGCGATTACGCCTGGTTACTATGCTTTGATGGGGGTTGACCCCGATGCGAGTTTGGGCAATGCGCGCTTTGCGGTGCGGCATATGGTGAGTCGGATTAAGAAGGAATTGTAGGGGAACTGTTCACACTTCATCCCGTAAGGGCGAAGCATCGCCCGCCATGGATCAGGGGAACCCGAACGAGGTTGGCGGGCGATGCTTCGCCCCTACGGCGTAATACTGGTAGCCAGCCGCTCCAGTGCAACACCAGGGTCATCACAGAGGCCGACATGCACTTCCGAGGGTTGGATGACGGCGCTGCGGGGGGCACTCAGCCAGCGGAAGCGTTCGTGAGCGGGGAGTTCGCCAATTGGGCCTGCTGCTCGCCCTCCGGCGCAGATGATCGGGATGTGTTCGAGCTGCGTGTGCAGGGTTTCGAGATCCAGATTGGGCGCCAGTGCCGCTAGTCGGGTCGGCTCGAAGATGAGACGGGAAGCCAAAAAGCGGCGCTCGCGGCAGAAGAGCACCACCCCAACATTGATGAACTCATCGCGCTCGACGCGGGGGACGGCGCGGATGAGGGTGTACTCATAGGCGCTGCGTGCGAGCATGGGCCGCCTCCTCAACAAAGAGTCGCGGGGCTTCAATGCGCTGGGTGAGGTACGCGCCATACGCGGCGCGGTCACTTGCAGCCTCCAACCAAGTATCAGGGATGGCGGCGATAATCGTGGCGATCAACTCCGGCGTGATCAGTGGGGCGAGTGCGGCATCGGCAGCAAAAAGATCACCGGCCCCGGCGAGCAGGATGTGGTCACGGATGGGCGCGAAACGCCCCGTCGCACGGGTATGCCAATCGGCCCCGCTGTGGTGGGTATAGAGCGCCGCCCCGTGGTCAATCAGCCAGAGTTTGCGGTGCCAGAGCAGCATGTTGGGGTTGCGCGGCGTGCGATCCACATTGGTGATGTAGGCATCAAACCAGACAATCTGCGCGGCTACGTCGGGGGCGACCTGGGCGGTATTTAGCGGATCGAAGTTGAACGACCCCGGCAGGTAGTCGAGCGCCAGATTGAGTCCCGCACTACGCACCACCAACTCCTGAATCTCAGCGTGGGGTTCGTTCCGCCCCAGCGCCCCATCAAAATCCACCAGCACCAACTCAGGTACCGGCAGACCCAGGGCACGCCCGATCAGCCCGCCGATTAGTTCGGCGATCAGCGCCTTGGGGCCTTGGGCTGCGCCGCGAAATTTGAGGACATACATCCCGTCATCATCGGCCTCGATGATGGCCGGGAGCGAGCCGCCTTCGCGCAGCGGGCGCACGTAGCGGGTAGCGGTTACGGTGCGGATCATGGGAATACCTGTCTGAATATGTAGAGTCTCGCAGCGCAGTATAGCATGCCGAGATGGATGGATCGCGCTTCGTCCCTGCTGGATCTCAGGTATACTCAGAGGGCTGAACCCGTCACGTATTCCTGTGCAGGAACGAGATACTATGTCTGAAATCATCCTGATCAATATCACCGGCAAAGACCGCCCTGGGCTGCTGACGCGCATCACCGGCGTACTGGCCGAGCACGATCTGAATGTCCTCGACATCGGGCAGGCGGTCATCCATGATTATATCTCGCTGGGCTTGTTGGTGGAGATCCCGGCCCCCCAACATGTCTCTTCCATGATCAAGGATCTCCTCTTTACCGGCCATGAGATGGGGATTGAGGTGCGTTTTCGCCCCACGACCCTCGAAGACTACGAGGCGTGGGTGCATGAACAGGGCAAGTCGCGCCATGTGATCACGCTCTTGGGGCGCAACCTGAGCGCGGCCCAGATCTCGCGGGTGGCGGCGGTCTGTGCTGCCAACCACCTGAATATTGATGTGATCACCCGCTTAACCGGACGCTCCTCGCTCCGCAACCCGGTGCGGCTACCCAAAGCCTGTGTGCAGATGACGGTCAGTGGACATCTCGCCGATGAAGCCGCCATGCGTCGCCAGTTATTGCCGCTCTCGCTGGAAATCGGGGTGGACATCTCCTTCCACGCCGATGACATCTACCGCCGCAATCGGCGCCTGGTGGTCTTCGATATGGACTCGACCTTGATCCAGGCCGAGGTGATTGACGAGTTGGCCAAGGAGGCCGGGGTTGGCGCGGAGGTCGCGGCGATCACGTCGGCGGCGATGCGCGGCGAACTCGATTTTTGCCAGAGCCTCACCCGGCGGGTCGCGCTGCTGGCCGGGTTGCCCGCAACGACTCTGGAGACAGTGGCGGCGCGCCTGCGCCTAACCGACGGGGCCGAACTGGTGGCCAGTACGCTCAAGCGGCTGGGCTATAAGATCGGGATTATCTCTGGTGGCTTCGACTATTTCGGGCGGCGTTTGCAGCAACAACTTGGCTTTGATTACATGCACGCCAATCAGTTGGAGATCATTGATGGGCAACTGACCGGGCGGGTGCTGGGGGAGATTATTGATGGGCCGCGCAAGGCGGCGCTGCTGCGCGAGATTGCCGCCGCCGAGGGCTTGCACCTTGAGCAGACGATTGCGGTTGGCGATGGGGCCAATGATCTGCCGATGCTCAGTATTGCGGGTTTGGGCGTGGCCTTTCATGCCAAACCTGTGGTGCGCCAACAGGCCAGCAGCGCCATCTCTGACATGGGCCTCGATGGCTTACTCTTTCTGATCGGTATTCGTGAGCGCGAATGGGTGTATCCGGAAGGGTAGGGGCGAAGCATCGCTCGCCAACCTTGTTCGGGTGCCCCTACCACATGGCGGGCGATGCTTCGCCCCTACGCGGGCTTGGACAAGCCCGCGTAGGTGGGCTTTGCATTACCTAGCCGGGGGCTTCAGCCCCACGGCAACCCGGCAAGGGAATAATGACGTGGCCCTGACCGCATCCCTATCTGGTATAGCCATTGTTCCCCCACTATGCTATAGTTCCCTACACTTCCCGTCACATAATCATGCTATCGCCACAATTATGACAATCAATCTGCGCTCCCTACGTGTACGCACGCTCCTCGCCATGCTGGCCATGTTGGTCGCGTTGGTGGCTGGCCTGCTCTTTCTGGCCGAGCGTATCATTGGGGAGAGCTTTGTCGAACTTGAAGAACGTACCACATTCATACGTGTAGAACAAGCAATAAATGCTATTGATAATAGTGTATTTAACCTGAGTCGTAGTACCCGCGATTATGCGTTTTGGGACAACACCTATGCATTTGTCGAAGCACCGAATGACGAATATATTGGAGAAAACCTAAACGATAGTGTCTTTATTGGCCTCAATATCTCATTGATGGCCATTATCAATCCTGCTGGTGAAGTGGTGCATGCACGCGCCTTTGATCTGATCACTGAAACAGAGATCGCCGTCCCCACCGAACTGCAAGATTTTACTGGCCCCATGGCGATCTTGTTGCAGCACGATTACGCTGGGAATGTGGAGCGTGAGCGCTCTGGATTGGTGCTCTTGCGCGATGGCCCCTGGCTGATCGCGGCACGCCCCATCCTCACCAATGAGATCCAAGGCCCCGCCGCCGGTACCTTGATCATGGGGCGGCGCTTGGATGCCCACGAGATTGAGCGACTGAGCGAGGTGACGCGCTTGCCGATGGTGATCACCCGTAGTGATGATCCCAATCTGGCTCCGACGTTGCAGCAGGCATTGAACCAGATCAATGCGGGTGCTGCGGTTGCGGTCATCCCACTTGATGACCAGCAGATTAGGGGTGTCAGTGGTATCCGTGATCTGTGGGGCGAGCCGAAGGTGCTGCTTTCGCTCGATCTGCCACGTGAGGTGTCGCTACTGGGTCGCCAAGCTACCGGCCAGTATACGCTGGCCCTGCTACTCGTTGGCCTGATCTTTGGTGCCTTGATCTTTGCAATGCTCGAACGCACCGTGTTGGCGCGTATCATCTCGTTGAGTAATCAGGTCGCTGCGATTGAGGCCAACCAAGTCGGGAGCCAGGTGATGCTGGTTGGCCGTGATGAGCTTGGGCATTTAGCCACCACGATCAACCAGATGCTGGGGCGCTTGGCCCAGGCTCAGCGCCGGATCGCCGAGAATGAGCGTCGCTATCGCCAATTGATCGAACTGACCCCCGATGCGATCATTGTGCATGATGGCCAGCAGATTCGCTACATCAACAGTGCGGGGCATCAATTGCTTGGTGCCGAGGTGCAGGTCGGGCAAGCGCTCGAACCCGCACTGGCGGCGGTGCTGCCCCAACCCGATGGGACTCCGATTCTGAAGGAGCAACGCATTACCCGCGCCGATGGGAGTGTGATCGAGGCCGAATTGCTGGCGCTCTCCTTCCTTGATGATGATACCGTGGCGACCGAACTGATCGTGCGCAATATCACCGAACGGAAAGAGGTGGAACGTACCCTGCGTGAGGCCAAAGAGGCCGCCGATTCGGCGAACCGCGCCAAGAGCCAGTTCTTGGCCACCATGAGCCACGAACTGCGCACGCCACTGACCTCGATCATCGGTTATGCCGAGTTGCTCAATCGCGCCCTCACTCCCATCGCCAACGATGAAGTCATGCACGATCTGCGCCGCATCCAAGTGGCCGGGGCGCATCTGTTGGCGATCATCAATGATGTGCTCGATCTCTCCAAGATCGAGGCCGGTCAGATGCATGTGCATTCCGCTCCGGTGCATCTCGATAAGCTCATCCAAACGGTAGTGGATAGTGTGCAGCCGCTGATTGCCCGCAATGGTAATCAGTTGACGGTGCAGGGTGTGGACGCTGCTGGCCTTATGGTGACGGACGAGGTGCATGTGCGCCAGATCCTGCTCAATCTGTTGAGTAATGCGGGGAAATTCACCGACCACGGTCAGATTACGCTGCGGGTCTTTGATGACGCGGCACGGGTGCATTTTGAGGTGCGTGATACGGGCATCGGTATCCATCCGAACCAAGCCCAACACCTCTTCCGCGATTTTGTGCAGGCCGATGCCTCGACTACCCGCAGATATGGTGGTACGGGCTTGGGTCTGGCGCTTAGCCGTCGTTTGGCGCGCTTGTTGGGTGGCGATATTACGCTGGAGAGTGCTTTAGGTGCGGGTTCGACCTTTACGCTGAGTCTGCCGCGTACCATGGAACTGGCGGAGAGTGAAGCGCCAGCGCAAATAACGGATTCGCGCCGCACGAGTGAGGCGATAACTGAGGATAGAACCCTGCAAACCCGGATCATCCTCGTGATTGACGATGATCCGGCGGTGCTCGATCTGGTGCCGCGTGTGCTGGCGCACCCCGGCTTGCACTTCGAGACGGCAACGAGTGGCGCGGAGGGCTTGGAGTTGGCAACTGCGCTCCTGCCCGATCTGATCATTCTTGATGTGTTGCTGCCCGAACTTGATGGCTGGGATGTCTTGCGTCAGTTGAAGGCCAATCCCGAAACGACCAACATCCCAGTGCTGATGCAGAGTATTGACCCCAACGCGGATCATGGCTTGGTGTTGGGAGCCGCTGGGGTGTTACACAAACCAGTAGATATGTTACGATTAGCCCAGGAGATGCGTACCCTCCTCAACCCCTCAACATCCCCCATGCATGTGCTCCTCGTTGAGGATGATGCCGAATTACGTGAATATCTGCAACGAACCCTGGAACAGCATGGCTGGCAGGTCAGGGTTGCTGGTGATGGGCCAACTGCCCTGAACCTCTTTGACCAACAACAGCCCAATTTAGCGATTGTTGATCTCATGTTACCGGGTATGGATGGGATTAGCCTGATCGCCGCGCTCCGTGAGCGCCCAGGAGGGGAAAGCCTCCCGATTCTGGTGGTGACGGCGAAGGATTTGACGGTTGCTGAACAGGATCATCTAAGCCGCTCGGTTGAGCAGGTTTTACATAAAGGGGCCTTCCGTGGTGATGATCTGGTGCGCTGTGCGCGCTCATTGGTGCAGATCAATCATGATGAGGGTTCCCGTCCATGAGGTACGCCTATGCCGCGTATTTTAGTTGTTGAAGATGACGAAACTATCCGCGAGATGGTGGCGACCTATCTGCGCCTCTCAGGGTTTACTGTAGAACTGGCCGTTGATGGGATTGATGCGCTGACGAAGGTACGTGGTACACAGCCCGAATTGATTATTATGGATATGGGGATTCCCAAGCTGAATGGCTGGCAAACAACCCAGCGCCTGCGCGCCCGTAAGGAGACGGCCCAGACGCCGATTATTGCGCTGACGGCCTATGCCTTGGATGAGGATCGCGAACGTGCCTTCAATGTGGGGTGTGATGCGTTTGAGAGTAAGCCGATTGATTTCAATAGCCTGATCGGGAAGATTCATACGCTGCTGGCACGTTCGAATACGCCGGTATGATACACGCCCTGTACCCTACGCTGCTATACTAGCTATGAAGACTCGTGCCTAGCACCACGGGCTAGAGATGTCTGTGGGGTATCTAGAAAGTAGCAGCTATACCGTGACAACGGATAACAAACTCATTCAATCCGACCTCGCCCACCTTATCCATCCGCTCTACCACCCAAGCGGCCACCAGTCGCCGAAGATCTGGGTCGAGGGGAAGGGTTCGATCATCAAAGATAGCGAGGGTCATACCTACCTTGATGGTCTCAGTTCGCTCTGGAATGTGAATGTGGGCCACGGGCGTGAAGAGTTGGCCGAGGTGGCCTACAATCAGATGAAGCAACTGGCCTACTATTCGACCTACACTGGTTCGACGAATCTGCCAGTTATTCAGTTGGCCGAAAAGCTGAGCGAGTTGATCTACCCCAGCATTAACCACTTTTTCTTTACGAGTGGTGGTGGTGAGAGTACCGAGTCGTCCATCAAGACCGCACGCTTCTACTGGAAGGTCAAGGGGAAGCCTGAGAAGGTCAAGTTCATTTCGCGCATGCGCGGCTACCACGGGGTGACGCTGGCGGCGATGAGTGCAACTGGCCTGACGGCCTATTGGCCCATGTTTGAGCCGCGTGTGCCCGGTTTCATGCATATTGAGTCGCCCTATCCCTACCGCTTCGTCAATCCTACTCCCGAACTGAGTGATGGGGTGGCCGCCGCGAATCTGCTTGAGGAGGCGATTCTGCGCGAGGGGCCAGAGACGGTGGCGGGTTTTATTGCCGAGCCGATCCAGGGGGCGGGTGGGGTGATCCCACCGCAGGACGACTACTTCAAGCGTATCCGCGAGATCTGCGATCAGTATGAGGTGTTGCTGATCTCGGACGAGGTGATCACCGGCTTTGGCCGCACCGGGCGCTGGTTTGGGCTAGAGCATTATGGTATCGAACCCGATATTGCCCAGTTCGCCAAAGGCATCACCTCCGGCTACATCCCGCTCGGTGGGATTGGTGTCTCCGATGCGATCAGCGAGGCGATCAATACCGTCGCCCCCGATAAGCGCTGGATGCACGCCTTCACCTACTCTGGCCACCCGACCGCCTGTGCGGTGGCGTTGGCGAATATCGCGATCATTGAGCGCGAGGGCATGGTGGAGCACGCCGCCGTGCAGGGGGCGCGGCTGATGGCCGGGTTGCAGGAGCTTGAGGAGATGCCCCATGTCGGTAATGTGCGCGGCAAGGGACTGATGGCGGGGGTAGAGTTGGTGGCCGATAAGACGACCAAGGAACTCTTCCCGGCCTCGGCCAATATTACCGTGCGCCTAGGCAACGAATTGATGCAGCGCGGCCTCTTCACCCGCGTCTTCAATGATACCGTGCTGCTGGCACCGCCGCTCTGCACCACCCCCGAACAGATCGATCAGATCGTGCAGATCGTTGGCGAATCGATAGCGGCACTGGGGTAATTGTAGGTTGCAAACGCCCCAAATTCTTTTGTTGTTGTTTACAACAACAAAAATCTTCGGGGGCGGCGTAGCCGCCTCCGAACCCCCACCAGAGGTAACATTGCCCATTCCTTGAGGTTGAGTATCGCCGACTATGCAGATCACCATACAACTGGCTTGGCTGGGTGAAGGCATTGATCGCTGGTTGCCTACGGTCGCCTTGATTGGCTTACTGGCGACGTTAGCAACCCTGATTGGGTTTGCGATCAGTGATTGGCGTGCCCATCGGCAGCGTAAGCCGCGCACTGGCTATCGTTACCGGCGCAGTGCGTATGATCGCTTTGCCTCTGGGGTAAGCTACCAGCGCCAGCATACTACCCCACCCGCACAGGAACCCCCTCCGCCCGTGCCTCCCCGCACTACCCTGCCCGCGCAGGATGATTCCGATGATCTGCTGCGCCAGTTGTTGGATATGTAGGGGCGGGGTCTGGGGCGTAGCCCTAAAGTTCATGTCAATGGGCGATGTGTCGCTCCTACAAGTTCCGCCCAGCGCGGAGGGTCGCCTCAGCGACCCATGCTTCGGCATTGATCGGGAGTTTCGTTGGGCCAATAATGGCACGTACCTGATCCACACTCGTCTCGGCGAGTTGGGCGAAGGTGGTAATACCAGCATCACCGAGGCGGCGGGCATAGGCTGGGCCAACCCCGTTGATCAGGGCTAGATCTTCACCCCGGTTATGCTTTGTAGACGCTTCGGTGCAGATCGCTCCTCCGCCAATCATCTGACTCCAGGCATACTCTTTGGGCTGGTTACGCCCAGCAAGGGCCATACTGATCGTCACATCGGCCATTGTCTTGACCACCCAATCGAAGTAGTGGGGCGTCAGGGCATTGACATCAAAGTTAGGGGCCGGATTCGTGAGATCAATCGCGAAGGGAATACCATCTTTGATCGCAAACTCGACGGTATTCATTTCATAGCCTAGCGCACGATTGATTCTGAGGGCGTTATCAACAACCAGATAGCCCTCTTCAAGCGTGAGGTAGTGGTCATCGCGGAAGTAGCGATTGGGCCAAGCGGCATTGGCATCGAACTTAATCGTCATCACATGCTCTTGGCCGATCACAATGCAGCGCACATACTTTTCCCAGGCGATATACTCCTGGAGCATCATACACTCAGCACCGGTATCGTTATAGGCGCGCCATAGTTCATCAAAGTTGTTGATCTTATAGACGCGCTTGAAGTCACCGTTGGTGATCGGCTTGAGGATCGCTGGGAAGCCGCCAACATACTCGACATGATCCTGCCAAGGGATGGGATAGCGCAGGTTGCGGAGTGCTTCCTCGGTAATACCGTCGGTGTAGGAATGGGAGGGCAGCGCGATAGTTTTGGGATGGGGAATACCGAGATTCGTGCAGAGACTTGCGCCGAAGAACTTATCATCAGCGCTCCACCAGAAGGGGTTATTGATCACCCGTGTGCCACTCAGGGCGGCAGTCTTGAGGAAGGTGCGGTAGTAGGGGATCTCGTGGCTGATGCGGTCAATGATCACATCATACTCGCACACCTCAGCCATGCGGGTTCCACCGATTTTGATAAACTCGGCGATCACCCCAGCATTGCGGCGGTTGACCTCCTCGATGAAGGCAGGCGGCCACGACCACTCACGACCAACCAACACGCCGATCTTTTTGGTGCTCACAGGCGTTCTCAGAATCTGCTCCGTCGTATACGCAGGTGGGGAGGAACCTACATCAGCATTAGGGCTACGTCAAAGTTGTCGGCATACCATCACCCAGCCCGTAAACGGGCGAGCTATCACGGCGAAGGCCGCCGACGCGGCCTAAGTTTAGCCCGCGTCGGCGGGCTTTGCGAACCTAGCCCGCCCGTTTACGGGCTGGGTAAAGAACGTTGACGCGGCCCCCCCCCATCAGCATGGATTGTACCATACCGATCATAGATATATCCTGCCTTTAGGCGCGGAAACCCACGAGCTTTAGCCGTGGGAGGAGCGCCCCGCTTGAGCGGCTTTAATCCAGAGTTGTACGGATGTTCGATATGTGGTAGAATGCTCATGGTATGAGACTTACCGCACAGCTCAAATTGCAGCCCACTCCTGAACAGGCCGATGCGCTGCTGCGCACACTGGTTCGGGCGAATGAGGCGTGCGACTATATCAGTCAGGTTGCCTGGGAGACGAAAACCTTTCGTCAGTTCCCCATCCACCGACTGACCTATACGGCAGTGCGTGAGACGTTCGGGCTTGCCGCCCAACTCACGGTGCGCTGCATCGCGAAAGTGGCCGATGCCTACAAGCTGGATACGAAGGCCCAGCGCACCTTTGCCTCGCATGGTGCGATTGCCTACGATGACCGCATTCTCTCGTTTGCCCTGCCCAATGCGCACGTGTCGATCTGGACCCTGGATGGCCGGCAGCGCATTCCGTTTGTCTGCGGTGCGCGGCAGCGCCAGTTGCTCGCCGCGCAGCACGGCGAGACCGATCTGGCCCTGGTCAACGGCGCGTGGTACCTGTTCGCCGTGTGTGAGGCCGAAACCCCAGAGTTGATCGACGTAGAAGGCGTGCTGGGCATTGACATGGGCGTCACGAATATTGCCGTCGATAACGATGGGGAGACGCATTCGGGCAAGGCGATCAAGAACATTCGCTATCGGCATCGAAGCCTGCGAAACAAGCTTCAACGCAAGCGCACCCATGGCGCCCGCCGCCGCTTGCGAAAGCTGGCGGGGCAGGAACGTCGCTTCGCTACCTGGGTGAACCATAACCTCTCCAAACGGGTTGTCGCGAAGGCCGAACGCACGAAGCGGGCGATAGCGTTGGAAGATCTGACGCACATTCGCACGCGGGTCAGGGCTCGCAGGTCTCAGCGTGCGACGCTCCATAGCTGGGCATTCGCTCAACTGCGTGCCTTTATTGCCTATAAAGCTGCGCTGGCGGGCGTTCCTGTCCATGCGGTTGACCCGCGGAATACTTCTCGTACCTGCCCCGCGTGCGGTTGTATCGACAAGGCCAACCGCAAAACCCAGGCTTCGTTTCTCTGCACATCTTGTGGCTTCGCTGGGCCAGCAGATGTGATCGCGGCGGTGACTATTTCCCGCCGGGCGCCTGTAAGTGCGCCACACTACCCGGTTGCCGACTCGTCGGTAGTGCAGGGTAAAGCCCACCAGCTTTAGCGGTGGGTAGCTTACACTATCTGTGCTATACTTTCCTTTAACGGTTGAATTATTTGTCCAAGGCAAGGTTGCGGGCGCCATGCGCCTGCGGAGGATCACGTATCATGGAGAGCTCCCGCATGCGGGATGCGCTGCCCGATGTAGACCCATTCGCGCGCGACGACAAACCCGCGCATGAGTGTGGTGTCTTTGGGATTGTCGCTCCCGACGCTGATGTCGCCCGTCTGACCTTCTTTGGTCTCTACGCCCTCCAACATCGCGGTCAGGAGAGCGCTGGTATTGCTGTCTCCAACGGGCGCGGGCTACGCTATTTCAAGGAGATGGGGCTGGTGTCGCAGGTCTTCAACGAGGAGAAGTTGCGCCCACTGGTGGGCCACATGGCGATTGGACACACGCGCTATTCCACCACTGGCTCCTCCAAACTTGAGAATGCCCAGCCATTTGTGGTTGAGAGTGTGCTTGGCCCATTAGCCGTGGGGCATAATGGGAATTTGACCAATGCGGCCGCGCTGCGTCGCGAACTGCTCCAACGTGGGGTGGGGTTGACCGGAACGAGTGACTCGGAGGTGATCACCCAGATGCTCGCCGGTGGCGACGGGCGCACCTGGGAGGAGAAGTTCAAGGTCTTTATGGTGCGTGCCCAAGGGGCGTATTGTCTGACGGTTCTGACCCGCACTGCGCTCTTTGCGGTGCGTGATCCGTGGGGCTTACACCCGCTCTGTTTGGGGCGCTTGGGTGATACGGGTTGGGTGGTGGCTTCGGAGAGTTGTGCGTTGGGCACGATTGGGGCCGAGTTTGTGCGCGAGATTGATCCGGGTGAGATCCTCATGATTACGGAGGAGGATGGCCCGCAGACAATTGCGCGCATGCCAGCGGCGCACCCAGCGGGATGCCTCTTCGAGTATATCTACTTTGCCCGCCCGGACAGTGTTTTGTATGGGGCGACCCTGCATGCGGTTCGGGTTGCGCAGGGGCGGGAATTGGCCCGTGAGTCACCCTGCGAGGCCGATGTGGTCATTCCGGTGCCCGATAGTGCCGTACCAGCAGCGATTGGGTATGCGCAGCAGTCGGGGATTCCCTACTCCGAGGGTTTGATCAAGAATCGCTACATTGGGCGAACCTTCATCCAGCCCGATGATCGTCTGCGTAAGTTGGGTATTTCGCTCAAGTTTAACGCCCTGACAGAGAATCTGGCCAATAAGCGCGTGGTGCTGATTGATGATAGCATCGTGCGCGGCAATACCTCTGGCCCGATTCTGCGGCTGTTGCGCGATGCCGGGGCAACCGAAGTGCATGTGCGTGTTTCGTCACCTCCTATTCGCCACCCGTGTTTCCTTGGGGTGGACATGGCTACCTACCCGGAACTGATTGCCCACCGTCTCAGCATTCCAGAGATTCAGGCCCATCTTGGCGCGGATAGCCTTGCCTACCTGAGTCTGGAGGGGTTGATCCGTTCAACCCGCCGCGAACCGGACAGTTTCTGTCGGGGCTGTTTTACCGGTGAGTACCCTGTGGATATTGAGGTGGTTGACAAGGAAGTCTTTGAGGTGCGGTAGATTAGTCTCTCTATCCGTTATCTGTATATCATAATCTGCACATAATATTCTATGTGCAGATTATTTTTAGCCGAAAGTAATATAAATGAAAATTAAACTCCTCAATCGTTATACTACAAATTTAACATCTGGAATAGTAAAAGTTGTTGTCATGTCAATTTTATTTATTTTTGGGATTATTATATTCTTCAGTCCGACTGATAACTGGATTTGGGATCCTTCTTTCTATTATGCACAAATGCGATCACCTATTGTTGAACATGATCTTGATTTGCGCAATGAAACACTTACTGGAAATTATGTATTTGAGTATACCAAAACCGGATTACAAGAGAGTCCCTGGCCAATTGGGCCAAGTATATTATGGTCGCCCTCTTTTCTTATGACCCATACTATTATGCGTTGGGTCAATTCTTCGCAAGCAAATGGCTTTGATCTACTCTCTTTGACAAGTGTTGCGCTAAGTTCTATTGGGTATGGGGCCGCAGGATTGATACTTATCTATGCGATTTGTCGTTACTCAACAGATCTATACACGTCATTATTGATAACTACTCTGAGTCTATTCGCAACACCACTCTTCTATTATATGTTTCGTCAGCCAATTATGGCACATACTGCTAGTTTGTTTGCATTTTCCTTAGTAGTATGGATATATCTTCATCTGAATCAACATGATGGTGTTGACCCGCTCAGCGGTTTGCTCTTTGGGGTCGCTCTGGGTTTGTGTTTTCTTACGCGCTGGACTGGTTTTGTGATGGCAATCATTCCTGGGGTCTATTTTGTACCACGGATGTTCTATGCACTCAAAGAGCGTTCTTTCACTCTAGCAAAACAGACAATACTTCAAATTATCATTTTATCGTTACTTGCCTTTATTACGATAATGCCACAACTCTCTTTCTGGTACCGATTACATCTTGATTTCTTTGTTATGCCACAAAGCAAAGATGCGTTTGTTGATAGTATTTTACCTATAAATACATTGAGTATATTCTTTCATTCCAATCGTGGAATTTTCTTTTGGGCACCATTTATTCTACTAGGCATGTTCGGTCTTTGGTTTATTCCTGATACACCAATTCGATTTGCTGCTATTTCGATTATAATATTACAAATTATTTTAATCGGTTATCGGGTTGATTGGTATAGTGGTGGTGGTTTTGGTGTTCGCTATATGATTGAGAATTTACCATTATTGGTCTTAGGTGTGGTTGCTCTGTTTAATGAAATCAAACAAAAGGTTTCTTTTATACCGAAAATCGGTTTAAGGTTTATTTCCGTGTTTTTTTGTACTGTTCTGATTATACACCAATGTGTGCTTATCGCTTCATATCATAATATAGGTATTGGATGGATTGATCCGGGTTATGGAAAAGGTGCTGATATAGGTGTTGCGTGGCAGTGGGAGAATTTTTTACGTTTATGGCACGATCCAAGCTTCTGGATGGCACCACGCCTATTTGTTGGCCAAAATCGTCAAGCCGCGATTGTCAACTATCTTGCAGGTATCCGTGAACCGCAAGCGTATGTGATACCATATGTGAGTAGTATTCTTACTCCATTGCTGGTTAGCGCACTTTTTGTCTTTGCTCACTTGTTGGATAGGCGTAGGTTGGCAGTTTTACTCAGCGTGATAGCTTGTTATTGCATTGCTTGGGCTGGGTTTTTATACCTTGTGTAAACAAGTCATGGCTCATTTGGCACATCCGAGTTTATCAAGTACTATGATCTATTATGGAAGAACTACTCTTGGAGATCCACGGCATCGCTCAGGGCGGTGACGGGGTTGGTCGTTTGGATGGGATGGTGGTGTTTGTGACCGGGGCGCTGCCGGGTGAGGTGGTGCGTATCCGGGTGAGCGAGCGCCGCCAGACCTATATTCGTGGCATGGTGCTGGAGGTGGTGACGCCTTCGCCGGATCGGATCGCGCCGATCACTAGCGATGATGGCCACGCGCCATGGCAGCATGTGGATTACTCAGCCCAACTGCGGCTGAAGGAACAGATCGTGCGCGAGCAGTTGGCGAAGCTGGCGGGGCTGGAAGCGCCGCCTCTTGCGCCGATTATCGCGGCTCCGCAGCCGTGGGGCTACCGCAATACGGCGCGCTTTCATGTGGATGGTGCGAAGATTGGCTACCACTATTCGGGTAGCCGTCATGTCTCTGATCTGACCAGCGATCCGCTGCTGTTGCCGGTGTTGAATACGGCGTTGGCCGGGTTGCGTGTGGTTTTACCGCCCTTCAAACACGCGATTGAGGGTGTGACGCTGCGCGCCAGTGCGAGCTATGGGTATGCGATTGGCTTGCTGCACGGCCATGCACGTTCCGCACCCGCCGATCTGGCTGACCTTGGGGTGGCATGGTGTGCGCAGACGCCTAATCTGGCGGGGGTGGCGGCGGAAGCGCCGGGTTATATTCAGCCGACGCCGGTGCAGTTGCATGATGATCTGGGTGGTGTGACCTTCATGCTCAGCCCGGAGAGTTTCTTTCAGGTGAATACGCCTCAGGCGGAGCGTATGCTCGATCTGATCCGCCACGAACTCGATCTTCAGCCGGGCGAGCGCTTGCTGGATGCCTATAGTGGGGTGGGCAGTTTTGCCTTGCCGCTGGCGTATGGGTTGACAGAGGTGGTGGCGGTTGAGGAGAACCCGAAGGCGGTTGCCGATGGGGTGAGTTGTTTGCCCTACAACGGGATCACCAATGTGTCGTTTGTGCAGGGCAGCGCCGAGCGCTTGCTGTCGCGCATAGAGGGCCAGTTTGATGCGGCGATCCTCGATCCACCCCGGCGCGGTTGCCACCCCGCCGTGATTGAGGAGCTTGCCCGGTTGGCTCCGGCGCGCTTGGCGTATATCTCGTGCCACCCCGGTATCCTCGCCCGTGATCTGGGGGCGTTCCTGCGCATCGGCTACTGCTTGGACCTGGTGCAGCCGATTGATCTCTTCCCGCAAACACCGCATATCGAGTGTCTGGTGGTGTTGCGGAAAGGGTAGGGTCGTAGGGGCGCATCGCGATGCGCCCCTGCAATCGATCATCAGAATGTGGCGGTCATGTCGGCGACCACCGCGTAGCGATCTTTGATCGCTGCGAGGAGGTTGGCGTCTACCTCGGCGGCGTTGCGGTAGACTTGCTTGTCGAGCATGCGCGTCTTGTCGCCGCCGGGCCAGATGCGCCACGAGTCGTTATCAATCACGTCGGCGAGGATGAGTTGGCCCGTGGCGCTGCGGCCAAACTCGATCTTGATGTCCACCAGGGTTACGTCTTGGGCGGCCCAGGCGCGGGCGAGTGCCTCGCAGACGGCGCGCCCGGTGTGGATCATCTGCGCGACCTCGGCGGGGCTGGCGAGGCCGCGCTCGACAATCTCGGCTTCGCTGATCTGCGGGTCGTGGGCGGCGTCGTCCTTGAAGAAGAACTCGACCAGCGGCGGCGTGAAGGTGTGCCCCTCGCTCACCTCTGGGTGGCGGCGCAGATAGGAGCCGGTGGCGAGGCGGCGCATGACCACTTCCAGTGGGAGCATGGTGCAGCGCTGGGCCACGGTTATGTCGTCGGCGGGGGCGCTGACGAAGTGGGTGGCGATGCCTTCGCGTTCCAGGTAGGCAAAGACGTTGGCGGTAGTGCGCCCCGCCAGTGCGCCCTTACCGGGGATCTCGTTGCGGCGTGCGCCATCTCCGGCGGTGATGCCGTCTTTGTGGCAGATCACCACTAGGTTCGGATCGTGGGGGTGCAGGTAGATGATTTTGGTCTTGCCCTCGGCGATGGGTGCTCCGAGTTGCATATAATGTTCCTTCCTTTAAACCAACCGCACGCCAGATTGATCGCTGATGCTGCCCACATGGCGCGCATCAGGCACCGCTGCTAGGGCGGCCTCGACCGCATCTGCTGGGATGACTACGAGCATGCCCAGGCCCATGTTGAGCGCGTGGTAGGCTTCGTGCTCGGCGATCTGGCCCTGCTCGACTAGGTAGGTGAAGATCGGCGGGATTCCCCACGTACCGCGCCGGATGTCGGCCCCCAAGCCCTCCGGCAAGATACGCGGCAGATTGTCGAAGATGCCGCCGCCGGTGATGTGGGCGAGACCCTTTACCGTGACCGCCTTGCGTAGCGCGGCGACCTCGTCCAAGTAGCAGCGGTGGATGGCCAGCAGCGCTTCGCCGAGGCTCTGGCCGCCCAGGATGGCCGGACGAGCGGCGTAGCCTTCACCCGCCTCGACAATCCGGCGTGCCAGCGAGTAGCCGTTGGTGTGGAGGCCGGTGGCGGGTAGGGCGAGTACGGCATCCCCGGCGGCGATGTTGGGCAGCGGTAGCATCGCATCGCGCTCCACCACCCCCACAATCGTCCCGGCGAGATCGAACGCCCCCGCCACATAGACAGCGGGCATCTCGGCGGTTTCGCCACCCAGCAGGGCGCAGCCGACCGCCTGACAGGCTTGGGCCGCACCGCCGACGACCGCCGCGATCTGTTCGGGGTCGAGTTTGGCCGAGGCGACATAATCGAGGAAGAAGAGCGGGCGTGCGCCCTGGACGAGAATATCGTTGACACAGTGGTTGACGAGATCCTGGCCGACGGTATCGTAGCGGCCTAGTGCGGCGGCCACCAGGGTTTTGGTGCCCACCCCATCGCTACTGGCCACCAAGACCGGCGCATTCAGCCCAGCCAGGGCCAGTGTGGCATCGAAACAGCCGCCAAACGCGCCCATCCCGGCCAGCACTGCCGGGCCGTGGGTGGCGCGCACAGCCGCCGCCATCAGATCTTTCGCACGAGTGGCGGCGGCGATATTCACGCCCGCCGCCGAATACGAATCGGTCATAAAAACTCCTTGTTATTCGTAACTGTTCACACTTGGGGTAAATTGAAGCCTTGTGTTGACGCCAAGACGCAAAGGTTGCGATGAGCGCCTCTATGATGAAAGCTTTGCGCCTTGGCGTCTTTGCGTCAAAATCGGGATGCTCGGAGAACGGTGAACAGTTATTCTAATGCAGTCAGCAGGCGCTCAAACGCCTCGCTCTGCGAGCGGAAGACATGCTGCACCTGGAGGGTGGTAATACTAAAGGCTCCGATACTGCGCAGGTGATCAATTGCGGGCAAGAGTTCTTCCTGGGGAACAACCACATTCACCGCGTACCAGGGAGTTGTCACATCGTCTGCCGTTGAGAACTTACTCCACACCGAAGCGATGGTCGGGCCTTGCAGCCCCGCCAACTCCTGCTTGGCCGTCACCTTGCGCCCGACCACCTCGACCGACTCGCCGGGGATGTTGGCGGTGAGCGAATAGAAGAGGCGTCCCCGACGGCGGGCCTCGATCAGTTCGAGCAGTTGGCGGATCAGGGCCAGTTTGGCCTGATCCCCGCGCAGGCTACGCCGCGAGCCAATCAGGACAGCCTGGGAGCGCAGCAATGGCCCGCCGACGATCTTCAACTTATTCTCGCGGATGGCCGTACCGGTCTCGGTAATATCGGCGATGATGTCGGCATAGCCGAGGCTAGGTGCGGCTTCGGTAGCCCCGTGGGATTCGACCAACTCGAAATCGTTGATCCCCTGGCGGTAGCAGAAATTGCGTACCGTATCAATATACTTGGTGGCGATACGCAAGCGGCGACCTCGTGCCTTCATCTCGACGGCGAGATCGGCCAAATCGGCCCACGAGTCGACATCCACCCAGCCCTGGGGCACGGCGAAGACCAACTCGACGCGCCAGAAACCGAGATCATCGAAGATGACGAGCAGATCCTCATCATCGCCGCGCTGTTCGTGTACCAGATCGAGGCCACTGACGCCAATATCAATAGTGCCGGTGGCCACCTTCTCGACAATATCGGCGGGGCGGTGGAGCAACACCTCCGTATCGGGCAGACCGCGCAGGGTGGCCGTATACTGGCGTGGATTGGCACGAGTGACCCGCAGGCCACAACTCTCTAACAGTGCCAGGGTTGCATCATAGCCGCCACCCTTGGATGGGATACCAAAACGTAACATAGATCAACTCTCCGCCGGTGTGTCGTGAATAAGATCGGCCCACCACGCCTGGGTCGCCTGATCAAGATCAGTGCCGAAACGCTCAAGGAAGGCGTGGCAGCGGGCGCGGCGTTCGGTATAGAGTGCCTGAAGCGGTGCGACATTGTTGGCGATCAAGAGCTCGTTGACCGCAGCGGCGAGGCGTTCGCCAGCCAGATTGAGCGCACTATTCCCCAACGAGGCCGAGGCGGTATCGCGGGGATCACGCCCAATCACGCCACTGGTTTCGGGGCGGAGGGGAGCGGAACCGAGGCTCTGGAGGTGAACCAGTTCGGGCCGCAGTGCGAGGGCGACCGAGGACTCCCAGAGGGCGGCGCGATCATGCATTGCTTCATCAACCAGGGCGAAGCATGGCGCGGCGAGTACCAACAGCCCGTGCTGCTGAATAGCACGCTCAGCGGCCGCGATCATGGTCAACTCGTGGGCGTGGCCATAGTGGCCGCTGGTGAGTGCGACGACGCGCCAGCCCGCTGCGGCGAGTTGGGCCAAGATGGTATCGAGCAACTGCGCCAAGAGCGAGCTAGAGATACTAATCGAGTCGGGATGTGGTAGCAGACTGGACGCTAACCAGACCGTGGGCAGCAATACCCCACCCGTGCGCCGCACCGCCCGTAGCGAGACTGCTTCGGCGACAATCCCATCCACCCCAAGGGGAAGGTGCGGCCCGTGCCACTCCATTCCACCCCACGGCACATAGGCCACCGGGGTGTGGCTGCGGATAGCCGCGAGTTTGTCCGGGCGTAATTCAAGGTAGCGTCCCCAGATCGGCGCTTCGCTCATAGTCTTCTCCTGGCCTGAACCCTGTTTGATGCAGGCGTTGGCTTCGACAAGCTCAGCCAACCTCAACTCTAGTGGACAACGCGCAAATAGCCTCGTTTGATGCAGGCGTTGGCTTCGACAAGCTCAGCCAACGGCTGCCCAACGCCGCCTGCCTGCGTTGGCTTTGCCTCTACCCTAGCAGCGTTTCACACCAGTGTATCCAGTTCTGTCATCCGCATCTGCTGCTGCTGCCCGGTCTTGAGATCGTGCCACACCAGCCCTGAATCACCCACCAGGGCTAGGTGGGTCGCTCCGTGTTGCCGCGCAGTTTCGGGTGTGGCGGTACCAGGCACGCCAACATCCATGATCGCCACCAAGCCTTGTTGGCGCAACTGATGGGCCACCTCGATGGCCAGCGGGTAGGTGATTGCCTCTTCGGCGGCGACCAAGACCAGTGCTGGCTGGGCGGGGGGCGGTAGTGTGGCTCCGCGTGCGACGCATTCGAGCACATAGCTGAATCCGACGGCGGGGGTTGGGGCTGATCCGCCCAGCGTTTGTACCAGATCATCATAGCGCCCACCGCCACCGAGGTGCTGACCATCGGCGGTGTAGATCTCAAAGATCAGGCCGGTGTAGTAGTGCAAGCCGCGCCCTAAGCCGAGATCGATCTCGACCCGTTGTTGATCGATCCCATGGGCGGCGAGCAGGGTGAGGATGGTTTCGAGTTCGTTGGCTGCGGGAGAAGTGAGCGCATACTCAGCCAACAGGGTACTGATCTGGGGCAACACCTCAACGGGGGGGCCGTGCAACTCCACCAGGCGCGCCAGCAGTTCCAGGGCACGATCTATTGTGGGTTGCGGATCACCTCGGCGGAGCTTGCGCAGCAGACGTTGGATGACCTCGTGCGGACTGCGGGTGCCGGTGCTCAGATCGATCTGCATCGCATCGAGCATCCGTAATAACCACGCAGCAGCCTGCTCATCATCGAGGCCACTCGGCAAGGCCATATCATCCGGGGGGGTGCTGATCGTCTCGCTGATGCGCTCGCGCACCGCCGCCAAGCCCTCGCTGCGTAGGCGCTCCATACTCCATGCCAGGATGCCCTGGGTGCGCTCTTCTAGACCCAGCCCGGCCAGCACCTCGCGGATCATGCCGATGTGGCCTACCACCAGCCGGTAGTTGTGGAGACCAGCCGCCTCCAACCCGGTGCAGGCCAACGCCAGTACCTCGGCATCGGCGCGGGGGGCGGCGCAGCCCACCAACTCCACCCCCACCTGGGTGAATTGGCGCGTGGCTCCCACTTGGGGTTGCTCGTAGCGGAAGACCGGCCCGGCATAGGCGAGGCGCAACGGGAGCGGTTGGCCCTGCATGTGGGCGATATAGGCACGCAGTACCGAGGCGGTCCATTCGGGCCGCAGGGCGAGGTGGCGCTCACCAAAATTGAACTCGTAGACCTTGCCGACCAACTCCTCGCCCAGTTTGCGTAGGTAGAGTTCGCGCTGCTCAAGTACTGGCAGATCGATCATACGATAGCCGTGCCGATCCAGCGTCTGCTCTAGGCTCCGGCGTACCTGAACCAGCCTGCATTGCTCATCAGGGAGCACATCGTGCATCCCACGCACCGCCTCTATCGGACTGCTCACCTGCCACCTCTCCCTCATGACGCCATTTGTTCAACCGCGCCGCAATTGTACCCGATGCAACCATCGGCGACAAGGAAGATGTGCTAGGCTTTTGGGGCGAGCGAGTGAGACAATGCGACAGGTTGCACGATATTTGGTATAACAGGATACAGAATATCATCTTGAATCTGGCTGCACCCGTCTATTGGTGTACCGAAGCCGTACAACAGACAGATCGAACAGTTGAGGAGTGACCTTCTATGAATTACAGCGCATGGTTTGCCGCGCAGGACGATCCGAGTGAGCGCTATCCACTAACGGACGTGGTCTACTATTCCAAGTCGGGTGGGTTGTTGGAGGTGCAGCACAACATGGACGCGCTGCGCCAGCTTAGTGCCGCTGAGTGGAAGCAGCTCTTCGAGAGCCGTTGGATGCGTACCAGTTGGCCCTATGGCAGTGGCGTTTGGGGCAAGAAGGAGTGGGTCTGCCCGGAGATCGAGGATAAGAACATCGTCAGTATGTTCGAGGGCGGCACCAATCTCTTCTGGGCCGACCGCCTCGGTCAGGAGATCGGGGTGGACGAGCTCTGGATCAAGATGTGTGGCAATAGCCACACCGGCAGCTTCAAAGACCTCGGCATGACCGTGCTGGTGAGCGTGGTCAAGCAGATGATCAGCGATGGCAAGCCGATCCGTGCGGTGGCCTGCGCCTCGACCGGCGACACCTCGGCGGCCCTGGCGGCCTACGGCGCGGCAGCGGGCATTCCCACCATCGTCTTCCTGCCCAAGGGCAAGGTCAGCATTGCCCAACTCGTCCAGCCCGTGGCGCACGGGGCGTTGGTGTTGGCGCTCGACACCGACTTCGACGGCTGTATGCGTGTGGTACGCGAAGTGACCTCGCACCCCGATAGCGGGATCTACCTGGCCAATTCGCTCAACTCATTGCGCGTCGAGGGCCAGAAGACCGTCGGAATCGAGATCGTCCAGCAGTTTGACTGGGACGTACCGGACTGGATCATCATTCCGGGCGGCAACCTCGGCAACACCTTTGCGCTCGGCAAGGGCATGCAGATGATGTACGACCTGGGCATGATCAACCGTCTGCCGCGCATTGTCTGTGCGCAGGCCGAACGCGCCAACCCGCTCTACCGCGCCTACCGCAACAACTGGAACTACGAGCCTATCGCGGCCCAAAGTACCGCCGCCAGCGCCATCCAGATCGGCGACCCAATCAGTATCAGCCGCGCCATCAGCACCCTGACCCGCTTCAACGGCGTGGTCGAGCAGGCCAGCGAGCAGGAACTGGCCGATGCGGCGGCGCGGGCGGATCGCACCGGAGCCTATGCTTGCCCACACACCGGCGTGGCGCTGGCCGCCCTTACCAAACTGGTTGCGCGGGGCGAGATCAAAAAGAGCGACCGCGTGGTGGTCATCTCAACTGCCCACGGCCTCAAATTCAGCCGCTTCAAGGTGGACTACCACGAGGGCAAACTGAACGGGGTACAGAGTAACCACGCCAACCCACCCATCGAGCTACCCGCCGATGTGGATGCCGTGCGCCGGGTGATCGCCGAGCGGATGGGATAAAGGATCGGCATGCGTTCTAAAGAATTTCGTAACCTCGTGGGCGATCTGCTGCGTGCCGGTGAAACCATTGCGCCACGCTGCCCGCACGCCCACGAGTGTGGCGGTTGCGCCTACCAAGATCGCGCCTATAGCGCCCAGATCGCGGCCAAGACCGAGGCGCTGATGCGCCTCTTTGACGCATCAGATCTGGGTGGCATCGGGTATGACCCGGCCACCTTTCAGGTGGTCGGGTCGCCCGACCCGTACACCTACCGCACGCGCATGGACTACGTGGCCACCAAGGGGCGTTTCGGGCTGCGGGCGCGTGGCAAATTCAACTACATCATCGAACTGAGCACCTGCCACCTCATCCCCCCGGCGGCCTTCGCCGCCGCGCATGCGGTCTGGGTACGCGCCAACGAGTTGGGTCTCCCTGACTACAACATCCGCAGCCACGCGGGGTTCCTGCGCTATGTGGTAGTGCGGCGCAACCCCGACGATCAGGTGCTCATCGCCATCGTCACCGCCGAAGGCCCCTACGCCGACGAGGTGGAAGAACTGGCCCGCACCGCCCTCGCGCAACCGGGGGTGGTCGGGTTCCACTGGCTGCTCAACAACACCCGCACCGATCTCTCATTTGGCAGCCCGCTACGCCACTGGGGAGCCGAAACCCTCGCCATGCGCGTCGGGGCCACCCACCTGATGATCGGCCCCAACACCTTCTTCCAGAATAACGTCCACCTGCTCGATCAACTCCTGGCCGCCGTGGGCGACGCGGTCGGGCCAGTAGCGAGCGTCGCCGATCTCTACGGTGGCGTGGGCACCATCGGCATGCACCTCGCACCCCAGGTCGGCCAGGTCATCAGTGTCGAGGAGGTGGCCGAGAGCGCCGCGCTGGCCGCGCAACACAGTGCGGCCCAGGGCGTAACGAACCTCCAGGCAATCAACCAGGACGTGCTGAGCTACCTGCGCACGCAAGCCCCGGCGGCGTGGCCGGTGGCAGTGGTAGATCCACCGCGCATCGGATTGGGGCCGGAGGTGTGCGCCGAACTGCTGCGCATCGCCCCGCAGCGCCTCGTCTACGTCTCGTGCAACCCGATCACCCTGGTTGAGGATCTGCGCCTCTTGGGGGCGCACTACCGGCTGCGCCACCTCACCGGCTACGACATGTTCCCGCACACGCCACATGTGGAGGTGCTGGCGGTGTTGGAGTAATCATAAACTACAGACGATCATAGGCTCGCTCGGATCATCGAAGGAGAAGACACATGGAACCCAAACTCTCCCGTGGTACACTCCTCGGTTCTAATGGGCGTTACCAGGTTGAACGCTGGTTGAGTCAGGGCCGTTTTGGCCAGACATACCGAGCCTATGATCGTCGGCTAGGCCACACAGTGGTGGTGAAGCGGTTGAAACACGATCCGAACTGGAATAGCGATGCGCAGCACCAAGCACAACAACATTTCAAGGCCGAGGCACACCTCTTACTTCAACTCAATTTTCCGGGTTTTCATGGCATCCCTGAAATCTACGACTACCTTGAGGATGAAGCGTGTCTGGTTCTGCGCTATATCGAAGGCCAAACCCTCTTTACCCTCGTTAATGCCCAACCTGAAGGCCGCCTAGCAACGAACGACGCTCTGCGTTACATCCGCGATGCATGTGCGGCGTTGGTCTATATGCACCTACACACACCCAACCCCATACTGCACCGCGACATCAAGCCCGACAACATCATCCGTGATCTGCGTGGGCGTGCCTGGTTGATTGACTTTGGGATTTCCCACGCCTTTCAATCAAGCGACACCTTCCGTACCGCCATTCCAACCGCCGGAACCCGTGGCTACATGCCACCCGAACAGGAGCGCGGTCAGGCCGAGCCACGTTCAGATGTCTACGCGCTTGCAGCCACTCTCTACACCCTCATTACGGGTGAAGAAGTAGGAGTGCGCGAGAATCGCTGGGAACTCGTAGTGCAGGGGCAGATTGCGGTTCAACCAGAAGTCATGGCACTGGTAGATGCTGGTTTGAGCGTGGATGTGAATGAGCGCCCAGACGCACAATCATTCCTGGCCGCGCTTGATAGCATGATCGAACATTGCCCGATCTCCCTCCCGCCACCAAGATTCCCCCTCCCCCAGCCAGCAGGCTTGGTATGGAGACCAGACCGAGTGCGCCAGATCATTGATCAGGTGCAGACACACCACCGCGCACTCTTAACCGGAATCAGTGGCACGGGCAAGCGCATGTTCATGGCCGAGATCGCCCAACACTGGCCCACATCCCAGATCTTCTGGTACCGTTGTGATCGTGGCTCAGGGTTTGATCTCCTGGTGAGTGAACTTGCGCTCTTTCTTGCCCACCATGGATCACCCGAATTGTGGCATCAGTTTCAGATGACCGAAGAGAGCAAGAATCTGCCCTTGCCTCCCGATCTGATCAATACCTATCTCATAGAACACATAATCAATCACGGCTATCTGCTTTGCCTTGATGATCTCGATCTCCTTGATCTTGGTGATTTGCGTAGTAAGCAGTTACTCGTGAATCTGGTACACAAGGCAACCCAAGGCCAGGTAACCATTTTGGCCAGTGCGCGTGGCATGCTCACGGAGTTTGCCGCAGAGGCGTCAATCAGGCTCGACGCAAATCCGGTTGTAGATGGGAGGCAATTCCTTCAGATCCATGCGCCGGGGCTTGCGCCAACACAAATAGAGCGCCTGCATAGAGCCGTGGGCGACAACCTCTTCTCACTCAAACAAGCCATTGCGGCATGCAAACGGGGGGCCGACCTCGAAACCATGTTGGCACAATTAGCCACTCCGCAACCTATTAGCCTGACTCTCGTGCGTGTGATTGATGGATTGTTGCATCAACATGAGCGCCTCGTCATCCATGCCTTGGTGCTGCTCCCTGATCGTTATAGTCGGGCTACGATCCTTGCTGCGATGATCAACAATCCGCAGCTTGATCTCGCTGCGATTCTCACCAATCTGGAAACGTTAGACCTGCTGGAGCGCAGAGAGAGCCCATTAGGGCCAGCGTACACCCTCCACGCAGCCGTGCAAGACCTCTACGCTGACCAGATTATGCTACGGCGACGCCTGCTCTGGAATCGGTGGGCTGCCGAATACTACCGCACCGATGAGCCTGATCCGATGCGGGCGGCGCTGCACTATCTCGTAGCAGGGGCCATTACCAAGGCCATCGGGCTGATCATGAGCGAGATAGATAGCTTGCTCAGTCAGGGTTATGCTCCGCTACTCGCGCGCCTAATCGATAGATTAGAAGCCCACCCTCCTCGCCTTGAGCCGAGCCAGTGGGTGCAGCTCCTTATTGTGCGTGGTGAGTTGTATGCGCGAGCCGATAATAGTGAAGCTGCCCTGAATGCCTTACGTGCGGCACATGAACAGATGGATGCCCTACCCGCAAGCGAAGATCTGTGGCGCTGGAAGATACGTATCTGTCGCGATTTTGCCAACCTGCTCGAATATACCGATCCCAGACAAGCCTTGCACTGGATAGATAACGGACTGGAGCTAAGTAATGGGCAATCAGTGGCCGATGAAGCAGCCCTCCATATTCGGGCTGGTTCGATCTATATTGGCAATAATGTCCATGATAAAGGGTTAACCCACCTTCACCGTGCTATGCCGCTTGCGCCTGAAGACGAACAACCGCACTTGCGCAATACGCAGATCCCGCTCCAACTACGCATCAAGGCGCTCAATAATTTTGGGATCGCCTACTGCAAGTTGGGTGATATGGAGCGCGGGGTGGGGTATTACCAGGCAGCGCTCAAACTCGCTCGTGACACCCATGACATGTGGCAGATGGTGGCTATTCGGCACAATTTCAGCATCTCACGTGAGGATGCGGGGGATTGGCACGGCGCACTCGCCGATTACCACGAAGTCCTTGGTTTGGCACAGCAGTATGGCAGTGTTAGTACCCAGGTGCAGATTGAACTCAGTATTGCACTTCAGGAGATGGCACGCGGCCAGACAGCACGGGCAGAAGAGCGATTTGAGCATCTGCTGGAGCGAACCTGCACATGTGCTCTGCATGAGCATCAGATCTATATCCTCACGAGTTATGCGGATCTCGCCTTACGCCTGAAACGCTATGCGCAGGCCAGAAATCTCTTCAGCCAAGCGCAAACCCTGAGTGTAGAGATTGAGGTAGATGGCCAACTCTCCGAGATTGAGCGTGGCTATGCCCAGATCTGGCTGGCTCAAGGCGATTCCAGCATGGCGCACTCGGCGGCTGAGGCAGCCCTGGCCTTCGCCATAGAACAAGAATCTCCCCTTGATGAAGCTGAGAGTCGGCGGGTCTTGGCGCGTGTCCATTACATGAGTGGTGATCACGCCGCTGCCTGGAATGCGTTTGCACAGAGCCGCGCTATCCTTGCCGAGCATCATTTTACGTACCCTCTCGCACGTACATGCCTCTGGTATGGCCAGGCGCTTGTGGCTGCTGGTGATACCGATGCTGGCCAGCGACTCTGCGCAGAGGCTCATGCGAGTCTTGCTACACTAGGTGCCGATCCAGCAATGGCATGAGATCATGCTGAACTAACAGAGCAGATACCCAGAGAACTCTGAGATTTCCCACCTTCTCACACGATCTCCTAGCCACCACCGATGCCTTTGATGGGTATCTGCATATCTGGATGAAGATCTGCTTGAAAGTTGAAATCGCAGCAATACTCATCCACATGTACGTGGACATATTACCATCACTGGCGGCGAGCCTTTCGTCTACAAGGATCTCTTTCAACTCCTTAAGATCATTGCGGCCAAGAGAGAGCGCTACAGTTTTGCCCTACTCTCCAATGGCACACTGATTGATGCCACACTTACCCAGCGCCTGCAAGCCCTCCACCCCAGGTTTGTCCAAGTCAGTATTGAAGGCACACCTTCTTAGTCGGCGGCGGCACACCCTACCACTGCACCGCTGGCGATAGTTTGCTCACCGTGCAACCGAATGGCGATCTCTATCCATGTCGGCGTATGCCCATAGTTGTGGGGAACCTATGCAAGACACCCCTGGCCGAACTCTACTATCAGAGTGAAATCCTCAGTAGCTTGCGGGATCGTCAGCGGATAAGCACCGAGTGCCAAGGGTGTTACTTTGCCCAGCACTGCCGGGGCGGGTTGCATTGCTTGGCCTATGCCACAACCGGCGATCCCTTCCGTGCCGATCCTGGCTGCTGGGTCCATTCGGTATAATATTATAGATGTGGGACATCACCCATGACAATGCATACCTTGTCTCGGAACAGGAAAAAGGTATCCACAATGCCCCCCACCCGCCCCGTGCTGATCGCCCTCAGCCTCGGTCTTGTGCTGCTGCTCAGCCTGTGCGGGCTGAGCGGCTTCCTGATCACCCGCAACCCCAACGGGCGTCACCTGAGTTTCGATACCCCCCCGATTGCGGGGCACGTCTACTCGATCTGGCTCCTTCCCTGCGACGCCTACAACCCCGGTCAGATCATCCTGGGGCGCGATCTGATGATCTATAGCCGCTATCCCCCGCCGGGCTTCAGCATCCCGCTGGCTCCGATGTGCCCGTAGGAGGAGCCTGTTCGCAGAAACACGAACGGCGGCTCTCAGATGAGAGCCGCCGTTCGCGTGGAGTATGGGGCAACAGCCGCGCCACACTACCAAATCATCTACCCCCAGCGGGATTCGAACCCGCGATCTTCACCTTGAAAGGGTGACGTCCTAGGCCGCTAGACTATGGGGGCGCAACGTGGGATATTATAGCAGGGGTTGCGATTCCTATCAAGTTGGCGATTCGCCGAAATTGTTCACACTTGGGGTAAAAGAAACCTCGTTTTGACGCAAAGGCGCGAAGACGCAAAGGGTTGTTGCAGGCTTTGCGCCTTTGCGTCAAAATCGGAATGCTAGGAGAACTGTGAACAGTTACGATTCGGCAGCCTCGATCACATCATAATAGTCGGCGAGGCCAGCCAGAGTCATCTGGGCCAGGAAGGGGGTCACTTCGTGGCCGAGTGAGGTTCGGAAGGTGTTGGAGTCGATGGCGATGGCCTCGTGCCAACGTTCAGCTTGGGTGTAGATCGGCAGGGTGCGCCGCAGTTGGGTGGCGAGGAAGCGGCGGTTGTTGGGGGTGGCGATGCAGTGAACCGCATGGCGCAGGTAGTCGCTGAAGCTGGCTTCATCCTCAGCCGACTCGACCACGGGCGGTTCGCCATATTTGGCAATGATCTTGCCAATGAGCGTTGCGCTGATGTGGAGCGGGGCAAAGGTTGCTTCACGGAAGAGTTCAAGGCAGAAGGTGTTGAAGGCGGCTTCGTCTTGGTGCAATGCGTGCGCGAGGCTGCGTTGCTCGCTGAGGATCTGGGTGGCAGCGGCAATCCGCGCTTGCTCCGCATCGTCGGGTGGGGTGGCTAGCCACGTGTCGGCACAACGGGTCAGCCGCAGGGCAAGCTCGCCGCCGCCCGCAAGGTGGCTCTTGTAGATGATTGGTCTGCGCATCCGGTACTCCGCTGGGATTTGTGCTGTGGGTATTCCAAGCGGTTAGTATACCGCACCCCTTTAAACTGAACTATTTCTATTAAGAACTTGACTTTATATCTAATTTGCGCTACAATAATGCAAGACATGAGCAATAGCACTTGGGGCTACGCCCCCCACCACAGGTGGCTCGATGTGATGACCTAGCCTGTAATGAAAGGAGCGCGACCCTATGGCGCGGATCTATCAGGATATTACCGAGTTGATTGGCAATACGCCCTTAGTACGCCTGAATCGGCTCAACACGACTGAGGCCACCGTCTTGGCCAAGCTGGAGTTCTTTAACCCGGCGGGGAGCGTCAAGGATCGGATCGGGTTGGCGATGATCGAGACGGCGGAACGTGAGGGTAAGATCCGGCCAGATGAGACGATCCTTGTCGAGCCAACCAGCGGCAATACGGGGATCGGATTGGCGTTGGTCGCGGCGGCCAAGGGCTATCGTCTGATCCTCACCATGCCGGAGACGATGAGTATTGAACGCCGCAAGCTGCTGCGCGCCTATGGGGCGGAGATCGAACTGACGCCTGGTGCCGAGGGAATGCGCGGGGCGATTGCGCGTGCCGAGGCGCTGGTGGCCGATCTGCCGAATGGCTTTATGCCCCAGCAGTTCAAGAACCCGGCTAACCCGGAGATTCACCGCAAGACCACGGCAGAGGAGATCTGGAACGATACCGATGGCACGGTGGATATTCTGGTGGGTGGGGTCGGCACGGGTGGCACGATCACCGGGGTGGGTGAGGTGTTGAAGGCGCGCAAGCCCGGTTTGCAGGTGATTGCGGTTGAACCCGAAGCCTCGCCGGTGCTCTCTGGGGGTGCTCCGGGGCCGCATAAGATTCAGGGTATTGGGGCTGGGTTTGTGCCCGATGTGCTCAATACCGGGATTATTGATGAGATCGTTCTCGTCAATAATGATGATGCCTTTAGTATGGCACGCCGTTTGGCGAAAGAAGAGGGCTTATTGGTGGGCATTAGTAGCGGAGCAGCCGCTACCGCCGCGCTGTGGGTAGCGGCGCGCCCTGAGAATGCTGGGAAAGTGATTGTGTTTGTGGTACCATCGAATGGCGAACGCTACCTCTCGACGCCGTTGTATAACGAGGAGTAGAGACGCAATATCTTGTGTCTCTATATGGCATATGTGCAACACTGGCTCCATTCCCCACGTCACATGGCTAGAATGACTGGATGGAAGGAGTCGCCCAATGTCTACCGATGCCCCTCCGCGCACACCAATGCCCGATGAACCCTTCTACCGTGGGGCGCAGTCGCGGCGTTGGGGTGGCTTACTGTTGCTGCTCGGTCTGGTCTGGTTGGTGTTTGAGCTGACTAGCCGCAGCGCGATTTTTGCCTTTGCGCTGGTGGAAGAAGAAGCCAGCACGCTGCCCCAGTCGTTTAGTGCGACCCACTTGGTGGTGCGGGGGGGTGATGATCAGATCAGTCTGCACGATGAAGATGGTGATCAGGTGACGGTGACGGCGGTGCGCCATGGCTTTGGCTGGAATAGTAGTTCCGCTCGCTCGGCATTGCAGCGGGTTGATCTCCATATCACCCAGCAGGGCGAGACGCTTAGTGTGGAGGTGCGCCATAATGGGGGTGTCCCGTTCCTCTTTGGTCGTTCGCCCTATGCTGATGTGCAAATCGGTGTGCCTGAAGGGATGAATCTTGATGTGCAGACGATCAGTGGCGATCTGGCGGGCGAAGGCATACGTAGCACCGGGATTCTCCAGACCGTCAGCGGTCAACTGACCCTGGTTGATGTGGCGGGCGATCTTCAACTCAGAACCACCAGTGGCGATCTTCAGCTCCGTGATGCTGGCCCAGGATTGAAGATCGAGACGATCAGTGGGGATGTGCGTATTGAGGGGGGCAGCGGGGCGCTGCGGGTTGAATCCATCTCTGGCGACCTTGATCTGCGCGATCTGCGTGAGGCGTTGTTGGATCTCGACACCACCAGTGGGGATATAGAGGTGGTTGGGGTGTTCAGCGGTCAGATTCATACGACTTCGGGCGATGTTGATCTGCGGTTTAGCCCTAGCGCCAATCTGAAGCTGAGTGTTACTACAATGAGTGGCGCGATTGAATATGATCTGCAACTGCGTGAGGTTCAGCAGGATTGGCGTAGTTTGCAGGCGGTGGTGGGGGCTGGACAGGCGCAGTTGCAGGTGAGTACGGCGAGCGGGGATGTGGAGCTACGCTCGGATTCTTGATTTATCCTCTCACCTCCGGTGGGGGTTCGGGGGCGGCGCAGCCGCCCCTGAAGATATTTTTTTGGTGTGTTTTGGCGGCGTAGCCGCCAAAACACACCAAAAATGGGGTTTGGGGCGTAGCCCGTAGAGACGGCCCGCCGGGCCGTCTCTACGGGCTACGCTACTTCCTCGCGCTTGCCCACCAAGACCGGGATGGGGCTAAGATCGAGAATATCACCGGCCAGATCCTCCAACAAGATCCGATCTAGTCGGCTAGAGATGCGGTGCGCCCCGATCATCAAGAGATCGTGCTCGCGGGCCGCATCCACCACCGCATCCACCACCGAGCCGATCTGGACAACCACCTCGGTCTCAACCTCCTGCGCCCGCAACAACGCGGCGGCCTCGCGCAGTACCGCCGCTTCGGGGCTTGGCCCGTTGAGGAACTCATCTGCATGGGGCGGGGCGTTCTCGAAGATGAGCGGTTGGGCTGAGATGGCGTGCAGCAGGGTGATGCTGGCACCGAGTGGTTTGGCGATCCGCAGCAGGTAGCGGGCATGCGCGATGGTGCCTGCATCACCGCCGCTGGCGAGCAGGATGCGCCGGATCGGGCCGATACGCCCTTGCACCCGCAGCACCGCCACGTCAAGCCGCTGGGCCAGCCGCTTGCTGCGTCGCCCCAGGATGATCCGTTGCAGACTCGGCTGGAGCCGCCCAATGATCACGAGGTCGGCTGCGTGTAGCCCCGCCTCCCACGTCAGCGCGCCCACGGCATCGCCCGCGTGGATGCGTAGGATACTCGGTATGGTGGGGGGTAGATCCAACTCGGCCTGGGCAGTCCGCAACAGCGCTTCGTTGCCCGCACCACCACCACTCACCAGCGTGACTGCACGCGCAACTTGGTGTAGGAGCGGGGCGGAGAAGGCGATCACCGCGCCATACGAGGGCGCTGGGCCAGCATAGATCACAATACGCATGCAAGATTAACCTCAATGGGATTAAAAACGAAACAGTAGCAGCAGCAGCGGAATCAACAACATGACCCCCAGGAAACTCGCCAAAGTACGGTTATCGCGGATGATAAACTCTTGTAATCGCAGCACCCCACTGGCGAAGGGACGGTAGGCGAAGATGAGGACGACAAATGAGAGTAGCGCCACACTCACCATTTCAACCAATACAATCGTGAAGGCTGCCGCGCCCCCCACGATCAGCGCCGCGACCAGCGTATCAATAAAGGTGGTAATGTTGGCTCCCATGATATAGGGGAGTGTATTTTCGCGGCGCACCATCCCCTTGGCCGAGAGTGGCACCAGGATCGAGAGCGACACCGAGACCGAGAGGGTAACGGAGGTGATCGCGGCTCCCAGCAGGAACATCGAGACGGGCCGATAGACAACCCGCCCAATCCGGCGGAAGGCGCTGCGTTCAGCGTTCATCTCCGGCAAGGCACGGTCGAGCAGCGCGAAGGCTGCGAGGAGCGCCCCAATCCCGATCAGAAAGAGCGACCATGCGGGAACCCAGGTGGTGATCAGGGTGACAACGGGATCGATCAGCAGGTCTATCACCGAGGCGAGGGGGCTGCTCGCGCTGGCGTGAATGATCGTCACTGGTTGCGTGCTGAGGAACCAATAGCCTAGCAGCAGCGCGGGCAGATAGATTGCGGCGGTGACGAGCAGCGCCAGCACCCCAATTGCGATGCTGGAGCCGCGTTGGTGACCGCGTAGGTAGTAGATGAAGCCGACCACCAGCACGATCAGCGACGCACCTAGGCGCGAGCCGGTGATCATTGTGAAGGTCTGCAAGGCATCGAGCGTGCCGGAGGAGAAGAGCGAGACCGCAATCGCCGCGACGGGCGAGCCACTCAGGAAGATGTAGGCCAGCAGCCAGCCGAAACCGAGCGCATTGGCGGGGCTGGTAACATTCAGCAGCCCGATGACTTGGCGACCATAGCCCGCCGCACCTCTTTTCAGCAACTCCAGCGCCAAGGCGAAGAGCAGCAAACCCAAGAGGAGCGCGGCAATGCGCGCCAAAGCCACACGAATCCGACTCAGGGTGAGTGGTTCTACCGGCGTCGTCGGATCAACATTGGTTGGAACTGGTTCACTCACCTCTACCTCGGTTGATAGGTTGATGCAGCGATCTGCGTCGATCATGCTGGCCTCCTTTGTGGCGACGTTGCCAAGCCAGTTGTACACCCCGGAAAAGGTCATTATATCTGGCTGGGAGCGCGGTTGTCTAGCTTCATACTCCAGCTCTCCAGCTTTCAGGGTATGTGCAACATCACTTCCGGTGGGGGTTATGGA
Source organism: Candidatus Oscillochloris fontis (assembly GCF_004138135.1). Taxonomy (GTDB): domain Bacteria; phylum Chloroflexota; class Chloroflexia; order Chloroflexales; family Chloroflexaceae; genus Oscillochloris; species Oscillochloris fontis. The sequence continues at coordinate 49,646 of NZ_RYFD01000033.1, forward strand.
GGGCGATGCTTCGCCCCTACGACGGGCGGGGTGGGGGTTCATGGAGGGCTTCGAGGGCGAAGCATCGCCTGTGGGCGACCCACCGAGGTGGGGGTTTATGGCGGGCGATGCTTCGCCCCTACGACGGGCGGGGTGGGAGGCCACCGGTATGCCGCGATG
>NZ_RYFD01000034.1 GCF_004138135.1 Candidatus Oscillochloris fontis
GTGGCTCGTCCATAGCGGTAGTATGCCGGATTCTACTGATTCTCGCAACTCAGGAGTGACCCACCCTGAACGGATACGTGCCAACAACGAACGGGCGGGGAGAGAGAGCGTGCGTTGCATACGATGATGCTCCTGTGCTGTGTATGAGCCAAGATCTGACCATGGCGATACGCCTCAGACGATCTGAAGCGCACGAGGCCCACGGGGCCACGTTGGAACTTGAGGAATGCGATCCACGGATGGCGCTAGTATGAAGGATCTTGAGCAAGGATTGGGGCAAAAAAAGTACAAATAAAGTACAAAGATCACGGAGACGTAGCGACGCAAGATGTTGCGTCGCTACGCAACATCTTGCATCGCTACGCCTCCCCCATCCGACGCGCATAGACGGCTGCCTGAGCGCGGTTGGCGAGATGGAGCTTGCTGAGGATCTGCTTCATGTGGTATTTGATCGAGGATTCGCTCATGTGGATGTGGTAGGCGACTTCGCGGTAGGTACACCCTTGGCCAATCAGATGTAGGATCTGGCGTTGGAGTGGAGAAAGCATAGCATCCTCTTTGGTGCTGGTTGCTATGGTACTCAGCAGTTCGCGATCAATCTTCTGGGCCAATTCGGGCGCAATCGGGGGCGCACCTTGGTCGAGGCCAGCCAGTAAGAGGAAGAAGTCTTCGGCACGCAGGCTCTTGAGCAGATAGCCGGAGGCGCCCGCCTTGAGTGCCTCAAAAAGTTGCTCCTCATCAGCGGAGACGGTGAGGATAACAATCCGTATCTCTGGATACTCAGCCGTGATCCGGCGAGTTGCCTCTAACCCATTACAAGTGGGCATGTGCAGATCCATCACGATCAGATCGGGGCGTAGGGTGTGGGCGAGATGTTGCGCTTCAAACCCATCGCTGCCGAGGCCAACCACCTGCATGCCATGAGCCGTCAATAGGCTCCGCAGCCCCTCAAGGAACATGGGATGGTCATCAATCAAGACAACGCGGAGGGAATTAACTGACATGTGATGCGTTTGCATAGGTGTTAATCGGGATCTCTAGAGAAATTTCGGTACCATGATGCGCATCGGAGCAGATATATAGCACTCCACGCAATTCATTGGCACGTTCCTGCATTGTCTTCAGGCCGAAGTGTTGGGTTGAGTCGGAACTTGGCGGTAGGGTAAGGCCAATCCCATTATCGTGGATGTGCAGTTTGAGGCGATCATGGTGACGTTCAAAACGAATACGCACGAGGGTGGCGTAGGCATGTTGGCGCACATTACTGAGAGCCTCTTGAATGATACGTAAGAGGTTGATCTCGTTAATCGGCGAGAGCCAATGCGCATCCCATGGCTCATCTTCCTCCATCTGTACCGTGATCCCATAACTACGTATATTCTCAATACTCTGCTGCAACGCCATCCAGAAACTGCGGGTGGGCGTACCACGCAGACCGAGGATGAAGCCACGCACATCGGCGTGGGCTTGGCGCGCCGCCACCCCCACCTTCTCAAGCGCGTGGTTGGCAGCCGTAGTCTCGTTGCGCTGTAGCAACACCTGCGCTGTCTGCACCTGCATGTTGATCACCGCAAACATCTGGCCGAGGCTATCGTGCAGATCGCGACCTAGTCGCTCACGCTCCGCAAGAGTAGCCAGCATGCGTTGATGTTGCAAGATCTGGGCTTGCGCCTTTTGATTCTCACTCATCTCGGCCTGTAGTTGGACATTGATCACATCAAGCTTGGTGGTACGTTCCGCAACTTGGCTCTCAAGAGTCTGGATGAGCCGTCCCTGATCGGCTGACAATTGGTTAAAGGCACTGGTGAGGAAGCCAATCTCATCCTCGTAGCGTACCGGTAAGTTGGTGCTGTAATCGCCGCCCATCATGCGTCGTACCCCAGCCAGCAGCGTGTTGAGTGGATGCACAAGGGTGCGCTGAAAGAACCAGGGGAAGATGCCAACAATAAAGATGCTGGTTGCAAGAATCAACCAGACCAACGGTATGAGCAGGTGGTGGAGTTGGCTCCGATAGTCGAGCAGATAGTCGTGGATGGCCCCTTCTGGCCCAATGGATATGGGGAGCGTGGCAACATTGATCGGTTGTGGTGTGCGCCTTCCTTCAGAACCAGGGAGCGCCCCAATTACCCACGCACTCGCGCCGGGGTTATTGTTGGGGTAGTAGGTGAGCAGGGGAGGAACAGCATGGTAGGTAAGGTCAAAACAACCATCCTTATAGAGGATGGCCTGAAAGGTGAAGACCTGTTCGGGTTCATGATAGTTGGGCAGATCATACCATGTAATAACCATGCGCTCTGGATCTTGATACACAAAGACCCCACCCTGACCCGCATCGGCATCGAGATTGGTGAGTAGCGCCATGATCACGGGGGTACCTCCACCATAATAGTACTGATAATTACGATACGCCACCGCTTGACCCATACTCACCGTGCCATCATTACAGACAAAGACATGATCATAGCGTTTTCCATAGAATGGGAAGGAAAAATTTAATGGATGACTACACTCATGCGCAGGAGATTCGCTCAGAAAAATCTTGGTTCCTAATAATTCAATATCGGTAACGGGCTGAGCCACAATCTCATAACCAGAATCAATCTTGGGGCTAAAACGTAGGGTTTGTTGATTAGGAAGCATGACCGGGTTGTTGACTGCATTGGGTGGTGCAATCACCCAACCAACACAGCCAAGAATCGCCAACATTGTTGTACATGTTATACCAGCCAGTTTGATCATAAACGATGTTGTTTCGGGTTGGGCATTCAGATAGTTAAGAGCAAAAAAGAAGAGGACAAACAACCCGCCTACTGATATCACAATATTAGAAAGGGTGTCTGAAATAATATAATGATGACGTAAAATATAAGACACATCTGTTACTATCAAAAAACACGCGATAATCATGTTATTACGAGTAGCACGCACAATCATATTTGGCGGATGGATGATCATCGCGACAACCCCGGCCCAACCCGGTTCCCTCTGCGGGGTAAGCACTAGGAGTTGGCGGAGGAAGGCCATCGGTAACAAGAGGATGAGAAGCAGAAGCAGATAGTTATTCCACCCTGGTCGGTAGATAAATTGTTGATGCCCAACCAGTGTTATCGCTCGATAGAGGGCATAGCCCCACTCCCAAAGCGCATAGAGGCCACTCAGAAGGAGCACCAAGCGTGCTTCGCGGCGGCGGGTCTCAGCAAGGTGGGGGAAGCGGTAGGCAAATTGGAAGATGAGGATCAGACCGAGGGAGATCAGAGGGGTTTGAAGGAAGAGGGGATAGATACGTTGGCTCGGTGCCAGTGCTGATTCAAAAAAGAATGTAAAAAGTAATCCAGTAATGACAAAAAAATAATAACCAAGAATACGATTTATAGGTTGACGACGATGAGATTGCAAGACCAGCAGATAGCAACCGATCATCAGGCAGAGGATCAGTTGGTTGAGATAGCCAATGGATGCGGGGGTGATGTAGAGCTCCATGGCTCTACATTATAACCAAGTTTATAACCGCATACATCGCGACGCATCATGATGCGTCGCGACATCTCACGCTGCTTTGCGGGCCTGCTCGATATACTCCAGGCTCTGGTGGCGGAAGTAGGTGTTGTACAACTCGGCGTAATGGCCGCCCGCCGCCAAGAGGTGTTGGTGGTGGCCTTCTTCGATGATCTGGCCTTTGCGCAACACGATGATGCGATTTGCGTGGCGCACGGTGCTCAGACGGTGGGCGATCACGATGGCGGTGCGCCCGGCAAGTACCGTGTCTAGCCCCTCTTGGATCAGAGTCTCGGTGAGCGGGTCAACACTCGCGGTGGCCTCGTCCAAAATGATGATCGCTGGGTCTTGCAGGAGTACCCGCGCCAGTGCCACTAGTTGGCGTTGGCCCATCGAGAGGCTGGCGCCGCGTTCACCCACCGGGCTGTCTAGCCCTTGGGGTAGCGCATTGATCCACGCTTCGCCGCCAATGTGGCGCGCCGCCGCTACGACCTCGGTGTCGCTGGCTTCGGGGCGTCCGTAGCGGATGTTCTCGCGCACCGTGCCGTCAAACAGGAAGGGCGATTGTGTGACCATGCCCAGCCGGGCGCGGTAGTCGCTCAGGTCGAGGTGACGAATGTCCACGCCGTCAATCAGGATCTGGCCGTGCTGGTACTCGTAGAAGCGGGCGACTAGCTTGGCGATGCTGCTCTTGCCCGATCCGGTGTGGCCCACCAGCGCTAAGGTCTCGCCCGCCCGGATGTGTAGGTTGAAGTGCTGGAGTACCGGCTCCTCCGGCTTGTAGCCGAATTCCACATCGCTAAAACGGATCTCGCCGCGTAGCTGCGGCAGGCGCTGCGAGTCGCTCTGAATCACCCGTGGCTCGGCGTCAATCAGGCCGAAGACGCGCTCGCCCGCCGCTAACCCCAACTGGAACTGGCTCCAGAACGAGGCGATGCTGGTGAGCGGGAACCAGATGCTCTGTAAACCCTGGATGAAGAGGAACCAGGTTCCGGCAGTCAGTTCGCCCTCGCGCACCCCGATGCCCCCCGCGTAGACCAGCGACGCTGTCCCGATCCCGGCCAGTATGTTCAGGATCGGGAAGATGCTGCTGAAGACGTAGCGCGTGCGCCGGTTGACCCGCAACGACTGGCGGTTGACGCCCAGGAACTCCGCGTGGATCACCGCCTCTTGGCGGAAGGTCTTGGCGACCCCGATCCCGCTGACGGTCTCCTGAATATGGCTACTCACCTCGGCATTCATGCGCCGCGAGGCGGTGATGGTGCGCCGCGCAATGGCACGGAAGGCCAACGCTACGCCCATGATGATTGGCGCGAGTGCCAACAGGATGCTGGTCAGTTTCAGGCTGACAGTGGCGAGGTAGCCGACCAGCACCGTGACCAGTAGCAGGCGACTGAGGAGTTCCATGGAGAGATTCATCACCTGCGAGAAGGCGGCGCTGTCCGAGGTGACGCGGCTGACGATCTTGCCCGACGAGAACTGGTCGTAGAAGGACATATCGCGGCGCAGCACCGAATCGCAGGCATCCTCGCGGATCTTGAGTACCACATCGCCCACCGCCTGGGCGGCGAGGGTCTGGCGGATGAGGTTGAAGACCCACGAGCAGGAGGCGAGAATGGTGAGGATGAGTGCCGTCGTGGCGAGGCGGCCCAGGCTGGTATCATCGCGCAGGGTATCTATGCTGCGCGAGATGAAGATCGGGATGCCTGCTTCGAGCAGCGCGGCGGCACTGATCATCGCAGCGGCGATACCCATCTTGCCCGCCTGAGGGCGGAAGTAGTGCAGGATGCGCTTGACGAGATCGGCGTCGGTATAGTTGCGGTCATATGCTTCGGCGTCGAGGCCGTCAAAGAGAAAGCCCATAGGTACTCCGGTTTTTAACGCAAAGGCGCAAAGACGCAAAGGTTATAGTAAAGGTACCTGTTCACACTTGGGGTAAAAGAAATCCCGTGTTGACGCCAAGGCGCAGAGACGCAAAGGGTTTGATTGGGGTGTATCTTGCAGGCTTTGCGCCTTGGGGTCTTGGCGTCAAAACCTGGAGGCTAGGAGAAGTGTGAACAGTTACGGTTAGCTATCTTCCTGGGAAACGAGATCATAGCGCGCAAAGATACGCCGATAGATCGCTGATTGCTGCAACAACTCTTCGTGCGTACCCGCCGCGCTGATCCGTCCGTCCTCCAGCACAAGGATGAGATCGGCCCAGCGGATCTGCGAGATGCGGTGGGTGATAAGCAGCACGGTGCGCCCCTCCTGGGCCTTGCGGATGGCCTGTTGGATCTGATCCTCGGTGGCACTATCAATCGCACTGGTGCTGTCGTCCAGGATCAGGATGCGCGGATCGCTCAGGAAGGCGCGGGCCAGGGCGATGCGCTGGCGCTGCCCGCCGGAGAGGGTCGTGCCGCGCTCCCCGACTACCGTCTCGTAGCCATTGGGGAAGCTGCTGATAAAGTCGTGGGCCTGGGCCGCTTGGGCGGCGGCGATCACCTCGTCGCGGGTGGCGTCGGGGCGAGCAAAGGCGATGTTCTCGGCAATCGTGCGCGAGAAGAGGAAGATGTCCTGCTCGATCTTGCCGATCTGCGAGCGCAGTGCATGCAAGCTCCACTCCCGCACATCCACCCCATCAATCAGTACGCGGCCAGCGGTCGCCTCGTAGGTACGGTTCACCAGTTGAGTCAGCGCACTCTTCCCACTGCCGGTCTGGCCAACAATTGCCACGGTCTTCCCGGCGGGGATGTGGAAGGCGATATGTTCCAGCACGCGCTTGGAGCCAGATTCTTCATAATCGAACTCGACCGCTTCGAAGGTGATCTCGCCACGCATCGGGGCGCTATAGCCGGCACGCTGCTCATCCAGATCGCTCTCACCGCGCACAATATGGAGGATGCGGTCGGCGCTGGCGATGCCAGATTGAATGAGCGAGAAGGCGAAGAGTGAGATGAAGGTGGGGAAGCGCAGCACATTCACCAGAGCGACGACTGCGATCACCTGACCGACGGCGATCTGGCCCTGGCGATAGAGCCACATCGCGTGTAGGAAGCTGAGTCCCAGCGCGAAGCCGTAGAGCAGCAGGGGCAGGTAGCGCGCCTCGATATAGCCCTGGCGCACGAAGAAGTCGCGGAAGAGACGCGCATTACGGCGGAACTTCTCGCGCTCAAAGTTCTCGCGGGCACTCGCCTTAACCACCTCGATGCCAGAGATGGTCTCTTCCAACCCGGCGTTCATGGCCCCAAACTGCTCGCGCTGATCATGCACCACCGGGTTGAGGCGGCGCACATAGCGCTTGGCGGTGACAATGTAACTGGCCACGAAGCAGAGCGGCACCAGCAGCAATTCGAGACGGACGAAGGCGATATAGGTGAGCGGAATGACGATCCCCATCACCGTCTCCGAGACGAGCGTGATACCGGGCACGATCAGATTCGAGAGCTGATTGGTATCATCGGTGGCACGCGCCATAATATCCCCAGCGCGCTGGCGGTCGTGGAAGCCCTTGCTCTTACTCAGCAGGCTCTCGTACAACTCCTGGCGCGCATCGGCCTCAAAGCGGGCGGCGACATTCTCGGCGGAGAGGCTGCCAAACAAGGCCGAAACCCCATCGCCAACCAGGACGCCCAGGATGGTGAGCGCGATGATCAACAGGCCATCGGCGCTACTGGGGCTAATAATCTCATCAGCGGCACGCCCGATCAGCACCTGCGAGCCGGCATAACAGGCCCAGGCAATGGTGAAGAAGAGATAGAAACCGAGCGCAAAATACCAGTAGCGCCGCACATGCGAGAAGATCCAACGCCATGTACTACGCTGGTCGTAGGTATAGGTATTCGGGGCGGTAAATTCACTCCGTTGTGCCACGTACTATCTCCTCATTAACACGCCCATGAGTAGGGGGCAATGCGTCGCCCCGACTCGTGTGCAAAGCGTAGCACATGAGGGCGGGCTAGGCCATCAGTCAAAAGGCGGAATCTCTTCAGCCTTATGGCGGTAAGCTTCGCGCAGATGATCAATACTCACCACCTCACCCGGAGAATGTTCGCAATACCAATACTCCCACCCATTCGCGGCGGTTTTGTGTTGGGCGAGCGCAGCGATCTTGTGGATCGAGCCGCTCTGATCGCCCCACAGCAGGTGTGCATCGGCCTTGACCGTGGCGATGATCTGGTGATCCGACGAGAAGATCTGCTGACCCACGTGGACGTAGTTGGCGGCGATGAGTTGGCCAAAACTGATGCGTGGGGCGGTGCGTTTGGAGGGGGTACGCAGGGTGTGATCGTTGAGAGGAGCCGAAACAATCGCCGCGATACGCTCCTGTGCGATGCGTACATACTCAGCCGACTGTTCGATACCAATAAAGCTGCGCTGAAGTTTTGTCGCCACCGCGCCGGTGGTTCCAGAGCCAAAGAAGGGGTCAAGCACAACATCGCCGGGGTTACTGGCGGCAATCAGCACGCGGTAGAGCAGCGCTTCGGGCTTTTGGGTCGAATGAGCCTTCTTGCCATCCACTTTCAGCCGCTCGGTGCCGGTACAGATGGGAATATGCCACACATTCTGCATCTGTTTTTCGTCATTCAGGTTCTTCATCGCGTGATAGTTAAAGGTATAGCGCTTTTGTTGGCTCGATTTCTTGGCCCAAATGAGCGTTTCGGTCGCATTCTGGAAGCGGCTACCACGGAAATTGGGCATCGGGTTGGTTTTATGCCAGATCACATCATTGATCAGCCAATAGCCGAGATCCATCATCATTCGGCCAACCCGAAAGATGTTGTGATAGGAACCGATCACCCAGATCGTCCCATCATCCTTGAGGATACGCCGACACTCGGCGAGCCACTGCTCGGTAAACCGATCATACTCGGCAAAACTGGTAAACTGATCCCAGTCATCATCCACCGCCGCGACCAGACTCTGATTGGGGCGCAACAGGGGATTCTGGAGTTGCAGATTGTAGGGCGGGTCGGCAAAGACGAGATTGACCGAGTTGGAGGGCAAGGTCTTGAGGATCTCCAAGCAATCGCCGTGGAGGATCTGGTTGAGGGGGAGTTGGGGAGTTGGCATAAGATTAACGGGAACGTAGAGTAGAGACGCAAAATTTTGCATCTCTACTCTACGTTGCACACATCACCCGCGTTGCAGGCTGAGGGTACGGAACAACGGGCTAAGCATCGTCGCGGCCTGGGTGATCATCGTGGGTGACTCGTTGGCCATGGCCACTAGGCGGTGGTGCATGGGGCAGTCCTCGTGGTAGGCGCGATCAACGGCGGCCCATTTGGGGAGCACATCGCGCTCGATCCACTCCCAGCGGTCGGCGGGGCGGGTGACGCTCTTGTTGCCGCTGAAGAGCGAGAGTGGCCCGGCGTGGCTCCCAAACCAGGGCGAGGTCATTGGGTTGCCCTCGAAGTTCATCCATGCGCCCATCGAGGCAATCGAGCGCCCAAAGTCGGACATGCGATCAAAGTAGGTGGGCAGCGTATTCATCTGCTCGTGGCGCAGCAGTGCCACATTGCCCTGGCTAATCAGCTTAGGCGCTTCTTGGTCGGTGGGGTCTTTGCTTAGCCGCTGAGCACCTTCATCAATCATCTGGAAACCCACCAACAGACTCTCGCGCTCACCATCGCGCACATTGGCCTCGATTTCACGCAGGCCACCCTGGGAATAGGCGGCGTGAGCCCAGCCAATATCGGCAAAGATGGCGTCGTTGCCCTGTTTGAGCAGATCTAGATCGTTGAGCAGCAGTTGGCGGCTGAGTGAACTGTGCAGGGTGACGGGGAGAAAGAGCGCGAGGGTGAGCATTTGGCCATACAGATCGCGGCCCACATCGAGCAGGTTGCGGTCGGCAGCGGGGGCCGCGCCAGTGACGAGCAGATCGCGGGGGGCGCGCAGCACTTCGGCAATCGCCAACGCCAAGCCGACCTGATCCGAGGCAAAGGCAGCCATCCCCGACCATTTGAAGAGCCAGGGTTCTTGCAGGTACCAACGGGCATAGAAGGATGTGATGCGGCGGTTACGCGCCACAAAAGCGGATGGGGGCGGCAATTGTTGTTCGAGTAGATCGTGCCACGCTTCGCGAGTCGGCATGGGGAGCCTCCGGCATGAGTATTTGGGCACAGGGGGTGCTAGGTTCTATTGTATAGTATAAGGCAAGCCGTAGGGGCGAAGCATCGCCCTCCATGGATCAGAGGAACCCGAACGAGGTTGGCGGGCGATGCTTCGCCCCTACACCATAAGGAGGCCGCGTGAATATCCGTGATGCAATCATCGCCGTGGTTGGAAGGAAGGATCTGAGCCAAGCCGAAGCCGCGATGGTCATGGACGAGATTATGAGTGGGGTGGCGACCCCGGCTCAGATCGGTGCCTTCCTCACTGCGCTGCACCTGAAGGGCGAGACTGATGCTGAGATTGCGGGTATGGCCGAGGTGATGCGGGCGAAGGCGACCCACGTCTATGTGGATGGGCCAGTGGCGGATACCTGTGGCACCGGTGGTGATGGCTCACACACCTTTAATATCAGCACGGCGGCGGCGTTTGTGGCGGCGGGGGCGGGCTTGACGGTGGCGAAGCATGGCAACCGGGCCATGTCGAGTGTCTGCGGGAGTGCCGATGTGCTCGAAGGGTTGGGGGTACGCATCGATCTTGATGCCGAAGGGGTGGCGCGCTGCCTCTCTCAGGCTCAGATCGGCTTTATGTTTGCGCCCAACTTCCACCCCGCGATGCGTTTTGCGGGGCCAGTGCGGCGCGAGATTGGCATCCGCACGATCTTCAACATCCTCGGCCCGCTCACCAACCCGGCACGTGCGCGCCACCAAGTCTTGGGGGTGGCCAGCGCACCACTGGCCGAGAAGTTGGCGTGGGCACTCAGCCGCCTCGACACGGTGCATGCGCTGGTGGTGCATGGCCACGGTGGGGTAGACGAACTGACCCTGAGTGGCCCGAACCTGATCTATGATGTGCGGGGCGGTCAGGAGCCGACGCGGCACAGCGTAGCGCCAGAGGATCTGGGGTTGGCGCGGGCCGAGCAGAGTACGCTGCGCGGTGGTGATGTGGCGACGAATGCGGCGATGGTGCGTGCGATTCTTGCTGGAACGGAGCAGGGGCCGCCGCGTGATGTGGTGTTGCTCAATGCGGCAGCGGCGCTGGTAGCAGGCGATCTGGCGCAGGATCTGGGGGAGGGTTTGGCACAGGCGCGCGCGAGTATTGATCGTGGCCAGGCCATGCAGCGGCTTGATGCGCTGGTGGCGGTGAGTAACCAGTGATGCCCCCACGCCCCGCCCCAACCAAGCCACGCCCCGCCACCTCCGAAGATGAGGTGCGCCTAGAGCGGCTGCGCGGGCGGCGACGGCGTTACTCGTTCTGGCGCTTACTGTGGGCCAATCTGCGCGATGATGGACGCCTGCTCAAGCGGGCATGGTTCCCGCTTACGGCCTTGCTGCTGGTGCTGAGTAGCGGTACGCTCTACCTCTATTGGCGCTACTTCCCCCAACATTGTCAGGCCGATGGCAGCGATTGTGGGATCGATCTGGCCCAGGCGCTCTACGAGACGCTGCAACTGCTCATCTTCCAGAGTGGCTTGGCGTTCCCGCCCGATGCGGTGGGGCGGTTGCTCTTCTTCGGCATTCCGTTGTTGGGGCTCTTCTTCCTCTTGCAGAGCGCGATTGACCTGAGCCGCCTGATCTTCGACAAGAGCGCCAACCCGGAGATCTGGCAGATCGCGTTGGCGCGCACCTTCAGCAACCACATCATTATTGCCGGGTTGGGGCGGGTGGGCTACCGCACCGCGCTCCAGTTGCTCGACTCGGGCTATGAGGTGGTGGTGATCGAAGCGAATTGGGCGAGTGAGTTTGTGGCGACGCTGCTACAACTCAAGGTGCCGGTGGTGCTGGGGGATGCGCGTGATCCCCAGATCCTGCGCCAGGCCGGGGCGACCCGGGCGCGCGGGCTGATCGCGGCGATCAACGACGACCTACTCAATATTGAGATTGTGTTAACGGCGCGGCGGATTGCGCCCGCACTTCAAACCGTGTTGCGCATCTATAACCGCGAACTGGATGCCAACCTCGAACGAACCTTTGGCCCCAACACCGCCTTCTGCATCTCGATGCTCTCCGCGCCCACCTTCGCCGCCGCCGCACTGAGCCGCGAGATTGTGCAGGTGATCAACCTTCCCGAAGGGTTGCTCGGTATCTCCGAACTGACCGTGGCACCAGAGAGTAGTTTCTCCGGGTTTGTGCGCAGCATCGAGGAGCAGTATGGGGTGCGCATCTTGCGCCACCGCGACCAGCAGGGGCGTGAGCGGCGCGCCGGGTTCATGCAGCAACTCGCCGCCGGGGATGTGGTGCTCATGATCGGGCGGCTGGAGAACCTCGAACGAGTGCGTTTAGAGAATATTCCGCAGAGTAAGACCGGCTTCTTACGCCCGTTAGCCACACGCCCCACTGGCCCAACCCTGAATAGTGTGATCGTGTGTGGGATGGGTCAGGTGGGCTTGCATGTGATCCGGCTACTCTTGGCCAATGCGCCGCATGCCGAGATTGTGGCGATCTGTACGCCGGAGACCCCGGCCCGGATTATGACCGAGATGAAGCAACTGGGGGTGCGGGTGATCAAGGGCGATGCGCGCCAACCCCAGGTGCTGGCCGAGGCGGGATTGGAGCACGCCTACGCGCTGGCTTCGCTCTACAGTAACGACCTGCTCAACGTACAGGTAGGCATGGCGGCGCGTACTCAGCGCCCCGATCTGCATCTGGTGTTGCGGGTCTTTAGTGATGTGCTGGCCGAACGACTGGCGGTACTGTTTGGCATCAACACCGCCTACAGCACCTCGGCGCTGGCCGCGCCTGCATTGGCCGCTGCCGCGATCAGGTATGATGTGGGCTACGCCTTTGATGTGGGCGAACGTATCTTTGCCACGCGGGTGTTTCAGGTGGCGGATGGAGATGCGCTGCTGGGGCAGCGCGTGGCGGATCTGCGTGAAGCACGTGGCCAGTTGGTGATCTGCCTGCGCCGGGGTGGTGCGAGCCTCCTGCCACCAAGCCTCGATGAGTGCATTCAGCTTGGGGATGAGGTGGTGGTGGTGGGAGATATTCGGCGAAACTGAGTATAAGATGTTGACGCAAAGGCTTGTTAGACCTGGTTCAACCAAGATTGACACTGTGCCGTTATATGGCCCTCACCCCCAGCCCCTCTCCCGTGGGCTTCGCCCACAGGAGAGGGGGGCACAATTCTGCGGTATCTCGGAGCGTCTCCCCCCCTCTCCCGTTCGCTCCGCGAACGGGAGAGGGGGGCTAGGGGGGTGAGGGCCATCAATACGCTGCATTTTGATAGAAGGAACTGTTTATGAGCGAGACTTTTCTCACCAAGATCCTGAACCATAAAGCGACCGAAGTCCGCCGTCAGATCGCCAAGATCCCGCTGGCGGCACTCGAACAGCGCATTGCGCGCATGCCCGCCCCGCGTGACTTCGCGGCGGCGTTGCGCTGCCCGCCGCGCACCGCGCTGATTGCCGAGGTCAAGAAGGCGTCGCCGAGCCGGGGCGTGTTGGTTGAGGCATTCGACCACCTCGAAATCGCCCGTACCTACATCAAGGGTGGCGCGGCGGCGATCTCGGTGCTGACCGACATCCGCTTCTTTCAGGGGAGCCTGTTGTTTCTGGAGGGCATTCGCCAGTTACCGGGGGTGCCGCCGCTGCTACGCAAGGACTTCATTATTGACCCGTACCAAGTGTATGAGGCACGCGCCTACGGAGCCGATGCGCTCTTGCTGATCGTGGCGGCGCTGGATGATACGCAGATGCGCGACCTGCTCAAGCTGACCGATGACCTCGGCATGCAGGCGCTGGTTGAGGTGCATGACGAAGCCGAACTGGAGCGCGCATTGGCTCTGGGTGTCAAGATTGTAGGGGTGAACAACCGCGATCTACACAGCTTCAACATCAGTTTGGAGACCACGGCGCGCCTCGCGCAGCGCGTAGGGGCGGAGCCAGAACGGCCAGTGCTGGTGAGCGAGAGCGGCATCTTCACCCCGGAGCATGTGGAGATGGTGCGCGGGCGCGGCGCAGACGCGGTGTTGGTGGGCGAGGCACTCGTCACCGCCCCAGACATGCTGGGGCAGGTGGAGGCGTTGGTGCGGGCGTGATGGGAGGTGATTACCGTGGCTGCCCAAAAACCTGCGTCCAATAGTGGTAATACGGGCCACCCCCACTCGGTAAGGGCTGGTCATCGGCCTGGTAGTAGTACCCAATCCCGATCTCGGTATAGGTGCAGTTGAGGAGATTGGTGCGGTGGCCATCGCTCGTCATCCAGCCTTGCATGACGCTGGAGGCGCTGCTATACCCGGCGGCGATATTCTCGGCCAGCGACTGCCACGCATAGCCGGTGGCATTCACCCGCAGCGTCAGCGTTGCGCGGCTGGGATCGGGGTTGGTGTGGCTAAAGAAGTTATTCAGCGCCATATCCTGGCTCTCACGCTGGGCGGCGAGAGTCAGCTTCTCGTTCATCGTTAGTGGGGCGCAGGCCGGGCTGGCGCTGGCACGTTGCGTATTGACGATAGCCAGCACCGCTTGGGCAATCTGGTACTGCTCAAGTGTCTGTCCAGCCGGTGGCGCACGCTGTACGAGCGGCAGATAGACATAGTAGGTCGTTTGCGCCTGGGCATTAGGCTGCGCAAAGAGAAGCAACGCGAATAGGATGGTGAGAAGGATGGTGCGCTGCTGCATAGGTTTTGGGGGTTCTTTCGATTATTTATATACAGATGGTAGATAGATCATATAAGGTTGCAGTAGATTTCTCAATGAGAAATGGGTACTAACTGGCCCTGATACTCCTTCCACACTCGCAAGCAGCGCAAATTCGCCTGGAGTCCCATTCGCTTGTACGGTTAGCTCAGCCCAGCCATCAAGATCGGTCGTCACCGTATTCCCCGCAGGGAACGTAACCCCCGCCCCGCTGGGAGGGCTAGTAAACGTGACCATCGCCCCCGGTACCCGTTTGCCGACACTATCCACCACGATCAGGCTCAGTTTGGAAGTAAAAGCGGTATTGATCACCGCATTCTGGTTATTCCCGTCCATCACGATCAGTTGGGCCGGGCCAGCCTGCATGTGGCGGAAGTCCACATCAACATCCACCAGGGTGGTTGATGTGTTGGGATCAGCCAGTTTGACATGGCCATACCAGAAATCGCCCTCAACCGAAGTAGGCGTAGTGAGCGTAAACTCAAGATCAATCGGCCCACCAGGGCTACTACTGGGAAGATCGAGCGTGAGGTTACCAGGATTCGCATTTGGCACCACAGCGGTGAGCAGCGTCACGGGATCATTTGTCTGGTTCGGCGAGGCCAAATAGTTATCCACGCGCACAAAATAGGTACCGGGGGTTGGATTGGGGATACTACAATACTCATCCACCAACTCTGTGGCACTGTAGCAGGCCCACGCCCAGGCTTCAGAAGAATCGAGGATCTGGTTATCGTTCGCATCACGGATCAGGAAGAGATCGACATCCTGCGAGGTTGAGCCTTGGATCTCGGCCACAAGGCGGGCGGTATTGGCGGGCACAACCAGCAGCGTCGAGGTATCACTAACCCCATTGGCAATCGTCATGGTCTGGCGGGTGGCCTGGGTGAGGCCAGTGATCTGGGTGGTGAGCGCGGTGTAGGGCAGGGTCGAGATGGTGCGCGTATGCTGGCTCGTGGAGGTGGTCGCACTCAAGACCAGCCGACTCGCAAGGTTATTCGTCTTAGGCACCGCCGCCACGGGAAAACTTGCATCGGGGGCCAGAGCATCACGAGCACTGAGGGTAGCGCGATCAAAGACGTAGGTATCGAAGGGCTTACCGGCGACATTCAGGGTGAAGGTGAGGCTCTGGGTGCCATGGGCGGGAATCGTGAAACTGGCGGGTTCGACACTCAGCGCACTCGTCTGGGTGGTGGCTGTCCACGTCACCGCCACATCGAGCGGATTAGAGACGATGCGTGTCCACGAGCAGCTATAGACACAACTCGGATCGGCCATGCTGGGCAGATTGAGCGCCCTGGCATCACCACCAATTGCGGGGCTAGTATTACGAAAATTGGTCGAGGTCTCATCGAGCAGCAACCCCGCCCGTGCGGCGCGGTCGAGGCGCACCCGTCCCGCACCACTATCGAAGGGCGTCGTGGGGGTGATACCATCCTCCTTCGTGATCGGCGCATAGCTAGTGGTCATCAGGGCGGATTGTACCTGGCTCGGTGACCAATCGGGGTGCAAGCCGATCAAGAGCGCGGCGGCCCCACTGACATGCGGCGCGGACATGGAGGTTCCGCTCATCAGGCCATAGTTGGGGCTGGTTCCGCCGGTGTTGGCATAGGCCGCGAAGATGTAGGAGCCCGGCGCAGCTAGATCGGGCTTAATGACCCGTGCATAGGATTCGAGGGCCGGGCCACGCGAACTGAAATAGGCCATGAGATCGCCATTGGCCGGGTTGATAGTACGGGTGGTATTGGCGCGATCATGGGTTGAGGCGGCCACACTCATCACCCACGGGCTGACATGGGCCACCGTGCCAACATAGGGGCCGGAGTTGCCCGCCGACGTGCTGACGACAATCCCGGCGGTGCGGGCATTCAGAAAGGCTTGTTCAACCACGTCGTTCCAGGGATCTGCGCCGCCACTGATCGAGTAGCTGATCACATCCACCTGATCGGCAACGGCTTGGTTGACCGCCGCCAGTAGATCGGCGGAGGGGCAACTCGCATAGTACACGCCATTCACCGTATAGCCACAGGCATCATAGGCGATGATGTTGGCATGCGGGGCGACCCCGGAGATGCGCGAGTAGGTGACACTACCAGAGACGATGTTGTAGAGAACGTTGCCCGCAGCCGTGCTGGCGGTATGTGAGCCATGATTATGTTCGTCGTTGGGGCTTGGCTCGCCGGTACTGGTATTGAATGCGGTTGCCGTGTTGGGAAACGTCCACGCACCGATCAGTTTGTTGTTGCAGATGATCGCCGGGTTATAGCCAGAGGGATTCCCGTTCGCACGGCTAGGCAGGTTGGTGGGGTCACACGCCCCCTTATAGACCCCTTGGCCCAGCGGGTTGAGGTGGCGATAGCCATCGCCGCCAACCTCAGCGAAGGAGGGGTGGCGGGTATTGATCCCGGTATCAATCATCCCAATGATCACCCCTTCGCCCATATAGCCACTGTTCCAGACCTGATCGGCCCCGATCCAGGTGGGGCCAGCATCGCTGGTAAGTTCATAGAAGGCTTCGGGCTGCACCGCCACAATGCCGGGGAGATCCGCGATCTGGGCGGCTTGTTCGGCAGTAAGCTCCAGCGCCACCCCATGGAAGACGAGGTCATAGCTATAGGCAAGCGGCGGCTCCTGGCCGATGCGCTGGGCAATGGTGGCGAGTACCTGGGCGCGTTGCTTGGCGAGTTGGTTCTGGTAGCGCTGGGCCGCCGAACTGGTGAGATCGAGTTCAGCATTCGGATCAGCCCCGGCAAGTTGGGATGCCTGAGCCAGAACCGTCACCAGTGGATCACCGGCGAGTTGGACGATATAGCGACTGGGAGGTGTGGTTGTTTGAGTGGTGGTAACGAGGCTTGCCCCAGCATGATGAGGCTGGAGGGCAAGGATCAGACCAGCCACAACCAGCAACCCCCACATAGAACGCAGGGTGTTGTGCATAGTGGCCATCCTTAAATGTAACTATTCACACTTCTCCTAGCATCCCGGTTTTGACGCAAAGGCGCAGAGGCGCAAAGACTTCAAGAATATGCCCCCCTCAAAACCTTTGCGTCTTTGCGCCTTTGCGTCAACCAGAGGTTTCTTTTACCCCAAGTGTGAACAGTTACCCTTAAATGTGAAATTGATTATCGTTATAAGAACGCAAGAATGAGGACAATCACAAATAAGAGGGTCAAAAATGCCGCCAAACCGGCCAGCGCCATGCGTTCGGGGTTGAAGAGCGACCAATCACCAAAGAGTTCATTATCGAAACCAACCAAGTAGATACGCTGCGGTTTCTCTTCAAGTAGGAAATCCATCTCGGTAATGGTTGTCCCACGGATCTTCAGTTCTGCCGCAATGAGGCGCGTATCATCACCGGCATCTTCGACCGCTTTTTTGAGCATATCAGCGAGGGGGGCGACACTGTACCACTGGCCGGCATAGGGATCAATCCGCGCACTATAGACCGATTCGATCCGTTTCTTGACCGCCAGTTGGGGCAGATCTTCAATATCATCGCTATTTTGCCACTCTTTGGCGCGACGGGCATAGGTAAAGACCTGCTCCTTAGCCTGATTACCAGTGCCTTCGCATGCCGGACACTTCTGGTTAGGATAGCCACGACAACTTGGACATTCGCTCGTCACCGACTCTTCCGTCACGCTGCGGTCGGGATGACTCACCTTACGCACCTTATTGACTGTGCCCTTACCCTGGCACACCTTACAGGGTTGCTCACCGGCACCACCGCATGCAGTACAACTGATGATACTGATCGAGTTGGGTAATGGGATGATCTTCGCAGCGACAGTCTCAAAGGGATCGCGGGTGGGCACCTCGACACTCCAGACATCAGGCGTGGCCTGGAGCGAGGGGCGTTCATCGGGTTTCTGCGGGCGGATACGAGCTTCAGGGGCACTACGTGACTCATAGAGGGTACGCAGTTCATAGAAGTAGATGTTGTAGCTGACGATCTGTTCGGGCTGGACGAGTTGGCCGAGGGCACGGCGGCGGAAGAAGCCATCGCGGCTCCAGCGATTGAGGTGGCGACGGATGACATCGCGGCGGTGCAACTCGTCGGCGCGCTTACGCGAGCGGGCCAGATACTCCTTGAAACTGGCATCGAGCTGATCGCCGAGCGCCGTCTCCAGCGGGTTCTCTAGCCACTCGGCACTCGTCTCCCAGCGCGACTCCTCCATATCGGTGGTAGCCAGATCAATATGGCTACGCAGGGCTTGGCGCAGCGCACTCGCGGCGGCTCCGGCACTCGGAAAGCGTGCTTCGGGGTGGGTCGCAAGCATGCGTTGGAGTACGCGATCTGCGGGGGCGAGGCTGGGATCGCGGGCGGCGAGGCTGGGGAGTGGGCTGCCCGGTGCGGGTGGCACTTCACCACTGAGCATGTGATACGCCACCGCCCCTAGGCTATAGACATCCAGCGCCGCTCCGGCTTCACCCTGCGCCAAACGCTGTTCCGGTGCGGAATAGGGCGTCAGGTAGTCGGCCTCATCAATACTGCTCAGATCGGGCGTATCAGGGCTGGCCGCAAGGCTCAGGTTGAAGAGGTAGGCCACGCCCTGGGCGGTGACGAGGATGTTCGCCGGTTGCACATCGCGGTGGAAGATCTGCTGCTGGTGGAGATCATCGAGGGCAGCGGCGATCTGGGCAACCACGCGCAGCGCGAGCATCACCTCCAACGAGCCGCTGGCCAACAACACCGCCAGTGGGCGCCCGTCGGTCTGCGGGGTCACCAGATAGTCCCCATACTTCTCGTCGTGGCCTGCGTCAATCACCGGCAGCAAGTTGGGGTGCGCGAGCCGCGCCGCAAGGCGTGCCGCGAGTTGGAAGCGGCTACTCGAAATCCAATCCTGACGCCGCAGAATATGTACCTGCACCGGACGATCAAGGGTCAGGTGGCTGGCACGGTAGACCGTCGCCAACTCCTCCTGCCCGATCCGCTCGTGCAGACGATAGTTGCGCATCTCGTAGGAGGCATTCGGTTCGCCAACCGGCTTGCGCTCGGGGCGCACAGGAGTAGCATGTGTGCTCATTGCTTTTAGTATACACCGTTGGTGCGACTCTGGTGGTAGAACTATCACCCGTGGTGACGATCTTGTGTCCGCGTGAGGGTAGATGCGGATCTACAATAATCAGACACTTCGTGCTCCCCCGGCATGTGGGCATCGCCTACCCTCGCATCCCAACACCAAGAACGGAGGTTCCCTATGAACCGGCGTCTTCTCTCCGCCTCACCCGGCATCTTCAGCCTCGTACTCGTCTTCAGCCTGTTGCTGGCCGCGTGTGGCAATAATGGCCCGCCAACCACTGGCGAGAACCCCGCAACGAATACGGCTGCGCCCGCCGCACCGACCGCCACCCTCGCGCCGCCCGAACCCGCCACCTTCACTGAACAGGAGCGTATCAGCGCCGCCGCCGATGGCGAAACCCAGGTCGTCGCGGGCGCTGAGGTCGCACTACCGGCGGAGGCCGTCGAAGGTGCTGGCAACCTCGAACTGGCCGTGGTCGAGGCGAGGGGCACGATTGTAGAGCAACTTGATCAGGTGGTGCAGCGCGAGACGCCCTTCTACACCCTTCAGATGAGTGGGGAGAGCGACTCGCGCCTGCCAGTAGAGCTACGCCTCCCCGCCACCAGCCCCGACTCGCGGGTGGCGGTCTTGGTTGATGGGCTCTACCTCTTTGTGTATGAAGTAGAGCCAGAAGATGGCTTCTTGAGCATCCCGGTGCGCGTGCCATCCGCCAGCCCGCCCGATCTGGAGGGCGACCCGATGGCGACCGCTGGGACGAGCCACTACTTCGTGATTGGCCCGCGCAATGCGGCGGTGCCGCTCTGGGATCAGATCAGTGGGGTGAGCGTGGCCCACGCCCAGAATAGTGGCAACCGCAACTGTATCGTCTATGGCGATATTCCGGTTGAACTGAGCACCTGCCGCCGCAACGCCTCCGGCTCGGTACAGGTGGCCTGGGGTCGCGCCGGCCTGATCACGACCGAGACCGCCGATGCGGTGATCGCCGCCACCGAAGAGGGCATGCGCCGTTTGGCCGCTGCGGGCTTCACCGCCGCTAAGATCTCCGGCCTCAGCCCGGTGCAGATTGCGATCATTGCCGGTGATACAACCCCCACCTACAACTCGACCTTGGGCCGCGTGCGGATCGGGGCCGACGCTGCGGGCCAGATCGGGGGTGCCGAGAGCCGTTATAGCCTGTGGCACGAACTGATGCACTGGGTTGAGGACGAGAACTACGCCATGCTGTGGGGCTTCGTGAATGGCGATCTGCGTTGGTGGCTGGAGAGCGTCGCCGAGGTGGGCGTCTTCATCGCCGACCCCGCCGCCGCCGATTTTGCCGCCAACTTCTATGGCCGCTCGACGCTGAATGACAATAAAACCCTGATCTATCAACTCTCACCCTACCAGTGGGCGTCGAGTGAACAGTATCTGCATGCGCAGTTGCTACGGGCGAATATCTGCTCCAGCGGCTGCCCGTTGACAATGGAGAGCTTTGTTGCGGCGGTGAATGCGGGTACCTACCCCATGCAAGAGAGCGACAAGCGCGCCACGCTGCGGACCAACCTGGATCGCTATGCGCGCTACATCCTCACCGGCAAGCTCGATGGCTATGCCGATACCGTGAGTGCCTTTAGTACTGGCGCACCCATCGGCGACTACGTGGGGGTGATTGAGGACAAGAGTGCGCCGTTTGTCCTCGATACAACCAGTTACCCACCCCAGGTGGTCAAGACGGGAACGATAGAAGCCTCGATGCAGCCGGATAGTGTCTACCCCTTGATGATCCGCAGTGGCCTGGATGGCAGCGCACCGCTGATGAAGCAACGCCCCTCCGGCCAGCCGGTGATGCTGACGGTCGAGGCGGGGGTGGAAGTCTACTACAGTATCAATGGTGGCGAGCCGCAGCACCACACCGGCGCGAGCAAACTGGTGATCGCCCCCATCCACGATGGGATCGGCGAGCCACAAGTGCGGTTGGTGGCAATTGCCCGCGAGACCGCAACCACCTTCAAGGCCAAGGTCGAGCCAATCAAGCTCGAAGGCGACTGGGTGTTTAGCGTCAAAAGCGCAAACATCGTTTCGATGAACTGCCCCAGCGATGACCCTGAAGATGATAGCAGCGCAGAACTGACCGATTCGGATACGCTGCTCCAGTTGACAACCCTGGTCGCCCCAAAGGGTTCCTACCATGCGGCTAACCCCAATCGCCCCGGTGAGTTGGAGTTTGTGTTTGATCCGGGGGCCAGCCTGAAGACCGAACCCACTGATCCCGACATCACCTATGTCTCGACGATCACGCTCAAGGATAAGGAATTCCTTGCCGATCTGGAACTCAGCATCCCGCCAGCTACTACGAGTGGTGCAGCCCCTGGCTCCCAGGCTAACGGCGCAGGCGTCGCCGTAGCCCTGACCCTGCCGACTGGCCTCGCGCTCTTCTTCATGCGCCGCCGCCGCCGTGGCGCGGCCATCCTGATGAGCCTGCTCGCCGTGACCATGCTGACTGGGTGTTTGGGCATCAACATCAGTGGCTCGTTTGGGAGTGAGGTACGCTTCCAGAAGTTGACCTACCAGGACAACCTTGGGGTAGCAACCACGCCCATGTGGCGGCTCACCGAGGGGAAGGGCACCTTCGATATCGATCTGACGATTAAGGTAGAGGTGGCGAGCATTGATGATAGCCCGCCCACCAGCGAGACGCGGGTTTGTCAGGCGACGCTGGCGATCACCGCCGAGGGTGAACTCTTCCCCGATGGGGTGGTGCAACCGGCGGAGGATTAACACGTAGCCGAGCTTCCGGGAAGCTTTCAGCTTCCCGGAAGCTCTCAGCGTAGCATGTCTAGCGCCATGCGCACGATCTCGTCCACGCCGATCTTCTGCATACACTCGGATGGATCGGTATGGCGCGGGCATGTCTGGAATTGGCTGCACGGGCTACACGCCAAACCCGCCGTCACCACCCGATGGCGCGCCGGATCGCCCCACGGCCCGAAGCGTCCGGGGTCGCTGGGGCCAAAGAGGTGAATGCTGGGGCAGCCCTGGCTGACCGCGAGGTGTAGGGGGCCGGTATCACCGCCGATCATCAGGTGGGCACGGGCCAGAATTGCGGCCAGTTGAGGGATGTTGGTAGCTCCGGCCAGGTTGAGCGCCGGGGGGTGTTGTGCTGCCACGCGCCGTGCCAGTTCGACCTCGTCGGGGCCGCCGCTCAGTACGATCCGCCAGCCGCGTGAGGCCAGCGCATGCCCCACGGCGACCCAGCGTTCCGGTGGCCACGCCTTGGTTGGCCCGCTGGCCCCTGGGTGGATGACCACGAAGGGCGCATTGGTCAGGTTGGTGGCGCACCACTGTGCGGCCCACGCACTGGCCGCCGCCCCCGGATCAAAGAAGGTCGGTGGTGCATCACTGGCAACGTGCCCCAACAAGGCCGCCACCACCGCCAAACTCTGGCGGCTTACATGCGCCTTGGGATCGTAGGGCAGTGCGTGGGTGAGGAAGGGCGCACAACGCGGGTGGGCATGGCCGATGCGGATGGGAATCCCGGCCAGGGCGATCAGCATTGCCCCCCACCAGTGGTCGTCGCGGAAGAGCAGCGCGGCATCGTAGTGCATGCGGCGCAGCACCGCTGCGTAGCGCAGCAGCATCCCGTAGGGCCGCAGACGCCGCCGTGGGCCAATGGTGCGTGCAAAGCCGGGGAACTCTAGCGTATGCAGGGTGTTGAGGGCTGGATGGGTGGCCCAGATCATGCGCGACCACGGGCCGACCACCGCGCTGATGTGGGCATGCGGCAAGCCCTGGCGCAACTGCCCCAATGCCGGGGTTGCCAGCAGCAGATCACCGAGTGCATCGGGCTTGATCACCAAAACGCGGGTGGGTGGCATGGGGAACCTCTGGCGGCCCTCACCCCCCCCAGCCCCCCTCGCCCGTGGGCTACGCCCACAGGCGAGGGGGGAGTAGGCGCATCACGCTGCGGAATCTCCCCTCTCCCATCAAGGGAGAGGGGCTGGGGGTGAGGGCCGATCTGCCTAAAACAGCATCGCGCCCGACTCGCGGGCCAGTTGGCGCAGCCGATCACTAGAGGCTTTGTTGTTGCGCTTCTCTTCTTGATCGGCCAACGCATTGAGCTGCGTGACGAGATCGGACGTGATCATGGCCACGTTCTTGCGCAGCAGCTTGGTCGCCGCCTGAGGCGTTTCGGCCAGCATCAGTTCGTTGATGAAGCGCTCCTGGGGCGAGAGCCGATCCTGGATGATCGTCACCGCCTCTTCGGCGAGACGATCAAGCAGCGCCACGGCCTGCTCATGTCCGGCGCGCTGGGCGGCACCGACGTTGGCCGAGAGTACCATCAGGAAGGCTTCGTTGACCTGATCGGCGTTGGTGTGGAGGGCCGCAAATGGATCTTCAGCCGAGAGTACCAGTTCTAAGACCTTGCTCCCAGCCTCAAACATCTCCTGGGCTTGGCGGTCGAGATCCTCGACAATCTCTAGGACGCGGGTGCGGCGTACGGTGAGCCGCTCCACCTCCACCGTATCCCCGGCCAGTTCGAGCGCTTCGATCTGCTGCGTCCAGACCTCGAAGAAGTCATAGTCAATGTAGCCGCGCAACTGGGCGACGTTCTCTTCGAGATCCTCTTCGGGGGCGCTCGCCAGCCGTGCGATCACCTCGGCCAGTTCGGCATCCTCAGCGGCGGAGCCATCGAGGCCACCCAACTCTTCGGCGAGGTGGTCGCGCACCGCCTCCAACAACATCCGCGAGTCGGCCTGACTCGGCGGGGTTGCGCCGATGAAGGCGTTGAGGGTCGTGAAGAACTCCTCGTTCAGTTCGGTGCGGTGGGCGTCTACCAACTCGGAGA
Organism: Candidatus Oscillochloris fontis; assembly: GCF_004138135.1. GTDB lineage: Bacteria > Chloroflexota > Chloroflexia > Chloroflexales > Chloroflexaceae > Oscillochloris > Oscillochloris fontis. The sequence continues at coordinate 24,068 of NZ_RYFD01000034.1, forward strand.
AGCCAGAGCCAGTGGCGAGTGCCCCGGCCAGTTCGCTGATCAGATCCACCCGGCGGCGCTGGGCTTCGAGCATCTCGCGAGAGATACCGTCAGCTTCGAGAATCGTGTCCAACAACGAGGGCAGAGTCAGGAAGTGGCGCGGATTGAGCAGATGTACACGCGGGGCATTTTGGGGGAGCGACTGCATCACAAAGCTGGTTGCATCACTCACAAAACGCTCTTGTTCAGCCGGTGAACTCTTCATCTCTTGGGGGAAATAGACCAGACAGAGTTGCTTGGTGGCATCGTGATAGAAGATCGGTGCCCCCAGCATACTGGCGGTCTGACAATTGGGGCAAACGGCCATATTCAACTGACCGCTGAGGAGCGCCTGCTTGAGTTCGGGTTGCTGCGTTACATCAATCAAGGTATAGACGGCGGTGCGAAAGGGATTGCCACATGCGGGGCAATTGAGTTGCACCGGTTGAGGGGCGACAGCAGGCATGTCAGTCTCCGCTAGATGATGGGTGACGATTATCGCCGGATTATACCAGAGATCGCGATCTAGCCTCTTCTCCCGATAACCGCAAAGAGCGGATCACTCAGCCAGCGACAGGGTGAACGATCTAAACCACGAATAGCATCGAAGCACCCGGCATAGCTGAAGTATTGTTTCACTAAGGTCATATGCTGCGCGTCGCTGGTACCCACCCAGACATGCACGGCTTTACTGGGAAAACAACGGTTGGAGAAACTGACAATAAAGGGTGCCCCTGGTTTGAGAATCCGCCCAACTTCAATAAAGACCTCAATGGGGCGGGTGAGGTACTGTACCGAGACAGTACACAGAGCGGCGTCGAAGCTGGCGTCGGCAAAGGGAAGATGGGGTTCGTTATTCAGGTCGTGGATGATGTACTCGTTGAGTTGCGTGTTTTGACGCAACTCCTCCTCGTTGAGGCCCAATCCAACCACCCATTTCCGCGTCAGATCGCTGGGGAGGTGGGTATGATAACTACTCATCAGATCGAAGATGTGGGCGGAAGCGGGGATCTCTTCGTGGAAGATCTGGCCCAAGGCACGTTGGGCAGGCTCATCAATGTGGGCAGTGAGGCGCGGGTAACGGTAGAAATCGCGGTCGTCACCCTCATCGTAGCGGCGGAAGTAGGTGGTGGGAAAATGGTGTTCACCAAACAATGGATGCTCCTTCACCTTTCTACCCCGAAGCAAATTCCTGTTATAGTATAGGCTCAGGTTTTCTCGCGGCGCAAGGGAGGAAGAGAGCTATGCGAGCAATCCGCTTCCACGAGACGGGTGGGCCAGAGGTGTTGCGTGTTGATGAGATTGATCGCCCTGATCCGGAACCGGGTCAGGTACGGGTGAAGGTAGTTGCTACGGGGCTTAACTATATCGAGACGTATCATCGTAGCGGGCTTTATCCGCTGTCGCTGCCCTACATCCCTGGGAGTGAGTTTGCTGGCACGGTGGATGCCATCGGTGCGGGGGTGAACGGCGTGGCGGTTGGGGATCGTGTGGCAACGGCGGCGGGTCTGGGCGGCTATGCTGAGTATGCGCTGATTCCCGCCGAGAAGTTGGTGCATGTTCCCGCTGCGGTGGATCTTGACCTGGCGGCGGCGGTGATGCTTCAGGGAATGACCGCGCACTACCTCGTCTTTAGCACCTATCCGCTTAAAGCGGGCGAGACCTGCTTGATCCACGCGGCGGCGGGTGGCGTGGGCTTGCTGCTGGTGCAACTGGCGCACCGTATTGGGGCGCGGGTGATCGCCACGGTGGGTTCGGCGGCCAAAGCCGAGTTGGCGCGCACCGCCGGGGCCGATGAGGTCATTTTCTACCGCGAGGAGCCGTTTGCCCCCCGCGTGCGTGAACTGACCGCCGGGCGCGGCGTGGATGTCGTCTACGACTCGGTCGGTAAGGATACCTGGGAGGGCAGCCTGGATAGCCTGCGCCCACGTGGGATGCTGGTCAGTTTTGGCAATGCGAGTGGGGCAGTGCCGCCCACCAGCCCGCTCGTGCTAAGTGCCAAAGGCTCGATCTTCCTCACCCGGCCCATGCTCTGGCACTACATCGCCACGCCAGAGGAGTTGGCATGGCGGGCGACCGATCTCTTCACCTGGATCGCCCAGGGCGAACTTCAGGTGCGTGTTGATCGCCGCTTCCCACTCGCGGACGCCGCCGACGCCCATCGCGCCCTTGAAGGCCGCGAGACGGCGGGCAAAGTCTTGATCATTCCTTAAACCATAGGGTCAACCAGTTATGCGCGTTGTGATGAAGTTTGGCGGTACCTCGGTCGGCAGCGCCGATGCAATCCGACAGGTCGCCGCTATTGTCAACGAGAGTCGCCAGGACCACGAGGTGGTGGTTGTGGTGTCGGCGATGAATGCCCCCGACCTACGGACGACCGATACGCTGATTGCGGCGGCCCATGCGGCGGCGCAAGGCGATGGGAATGCGACGGCCCATGTGGCTCCGCGCCTGCTCGATCTTCATATGCGTGCTGCGGCTGAGTTGGCCCCGCCTGCTGCATGTGCGGCGCTGGAGCCAGAGATTCGCACGATGCTCGATTATCTGAGCAATCTTTCGCGCAGTATTGCGGTGCTGGGCGAACTGACGCCGCGTGCGCTCGATCTCTTCAGTGGCCTGGGTGAACGGCTCAATGCGCGCCTCATCGCCACCGCCCTGCGCGCCGCCGGGGTGCCCGCCGAGGCGATTGATGCCACCGAATTGATCATTACCGATGATCGCTACGGTGCGGCCTCGCCGCTGATGGAGGAGACCACCGAGCGCACCCGCAAGCGGCTTCTCCCCCTCCTCGAAGCAGGGGTCGTGCCGGTGGTTACCGGGTTCATCGGGGCAACACGCGCCGGGGTGCCGACCACCTTGGGCCGGGGCGGGAGCGACTATTCCTGTTCCATCCTGGGGTCATGCCTCGATGCCAACGAGGTCTGGTTCTGGAAAGAGGTGGATGGCGTGCTGACCGCCAACCCCAAGGTGGTGCCCGAAGCGCGTTCGCTGCGCGTGCTCTCCTATAGCGAGATGGCCGAATTGGCCTACTATGGGGCGAATGTCCTGCATCCCAAGACGGTATTGCCGTTGGTGCAGCGCAACATTCCGATTCGCATCCGCAACACCTTCAACCCCACACACCCCGGTACGCTGATCGGTGAGGGACGGGGGGATCGTACCGCTCGTGCAGTGACGGCGATCAAAGAGGTGAGCATGATCACCGTGGGCGGGCCGGGGATGCTCGGTCTCTCTGGGGTGGCGGCGCGCATCTTTACCGCTGTGGCACGCGCCAAAGCCAACATCCTGCTCATCTCGCAGGCCAGCAGCGAGCAGAGCGTCTGCCTCGCCGTGCCCCTGGCCGAAACTTCGGCGGCGGTAGCCGAACTGCGCAAAGAATTAGAGAGCGAGTTCTCGGCCCATAATGTCGAGCATATCGAGGTGAAGGACTCGGTCATGATCATCGCCGTGGTCGGATCGGGCATGCGCGGAACACCCGGTATTGCCGGGCAGGTCTTCGGGGCAATGGGCGAGGCGAAGATCAATGTGATCGCGATTGCTCAGGGCAGCACCGAGAACAACATTTCGTTGGTGGTCTCCGCCACCGATGGGGATGCGGCGGTACGGGCGATTCATCGCAGTTTTGCATTATGAATCCGTAGAGACGCATAATTATGCGTCTCTACCCCAACCGCACCACCTCGACCCGATTAGAATGAAACACCGCCCCGCCGCCCAGATCGGCCAGATCATCCGAGGTGGTCCAGTTGATGTTGCGACCCTCTGGCGAGTGGCTGGGCCAGTGGCCCTTGAGCGCCACCGCCACCCCCGGCGGCACATCGCTGCTGATCTGCGCCCGCAGCAGACAGTCGCCACGGGCATTCACGACCCGCACCGGATCGCCGTCACTGATCCCGCGCACCACCGCATCCTGCGGGTTGAGTTCGATGCGTGGCTCGCCCTGCTTGTTGCGGAGGCTGGGCTGGTTGCCAAAGGTACTACTCACAAAGTGGTGCGCCCCGGCTGAGATCAGAATCAGCCCCGTGCCATCCAACTCCGCCACCGGCACATGGTCGGGGAGCGGGTCAACCCCGTGCTGCGCCATCGCCGCACAGAGCAGCTCCACCTTGCCCGATGGCGTGGGAAAGCGCAGATCCGCATACGGGGTGAAGTTCTCTTCGGTAAAGTGCAGCGCCACAGTGCCCTCACGCTGCAACTGCTCCAGGGTGATGCCGGTTAGTTGCGGGTTGTGCGGGCGACTCGCCTCCAGGATCTCGGCGATCACCTCTTCGGCACTCGCGTGCAGCCACGGCTCGGTGTAGCCCATCGCCTGTGCCAGGGCACGCATGGTGTCCCAATTGCTGTGCGCCTCGCCCAGCGGCGCAATCGCGGCATGGTTGTATTGCAGATGGCGGTGGCCATACGGGCGGTGCAGGTCTACCTGCTCAAGTTGGGTCGTGGCGGGCAGGACAATATCGGCATAGCGGGCGGTGTCGCTCATGAACTGCTCATGCACGACGGTGAAGAGATCCTCGCGCAGCAAGCCGCGCACGATCAGGCCCGCGTTGGGAGCCGAGGCCACCGGGTTGGCTCCGTAGACATACAGCCCCATGATCGGCGGATCTTGCACCTCCCCGGTCAGTACCGCCCCCAGGCGGTTCATGTTGATGCTGCGCGGGCTAGGCGGGCATTCATGGGCATGACCGACCGCCGCGCTCGCCCATTTGACATAGCCACTGGTGCTGTAGTTCAGCCCGCCACCAGGAACCCCATACTGCCCGACCAGGGCGGGCAGGCAACAGAGCGCCCGTACTGCTTGGCCGCCATTCGTATGGCGTTGAATGCCATCGGCGAACTTGAGCATGGCCGGTTTGGTGGTGGCATAGCGCCGCGCCAGATCAACGATCACCTCAGACTCCAGGCCAGTCAGGGCAGCCACGCGCTCCGGCGGGTAGAGCGCGGCACGATCCTGAAGCTCGCGCCAGCCGTGGGTGTGCGCCGCCAGCCACGCCTGATCCTGCAAACCCTCGGCAAAGATGACATGCATCAACCCCAAGGCCAGCGCCGCATCGGTTGCGGGCCGAATCTGGAGGAAGAGATCGGCATGCTGGGCGGTCAGACTGCGGCGCGGGTCTACCACCACCACGTAGGTGCCCTGGCGCTGGGCCGCACGCAGCAGCGGCATGAAGTGCGGGCCAGACGTGGCCGGATTGTTCCCCCAGAGAATAACCAACTTACTCTTCAGCACCTCACGCGGGTCGGGGCCGTGGCGCACCCCCAAGGTCGCCGGCACCGCGACATGCGAAGCGCTACAGCAGATCGTGCGATCCAGCCCGCTGGCCCCCATCCGATTCCAGAGGCGTTCGTCACACACCCCCATCTGCACCAAACCGAGCGTCCCACTATAGGAGTAGGGCAGAATCGCCGCCGCGCCGTGGGTAGCGATGATCGCCTGCCAGCGCTCGGCAATCTCGGCCAGCGCCGCCGCCCAGGAGATACGCTCCCACTGATCGCCGCCCTTCGGGCCAACCCGGCGCAGCGGGTGTAACACGCGCTCAGTACTATAGACCCGTTCCAAGTAGGGGCGCACCTTGGCACACAACCAACCCTGAGTCATCGGGTGGGCCGGGTCACCACGCAGAGCGACCGCACGCCCCGCATGAACCTCGGTGATCAACGCACATGTATCGGGGCAGTCGTGGGGGCACGCGCCCCGAATCTGGGTGGAAGTCATGTGGGTACTCCTTGATCATCCCGTAGGGGCGAAGCATCGCCCGCCAACCTCATTCGGGTTTCCCTGCTCTATGGTGGGCGATGCTTCGCCCCTACTCCTGATGATCGGGTTTCTTGGTATCTTAACATAGAGCCAACGGCATCGGAACTTTCCCCGCCCGCAACACGTCTCTCCAACAGCATGCCCAAATTCTCCACCCAGAGGAGGCTCCCGATGCACCCATACCGCCGCTTGCCATCCATGGCCCTGTTCTTCAGCCTCATCCTGATGCTCCTGGCCGCCTGTGGATCTGCGCCTAGCTCCCAGTCTGTGCCGGTCAGTGCCCCCGCCGCTGGCGCGGGCAGTAGTGGCCTATCGAGTGCTGAACGTGAGAATAGCGCCCCACCCGCCCCCGCCGCTACCGCCCCAGCCGACGTTATGGGGTTGCCCGCCACTGATGCCAGCAGCGGCGACGCCGAGAAGCCCCCGATTGCCGGGGAGGTCGCCGCCGCCCCAACTGACGGTGGCCTCGGTGAGGCCAGCCCCGCCTCGCGCCCCCAGGGCCAAGTTGCCAACCTCAAGGCGGGCGAGATTGATGACAACGACGATTTTGCCGCCTACCTCGACTACCTGCGCACCTACCAGATGGGTGAAGTACGCCAGGTTGATCCCAGCGAGCGCTACCTGATCCGCGTGATTGACGATAACCAGCGCCCGGTGCTCGATGCACGGATCAGCATCTACGCCGGGGAGGAACTGGTCTTCCAGGGGCGCACCTACGCCGGTGGCGAGACGATCTTTCTGCCACGGGTGATCGGGGTTAGCCCGAACGCCACCACGTTCCGCCTCGTGGCCAATTATGGCAACGCCAGCGCCGAGGTGAGTTTCGAGCGCGGGAGCAGCGCCCCGATTGAGGTCGGGCTGCGCGGTGTCCAGATCGATCCGACCCTGCGCCTTGATCTGCTCTTTCTGCTCGATACCACCGGCAGTATGGGCGACGAGTTGTACCGTATCCAGGAGACGATTGACAGCATCGCCCAGCGCATAGACACCTTCAACCCACGTCCACAGATCCGCTACGGGTTGGTAGCCTACAAGGACGAGGGCGATGAGTATGTGACCCGCCCGGTCGCCTTCACCACCGACCTCGCCGCCTTCCGCGCTGAACTAAACGCCCTCACGGCCATGGGCGGGGGCGACACCCCGGAGGCGGTGGATGCCGCGTTGGAGGATGCCCTGCTCACGATGGAGTGGAGCGATCAAGCGGCGGTGCGCCTCGTCTTCCTGGTTGCCGATGCTGGCCCGCACACGTATGAGCAGATGCAGTTTACCTACCTGGACGGTGCGCGTGAGGCTGTCGCACGCGGGGTCAAGATCTACCCGATTGCCGCCAGCAACACCGATGCTCCGGCGGAATATGTCTTCCGCCAACTGGCCCAGCAGACCATGGCGGGCTTCATCTTCCTGACCTACCAGGAGGGTGCGAGTTCGGGTGCGCCGGGTGAGAGCACCACACTTGAGGCGGGCGATCAGCCCTACACCGTCGAGCGCCTGGATGATCTGATCGTCAGTATCGTGCAGCGCGAGTTAGCCGCAGCGGTGGGGGTGCGTTAAGCAGTCACACGGTGCGGAACCGATTGGGTTCCGCACCGTACTTATTCCTTTACCACCTGCAACAAGCGCTCCTTCACCCGCCGATACTCCACCTCGATCACCCCAAAGAGCGCGTAGGTCTCATTATCGGCCAGATTCTGGTGCGCACGCTGCTCCAACTGCTGACAGATCGCGGCTAGACTTTGGGCACCCAACGAGAGGCTACTGCCCTTAAAGCGGTGGGACAAACGCCCCAATTGGTTCAAGTCATTGGGCCATGCCGCCCGCATCGCAATCAGATCACGTTCAGCCTGTTCCAAGAAGATCTCGATCAGCTTGGCAAATTCGGATGCACTGCCCATACTCTCCCGCAGCATCGTCAAGACATCCTGATTGAGCTGAACCGGCTCCTCAGCAGGGGCAATTTCGGTCGTCGTTGGTGCATGGCGTCCACGCTGGGCACGCAGCAGCGCCGCCTCAAGATCAGCGCGCAACATCGGCTTACTGATATAGTCATCCATACCCGCCGCCAGACACACCTCACGGTCGCCCGTCATCGCATTGGCTGTCACAGCGATGATGTAGGGTTGGCGGGATTCGGGCAACATCGCCCGCAGACGGCGCGTAGCATCCAAGCCATCCATATCGGGCATCTGCACATCCATCAGCACCACATCATAATCACGGTGGTGCATGGCGGCAATCACCTCTTTGCCATTGGAAGCGAGGTCGGCATAATAGCCAATCTTCTCCAACATACGCAGGGCCACCTGCTGATTGACTTGGTGATCCTCCGCGAGCAACACGCGCATTGGGCGGCCCAACTTTGCCAGTTTGGGGCGATCAGTACGAGGAATAGTGGTGATGATGGATGGGTTGGGATCAACGGCTGTACTACGGAATGTCACGCGGAAGGAGGAGCCAACCCCAACCTTACTCTGCACCGTAATCGTGCCCCCCATCAACTCACTCAAGCGACGGCTGATCGCCAAACCCAGCCCAGTACCACCAAAGCGACGGGTCGTACTCGCATCAATCTGGCTAAAGGGGCGGAAGAGGCGATCCATGCGATCCTCAGGAATACCGATCCCGGTGTCTGCCACCGTCATCGTGATGATCAGATGATCGCCGCTGGAGGTCTCATCGGGGCGCGCCGAGACACGTATTGTCACCTCACCAGCATTGGTAAACTTGATCGCATTGGAGACCAGATTCACCAAAATCTGGCGCACGCGGGTGATGTCACCGACAATCATCGCCGGCATCTGCGAACTCACCATCCCCGTCAAGACCAGACCCTTCTCCAGCGCCTTGGGGCCAAGGAGTTCATTCACCTCTCCGACACACACATGGATACTAAAGGGCTGCTGTTCAAGCTCCATATGCCCCGACTCAATCTTCGAGAAGTCGAGGATATTATTGATCAGCGCCACCAACATATCACCACTGGTACGGATCGTCTCGGCATACTGACGCTGCTCACGGGTCAAATCGGTATCGAGCATCAGAGTCGTCATACCGATCACCGCATTCATGGGCGTGCGGATCTCGTGGCTCATGGTCGCAAGGAAGGATGACTTCGCCAGCGTCGCTGCTTCAGCCGCATCCTTGGCATGCACCAACTCTGCGGTATCACGCACACGATCACTCACATCACGATAGAGCCAGAGGTGACCATGGTAGCACTCATCCTCAAAGACGGGCACAAAATCACACTCCAGGCTGCGCCCATCGGCCATACGCACCATATGCCCAGTGACGGGTTGGCGCTGTTCAAGGATCTGGTGAAAGCGTGCAAAGAAGGCATCTGCATTCTCTAGGCTTGGGGTGATCATGCGCGCAATATCCTGGCAATCCATCCCAATCAACGCCTCTGGAGGAATGGCAAGGCCAAACATGGCGCAGAAGGTCTGGTTGACAAGGGTCAGGCGACACTGATCATCCTCAACCAGCACCCCCGCTTGGATATTCGCAATCAGGGTCGAGAGGCGCGAATTAGCATTCTGCGACGCCATCGTGACCTGAATGCGCGAGCTAATATCGAAGGCCACCCCGATCACCCCAGTCACCTGCCCCTGCACATCGCGGATGGGGTGGTAGCGCGTCTCGAAGGAGAAATCCTTGAGTTGGTTGAGGACAGCAAAGCTCTCGCCATCAAGCGCCCGGCGGATACTTTGCAGAATCTGGGGTTGATCAGCATAGATAGTAAAGACCGATTGCCCAGTGAACATGCCGGGCTTCAAGCCCAACAACTCCAAACCCTTACCTGCACCGAGGATAAAATGACCCTGCTGATCGAGCACAAACAGAACCACTGGCATGGTCTGAAAGACCATACGCAAATAGGTTTCGCTATGCCAGAAGAGTTGCGAGTAATAGCGCCGCTCACTGATGGGCGTCACCACACCAAAAAAGTTGCTCAACTGGCCCTGCGCATCAAAAATAGGCGAGACCTGGAGCGAGATCCAGTAGGGTTGGCCCGCTTTATTGTAGTTGAGTACGGTTTCGCTAAAGCCCTGGCCTTGGCGAATAGCGAGACTCATGCGCTCAACGGTGGCCTTATCGGTACCCGGCCCCTGAAGCAGATCCCCCGGCTTGTGGCCCGCCACATCCGCCAAGACATAGCCGGTCAAACGGGTAAACCCTGCATTCACCCACTCGATCCGACCCTGATGATTGGTAAGAATCATCGCATTGCTCGAATGTTGCGCAATGCGGGTTAGAACATGGGCATCTTGATATGCACCCTGCGGCTGGCTTGTGGCGGAGGATGACAAGAGCATAGCAGCGCATCCCTGATGATAACCTGTAGATCTCCATAACCAGTATAGCGCATGTTCGTATCAATAGATAGGTTGGGATCTAGATTAGGTGTTGTAGGGGCGAGGCATGTGGCCCAACGAATAGGGCAGAACCCATCCATATTGTATGGAGCCACATGCTTCGCCCCTACAAGCGGGTATAATACCCCTACGAACCTCACCTACACAAGATACAAACCCTATGAAAGAACGCATCTTCGTCGCCCTTGATGTCGAGACAACCGGGCTGCAAGCCGGTATAGACGAGATCATCGAGTTTGCGGCGGTCAAATTTCGTGGTGGCGAGATCCTTGAGCGCTTTAGCCAACTCATCGCACCGCGCCAACCCCTGCCACTCAAGATCACCCGGCTGACCGGGATTACGCCAGACGATCTCGCCGATGCCCCGTCCTTCAACGAAGTGGGCGGCAAGATCGTGAGTTTCATTAAGAGTTACCCGCTGGTGGGGCATTCGATCAGTTTTGATCTCAAAATGCTGACCTCCCAGGGCATGAATTTCAGTCAGCCCGTCTATGACACCTTCGATCTGGCGACGATCCTGCTGCCCCAGATGGCGGTGTATAAGCTCGGTGCTATTGCGGAGCGCCTGGGGATCGCGCACCCCGCCGACCACCGGGCGCTGAATGATGCCGAGGTCACGGCGCATGTCTTCAACCACCTTTTAGGCGTGATTGAAGCGTTGAGTCTGGAGCAACTGAAGGAGATTGTGCGTATCAGTACGCAAGTCCCCTTCCCCATGCGCGACCTTTTTGAGCATGCGCTGGAGCAGCGCGCCCGACAGGTTCTTGTCGAACCACGTCTGATACCCGCCAATTCGCGATTCACATGGGAAATGGATGCGTCGCCCACGTTGGAACCAACGAACGACAGTCGCCCGCTCGATCTCGACCAGATCGCGCAGTTCTTCAGTCGCGAGGGCGCATTGGGGCATGCCTTCCCCGGCTACGAAGAGCGCAGCGCCCAGATCGAGATGGCGCGTGCAGTAGGTGCGGCCTTCAATGAGGGCCACGCCCTGATTGTCGAGGCCGGAACGGGTACCGGCAAGAGTTGGGCTTATCTCGTACCGGCGGTGCAGCACGCACTGCGGCGCGGTGAGCGGGTGGTGGTCTCGACCAACACGATCAATCTGCAAGACCAACTCTTCTTCAAAGATGTTCCCGATCTGCAACAGATCATGGCCGGGGAATCGGAGGACGATCCGCCCTTCCGGGCTGCCCTGCTCAAGGGACGCAGCAATTACCTCTGCCTCAAGCGCTACCACGAGGTGCGCGAGAACCCAGCCCTCAACCCCGAAGAGGTGCGGGCGCTGCTCAAGATTCAGCTTTGGCTCCCCACCACCACCAGTGGCGATAAGGCCGAACTGCTACTCTTTGATCGCGAGCATACCGCCTGGAACCGCGTGAGTGTGACGAGTGAGACATGTATCGGGGTGCGCTGCAAACACTTTGCGCAGTGCTTCTTCTTCCAGGCGCGCCGCGAAGCCGAAACCGCACATATCCTGGTGGTCAATCACGCGCTCTTACTCGCCGATCTGACCAGTACGGCGAGGGTGCTGCCCGACTACAATCATGTGATTATTGACGAGGCCCACAACCTAGAGGATGTGGCCACCGATCAACTCAGTTTCAGTATTGATCAGGCCAAGTTGATCCAGTTCCTCGACGATCTCTACCTAGAAGGCGGCTTCCAGGCGGTGAGCGGCCTGCTGAGCGATCTACCCATGCGGATGAGCCAGGGGCAGGTCGAACAGGCACTACTCGACAAAGTGAGCGAGCAGGTACGGGTACTCATGCCGAGCGTCATGCGCACGCGGCTCACGATTGACGAGTGCTTCAGCCAGATCAACACCTTTATCGCCAAAGAGGCCGAAGCCAGCCCCTACGACTCCCGCTTGCGGCTCACCGATCAGATCCGCCAACGCGATACCTGGGAGATAATCCAGGTCAACTGGCAATACCTGTTAGACAATCTAACGGCGATTGGTGACGGTCTGGGTAAGATCGAGGCCATTCTGAGCGGCATAGATCGTGATGCCTTCATGAACTATGACGAGCTATTCCTCAAGACCACCATCCTGAACCGATTTGTGCTTGAAGTCCGCACACATACCAAGGACATCATCTTTGGCAACCCAGAGGCTATTTGTTGGCTGACCCATGATCGCTTCCGTAACAGCCTCTTTATGATCGCCGCGCCCCTGGATGTGGCCGAGATCATGCAGGCGCACCTCTTCACCCAAAAGCGCAGCGTGATCCTCGCCTCAGCCACGCTGACCATTGCGGGGAGCTTCGACTTCATCAGCGAACGAATCGGCATCAGCGACTACCAGAGTCTCCAACTCGACAGCCCCTTCGACTTTGAGCAACAAGCGCTGGTCTTCATCCCCAACGACATCGCCGAACCCAACCAACGCGGCTATCAGCAATCGGTCGAGCAGAGCCTGATTGATCTCTGCACCGTCACTGGCGGGCGCACATTAGCGCTCTTCACCGCCAACAGTGCGCTCAAGCAGACCTACGCCGCCATCCAGGAGAACTTGGAGGAGCAGGAGATCGCCGTCTTAGCCCAGGGGGTAGACGGCTCACGGCGCGCGCTCCTCGACCGCTTCCGCGAATTTCCGCGCACCGTCCTCTTAGGCACGAGCAGCTTCTGGGAGGGCGTGGATGTGGTGGGGGATGCACTCTCGGTGTTGGTGATCACCAAACTGCCCTTCACCGTCCCCACCGATCCGATCTACGCGGCGCGCAGTGAACTCTTCACCGACGCCTTCAACGAATACAGCGTCCCATTGAGTATTCTGAAGTTCAAGCAGGGCTTCGGGCGGCTCATCCGCTCACGAGAAGATCGTGGGATCGTGGTCATTCTCGACAAGCGGGTGATCTCGAAGAAGTACGGGCAACAATTCCTCGACTCGCTACCCCACACCCGTATCCGCACCGGTGTACTCAAGCAGTTGCCGAGCTTAGCCAAGCGGTTTTTTGAGGGGTGATTTTAGAAAGGCAATCAGAATAATGCACCGTGTTAAGCGGCTACTTCGTCCGATTGCGCGTAACCTCGTCTCGCTCGTACTTCGCCAGCGAGAACAGTTAACCCCGAATGCCGTATTAACCAAGTATCGCCAAGGCCGCTTTCCAATGGCGGGGCGACTCGACATTGTGCAGTGGCACGACCCAGAGATGCGTGCGATCCTCCCGCTCGATTCGCGTTTTCATGTCCCCACTAACATACGCAAACTCATCAACCGTGGCCACTTCACCGTCACCTTCAACCGCGCATTCGGCAAGGTGATTGCCGAATGCGCCGCAATCCATCCTCTACGCGAAACAACCTGGCTCTCGCCCGATCTTGTAGCGGTATACACCAAACTGCATGACCTTGGCTATGCCCATAGTACCGAGGTTTGGAATGGCGATGATCTGGTTGGCGGTGGATATGGGATTAGTATCGGTGGCTTCTTTTCTGGCGAAAGCTTGTTCTATCGAGAGAAGAACGCCAGCAAAGTCGGGATGGTATACCTTATCGAGCACCTTCGCGAACGTGGTTTTGTGCTGGTTGACGCGCAGATGGCCAGCAATCTGACGCGACAGTTTGGGGTGATCGAGATACCACGTACCGAGTATCACGCACTTCTGGCTGAGGCGCTGAAGCTCGATGTGCATTTTTAGTCGGTGCTCGTCAGAACACAACGTCGGGGTGGGCCATGTGCCCACCCTGACGTTGTGTGTTCCTTGGGAAACATACGCCGATCACAAATTATGTAAGAGGGAGGTGTCTTGTATGTAGGACGATCATACTGCGACGATTGGGTGACACGCCACACCGATGCTTACGCCAGACGCCATTGATATATTCCTCGATCATGCGCTGGATGGCGTCAATCTCGCCCACTTGCGAACCTTGATCGGCGATCTCTTTGCCAAGCAACCAGATGTGGCGCAGGTGCGGGTACGCACGCTGCCGGGGAGTAGTGCCGGGCTTAGTTCGTTGAGTCTCGTGTTGGCGCAGCCGATCACCCACGATGGTGCGGAGTATCATCCGGTGGCGATTCGGATTGGGCAGGCCGCTGCGATTGCTGCCGAGTATCAGAACTACACCCAGTATGTGGAACCCTTTACGCGCGCAGAACGCCCCCAGTTGCATGCGACGAGTGCGTATGGTGGGCTGGCGGCGTTGAGTTATGCGTATTTGGGGTCGGTGGATGCGCCGATCCAGACGTTGCGCGATTATCTCTGGCAACACCCCGATCAGCAGCGTGCGTTGACGGCTATTCGTAACCTGTTTACCGATACCCTGGCAGGAAGTGGCGGCCAGAATGGTTGGCATATGAATGCGCGGCTATTCGCCAATCAGTGTCCGGGGTGGTTCTATAATCGCGTGTTGCCGCCAGTGTTGAGTCTGAAAAATGTCCGTGTCGGGCACGGTGGTGTTGATGCGCAGGCCGTGAAGAGCCTCCTCGCCCGCGCTGATCAGCCAGAGGCCCGCAGCCTGTTGGGTCAGCGCATCACGCTGGGGGTCTGTGCGGGCTACCCGCTGTTGCAGGAGGTGGAGGCACAGCCGATGGATGCCGGGTTGGTACGGCTACGCCTGCACCTCCTGGCAGGCAACCCGATGCCAGCCGGTATCTACCGGCCACTCGATCCCGTTGCGGCACGGATTGAACTAATCATCCCCGCTGAAGACGTCGCCCATGTGCGGGCGGCGCTGCTTCAGGAGGCTCCACTGGAGGCGCAGGTGGTACAAACCCGCTATACGCTGCTGTATGATCAGATTGAACGCCATGGGTTGCGCCAAGTTGAGAATCTGGTGGGCCAGAATCTCGCCGACCCGTTAGCGATCTATGCTACCCTGCTCGATACCCCCATATCCTTGCATACCTCGATTATCCATGGCGATCTGAACCTGGGGAACATCCTGATGCGTGAGTATGGCCCCAATGGGATCGGTGGCGTGACAGCATGGTTGATTGATTTTGATCAGACTCGCCCCGGTGGGCATACGGTCTTTGATCTGGTCAAACTGGAGATGGAGTATAAGTTACATATTCTGAGCCACCGGCTGCGCAGCCGGGTTGATGTGCTCCGTTTGGAGGCCGCGTTGCATGCCGCCCTAACCAACCCCAGTGATGTTGAACGCTATCTGGATCGGGATCACGAACTGGTACGGGCGTATGAGTTTATCCTGAGGCTACGCCAACTGGCACTCAAGCCGGTCAAGGGGGGCGGCCCACGCCCCTACGAATACTATCTAGGGCTGATTGGTTATGGACTCGCCGCGTTAAAGTATCGTAATCTGTACGATCAGGGCCGCGAGCGTTGGGTACAGCCGCAGGCCCGGATCGAACCGCTGGCGAGTGTGGCCTATCTGAGTGCGGCCTATGCGGCCACCGTGATTGAACAGATCCGAAAGTTGGAGACGTGGCCCAATCAGGTTCAAGCAGCGCCGCGTCCGCTGCGGCGGCACATCAATCCTCGCGGGTGTGGTGTGGGGGGCAGCCTGCATCCGCTCTACCAAGCTAGTCTACGTCGTTCATCCATAGGAGGGTTTTGAATATGCTCGATCCACGTCCAATCACCTATCGTGCCGAGATCATTGAACCGCTCATCCAGCACTTGGCTGCGGGTGAATGTTGTAGTATCGTCGGAATCAATGGGATCGGGAAGACCAACATGCTCCAGCATCTTCAACGTTTTGATGTGATTGCCCACTATATCACTGGGAACGGTGAACCCTTAGCCTTTTGTAGCCTCGATGCGAACATGTTGGCGGAACCTAGCGGTTGGGGTTTCTTTGAGGGCTTGACCGTGGCGCTCCGGGTGGGGTTGCGCACGCTGTTGCCTGAAGTGGCGCTCCAACGTATCAGTGAGGAGCATGCCGCAATCCTCGCCGCCTATGGGAACTATCCGATGGCGCTGCGTCGCTGTAGCAATGCGATCAATGTCGCCCTCGACTATACCCGTTTAGTTATTATTCTGGATGAATTTGATGCGCTATTACCCCAAATAAGCACCACCACACTCCGTAATCTGCGCGCCCTGCGTGATCGCTATAAGTATCGGTTGATGTATCTCGCGCTGACCCGCGAGCGCTTGCCGACGCTCTGCCCCGATATGTATGCGGAAGAGAGCGAGTCCTTTCTCGAACTCTTTTCGTTGGGTGAAGAGGGCTTGCCCCCTCTGCGGCATGAAGATGCGCAGCGTGAGACCGTGCGCTTTAGTAGCCGCTATCAGCAGACGATCCCCCCGGCTGAGATTGAGCGCATCATTGATCTGAGTGGCGGGCATCCCAGCCTCATCCGCACTCTGGTACAGGTCGTGCTAGAGTATGGAACGTTGAGTGACGAGCCGCGCCTCTTGATGCGGCGTGCTCCGAATGTGCGTAACGAGTGCCTCAAGATCTGGAATGATCTCTCTGATGAAGAGCAAGATCTGCTCTGGCAGGCCCATCATCACAGAAAGCTCGATCTCCATGATCATGCCGATCTGAGCCTCAAGGGCTTGCTCAAACCCCACGCCGATGGGTGGCAGATCTTTAGCCCGCTCTTGGACACACTTGTCGCGGGTGAGATTGCCCGTACTGCGTCGGTCACACCCAATGACTCACAGCCAGATCCGATCTCTATCAATCCTACGACCCAGCAGGTATACTATTATGGGCGCGAGATTGGCGATCAGTTGCCGCGCCTACAGTTCGTCCTCTTGGCCTATCTCTATGCACGCTATGGTACGGTGTGTAGTGAAGAGGAACTCTATAAGGCCGTCTATCCCGATGAATCAGAGATTGACCTCTCATCGGATCGGATTGGGGTCTTGGTGCGCCGCTTGTCCAAGCGTCTACAACGTCTCGTGCCGCATCAGCCAAAGTTGATCCATACTGCGCGTGGGCGCGGCTACCGATTGGGGCTGCCATCCTAGGAGGAAGCAATGAACCTGCTCAAGAATCCGGTGTTGACCCGTGAGCTACGCGGACGTATCCGTGGCTGGCGGGCGATGATCTTGTTGAGTATCTATCTCACGATCACCGGCATGATCACCTTTTTGGTCTATCTGGCCAGTTCAAATAGTTTCTCTGGTGGGATGACGGATATTGAGGCTGGCCCCACGATTGGTAAGTCGATCTTTATTACGGTGATGATTGCGACCCTAGTGCAGGTATGTATCATCTCGCCCGCGCTTACCGCTGGGGCGATTACGGGTGAGCGCGAACGCCAGAGTTATGATCTCTTGATCACCACGCTGCTCTCGCCGTTGCAGATTATTCTGGGGAAACTGACTTCGGCGCTGGCGTTTGCGCTGTTGCTCATCTTTGCCGCTTTGCCCATGGCGGGTTTGGCGTTTCTCTTTGGTGGGGTGAGCGGAACGGAGTTTGCGATTGGGCTGGTGGGCTTGATCGTTACGGCGATCTGCTACGCCTCGATAGGGATCTTCTTCTCGACTGTGATGCGTAGCACACTGGGGGCGAATATTACAGCGTTGGGGAGTGTCATCTTTCTGCTGCTGATTATTCCCTTTATCTTTACGATCATTTCGATCATATTGGGCTACTATGAACCCGACATTATCTATATCTATACGGTGGGCCTCATGCTGAGTGCGCACCCCTTTATTGCGCTGGGGATTACCGAGGCCGCGTTGGTGGGCGGCGAGAATGCCTTCTACTTCAACATACCAACCAGTACGGGTGATGTGTTGGTACCCTCACCGTGGTTGGTCTATCTCTTTCTCTCGATTTTGGCCACGGGGCTGTTTTTGTTCCTCTCGGTGCGTTTGTTGAAGCCGGTGGGGGTGGGGAAGTAGTGAAATATCTTTGTGTTGTTGTTTGGCGGCTTCGCCGCCAAACAACAACACAAACTAGGGTTTGGGGCATAGCTTTATGGTAGCCCGATCAGTTCCACCGCATCAATCTCGCTCCAATAGGTGCCGCCGCGCTGATCAATCGTGATGCGTACCTTCACCACCCGGCTCAAGGTCTGGGTGAAGGTGATGCTTTGGGCCAACGGGCATGTGACGCTTAGGCTGGGGCTACCCGTATAGACCGGGATGACTTCGCCGCGTTCGTCAATCAACTCCACGTGGCTGACAAAACCGGGTTGGCTGTTCTGGTAGATGACGAGGCTGCTGGCAAAGACCGGCGTCGCGTAGCTCAGTTCGAGCGTGTCGCGGCCATCGGGGGCCGCCGAGGCCCATGCGGCGGGGCTGTCCTGGCACCCCGCTACATCCGGTGCGCCAAGCACCCCTTCGGGATCATAATCGGGGGCGTAGAAACTGCTGGCAGTAGCCGCACTGGCCCACTGGTGGAGTAACTTCTCCTCCGGCACAACGGTCGGCTCCGGGGTGGCGCTCTGCTCGGCCTCTGGGCCGGGGGTGGAACTGAGCGCCGCATCGCCCTGGAGGCGCAGCGCTGTCACCGCGCTGTACTCGCCACTGTTGTCGCTCACCCACACCACCTCGCCGGGGCCAACCACAATCCCGTTGGGCAGGCTAAACTCGCCGGGGCCGGGCAGGCTGCCGCTCGTGGCGGGCGTGCCGTTGCGTGAAACCGTGACCCCACTCGGTGAGAGGCGCACGATCCCGGCGCTGTAGGTAGCGAGGTAGATATCGCCCCCCGCATCCAGGTCAATCGAACCTGCGGCAAGGCTCAGTGTCGCTGCCGGATCGCCAAAACGCGCCAGTTCACTACCGTCGGGGGCGAGCTTCACCACCGAGCCACCAAAGCTCTCGGCGAGGTAGATATTCCCCACACTATCCACCACCAAATCGGATGGGGCCAGATCGGAAGGCAGGTTCAGCCGGGTCACGAACGTCCCATCAGGCTGAAAGATCATCACGCTAGAGATCGCATCACCTTCAGCATTGGAGCGGCTATCCAGGGCGTAGATCTGTTCTTCTGGGCCAAGGGCGATGCGTTGCGGCGATGATAGGCCAAACTGATCGGGAGCCTCCCCGGCACTGCCCCAATGCGCAATAAACGTGCCGTCGGCGTGGAAGTGGGCAATGGCGTTGCGCCCATAATCGGCCACGAAGAGATCGCCAGTGCTGGTACGTACCACATCATAGGCGTCGAGCAACTCTTCAGCGCCGAAGGTGCTGAGCAGGCTCCCATCGGGCGCAAAGACCCAAATGCCCCGGCTGTTCTCGGCGACATAGAGTGTACCATCGGGGGCAGTGGCCATGCCGCGTGCCGACATAAAGCGTGCGTTGCGTTCGCCACCATTCCCACCAATCCGCAAAACAAACCCGGCTGGCCCCTCGCGCAGCACATCGGGTTGCAGCGCCAGATTGACTGGGGTAGGAGTTGGCGTTGGGGTCAGCGGGAAGAAGGTGAGACTCTCCAGGATCGCCTGAAAGAGGACGCTCTGCTGCGCCCAACTTGCGGGGTCGCTCTGGCCCACCACGCGCACCACCTGTTGCGGGCCAACCACCACCACCAACTGACCAGAGCCACCCGTACCTTGCAGATCGGCCAGCAGCGCCGGTTGGCCCGTGATGGTGATCGGGGTGGTCGGGCTGATGGTATAGCCGGATTGTTGAATAAGCGCACTACTCACCTCAAAGAAGGCTTCGGGATTCTGGCTCGCCTCGCGCCCATACTGCGCCGCCACCTGCTCGGACGGAGTGGCATCGAGCGTAATCAGCAGATCCGGGCCGGGGCTGGTGCGATCCAGGCTACTCGCCGACGGAGCCAACACGAGGGTTCCCGAAATCACCTCGCTCACCCATCCCTGGGGATGGCTCAGGCGCACCCCCAAGGCTTCCACCAGCGTCTCCGCATCCAGATCGGGAGCCAGAGCGGCGGTCGGTTCGGGGCTAGGGGGCGGCGCAAGCGTCGCCGCCGGAGGCTGGCCCACCCCCGGCAAACTACAGGCGCTGAGTATCAGGAACGCCGCGACGGCGCATAGAGTGCGGAGTATGCGGTGCATGGAGGAACCTCATTGGTGGGCAGGCTGCGTGGCTGTATTATACCATCTCACCTCTCCTGAAACCTAGAGATTCAGGGGATGCCCATACGGGTGTGGCATGGGCTTTACGCAATATGGGAAGATTTGAATGTAGTAATAAAAGCAACTGCTTACCAATAATTTCAGATAATCTAACAGGTACTGCATTTCCAATCTGCCTCATTGCCTCACCCCAAGCACCAGTAATAATGAAATCCTGCGGGAATGTTTGAATTAACTTTGCTTCGAATATAGTAAAGTAGCGAACTGATCCATCTTCATAGCGGATCAAATTTTCACCACCAGGCACACCATGTCCACCCGCTTTGATGGTTTTCGAGGGTTGGTCAATCTTACTACCTGAATGGCCTGGGTAGATACGAGCACCACCCTTAAAGATGTGATCTGGAATATTATGGTCTTCCTGTGGGTGTGGAACGCCTACCAGTGCATCGCGAATAGTCTGCCAAGGAAGTTCTTCTGGTGGAAACATTCCGTACTTCTGCTGAAGCAGAGATTCGATCAAAACATTCTGCTGGCGGGGTAGCTCGTGGCGATCCCAATATTCTGCAGTAACGAACTTATCCCAGTTCAATCTATCCTCGGTATGTGTGAATTGTGGGAACGTCCATTCAACATCCAAGTCGGAGCGAATACCAATGATCACCACTCGTTCCCGTTTCTGCGGGATACCATAGTGAGCTGCATTGAGCAATTTGTACTCAACTTTATATTTTATATCATTGTATTGATTCGTTGTGATTTTTCTAAGTCTATTGAGATGATGCAACCAATCTTCATTTTCTTTGATGGTGCAAGTTGGGTACGTTAGACGAAGAATAATATAATCAAAATACTCAGCGAAAGATGTACGTAGTAAACCCTTGACATTTTCAAAAAAAAACGCTTTCGGCTGAAGTCGTTCAATGCACTTGATCGCATAGGGAAACATATCCCGACTATCGTGATGAGCTTTATGCTTTCCACCTAATGAGCTTGATTGCCTCCATCCGGTTGGAACTGCCTTCCCTACATAGATAGGAAAGTCATAGGAAAGTCGATTTAACTCAGCATACCTTTTATAGATAGGATTGCTTCCTGTGTAGTAAAGAGCATAAACGCCAGTTCCAGAAAATCTTTCTGGTGGTGGCAGACAATGAACTGGTGTTCCGTTAAAAAAACGAACAGCATCTTTAATAAGTTCAGCAAAAGCTTCGTTGTGGTATATATGCTTGTTTCTTTCAAAAGATTTTTGTATCATTATAATGGTTTTTGTCTTGTGTATATCAATGAAGGTTACTATTGAACCGTACAATTTCCGTTTAACAGAAAGGAATATACCATATTTTCTTTGCGAAAGCAAGTATATATGAATGATTATTTGATATAAAGCTTGCCCTGGTTTGTTCTGTTCAAGAGGGAGTTTTCGAGATGAGAGCTTCCCAACTCATGTTGAACCTATCGCCTTGTCGCAACCAAGCATGTGCAAAGATGCTACAGGCAAACGATTCAGGGGATGCCGCCCCATAGGCGTTCGGTTACGGAGGGTATCATCCTCGGTGGTACACCCTATCAACCGCAGAGGACACCGAGGGACGCAGAGGGATGGGTTTTGCGCTCCCTGTGGTTACGACCTATGGTTCTTCCTCTGCGTACCTCTGCGTCCTCTGCGGTCAAAAACCGGGGCGCAAGAGGACGCTTAACCGAACCGCCCCCTTCGACAGACTCAGGGGGCGGCCTTTCATTCGCTGCGCTCAGTGTGGCCCCCGCCGCCCCCGGAAGTAGCCAGTCCGAAAGGCCAGCGCCGCTACCACCGCGATCACGAGCAGGATGATCATGCACTCCCAGCCACCCAGGGTTGCGATTCTCATAACGGCAACTGCCCGCCGGGTGCATAGCTCCGCACCACCTCCGCCAAACGGGAGATCCCGGTCTTGATCAACTCCGGTGGCGAGAAAGAGAAGTTGAGCCGCATGGTATTGATCACATCCCCCGCCGGGTAGAAGGTGCGCCCCGGCACAAACGCCACCTGATGGCCAATCGCCCGCCCCAACAACTCCGCCGAGTCCCAACCGTCGGGCAGCGTCACCCAGAGGAACATCCCCCCTGCCGGATGGGTCCAGCGCACCCCGGCGGGCATCGTCGCGTGCAGCGCGGCCAACATCACATCGCGGCGCTGCCCGTACACCTCGCGCAACACCGGGATGTGGCGTTCCAGCAGCCCATCGCGGCAGGTCAGATAGGCCGCCACCTGGGCCAAACTGCCCGTATGCAGATCCAGCCCCTGTTTCACCTGCACCAGCTTATCAATCAGGCCGGTTGGCGCGATCAGCCAACCCACGCGCAGGCCGGGGGTGAGTAACTTGGAGAAGGTGCTTAGATAGATGACATGGCGCAACTCGCCATACAGTTGGCAATCCAGCGCCGCCAAGGGGGTAGCGCGGGTTCCTTCATAATAAAGCTCGCCATAGGGATCATCCTCAATGATCGGCAGATCATAGCGCCCCGCCAACTCCACCAAGGCCCGCCGCCGTTCGGGAGCCAGCGTTACCCCGGTGGGGTTCTGGAACGAAGAGACGATGTAGAGGAAACGCGGGCGCACCCCGCGTGCCAACACCTCGGCCAGCGCCTCCACTTGCAGCCCCTGCGCATCCATAGGCAACGGCAACAGTTGGGGGCGATAGGGCTGCCATGCTTGCAGCGCCCCCAGGTAGGTGGGGCTCTCGACCGCAATGGGGGCACCGGGGTCAATCAGCAGCTTGCCGAGCATATCGAGCGCCTGCTGCGACCCAGAGGTGATCAGGGTCTGCGACGGGCTGACCCGCATCCCCAGGTCATGCATCCAACCCGCGATCATCTCACGCAGTGGCGCGTGGCCCTCGGTTGTCCCATACTGAAGCGCCGAGTCGGGCGACTCAACCAGCGCCTGTTCACACGCGGCTCCAATCTCCTCAGTGGGGAAGAGTTCTGGTGCGGGCAACCCGCCGCCAAACGAGATTATCTCCGGTTGCACGGTCAGTTTCAACAGATCGCGGATCGCCGAACTACTCATCTCGCGCGCCCGCTGCGCGATGCGTTCACTCCAATTGATGCTCATGTCTACTCCGTATGAAAGTGCGGTGAAGGAATATCGCGTAGGGGCGCGTCGTGACGCGCCCCTGGCGTCCCCACGCAATACGTCGCCGCGATCATCGCGCCGGAGGGCGCGTCACGACGCACCCCTACACATCCGCTTCTCGCCGGTTACGATGCGCCACCGCGCCGTTGGCGGTAGCTGAGCTTGCCGAAACTGAGCTTGTCGAAGCCATGCGGCGCTTCGCGCTAACAAGATTTTTCGTGAAGGCATGCCTCCCCATCCCGGCTACCGGCTATAATACCATCCGAACCCGCGTGATAGCTGCGGGGTTTTACCCCCGGTAGAGGAAACGCGGGCGCGGCGCATGGACGGCACGCATGGCCCGACTGAGCTCGCCGAAGTCCTCGGATACATACGCTGCGAACCACTGGCCTGCTCGAACGAAAACGATGATTGGATGTTATACTGTACGTATGCAGCGAACAATACGCATGCGATTGACCCCATCTCCTAGCCAAGCGGCTACGCTGACCGAAACGAGCCGCCTGTTCACGGCTGCCTTCAATCAGTTCGTGCGTCTGGGATGGGATGCGAAGGTCGGCAATGCGACGAAATTGCATTATCTGGCCTACTACCCGGTACGGGAGAGCGTGCCGACCCTGAACAGCAACCTGATCAATACCGCCCGTGCC
>NZ_RYFD01000035.1 GCF_004138135.1 Candidatus Oscillochloris fontis
TGACTGATTTCCCCTTCCATCAATGCGGACAACCCGGTTGCCGTCGTTTGACCGAAGGAGCTAATGAGATAATCACTATAGAGGTCGAACAGTTCATCGTTTTTCATAGTTCAGATTGTAGCATATCCCTGATTTTCTGGGTGCGTAAGGTGAGCTAGGTAATTCATCCTACCCACGGCGTAACATACGCATGATACGCATAATCCGACCTGCTTCGATACGTTCGATGGTAGCCTTTAATTCATTGATCTGGGCGATCTTCTGAGCCAAATCCTGCTCAAGCTGCGCTGTATAGGCAATATGCTCTGCGTTGAGCCGTTCGTACTGGGCTTGGGAATGAGCCTGAGTTTCAGCCTGAATCATCTGATGTAACTCAGTAAGATTCTGGGCATGTTGGTGTAAGCCTTCGATCTGCTTGCGTTGCTCTACCGCTAGTTCACGCAGATCGGTATTAGCCTTCCAAAGCTCCCAAAAACGCCGCTCATAGTTGCGCACGATACGGTGCTGCGGCTCGCTGCTACGCCGGAACCGAATCGCCCATGGGGTGAGGAAACTGGCATCATAGTCTACATCGCGCACAAAGCCCTGGCGTGCAAAGAGATCGGCCCAGTATTCAATCGGATGCACATTACAGTGGGTGGCCTCTTTGAAGTCAAGCGGTGATGACGAGAAGAGAATATCGTCGCTATACTGGCAGAAGTTGATCACCGCCTGCTCGGCTTCTGCACACGGCATGTGTTCGAGTACTTCAATACAGACAATCAGATCGTAACGCTGGCCGAATGGTTCGGCGATAGAGCCAACCCGCATCAATGCTCGAATACTCTCAGGGGCACTGTTGATGGCATATTCAGAAATATCAATCCCCGCAACCTCAACCCCACGCAGATGCAGTTGCTCAACCAATAAGCCTAGCGCACAGCCGGCATCAAGTACCCGCTTGGGCGCAATGCTGGATACAATCTGCTCCGCAATGCGGCCAAAGAAGGTCATCCAATGCTCATCACGACGATAGGGCAGACCACAACCAGTTGCGTAATAGTATTCGTCATAGATATTCTGCGGATTTGGATCGCTCACAATTCAACTCCTCTATGTGTTTTTATCCATTCTGCTGCCACCCACCAGGAATGGAGAATATACCATACCGCTCACGCGCATTATTGCTGTGGACAACCAGGGAATAGATACGATCATGATGATCATACGTGTGCAGTTGGGTCGAATCGACGACTGCTGCGCTGATCCGGTAGTGTCCAGTGAGGAGTGGCAGATTCGGTATGCTATAGTCAATGCTGCCGGTGCCCTCAATCATTCCGATCTGAAACTGATCAAAACCGGTATTCGGCCCGGTCAGCCAGATTCCATTCTCCAGATAGATCCCGACTCCAAAAACCGGCCCCTGGATGGGTTGGTGGGCATGGTAGTGGATGCGGATGGTGAGGTTTTGGTGGGTGTGGAACGAGGCGCGTTCAAGGCCCGCAGCATCAAGCAACTGGACGCCGGTAATCTCCACTTCGCGGGTACCGTGGCGGAGGGGGTTATCATCGGCGTCGGCGGGGCGAGTGGTATGACGTTCCGCCGCCAGACGGATCTCCTCTTGGCGGTTGACATTGGCGAGGTAGGCGTCAATCACTTCGCCTGCGGCCCCACTCGCTCGCATCTCGCCGTGATCTAGCCAGACGGCCACGTCGCATAGCGAGCGCACCACTTCGAGCGCGTGCGAGACGAAGATGATCGTCTTACCGGCGCGCCGGAAGCTGTAGATGCGCTCCATACACTTGCGCTGGAAGGCCTCGTCACCCACCGCCAGTACCTCATCGGTGATCAGGATGTCGGGGTCTACCGCTGTGGCCACGGCAAATGCGAGGCGGGTGTACATGCCCGATGAGTAGTGTTTGATCGCCGTGTCAATAAAATCGCCAATATCGGCAAAGGCGATGATCTCCGGCAGCCGCGCCGCCATCTGTTCGCGGCTCAGCCCCATGAGCGAGCCGTACAGAAAGACATTCTCGCGCCCGGAGAGTTCGGGGTGGAAGCCGCTGCCCAGTTCGAGCAGCGCCGCGATGCGCCCACGTGTCCGCACGCTGCCACTGGTTGGTTCAAGGATGCGCGTCATCAGCTTGAGGATGGTGCTCTTGCCCGCCCCGTTGTGGCCCACTAGCCCCAGGCTCTGCCCCGGCTCCACACTGAAACTGACATTGCGCGTGGCCCAGAACTCCTCGCCGGAGGGGCGGCGGCTGAGTAAACCCGCTACGCGCTCCTGAATCGTGTCACGGCGATCCCGGTGCAGGATGAAGCGCTTCGAGACATTGTTGAATTCGATCACTGGTGCCATTTAGATCTCTTCCCCAAACTTGCCGCTGGTGCGTTCAAAGACCCAGTAGCCCGCAACGAGGATGACGAGGGCGGTGATACCCACGCGCAACATACTGGAGAGCGCGGGTACTGCCGGGGTCGGGATCTGACCCACCGCTACCGCCGCCCCATAGATGGTCTCGCGGTAGAACTCGATCAGCGAGGCCATTGGGTTGAGCCAACGGACTAAGCGCACGCCCAAGCCATCACCGAAGTTGCTCAACGGGTAGATCACCGGGGTTAGGAAGAACCAGATGTTGATCACGATCCCCACCAGATGCACCACATCGCGGAAAAAGACCGCCACCGCACCCAAGAACATGGCGATCCCGGCTAAGAGTGCCGTCTGCATGATGATCAGCACCGGGAGATAGGTCACGCTCCAGGCCAGATTCAGGTAGCCCAGGCTGCTCCACTGCACATAGGCGATCACCAGGAACATCATCGGTAGCGAGAGGATAAAATTGACGAGGCTGGAGAAGACGCTGACGAGTGGTAACACCTCACGCGGGAAATAGACCTTCTTGATCAGCGCGGCGTTATCAATAATACTGCGCGTGCCACCAATGATCGCCTCGGCGGTGTAGTTCCAGGGCAGCAGCCCGACGATGATGAAGACCGGGAATTGGGCGATGCCCCCCGGCATCAACACGCTGAAGACGACCACATAGACCAGCATCATGCCCAGTGGGGCGAGTTGGGTCCACAGGTAGCCCAGGGCACTGCCCTTGTAGCGCGTGCGCATGTCACGCATGACGAGGTTGCGGATCAACTCGCGGTAGGCCCAGATCTCCTGTACCTTCTCGGTTAGGCGCGCCGTGCGATCCACGGCAACCCCGGCCACCCCAAAGAGCAACCCGAACACGAGGGTCAGGCCGATCAGTTGCAGGGTGTAGCGTGGTTCGGGGGTGGTGGGCAGGCTGGCGGCCACGCGCTGCACCGATCCGGGCTGATCAACCAGGAAGGTTGCGTCATGGGTGCGGAGCAGGTAGCGTAGCGCGGCGTCAACTGCGCGCATGCGCGCAATCTCGCGGTTGCGCTCGATCAGTTCGGTATTGACCTTGAGATCATTCGCTGCACAGGTGAGCAAAGCCGTCTCACGAGTGGGATCTTCGGCAGTACCGCACCAGGCATCGAGCGTCGCATTGCGCGTATTGATCGCAAAGCGCCACAGGTCGTAGCGCGATTCGAGGGCACGCGCAATATCGAGCAACTCCTCGCGGGGCATGTTCTCTAAGGCGCGTGGCTCGGAGAAGGGTTCCAGATCGCGGGACATCGGGAATGCCTGGGTGCGCACAATCTCGCGCAGCAACAGATCAAACTCGTTCAGGCTGAGGGCTTGCTGATCGAGTGCTAACCAGAGTTCCCAACCCAACATATTACGCAGGATCTCGCGCCCACCGGCAGCGCGAATCTGGCGCGCCAACTCGGCGGCCCCAGCGTTGGCCAACGTCTGCGCCTCCGCCGCCGTCGGGGCCACCCCGCGCACCAGCACCGTACCGGGCGTTTCGCCGGGGATGAAGGTGACATCAAAGGTGGGCAGTCCCAACCGTAGCTCACGCCGCGCCAGCGCATTCTGGCGCAGAGTCTCAGCCGCATCACTGATGGCAACGTCTAGCCCGGTACGCGCCGGCCCGACGAGGCTATAGATCCCGCCATAGCGCTGCATATCAAACTGAGTCTGGGCGGTGGCGTAGTAGATTTCGGGTTGGGAGAGAATGCGCGGCATGGCCACGGCTAATGCTCCAACGAGTGTTAGGAGCATCCAGATCCAGTGGTAGGAGCGCAGGTTGCCAGCAATAGACTTCAGGCCGGTCATAATGTTCCTATTAGCATCCCGATTTTAACGCAAAGACGCTAAGGCGCAAAGCCTTTAACATAGACTCCAAAGTAACTGTTCACGATGGAGGTAAACGGATTGCCACTCTTACCCAAAATGACAGGTTGACGCCAAGGCGCGAAGACGCAAAGATCGCAAAGATTGGGGTTGGTTCCCCAATACCATGCGTTGCGTCTTGGCGTCTTGGCGTCTTTGCGTCAAAATCTTGATGTTCGGGGCAGTGTGAATAGTTACGACTCCAATCAAACCCTCTGCGTCCTTGCGCCTTGGCGTCAAAAGTAAGGCTCCACATCTTCACCCTCCGATCTCCAGCGTCTGCCCCGCGCCCAGATCTACCTCTACGCGCTGGTCGCCAAGCTGGAGCGTCAGCCCCGGCAAGGCCAGATCACTCGGATTATGCAGACGGTAGCGCCCCGCCCCCAACGCTTCAATCTGCACCTGGGCCACCGCGTGTTGCCACGCGGCGATCTCGCTGAAGGGGGCCACCCACACCGCCGGGTTTTCGGCGGCAGCCTGCACCACCCGCTCCCAGGCAGCGCGTTGCTCTGGGCTGATCACCTCTTCGGTGTGCGCCCAGATGTCAATCATGCCACCCTGCTCCACCGCGCGCTCGATCTGTGCCAGTGCCAGATCGGCGCGTTCGGGCTGCAAGTAGAAGTCGGGGCAGGCCAGCATGCGCCCCTCGCGCCCCGGCAACCAGCGGCAGCGCGATTCAGCGACGAGACCCGCCGCGTCGAGCGCGAAGAGGTTGTACTGGGCCTGGTCGCTCAGCCGGGTGACGGCGCTGATCCCGGCTTGCTCCAACGCCTCCCAGGATCGCTCGCTCATCCCGGCGCTGCTGCTCCACGGGAAGGCCAGCGCCTGGGCTGCGGGCACACCCGCCTCGCCAGCGATCTGGTTCCAGGTGGCTAGATCGCTCTGCCAAGTGGCCGCGTCCACATAACCACCATAGAAGTGGCTAAAGGTATGGCTCTGGATCTCGTGGCCCGCCCCGCGCAGGATCGGCACCAGATCGCCAAAGTACCACGCCGGATCGCTCTGCACCGTTCCGTATGGGTCATCGGCGAACCAGGGGGTGCTACGCCAACGCTCGGCCAGCCAGCCATGCTCCGGGGTGGCCCACGTAAAGGTGGGGTTATTCATGAACTGCCGCCGTTCCACATTCCCCATGAGGAAGTTGTAGCCGGTGGCAAAATAGGTCGCCCGCACATCATAGCGGGCAAAGATCTGCATGGTGGTGGTGACGCCCTCGCGCATGCGCAGCCCACGCGCCAGCGGGTCTTGGTCGAAGTTGGGGTCGCCGAGCGAGCGCGAATGCACCAACCCGCCCATGGCGGTCTCCCAATCGAAGCTGAAGGCAACCGCAGCGCGGCGACCGTTGGGCCACGCGGCGATCTGGGGTTGGAGCGGATCTTCCGCCGCCAGATCAGCCAGATCCTCCCCGCCACGTTGCAGGTGCATGGCATCCAGGTAGAGGCGATCATCCGAGGCGGCCTCGATACGCACGCGCAGGCTACGTGCATCGGGGGGGGCAACGAAACTGGCTTGCAGCGCCGACCAGCCGCGCAGATCGGGTGTCCAGAGGCGTACCGGCTGCCAGATGCTGGCCGCCTCGGCGGTGGGAGTGCCAGCGGCGTTGTACCACTCGAAGACCAAGCGGGCGCGGGTGGGCGAACTCAGCGGCGAGTCGGTCAGTGCGAAGCCGCTGAAACAGTAGCGTTGCCCCGGTTCAACCGGGGTGATCGGGGTTTGTACCGCGTTGGCGATGCCGATCAGTTGCAGCGCCCGGCCATCGCCATCGAGATCGAAGCCCGCACCATCCACCGCTGGGCCACGCAGTTGCACGCCACCGGCGGCGCGGCTCCATCCGGCGGGCATCCCCGCCACCTCACCGGGGCTTGCGAAATCGTGGTTGGGCAGCAACTCAGCGGCGAGGAGCGGCACGTAGGCACAGCGGGCGATCCGCTGTTGCGTGAAGATCAGCACCCCCAGCATTCCGACCAGGATCGAAACCAGGGCCGCGCTGATCAAGATTCGTTTGGAGAGCATCAGTCGTTATGGTTACGCTTCTGAGAAGCTGGGTATCTTGTCAAGCGCCCCATTGTATCATACTCAGCTTGTGCTTCTGCGTTAGGGCATGTACAAAGTCACCTCCGGTGAGGGTTCGGGGGCGGCGAAGTCGCACTCGAACATTTTTTCTGTGTTGTTTTGTAACGACGAGGAACAACAAGGCGTGTTGCGCGACACTGTCGCCCTCTTGCCCCCAGCTGTGCGCGTGATCGTGTTGGCCAATAGTGTGATGACCAACCTTCCTGCGACGTGGCAGACCTACCCTATCGGCAGTCGGCGCATGGGGATTGAGACCATTGATTTGTGTATAATTGACACCATCAAAAAGTGGCACCCTTTGAGGGGGTGAGGATCATGACGCACGTGTCAAACAGATTTGTCCCTTCTGAAACCATGTCTAAGCACGGAATGTGGTGATGCGCTCAACACGATGACGATGATGTGGGTAGCCTGCTTCATCTGGGCGACCTAGCGCAATCATCGCCGTAATCGTGGCATGAGCGGGCAGGTTGAGTAAGGTCTTAACCTCTTCATGCATAAAACCAAGCATTGCAGAAGTTGCGTACCCCATGCTTTGTGCTGCCAATACCAAGAAACCGAGGGCAATGTTGGACTGCGCATTGGCCCAGTTGGCGCGTTCTTCGATACTCATCTTGGCAAAGTTCTGGCGCATCCCTTCAGCTCGACTGCGAACCTGCTCCTCACCCATCCCCGGATGAACGGTCTCCTCCGCATGAGCCAGCGCATCCTCCATATCGCTATAGATCACGATCAGCGCCGGTGCTGCGGTTACCTGTGCTTGATCATAGGCAACCACCCGCAACTGCTGCTGAAGTTCTGCATTCTGGATGACCACAAAGCGCCAGGGCTGAACATTCATCGAACTAGGTGCCAGACACGTGAGCCGCAGGATTTCGTGCAAGTCAGCTTCACTGATCGGTTCTGAGGTATAGCGGCGAATACTGCGACGGGCTTCGATGGCGTTGGGAACGGTTAGCATAGGATAGTTCCTTTATTATATGTGAATGTAAGCACAAGAAATCAACATGAGAAGTATACCACAACTGTATCGCGTAACTATTCACACGTCTCCTATCATCTCGGTTTTGACGCAAAGGCGCAGAGGCGCAAAGACTTCAAGAATATGCCCCCATCAAAACCTTTGCGTCTTTGCGCCTTTGCGTCAACCAGAGGTTTCTTTTACCCCCAAGTGTGAACAGTTACTGTATCGCGTAGTCTGGACAGCACCCGACGCCCGTGCTATAGTCCGGGGTGCTGAACGAGGGCCGCGAACTGAGAACAAGCGTGGTGCGCGATGGTCATCCCATTCCAGATTGTGGTGGAAGCACGGGGCGAGGGGTATGTTGTGCGGGCGGCATCGGCGGGGCGTAGTGCCGAGGCAGCGTTAGAGGTGCCAGACCTCAAGGGCGAATTGGGGGCCGATGGGGCGGCGCTGGGGCAGGCGATCTTTGCGCCACCGATCCGTCAGATGCTCATGGATGTGGCCCAAGAGGCCGATGATGCTGGGGCACGTATGCAGATCCAACTGCGACTGCCGCCGGCGGAGTTCAACACGCTGCCCTGGGAGTGGATGACGCTGGGAAGTAGCACGCTCTGGCAACCCGCCCTGCGCGATGACTACGCCCTGGTGCGGATCAATCCCGCTGTCTTGGCACCACCCACGCTGGCGGTTACACCACCGCTGCGCCTGGTGATCGCCACTGCCCCCGGTTGTGATCGCCAAGCCGATGTGCTAGGAGTCGCGCTGGCCAGTGAGGTACGGGCGCGGCGGCTGATTGTGGATCGGCTGCGCGATGCCGACCCCGATGCGCTGGCTGATGCCTTGGCCGAAGAGCCGTGCCACCTGCTCTACCTGATCGCTCCGGCGCTCTCCAGCACACGTGGAGGCCCAGCACGGGCCGCTCAACCACGCATGCGTCTGGGGCGAAACATCGATCCCCTGGCACTGACCCGCATTATTGCGGAGTACCCCGACCTGCGTATGGTGACGGTGGCCGCCGATGGCCCCGAGTCAGAGGCGGGGGTAATGGAGTTTGCGGCGATGTTGCACGCCAGCAGTGGGGTGGCGACATTGGGCCTGGGCAACTTCGAGCCGAGTAATGCGGCGGGGTTCTGTGCGACATGTTTCGGGGCTTTGGCGACGGGTGAGCCGGTGGATCTGGCAGTAACGTATGGCCGCGCACGCTTGGCCGAGATGGCGGGGGCGTGGGGGGCCGCCCAACTCTCTGTCGGCAATGGTGGGGAAACCCTCTTCCGCATCGGAACACCCGCGCCGATCACGCCGAGCGCCCCGGCGCGTTCGAGCCGCCCGTTGCGCTCGGAGCCGCGCCGTCGCAGCAAAGCGACCTATACGCCCAATGATCCGGTGCGCCCGGTGCGCCGCGAACCCGAAGCGGATGATGTCCCTTTACCGAGTATCAGTATCCCTTCCTGGCTAACGCCAAAGGTGGCGGCCTTAATTGTGGCGGGTCTAATCCTCGTCATTCTGGTCAGCCAGAACCTTAGCCACCCGGAGCCAACCGCACCGCCCGCAACACCCACGCCACCCCTGGTGGTGACGATCATGCCATCGGGAACGGTACCGTCCGACATGCCCACCCCGACGATGGTGCCGTAGAGACGCAAGATATTGCGTCTCGGACGCAAGATATTGCGTCTCGGACGCAAGATATTGCGTCTCGGACGCAAGATATTGCGTCCCTACGCACCACCGGGATCAATAACCGGGCCATCCGGGGTATCACGCACCTGCCAACCTGCGGCCACAATGTGCGCCCGCAGCCGGTCGGCGGCGGCCCAATCACGCTGGGCGCGGGCAATCTCGCGCTGCTCGACCCAGGCCATGATCGCGGCAGGTGGAGACGAAGAGGAGGAACGATCAGGCTGAGATGCACTTGCCGCCCACACAGCGGGCGGTATGCCCTGCGCCGGATCAATCATCTGGAAGGGGCCGAGGTCGGTGAGGGCAAACTGCTCACGCCGCGCATAGGATCGCGTCTCCCCGCCGCGCATGACCGTCACCCCGCCGCGCCCCAGCACCTGGGCGTGGCCCGCGCCGAGATCGAGCACCAACCCGGTATGCTCATCAATCCCAATAACCGTCTGCTCAGGGGGTAACAGCGCCAGCAGTTGCGTAGAGCGCGCCCGCCCCATAAAGCAACAACTGGTATCCAATTCCGTGCCGCCATCGCTATTGTTCCAGTGCGGCAGGAAGATGAGCGAGAGGCCATAGGGGCCGAGCAGATCGAGACCCGGTTGCCAGTGCAGGTCGGCCCCAACTTTGTAGATCTCATAGACCGGCAGGGCCAGGCGACCCATCGCTATCGTCGCGGCGCTAGCCGTGACCAGCGCAGCCCCCCGACGATGGCGGGCTTGTAGGCGTTGCCACGCGAGGCTCCCCGCAAGTTGGCGCACGGCATAGGTTGGGCTGCCCGGCCCCAGAAAGATCATGTCGGAGTGAAGCAGCGCCGCGCTGATTGCCGGGTCATCGGGGCTGAAGGCGGTGCCACGGGCACGGGCGGGCACCAGCGCAATGTCGGGGCGCAGACTCTGGAGGCGCACGCGCAAGAAATCGGCCACCTTGGCCGCGACCGATTCGGAGTTGGGTTGAAAGCCCGCCGGGGTTTCCAGAACCGCCACCTGCAAGGGTGGTTCGGCGTGGCGGGTGAGCCGATCATAGACCACCCCGCTACTCGGTGCGGTCTCGCCAGAGCCGAGGAGCGCGATCATCCCCGGCTGGTGTGGTGTAGCGTTAGGCATCCAGAATCCCTCGCTCCAGATCAAGAAGCGCTTGTTTGTAGTTCGGTTCCAAGAATTCTTTAAGTTCTTTCGTGGCTCCAACCCGCTCCAGATCAAGAAGCGCTTGTTTACGCGCCAAGCCCCAACGAAACCCATGCAGTTTCCCATCGCTACCCACGGCCCGGTGGCAGGGCACCACGAGTGAAACCCGATTGGTGGCACAGGCACGTCCCACCGCACGTACCGCCTTGGGGTTGCCCAAGGCGGTCGCAAGCTGAAGGTAGGTACGGGTCTGCCCATAGGGAATGGCGCACAACGCATGCCAGACCCGCTGCTGGAACGGCGTCGCCACGACATCCAATGGCAGATCGAGGCACGTCGTCTGGCCCACCAGATAGCCCAGGATCGCCGCGAGCGCAGGCGGCGGGGTTACGGCGGGCATGAGCGTGGCCTGAGGATAGTCGGCCCGTAACGCGGCCTCCAGGGTGGCATCGTCATCGGCCATGGCGACGGCACACAGCCCCTGGGGGGTAGTGGCGACGAGCAGGCGGCCAAGCGGCGAAGTGGCGATTGCGTAGGTAATCAGCATACCTGCTCCAAGAACTCACGAATCAAGCGGATCAAGCGTTCCGGCTGATCATCCTGAATGGCATGACCCGACTGAGCCACAAACTCCAGGCGCGCATTGGGGATACGTTCAGCTAAACGGCGTACATCCTCTGGCAGGTTATTCACCTCACCATCGCCATTGATCAGCAACACCGGGCAGCGGATCTGATCGGCCTGATCATAGACAATATTCCCACCAGCGGCCAGAATCGCCGCCACCGCCGCCGCCCAGCCAGCGATGAGCGGTTCGAGCATGGCCTCGCCCTGGGTAGCGATAATCTCAGTGCGCCATTCCGCCCGGTTCTCACCCCATGCCGAGACAGGCAACCAGCGTTGCGCCGCCGCCGCCATTGGGGGCGCGATCACCCCAGCGACGCCCCACGCCACCACCCCGCGCAGCAGATCGGGGCGACTGGCGGCCAGCACCAAGGCACTCTCGGCCCCATCGCTAAAGCCCAACACCACCACTGGGCCAGGAGCAAGTTGTTCGAGCAGCGCGGCCATATCAGCCGCATCACGCTGGTAGAAATCGGGCGGAAAGTCGCGGACTGGCGGACGACTCGCGCCATAACCACGCAGATCGGGCGCAATCACGCGATAATCCCGCGCCAGATCATCTATGAGGCCACCCAGGTGGCTACGGGCGGTGCCGGTAAAGCCGTGCAACACGAGCAATGGCGGGCCAGCGCCGAGATCGTGGTAAGCCAGAGTAGCCCCGTCGGGGAGAGTTATCTGGTGCATAGGTATTTCCGAAGGTTTTTTTGGCTTCAGCTTCACTGATTAGGGCATGTAGAAAATCCTTGGGGCTACGCCCCAAATCCCAATTTTTGGTGTGTTTTGGCGGCTTCGCCGCCAAAACACACCAAAAAGATTTTCGGGGGCGGCGTAGCCGCCCCCGAACCTCCACCGGAGGTGACGTACTGATAGCCATACTACCACCAATCCCCAGCGCAATGGTATACTACATCCAAATGTCCACTACCAATGATCTGCGGGGCATCCCGCTACTTGCCAGCCTAGATACACCGACCCTGGCCGACACCGCCCGCCGCATGCGCCATTGCACCTATCGTCCTGGTCAGTATATCCTGATTGCGGGCGAGCAAGCGCCGGGGCTCTTTTTCGTGTTGCAGGGCAAAGTACGCCTCTCGCGCACCGCCCCCGATGGGCGCGAGCAGGTGTTAGCCATGATCGGCCCCGGCGAGCCATTCGATCCCGTCCCGCTCTTTGATGGTGGCCCCAACCCCAGTAGCGCCCGTGCGATGAGTCCCGTCAAATGCCTGCTGCTCTTACGTGAAGATCTGCTGGTGCTGATCGAACGCCACCCCGGCTTGGTCTTCTCGATGCTCGGCCTGATGGCCAGCAAAGTCCGCGAACTAGCCGGGTTAGTTGAAGATCTCGCCTTCCGCACCGTGCGTGCGCGCCTCGCCCGCCAACTGCTCGCCGAGGCCGCCGAGGGTTCAGCCGATCTGACCCACCAAGAGTTGGCCGAACGCACCGGTACCATCCGCGAGATTGCCGGGCGCGCCCTGCGCCGCTTGGCCGAAGAGGGTCTAGTGCGCCTCGAACGGGGCCGGGTGATCGTCCTTGATCCCGAAGGGCTGACGAAGGTCATTGAGGAGTAGGTAGGGTGATACAATAGTGTTGGGTTTGTCTTCTTGTAACACCCCATGGGAGAAACCAATGACGTTTACTATTGAGACTGAACAAGAAAACGATAGGCGCTGGATCGCAGAAATCTTAGAACTTGCGGGTGTACTCGCCTATGGTCGCACTCAAGAAGAAGCTGTTGCACGGGCGAAGGCATTGGCTCTGCATGTACTTGCAGACGCGAAAGAAAACTGGGATGCACCGCATGGTTTCAATTAAGGAACAGTGCGTAGGGGCGCGTCGTGACGCGCCCCAGGCGTCCTCAAGCCTTAT
This sequence comes from Candidatus Oscillochloris fontis, assembly GCF_004138135.1. Classification (GTDB taxonomy): domain Bacteria; phylum Chloroflexota; class Chloroflexia; order Chloroflexales; family Chloroflexaceae; genus Oscillochloris; species Oscillochloris fontis. The sequence goes on from NZ_RYFD01000035.1 coordinate 12,560, forward strand.
GTCGCCGCGATCATCACGCCAGAGGGCGCGTCGCGACGCGCCCCTACGCATGCAGGTAGCACCGGCTTCCAGCCGGTGCTACCTGCATGCGTAACCAAATGTATATCAGGCTTCGCCGCCAAAACACACCAAAAACTGGGATTTGGGGCTTCAGCCCCAAGTTAAGGAACTAAAGTCCTATACAACCCATCCAAAACCGAGTAATCTGAGATCGAACAACGGCGGAATTGGCTGCCTGCGTAGACCTATCGTGCTAATGCCTAGAGGAGTGACACCGTGGCGTATGTGATTGCTGAGCCGTGCGTGGGGACGAAGGACGGGGCGTGTGTGGCGGTCTGCCCGGTAGATTGCATCTACGAGGGCGAGGATCAGTACTACATCAATCCTGATGAGTGCATCGAGTGTGGCGCTTGCGAGGCCGAGTGCCCGGTTGAAGCCATCTTCGCCGGCGATTCCGTCCCCTCCCAGTGGGTCAGCTTTGTTGAGAAGAACCGCCTCTTCTTCGGTGCGTAGAATGAGGTACGGCACACGGGCGGTAGGAGAGGGCAATCCTTCCTACCGCCCGTGTCTGTTTTGCGCATAATCGGCGGGTGTGTCGAGATCCACCACCACCGCCGGATCATCCACCGCCACCCGACACACCCGGTCGGGGTACGCGGCGAACACCGCCCGCGCCCCCACATCCCCGTCTAGTTCCCGCAGGTGATCAAACATCTCGCGCCCCAGAATCGTCGGTGTCCCGCGTTGCCCCTGGTAGGTTGGCACAAGTGCCAGCGCATCCGGTTGCGCCCGGTAGGCGGCGATCAGATGATCGATCAGGCCGGGTGTCACCAGCGGCTGATCAACGAGCAACACCAGCACCGCCGCGCTCTGCGCAGGCAGCGCCGCCAAGCCCACCCGCAACGAACTGGCCTGCCCCGTCGCATAGGCGGGGTTCTCGATCAGCGTTAGGCGCGGCCCTAGCCCCGCCAGTGCGGTGCGTACCTGCGGCGCAGCCGCCCCCAGCACCACAATCACCCGCTCAACCGCGCGCGCCGCGAGGGCTTGACGGGCCACATGGCGCACCAGCGGCTGGCCCTGCCACGCTAACAACTGCTTGGGTTGCCCCATGCGCCGCGAGCTTCCCGCCGCGAGCAGCAACGCCGGGATCATCGGGCGGCCCGCACAGCTTGAACCAGATCGGCATCCTGTTCGGGGAGCACCGTGCGCAGATCACACACCAGGTGCCCATCGGTGAGCCGCGCCACCAGTGCTGGTTCACCCAGGCGCAAACGCCGACTCAGCGCCGCATCCCCGCCGTGCAGCACGAGGCCCACGCTGGGTAGCGTGGCCCCCGGTAGGGAACCACCACCCACGGTACTGACACATTCCACCCGGCTGGCTGCGTTGCCCAACTGGCCCACGAGTGCTTCGGCACGCTGTTCTAGTTCGTTCAACGGCGTGGCGATCATCCGCCACACCGGAATCTCGTGGATGGCCCGCCCATGCAGGTAGCTCAGCAGAGTCGCCTCCATCCCCGCAATGGTGGTCTTGTCCACCCGCAGCGCACGCGCCAACGGGTGGTGCTTGAGTTGCTCAACTAGGCTACGCCGCCCAACGATCAGCCCCGCCTGTGGCCCGCCTAACAGCTTGTCGCCACTGAACGTGACCAGATCGGCCCCGGCGGCGACACTCTCCTGCACGGTAGGTTCGGGGAAGAGGCCATACGCAGCGGTAGGGAGGAGTGTCCCACTGCCCAGATCATCCACTAGGGGCAGCCCGCGCTCCTGGCTGAGTGTGGCCAGTTCAGCCAAACTGGTCTCGTGCGTAAAGCCAATCACGCGGAAATTGCTGGTATGCACGCGCAAAAGCAGCCCCGTGCGCTCCGTAATTGCGGCAGCATAATCGCGCAGGTAGGTGCGGTTAGTGGTACCCACCTCCACCAGATGCGCTCCGCTCTGGCGCAACACATCGGGGATGCGGAACCCACCACCGATCTCGACCGCCTGCCCGCGCGAGACGATCACCTCGCGCCCCAGTGCCAGCGCACTCAGCACCAGGTAGATCGCGGCGGCATTATTATTCACCGCCAGCGCCGCCTCAGCCCCAGTGATACGGCACAACAGGGCTTCCAGATGCACCGTGCGGCTACCCCGGCTACCCGCATCGAGATCATATTCCAGGTTGGAATAGCCCGCCCCCACCCGCTGCATCGCCTCTAGCGCCGCCCGGCTAAGCGGAGCACGCCCCAGGTTGGTCTGGATGATCACCCCGGAGGCATTGATCACCGGGCGCAACGTCGGGCGCAGATCCGCATCCAGACGACTCAGCACACGCTGAATCAGGTAATCGCGCAGCGGAACTGCGGGCCGCTCGCCCTGCCGCATCTGCACCCGCAGCCGATCCACCTCCTCGCGAGCAGTGGCACGCAGCAAGGCGTGGGGTAGATCGGGCACCACTGCGACCAGCGCAGTTAAGAGCCGATCAACACTGGGAATATCGCGGAGATTCGTCATCAATACCTCATGCGTAACAATTCAGCCTTCTCCTAGCGCCCAGATGTTGACGCAAAGACGCAAAGACGCAAAGACGCAAAGCTTCCAATACAACATGCACAACCAATCACCCTTCACATAAATAATATAAATCTGCGTAATCTGCGTAATCTGCGGACAAATCCGAAATATAATCTGCGTAATCTGCGTAATCTGCGGACAAATCCGAAATATAATCTGCGTAATCTGCGGACAAACCCACTTACCCCACCAACGCCGCCCGCGCCAACACCGGCAGATCAAGCACCTCACCCCGGCTAGTCCGCGTGAGATCAAAGACCGCCCGCAGCAACGCCTCATACGAACCACTCATCTCGCGCTTACGCCGCCCCATCACCGTGCGCGCCACACGGATCATATTCTCGATCCGGTACTCGCGGAAGATCTCGCCACCCCACGTAAAGGGCGGGATCGTCTTGGGCGCACTATGCACCCCAAAAATATTACTCGCCGTGCCGATCACCGTGCCACCATTCAGGTGCAAGCCAATCCCCAGTTTCACATGATCAGCCAAGAAACAGCCCAACTTGATCAGTCCACTCTCCACCTGACCCAACCCGTCCAGCGCCACACGCACACTGCCATAATTATTCTTCAGATCGGAATTAGTAGTCATGGCCCCAATATTGACCCACTCACCCAGCCAGGAATGGCCCAGAAAGCCATCGTGGTGTTTGTTGGAGTACCCCTGAATGATACTCGCCTCCACCTCGCCCCCGATGCGACAGACCGGGCCAATACTCGTTTCGCCCCGGATGCGGGCACTAGAAATCAGGGTCCCGGAACCAATATAAGTTGGCCCCTGAATAAAGCTGAAGGGTTCAATATGCGCTCCAGCTTCAATACAGATCGGCCCATCGCGAGCATCGAGCACCAGCGGCCCATCGAGACGCGCCTCTGGCGCGACGAAGACATCCGTGCCACGCACCACCACATGCGGATCATCGCCCTGGTAGCGCGGCAACCGCGCCTGGAGCAGCGGCAGATCGCGGATAATCTGCTCCCCCGACTGCGCAATCAGATCCCAGGGGTAGACGACGCGGGCGGGATGCTGGGCGGGCGCTAATTCCACCACCCGCGCAAAGCGCAGCAACTCATCACGGGCATCGGCGGAGTATTGCGCCCGCAGATAGTAGAGCACCGCACTCGTCAGCGCAGGCGTGAGGCGCGCCCCAATCAGATCGCCCTCGGCCAGATAGATCGTATTGATCGGCTCTTGCAGTAGGCGCGGCAACCAAGCCAGATCGAGACAACGCCCATTGACCAGCACCGTCGGTTCGGCGCTATACATCGCCGCCAGACCCGTTGGCGGGCCAAAATGCCCCATCAGGTGTGGGCGTGCCAACCCCAGCACCTGATCATGCCCCAGCAACGCCGCCACCCGTTCGCGCACAGTATAGCCACCGCAGCGCAACTCAAAGAGTGGGCGAGCCTGGGCAATCGTGGCCAGATTGGGCCACATCTCATCTTCAAAGACGATCAGACTCATAAGCCTAGGTTCGCCGCAACAACTCTAAAATCGTCGCCGTCAACTTCTCACCATCATGGCGCAACACCCGCACCGCCCGGCTCTGGTTGGGGTTCTCCAGCGTCGCCGTATACTGAATGACCGACGACGAGAGATCAGCCTCAATCACCACACTCCCCTCGACGACCAAGCGCCGCTGACTATCACGATCCCCGGCCAGCACCGCCGTCTCCTCATACTCTTCGGGCGAGAGATAGACCGGCGACTGATTCGCCGCCGCATAGAGCCGATGCACCTCTGAATCAATCCGCTGCGCATTCACCAACACATAGTCGGGGCTAAACCCAGCATACTGCTTGATCATCCGCAGATGATCGCCAACCCCAAAGCCGGTGGTGCGACCCGGTTCGGTCATCAGATTGCAGATATAGATCTTACGCGCCCGACTCTGAGCCACCGCTTGGCGAAACGCATCGAGCAACAGATTAGGTAAGACGCTCTCGAAGAGACTCCCCGGCCCCAGGATGATCGCATCCGCATCGCGGATCGTCTCAGCCACCACTCGTGGTAGTGGCATAGCGGCGGCAGCGGGGTCGCGCAGTATCAGGCGTTCCACATGGCGCTCGGCCAAGGCCGGATTCAAGGCCACATGACGCACATCCACCTGCTGGCCATCGTCCAATTCAGCCAAGACATCCAACGGCGTCGGGGTGGGCACCACATAATAGACATTCTGAAAGTTGAACAGCCCCGCAGCGCGGTAGTAATACTCAACCGGATCATGGATCGGCACAATACAGGTCATCTTCTCGACATGCGACCCCAGACTGGCCAATACCAACATCCCCGCTCCACCCGAAAGCACCACCACCTGTGGCGGTTTGCCCGCCTGTTGGAACCCAACCACCAACTCACCATCGGGGCTTTGGGTATGCTCATCCACCGGGATGACCACCAACTCACTCAACTTCCACAAGCCATACCCAAGCACCCCCAACCCAAACACCAGCAACAGGATGCCACGCCACAAGCGCGGGATGAACTGGAGAGTAAGGAAACTAAAGACCGGCGGCAAGCCCTCCATCGTGCGGTAGGCATGAATGAAGAGATACGCCACCCCCAGCGAGAGCAGCACAATCCCCACAAAGGTGAGCGCTAAAGGGGCCGTGAGATAGACAAGACGCCCAAGGCGTCGGCTAATCATTCGCATCAGAGAGTACCGCACCTACTTGAGTTGATCACGCTGCGCATCGAGCAGGGTGCGCAAGCTCCCCCCACTCCGCGCCACCATCTCGGCCACCAGTAACCCTGCCAGCAGCGCGTCAGGGTAAGCGGCGAAACGCCCGATGCTGATCTCACCATCACGATTGACGCCCAAAAGCAGACCGGGGCGATCCTGGGCCAGCAACTTAGCCATTCGTGCATCGGTATCCATCGTCAACTCAAGCTTGATGCTATTTGCATCCTCCCAAGCAGCCAAGCGTGTCGCATTAAAGGGCGAATCACTCGCAGACGGAGGAAGCAATACCAGCCCTTTGTGGCGATGTTGGCGCACCAAATAACTACTCAGCAGCAAAGCGACATCAATGAGGCTCAACTGCTCACCACTCTTATCAATCACCGCCAGAGCCGTTCCATCCGCCGAGATGGCCAAACCCAAATGCGAATCACTCTCACGCACCAACTTCTTGAGTCGCAACAAACCCGACTCACCGGGGTGCGGCGTCACTTTCGCGAAGTGGGGGTCAGGCTCGCGATTAATCTCAATCGCCCGTGTCTGCCCACCTTCCCCTAACAGCGATGTCCAAGCTCCCGCCGTCGTCCCATGCATCGAATCGACAAAGATCGTCATCGAGACCCGGCGGATAAGATCGAGATCCACCACCCCACGCAGCGTCTCAAGGTACCCAGCGCGCAGATCGGGCAGATTAGGCGGCAGCGGAGCAGGATCGATCAGGGGCGTAAAAGCAGATTGCGGTTGGTCATCAGCCATCCCCAGCGTAATGCCGGGCGGCGGCGTGATCAGCACCAAACCATTATAATAGTAGGGGCGTTTACGTGCGGTAACAACGAGCGCACAATCAGCCATTCGGCGTTCAAGCGCCGCATAGACCGCCGGAATAGGCGTAGGGCAAGCCGCCAAATGCGCATTAACCCCGCGTGCCAGCAGATCGGCATGCAGTGCGCGCGCAAAGAGATTGCCCATAAAGCGCGTATCATAGGCAACCATACACGTCCAACCACGCGAAGCCAAACCCGCAGCAATCATCGCCCCACGGCGCCGCACCTGATCCAGCGTAAAATCAGCAGCGTAGACCGCTTCCCACGTATAATCGAGCGAACGGTAGTGCGGGTTCATAATTGGTTGCGGAACTCCTCTACCGCCGACAACATCATGGCACGAATCTCACATGCACGATCCATGGTCAATGCCTCAAAACGGGTAGTGATGGCTGGCTCAGTATTAGAGGCCCGTACCAACCCCCAACCATCACCAAAATCCACCCGCACGCCATCAATAGACACCACTGGATAGTGCGGAGCGAAGCGCGCATACAGATAATCGATCACCCGAAACTTCTGCTCCTCGGCAAAGGCGATCCGCCCCTCATCTATTGAAGATCGATCCGGGTAGGGCGCCAACACCTCGCGTAAGGTGGTGCCCATCTGAGCCAGCGCGAAGAGCAGGTGCGCACCAGCAAAGACGCCATCATCAAAATAGTGGCCGGGGTAGGTGGCAAACGTATGCCCACTCAAATCGGCACCCAACACCGCGTTCAGTTCGCGCATCTTGGCCGAGATGCTAGGGTAGCCGGTCTTCCACATCACTGGAATGCCGCCCAGTGCGGTAATCGCTTCGGGCAATACCACACTACATCGCACATCAAAGATCACATGGCCGGAGCGCTGCCCTAAGAGGTAGGTCGCAAGTGCAATCAGGTAGCGGTCGGCAAAGACAATCTGGCCCTGGTTATCCACCACCCCCAGGCGATCACCATCACCATCCAGGCCAATCCCAATATCCGCGCCATGCTCGCGCACCGCCGCAATCAGATGTTGCAGATTCTCCGCCTTGAGCGGATCGGGATGATGGTTGGGGAAGGTGCCATCAGGCTCAATAAAGAGCGGCACCACATCCAACCCCAGCGCCTGATAGGTACGCAGGCCAATCGGGCCACCTACCCCATTGCCCGCATCGAGGACAACCTTGGGGCGACGCCCTTGGAAGGGTAAGAGCCGACAGACCGAGGCCACATAGGCATCACTCACATCCACCCGGCTGAGCGTCCCCTGGCCTTGGGCGAACTGACCGGCCAGCGCCACCTGACCCACCTCCTGCACATCCTCGCTGGTGAGCGGTTCGCTGCCAAAAGCTACCCGGCCACGGCGTAACTTCAGTCCGTTATAGGCGGGCGGATTGTGGCTCGCCGAGACAATCGCCCCCGCATCTAGGTTCAGGTGTTCAACCGCAAAATACATCACCGGCGTTGGCACTTGGCCAATATCCACCACATCCATACCGGTGGATTGCAAACCCGCGATCACTGCCGCCTGGAAGCGCGGTGAACTCAGGCGCGCATCACGCCCTACCGCTATAGTGCGCCGCCCCTGAGCCAAAAAGATCGTCCCAACCGCCTGACCCAAGAGCCGGTAGATCGCCTCATCGAGATCAACATCAACAACGCCGCGAATGTCATAGGCGCGGAAGATGGTTGGATTGAGCGCCAGGGCCATCGCATACTCCCCACTAAGAGGGTGGTAACAGATGCTTCGATCCTAGCGTGACGGCTCCCACGGGTGAACACGTGGGCTTCTCCGGTATCACAACCGAGGCCATGCCGCCCCAGGGCCATTGTTTACGGGCTCGACAGAACGTTTTACGCAGTGCGCCGGTGACGTTATGCGCTACAACCACCCGAACGTTCACTTGTGCATGTGCCACACGCTATCGGGATTATAGTACAAGCATCCACTCTGGTCAATGGTCTGCCGCTAAAACATGCTTATTATTTCTTTGCAACACCCCACAGACATGCTATAATGGCCAATAGCATGCCCTCGGAGGGTCTTGTATGTTGCGTGTTTCCTACGTTGTGTCTCAGGTGCGCCCGTGCCATCTCGTTGGCGCTGGAAGCAACCTGTCGCTACCTTGTATCTATAGAGATGGAGAGTATCAGGCGTGAAGGTTACGACTGAGAAGCTTCCTAAGAGCCTATTGGCCTTAGAGATCGAGATTGACCCGGATCAGGTCGAGCGTGGCTTAGACAAAGCCGCCCGCCGTCTCTCCCAGAAGTTCCCGATTCGCGGTTTCCGCCCTGGGAAGGCCCCGCGTTCAATCATCGAGCGCTCCTATGGACGGGCCGCCCTCATGGAAGAGGCCACCGATGATCTGATCAACAAGGCATACCGTGACGCCCTCGAACAGGAGAAGATCGCTCCGGTCGGCCCACCCAACCTTGAATCGATCACTTCATCCGAACCGTTCATCTTCCGGGTCACGGTACCAGTTGCGCCAACCGTAACCCTCGGTGACTACCGTGGGATTCGTCTCGACCTCGAAGCGGCCAGCATCAGCGAAAAAGACATTGAGCGCGAACTTGAGCGCATGCGCGAGAAACATGTGGTGCTCAAGGAGCTAGATGAACTGCGTCCCGCCCAGGAGGGCGATCAGATCTCGGTGATCCTCGATACGGAATTTGAGGATGACGACGAGGAGGACGAGGAGGACGACGACGACCGTGACGACGACGAGGACGATGACCTCGAAGACGATGAAGACGATGCGGATGATCAGGACGATGAAGACGATGAAGACGATGCAGACGACGATGAAGAGATCCAGACCCTGGATCTGATCCCCGGTCGTCTGGTTGAGGAACTGCACCAGGGTCTGATCGGCCTCAGCGTGAATGAGTACACCGAAATCACCGCCGTCATGCCCGATGATCATCAGGAAGAGTCGGTGCGCGGCAAGACCATCACCTTCAAGGTGAAACTGAAGGGCATTCGGGAGCGCATCCTGCCGGAGTGGGACGAGCTACCCGGCCTGGAGAACTTCGAGGGCAGTCTGGACGATCTACGGGCCAAGACCCAGAGCAATCTGGAGCAGACCGCCCGCACCAACGCCGAACGCACGTTGGTTGAGACCTATGTGAGCCAACTGGTCGAAATGACCGAGTTCGATATCCCCGATGTGATGGTGCAGGAACTGGCCCACGAAATGCTCCACGAGCAGGGGCACCAGTTCGAGCGCTACGGCATCACCCTAGAGCAGATGCTTGAGTACCGTGGCCAGACCCACGATGAGGCGGTTGAAGCACTCATGCCCGATGCCGAGCAGCGCACCAAGACCACCCTGGCGCTCAGCCGTTTGGTTGAGCACGAGGGGATTGGTGGGATCGTACCTGAGGATGTTGAGGCGCAAATCGAGCTCATCGCCAGCGATTACGATGAGGCGCAGCGCCCCAACGTGATCAATGCGTTGCGTACCCAGATGATCCATGATGTGGTCAATATGGTCATTGATCGCAAGCTACGCGCTCGCATCGTTGAGATTGCCACTGGTACGGCTCCCGCGCTTGAAGCCCCGGCTGCCGAGCCAACCGCAGAGGCTCCCGCGCTTGAAGCCCCGGCTGCCGAGCCAACCACAGAGGCTCCAGCCGAACCCACTACCACTGAAAAAGAGTAGGTAGGAACCGATCCTGTCGGGAATAGTCAAACCCCTCCCGACAGGATCGCCCCTATTTGTATGCATGTGGTATGCTGATCAAGACCCATCCGTTCCTCCTGCCTGCCTGATCGCAATGATCAACCCGAAAGAGGCGTCTCTATGAAATGGATGAGCCCCTATCAGAGCAGCCCCCCCGCCCACGACCATCCCAGTGCCCTGATTCCCATGGTGATCGAGAGCAGTAGCCGTGGCGAACGTGCGTTTGATATCTATTCCCGCTTGCTCAAAGAGCGGATTATCATTCTCGGTACCCCCATCGAAGATCAGATCGCAAACCTGATCGTGGCCCAGTTACTCTTCCTTGATAGCGACGATCCCGACCGTGATATCTGGCTCTATATCAATAGCCCCGGTGGTTCGATCACGGCGGGCTTGGCGATCTATGACACCATGCGCCATATTCGCTCCAGTGTCGCCACGGTCTGTGTGGGAATGGCGGGCAGTATGGCCACTCCGATCTTGGCGGGTGGTGCCAAGGGCAAACGCTACAGTCTGCCCCACTCGACCATCCACATGCACCCGGCAGGTGGCGGCGCACGCGGCTATGCCCCCGATGTCGAGATTATGGCCCGTGAGTTGCTGCGCGAACAACAACTCATCCGCGAGTTGCTTGCCACTGATACTGGCCAACCTATCGAGCGAATCGCCAAGGATTTTGATCGTGACCTCTTCATGACCCCGATCCAAGCCAAGGAGTATGGGATTATTGACGAGATTCTGACTCGTGAAGATATCGCTGGCGGCGAGAAAAAGTAACGTGGGTGGTCTGATGTGCATCTGATCGGGGTGGAGTGATCCCCCCGATCATTGTCATCCTCTGTCACCCTGGAGATAGTCCATGACCCGAACCCGCAATACGACTGGCCGTGGTACCTATGTCTGCTCGTTTTGTGGCCGAGGCCAAGATGAGGTGCAACGCCTGATCGCTGGCCCCGGCACGGTCTTTATCTGCGATGAGTGTGTCGCACTGTGTAGCGCGATCATCGCCGAGGAGACCGAGCAGCAGATGTCGGCACCACGTCGCAGCGCACCGATTGGCCCCGCTCGCCTGCCGACCCCGCGCAAGCTCCGCGAGAAGCTTGATCAGTATGTGATTGGTCAGGATCGCGCCAAGATCGTGCTTTCGGTCGCGGTCTATAACCACTATAAGCGGATTAAGGCCGGTGCCAAGGTTGATGATGTTGAGTTGAGCAAGAGTAATATTCTGCTGCTTGGCCCAACCGGCAGTGGGAAGACGTTGTTGGCTCAGACCTTGGCGCGCATCCTTGATGTGCCGTTTGCGATTGCGGATGCGACCGCGCTCACCGAGGCGGGCTATGTTGGTGAAGATGTCGAAAATATTCTGCTGCGCCTCATCCAAGCATCTGATGGCGATCTTGAGCGCGCCCAAAGTGGGATTATTTATATTGATGAGATTGATAAGATCGCCCGCAAGGCCGATAATCCCTCGATTACCCGCGATGTCTCTGGTGAGGGCGTGCAACAGGCGCTCTTGAAGATCCTGGAGGGTGGTGTGGCCCATGTGCCGCCGCTGCCCGGTCGCAAACATCCCCAGCAGGAGTATATCTCCTTCGATACCACCAATGTGCTCTTCATTTGTGGTGGAGCCTTTGAGGGCGTCGAAGAGATTATCTCCCAGCGCATGCGCGGCAAGAGTACTATCGGCTTTACCAGCCAGCACATGCAAGAAGATCTGAGCGAACATGCTCGCATGCTCAGTCAACTCAATCAGGACGATTTGCTCCACTATGGCTTCATTCCCGAATTTATCGGGCGCGTGCCGGTGATTGTCTCGCTTGAGCCACTTACCAGTGAGGCGATGCTGCGTATCCTGACCGAGCCGCGTAATGCGGTCGTCAAGCAATATCAGAAGTTGCTTTCGCTCGATCATGTCGATCTGGAGATTACTGCCGATGCGCTCGATGCGATTGTCGAACAGGCCATGCAGGCCAAGACTGGCGCACGCGCTCTGCGTAGTATTGTCGAGGCGGTACTGTTGGATGTGATGTATGAGGTGCCGGCCCAAGAACATATCGGGCGCTGTATCATCAATGCCGAGGTGGTGCAAGGCCGGGGCTACCCCATCCTTGTGCCGCGTACCGAGTTCCGCCGTCGCTTGGACGAAGCTGTCTAATTCGGAAGCCCAAGGCCCATGGGCCTTGGGCTTCCTGCTGTGCTTATGCCACCGATTCGTCGTACATCTGAACGCACCGCCGAAGAGGCTCAGGCTCCGCGCCGCATCCTGATCGCCGATGATGATCCCTCCATCGCCGCATTGATCCAGGTGACGCTCAAAGACCCGCGCTATGAGATCGCGGCGGTCTCGAATGGCTTAGAGGCGCTTAAAGCCTTTGAGAAGAAGCCCTTCGATGTGGTCATCCTTGATGTGATGATGCCCTATGTGGATGGCTTCGAGGCGTGCGAGCGTATTCGCGCCCAGAGTGATGTGCCGATTGTCATCCTTACCAGCCGTGATGGTACCGAGGATGTGGTGCATGGCTTTGAGCTCGGCGCTGATGACTATATCACCAAGCCCTTTAAGACGGTCGAGTTGATCGCTCGCGTCGAGTCGATCCTGCGCCGCGTCGAGGGCTATACGGCACGCCGTGCCCCACCCGTGGTGCGTGTGGGCGACCTCGAAATAGACGAGCCACGCCACCGGGTCTCCGTGCGCGGCAACGATGTCAACCTCACCCCCATGGAGTTTGAGTTGCTCTATTTCCTCGCCGCGAATGCCGGTCAGGTCTTCGACCGCGAGACGCTCTTCCGCGAGGTGTGGGGCTATGAGTATGTCGGTGAGACCAATCTGGTGGATGTCTGTGTGCGCCGTCTACGCGAGAAGGTGGAGTTGATCCCTTCGCGGCCCAAGATTATTCTGACCGTGCGCGGGGTGGGCTATAAGCTGGCTGAATACTAGGTAACTGTTCACACTTGGGGTAAGAGAAACATTATTGTTCACGCGAAGGCGCGAAGGCACGAAGGTTTTTTACCCCAAGTGTGAATAGTTACAATACTAGAGGGTGTTGCATGGAAGAGGTGCATGTCTCGACCCATCCACTCGTGCTGCATAAACTGGCTTTGCTGCGCAGCGAGTTGACCGAACCAAAGAAGTTCCGCGAGTTGGTGCGTGAGATCGCCCAACTCCTCTTCTATGAAGCGACGCAAGATCTCCCCTTAGCCCCGCTCACAGTACAGACGCCCCTCGCCACCGCCCAGGGCTACGAGGTTGCCGAACAGGTCGGGGTGATCCCGATCTTGCGCGCCGGGTTGGGCATGGCCGAGGCGATTGTTGAGATCCTGCCCACCGTGCATGTCTGGCACCTGGGGCTGTACCGCGATCACGAGACGCTTCAGCCAGTGACCTACTACAACAAGTTGCCCGCCGAACCCGATATTGACATCTCGATCATTGTAGACCCGATGTTGGCCACGGGTGGCTCGGCAGTCGCAGCAGTAGACATCCTCAAGCACTGGGGGGCCAAACAGATCAAGTTCTTGGGCCTCATCGCCGCCCCAGAGGGGGTGCAACTGCTGCGGACAGCCCACCCCGATGTGGCGATCTACCTGGCGGCGATTGATAGCCACCTCAATGAGCGCGGCTATATTGTGCCGGGCCTGGGCGATGCTGGAGATCGCCAGTTTGGAACAGGATAGTCATGCTGAGTGTTGCGTTGGCCCTGACTCTGCTGACTGCTTTTGGGGTGACGGTACTCTTGATTCCCCCGCTCATCCGGCTGAGTGTGGCTCAAGGGTGGGTGGCCAAACCGGGGCCGCGCCATGTTCACCGTACTCCCACCCCGACCGTAGGCGGCTTGGCGATCTTTGCCGGGTTTAGTGTGGCGTTGCTGCTCAGTTTTGGTCTGGAGCAGTTCGACCCACTCCTCAACCGCTCGCCCTTCGAGCATGTGCGTTTGGGCCTGTTGCTATGCGGCGCAACCCTGATCGCCATTGTGAGTCTGCTCGACGATATCTTCGATCTGCCCGCGCTGCCGCGCTTAGGGGTACATATCCTAGCCGCCCTGATTGCGATTGGCCCCTACCTCTGGGATCAGACCCTCTACCCCGATGCGCTCGGTGCGCCCACCGAGGCGCAGGGGATCATCATCACCGCCTTCAACTTCCCCCTACTCAACCAGATCCCATTGCACCAGATCAGCCCCTGGCTGGCGATTGGCGCGACCATCTTCTGGGTGGTGGGCATGCAGAACATGGTGAACTGGTCGGACGGGCTAGACGGGTTGGCCGGAGGGGTCACGCTGATTGCGGCGGCGATCCTGGCCCTGCACACGCTGCAACTCGATCCGCCGCAGTACACCGTAGCACTCTTGCCGCTGGCGCTGGCCGGGGCATGTGCCGGGTTCCTGATCTTCAATTTTCACCCCGCCAAGCTCTTTATGGGTGATGTGGGCGCGATGACCATCGGCTACATCCTGGGGTTGAGCGCGATCATCGGCGGGGCCAAGCTGGCCACCGCGCTGCTGGTGATCGGGGTGCCGCTGATTGATATGGCGTGGCTCATTCTCAGCCGTACCCTCCGTGGTGGCTCCGCCGCCCGCGCCGGACGCGATCATCTGCACCACCGTTTGCTCGACATGGGGCTTTCGCAGCGCCAGGTGGTTCTCTTCTACTACAGCCTGAGTGCCGCCTTCGGGGCAATTGCGCTGCTCGATTTCTTTACCCCGCTGCTCAAGTTGGGGGCACTCTTCTGTTTGGGGGTGTTGGTGATTGGGATTTTGGCCTATACGGGGCGAAAAAAGTAGCACCGGCTGTAGGGGCGCGTCGCGACGCGCCCTCCGGCGCGATGATCGGAGCCTTTATTATGGCTTGGAGACGCATGGGGCGCGTCACGACGCGCCCCTACGCGGTATTTCTTAACCACACTAAACCACCGTGCGCCGCATCTCATACTGGTCGCGCAGCGTCTTGGCGAGGCTGAAGGTGGAGCCGATGGTGAAGAAGAAGCCCATCGCAAAATAGCCCTTCACCCACACATCAACCGGCAAATACCAGATGCCAATGACCATCAGCACTGACGAGACGACAAACGAGATCCATACAAACGCGACCCAAGCGGGTGAGTCCTTCTGATTCTGGTAGGTATCCATGGGGTTGCTCCTCTGGTGTGTGCTGCTTTTCTCTATGTTGAGCATAGCAGAGCCAGCAGAGGCGCACGGTAGCCAAAGGGTGAAGATGTAACCTTCGGTGGGGGTTCGGGGGCGGCTGCGCCGCCCCCGAAGATCTTTTTTGGGTGGTGTTTGGCGGCGAAGCCGCCAAACACCACCCAAAACTGGGGCTTGGGGCGTAGCCCCAAGAATATTGCCCATACTGTGAAGATGTTAGATTAACCCGAAGCGCAGCTTCCAGACATTGATCAGGGCTTCAAGTACAATGCGGCGCGACATTTTGGATTTACCGACGCGACGGTCGGGGAAAATGATTGGGATCTCTCCAACGCGGGCACCGACCCGCAGGGCGCGATAGACCATTTCGACCTGGAAGGCGTAGCCGTTGGAGCGCACCGCGTTGAGGTTGATCTTCTCAAGAACGCTGCGGCGGTAGCAGCGGTAGCCGCCGGTTGCATCAGCCACGGGCAGACCGAGGATGATGCCGGCATAGAGATTGCCGCCCCGGCTGATCAGTTTGCGGCCTAGCCCCCAGTCGGTGGTGCCGCCACCCTTGACATAGCGCGAGCCGATCACCATGTCGTAGGTGGTAGAAGCCGCAGCGATGAGTGGGGCCAGGTAGCAGGGATCATGCGAGAAATCGGCATCCATCTCGATGATCATATTGGCATCCTCGGCGAGGGCGCGGCGGAACCCGGCGATGTAGGCGGTGCCGAGGCCGAGTTTACCGGGGCGCGAGAGCAGGCCGATGCGGGAGTCATCTTTGGCCATCTGGGACACAATAGTGCCCGTGCCGTCGGGCGAACCGTCATCTACCACCAATACCCGGCAACGCGGATGGGCCAAGATCTGGGGGATGAGATGGCCAATATTTTCGGCTTCGTTATAGGTGGGGATGATCACCGTACAGTCGGCCATGTCAATCTTGCGACTGCGAGCAGATTCTTCCATAAAGATCTCGTTGAGCTTCCGAGAAGCTAGGATCGTAACATCACCGTGCTATTATAGCCCCGCATTGTATGGGGGGCAATCAGCTATCCATAGCTGATTAGTCCTAGCCCTTGTGCGGAAAGAGTAACCCCATGAGTACGCCCCCGCGTTTACAGGTTGGCTTGCGCCTCGAACATCTCTGGGTGGTGTTGGCGGTGTGTCTTGTGGGCGGGTTTGTGAGCCTAGTGCCCACCAAGCCGAACGATTTTTGGTGGCATCTGAAGGCGGGTGAGTTGGTGGCGACGAGTGGCATTCCGAGCACCAATCTCTTCGCCTGGACGCTGCCTGCCGAGCATCCCTACATCTACCAGAGTTGGCTGGGCGAGTGGCTCTTCTACCTGCTCTACCAGATCGGTGGCCTGCCGATGACCATCTTCGGGCGCAACCTGCTGGCGACGCTGGCGTTTGGGTTGGTGGCCTGGGAAGCGCGACTGCGCAGTGGCTCGTGGCGGCTGGCGGCGCTGGTAGTGGTGCTGGCCGGGGCGATGACGATCAACAACCTGAATGCACGCACCCAGAATTGGTCGTGGCTGCCCTTTATGGGCACGCTGATGATCCTGAGCGGCTACGCGGCGGGGCGTTTAGGGCCGCGCTGGCTGTTGGGGTTGCCGCTGATCATGGTCTTTTGGGTGAATGCCCACGGCGCATTCATCATGGGAATCCTGGTGGCGGGGGCGTTTGTGGTGGGTGAGACGCTGCGGCGGTGGCTGCGCCAACCGCGTGCGCTGAGTTGGGCCTTGTTGCAACGGCTCTATTTGGCGGTGGCGGGCATGGTGGTGGCAACGATGGTGAACCCGCTGGGGCCGGGGGTCTTTGGCTATGTGGCGAGTCTGCTGGGCGATGATGCGAGCCAGGGCTTGATTAACGAGTGGCAGCCACCTAGCCCGCAGACCCCGGCGGGGATGTTCTTTGTCATCGGGGTGCTGGTGCTGATTGCGGCCTTCGCCTTTGCGCGGCGGCGACCGAGCATCAGCGAGGTGATCCTGGTGTGTGGGTTGGGCTGGCAAGCCTTTATGGGGGCGCGCTATGTGGTGTGGTTTGGGATGGCAGCAATGCCGCTGGTCGCCCAGTCGCTGGCCGCGCCGCGCCCGATCTTGGGGAGTGCGCCCGCTCCAGCCCGTGCGGGTAATCTGGCCAATCTGATTCTAGCACTCGCCCTGGTGGGCGGATGGGGAACCTTACAGCCCTGGTTCAAGTGGCGCTTGCCGCTGCCCGCCGAGTACCAGGCGATCTTTGTCGCGATGCCCGGAGCGCCACAGATCTTTAGTGCCGATACGCCGGTGGCGGCGGTGGAGGAGTTGCGCAACGTGCCATGCGCAGGGCCGATCTTCAATGAGATGGGCTACGGCTCCTATATGGCGTGGGCGCTCTATCCACAGGCGCAGAGCTTTATTGATCCACGGGTCGAACTCTTCCCGCTCGAACAGTGGCGTGATTATGTGGCGATCACGCGGGGGCAAGAGGCGTTAGCCAAGCTCGATCAGTATGGGATTGCGTGTGTCTTGCTCGATGTTCACCTCCAACCCGCCTTGGCTAGTGCCTTGGATGAATCGAGCATCTGGGAGCGTACCTATCAGGATGCGCAGAGCGAGATCTGGCGGAGAAGGTGAGACGATTATCCGCAGATTACGCAGATTACGCAGATTACGCAGATTACGTAACTGTTCACACTTGGGGTAAAAGAAACCTCGTGTTGACGCAAAGACGCAAGGACGCAAAGGTTTTGTTGCCGGCTTTGCGCCTTTGCGTCTTGGCGTCAAAACCTGGAGGCTAGGAGAAGTGTGAACTGTTACCAGATTACGCAGATTTGTGTAGAGTGAGATCTGGTGCAGAAGGTGAGACAATGCAAGCAGCAGGCAAACCACGGGTAACGCTCGATCATGTCTGGATCTTTGCCGCGTTGGCCTTTATTGCGCTGCGCGCCCTGCTGACGCCGATCCAGCCGCAGGATTTTTGGTGGCACATGGCCACTGGCAAGATCATTGTCGAGACGGGGCAGATCCCAACCGTAGATAGTTTCTCCTACACCCAGGCGGGGCAGCCCTTCTACAACCAGAGTTGGTTGGGCCAAGTGCTGATGTACGGGCTGTACCAGATCGGCGGCCCGGCCCTGCTGGTGATCGTACAAGCCGCGCTCCTGGCCGCGACCTACGGGTTGCTGTTGCGGATCTGTGTCGAGCGCACCCAGCGGCTACGGCTGAGTGTAATCTTTCTACTGCTGGCCACCATGCCCGCCTCGTTCGACAACTGGATCGTGCGCCCGCAGACCTACGCGCTGAGCCTCTTCATCATCTACCTCTACGTGCTGGATGGCTGGCGGCGCGCCAATCCCGGCTATCGCTGGCAACTCTGGCTGCTGCCCGCCCTGGCGGTGGTGTGGGTGAACCTGCACGGCTCGTTCGTGCTGGGCGGGGGGATGATCGGGTTGACCTTTGGGGCCGAGTGGCTGCGGCGCTTGGTGGTGGATGTCGGGCAGCGGCGGGCAGGCTCGGTGGCTGTCGCGGAACCACGCGCCCCGTTGGGGCCACTCTTCCTCAGCGGGGTGCTCACGGGGGCGGCGTGGCTGCTGAACCCCGGTGGGTTCGCGGTGCTGGGCTATGTGCGCAACCTGCTGGGCAGCTCGGCAGTCACCCGCTTGGTGACCGAGTGGGCACCGCAGACGGTGCGCAGCACCAACGGGGTGATCTTCTTCCTGTTTGTGATCGTGGGGGTGGTGGTGCTGGCCTACGCACCGCGCCGAGTCAACCCGGTCGATCTCTTTCTAAGCGGGGTCTTCTTCTGGTTAGCGTTGGGGGCGGTGCGCAACAACCTGTGGTTTATTGCCGTCGCCACGCCCATGGTGGTGGTGCAACTGGCCAGTTGGCTGCCACGCAACGAACGCCCGGTCTTCCAGGGAGCAACGGCGATCAACAGCGTGCTGGTCGGGATGATCGGGCTCATGGTGGTGATGAGTCTACCCTGGTTCAAGCCCTACCTGGGGCTACCGCCCGCAGTCGGCGCGGTAATCAGCCCGGAGACTCCGGTGGCGGCGGTGGCGTTCTTGGCGCAAGAGCCGGAGCGGCCTGCGCGGCTCTTCCACGATATGAGTTATGGCAGCTACCTGATCTGGGCCTTGCCGAAGCAGCGCGTCTGGGCCGATCCGCGTATCGAACTCTACCCGTTGGAGCAGTGGATAGACTACCAGTTCTTTGGCAGTGGCGCGAACATGGAAGAACTGTTGGCACGCTACCAGATTGATGCCATGCTGCTGAGTAACAAGAACCAGAGCACCCTGATCGAATATGCCCAGGCGCACCCGGAGGTGTGGGAGCAGCGCTACGCGGATGACGAGGCGACCTACTTTGTGCGGCGGTGAGTAGGTTCTGTTTAATGATAGACACTCATCCGTGAGGGGAAAGCGCTTGGCATTGGCACCGTCTGAAGCGCCGCAGTCACGATTGGCAACAATTCCTTGAAGTCAATTGGTTTGGCAGCGTAGTAACTCACCCCTAAATCGCGCATCTTCGCCCGCAGACCAGGCGTATCATAGGCGGTGAGGACAAGGATGGGCGTGGTGGGTCGAAAGGCATGCATGGCCCGTACAAGCGCACTCGCTGAGCCACTCCCTGCACCCGGATCAACAATCAAGAGATCGACATCACCGTGGGCACAAGCCAACCACGCCGCATTGGGCGAGGATGCGACCGTGACGGTATAGTTCTCGCCAAGGAGTGTCTGGAGACCCCGCTGGGTGATCAGCGCCGCTGCCGGGTCATCGTCGCAGATTTGGATCTGCCTGGGTGGCATGGCTGAATCCTTCATGCAGGTGGACAAAAGGTGTCCAAGCATTATCGTACCAGCCTGTACCGCTCTAGGGAGAGGGGAGGTGACAACTTTATGTGATAAAGCGATAACCGGGGAAAGGGGTATTTCTAGGGGTAGAATCAGTCTTGGTTCGTGGGCAGGAGGATACTAAAGGTCGTTCCCTGGCATACTTCGCTCTCAAGCAGAATGCGCCCATTATGTTGGCTGATAATATGGGCACTGATCGCTAAGCCCAGCCCGGTGCCGTGGGTTTTGGTCGTATAGAACGGCTCAAAGAGGTGCGGACGGTGTTCAGGCGGGATGCCCACACCCGTATCGCAGATATCAATCTCGATAGTGGTTGGCGCTTCGTAGCGGGCCTGAAGCATGCGCGTGCGCACCCGTAGATCACCACCATCAGGCATGGCATCGCAGGCATTCAGAATAATATTCAGAAACACCTGCCGCAGTTGGTCGGCATGGGCAATGATGACCGGAATATCGCTACTCAGCTCGGTCATCGTATTGATGTGACTGTGGCGTAGGTGGGTCTGCACCAACTCCAGTGTTTCGCGCAGCAGCACATTGATATTCGTGGCGGCCAGTTCCGCTCGCGCCGGGCGGTAGAAGTCGCGCATGCGGGTGATGATGCGCGCAATGCGCCCCAACTCCTGCTGTGCAATCGTGAGGAAGGCGCGTTCGGGGGCATCCGCACTCAGATCCTGTTCGACCAAATAGAGGCTATTGCGGGCCGCGTAGAGCGGGTTATTGATCTCGTGGGCGACCGAGGCTGAGAGTTCGCCCACGGCGGCGAGTTTCGCACTCTGGAGGAGTTGGGCTTGGGCGGTATTGAGGCGGGCTTCGGCCTCGGCGTGCAGCGATTGGGTAAGCGCGAGATCGCGTTGCAATGCCGCAGCCCGCGTGCGCTGGTTCAGTTCATCAATCGAGACCGCAGCTAGATCGGCAAGCGCCTGGATGAACGGGATGTCGCGGGGATGGTAGAGGTGCGCGTGGACACCACCATAGAGCACGATAGCCCCGAAGCGCTGGCTGTCCACCCGTAAAGGGGCGATCAGCGCACTCTGGGGCGGCCACTCGTGCATACTATTGCGTAGATCAGCGAGATGGTACGGATCGAGTTCATTGAGCGTCAGTTCCAACTCTGGGCCAACCAGCAGCATAGCGCGTGGTGCCAGGATTGCTTTTCCAGGAAGACCATGCAGAGGGTGGGTGATGATGGTGCAGGGGTTAGCACTGGCGCTAGCACGCAGAATGAGGGTATTGCGCTCATGATCGACCAAGAAGAGGTGGGTGGCACTCGTGCCGGGAAAGAGCGTGGCCGCCTCGCGAATGATCAGTTGTACCACTGTATCCACATCGCGGCTGTTGGGCAAGGCGGCAGAGAGCGAGAGAATGACACTCAAACGGGCATTCAGATTGATCGCCCGCGTCATCTGGAGGGCAGCCTCACGCTCTACCGTCTCGGCCTGAGCGTGAACTTCGCTCAGACGCTGTTCAAGTTCGGCGACGCGCTGTCGGAGATCTTCTAGCTCACCCATAATTGCTCTTAACCTCAGGGCATGTGCAAAACTCTTGGGGCTGCACCCCAAACCCCAATTTTTGTTGTGTGTTGGCGGCTTCGCTGCCAATACACAACAAAAAAAGATCTTCGGGGGCGGCTACGCCGACCCCAAACCCTTACCGGAGGTGACTTTGCGCATGCCTTACTCTCAACCGGCTACGTTGACATCGTAAAGCCGTGCATGCTATGATGACCCTACCTAAAC
The DNA here is from genome assembly GCF_004138135.1 of Candidatus Oscillochloris fontis. Lineage (GTDB taxonomy): Bacteria > Chloroflexota > Chloroflexia > Chloroflexales > Chloroflexaceae > Oscillochloris > Oscillochloris fontis. The sequence goes on from NZ_RYFD01000035.1 coordinate 33,976, forward strand.
TATGCAACACTATAGTGCGTTTTTTCTTGGAGCGCAAACGGAATGAGTGACTTGGCGAATATCTTGGTGGTTGATGATGAACAAAATATCCGGCTGACTCTGAGTGCCCTCCTACGCCGATCTGGATATGCAATTACGACCGCATCGAATGGTGAGGAGGCAGTAGCACTCTTTAGTACGCATTCTTTTGATCTGATGCTGGTAGATCTTCAGATGCCGGGGATCAATGGTATTCAGGTTGTTGATGCGCTGCGTAGCCGGGGCCTCGATACGGAGGTGATTGTCCTTACCGGCCATGGTTCGCTTGAGTCGGCGATTGAGGGCATCCATCATGGTATCTTCGATTATATGTTGAAGACGAGTGATCCGGCCCAGATTATGGAACGGGTGGCCGCCGCACTGGCTGAACGCCTCAAGCGACAACGCCAGAGTACCTTGATTAGTACGATTGGCCAGGCTGCAAAGGAACTGGTTGGTGATAGCGTACCCACTTTGCAATCCGATCTCTCTCCGATTGCGCCTCCGTCCACCCCTTCGACACCCGTCGCGGCGGGCCACGAGCGGGTGGTGATCATTGGTCAGTTGCAACTCGACACCTGGCACCAGACAGCAACGCTCAGTGAGCGCTCGCTCAATCTGACGCCTACTGAGTTTCGGCTCTTGCTCTGTTTGGCCGAACACTCCGGCCAGATGCTCTCCTATACCCAGTTGGTGCGCTGTGCCCAGGGCTATGAGACGAGTGAGTTGGAAGCGGGGGAACTGATCAAGCCGCATATCCACCATCTGCGCCAGAAGATTGAACCTGATCCTAGCACACCACGCTACCTGCTCAATGTGCGCGGGAAAGGCTACATCCTCCAGATTGATTAAGGTTGAACTATGGCTAGCGAACTGCTCTACTTCAATGGCGTGAACGGCAGCCGTGGGACCTATGGTCGTCAACCAATGACTGCGGATCAACTCTCCGCCCTGATCCGGGGTGAAGATCCAAAGCCCGAAAATCTTGACCCCGATTCTGAACAGCGTCAGGAATTGCAACGCCGGGCCACGCAGGTGCGCACCGGCAATTTTGGTGTCAAAGAGGGGGTTAACGAGCGTGACCTAGCCCAGACGGGGTGGGGGGTCATCTTCCCGGCTGGCCCCCAGTCGGCCTCCATCCGCGAGGCGCTGAGTGAGTTGCTGGAATGGCGCAAAACCCAGGCCGGGGATCGCTATCGTGAGTGCATCGGCCCAACCGGCTATCGCCCCAATGAGAGTAAGGCCGATTTCTTGCGCCGTCAGAGTACCGCCACCTCTGGGCCGGTTGACCCAGATAAGTTCCCCTATTACCTGCTGCTCGTGGGTAGCCCTGAAGAGATCCCCTTCCGCTTTCAGTACCAGATTGATGTGCAATATGCGGTGGGGCGGATCTATTTCGAGACACTCGATGAGTATGCGCGTTATGCACGGAGTGTGGTGGCCTCGGAGCGTGGCGAGGTGAAGTTGCCCCGGAAGGCAGTCTTTTTTGGGGTGCGCAATTTTGACGATGCGGCCACGACTCGTGCTGCCGATGAGTTGATCTTGCCACTTGCGCAGGATATTCGTAAGAATGAGCGCGCTGATGGCTGGAGCATCGAGACGATCATTGGGGATGGGGCTAAGAAGGAGCGCCTGCGTGGTTTGTTAGGCGGCGAGGAGACTCCGGCGTTGCTCTTTACCGCCAGCCACGGGATGGAGTTTGATCCCGGTGACATCCATCAGATCCCGCACCAAGGGGCGATTCTGTGTCAAGATTGGCCGGGGCCGCGCCTGTGGCGTGGGCCAATCCCGCAGGAGTTCTACCTCGCGGGTGAGGATCTCGACTCGCGGGCGCGTCTGCTCGGTACGGTCGCCTTCTGTTTCGCCTGCTTTGGGGCCGGTACACCGCGTAACGATGATTTCCCGCACCAGAAGGGTATGCAGAGCGCGATTGCGCCCCACTCCTTCCTCGCGCACCTGCCCCAGAAGATGCTTGGGCATCCCAATGGTGGTGCGCTGGCCGTGATTGGCCATGTGGAACGTGCATGGACCTTCTCGTTTAGTGATGCCCGTGGTGGCCGTCAGATCGAGACCTTCAGCAGCGCCATGCGCCGCATGATGCTCGATGGTGCGCCGGTGGGCTGGGCACTGGAGTTCTTCAACAATCGTTACGCCGAATTGGCCTCGGTGCTGACAGAAGATCTGGAGAATGCCCATTGGGGTGTGAGTGTTGATCCGTTTGAACTCTCCACCAAGTGGACCGAACATAACGACTCGCGTAGCTATGTGGTGATCGGCGACCCGGCGGTGCGTCTGCCCCTCGCCGATGTTGGGGCACCGCCGAGTACTACCGAACGTACCACCATCTCGGTCGTCAGCGCTCCTACGTCCCCACCACCCCCGGTCGCTCCGGTTGCCCCGGTCGCTCCGGTTGCCCCAGTCGCTCCGAGTGTCCCCGGTATCCCCGGTCTAGGCACCCAGCCCATGATGCCCACCGGCATGCCCGATGGTGCGGGGGCCAGCTTTGGTCTGTTCGGTTCGGGCGACAAGAGTAGTGGCGAGAAGGGCGCGGTGAGTGAGGTGGTGCAGAAGTTGACCGCCTCGATCCAAGATTTTGCCGAGCGTATCGGCGAAACCCTCAAGCGCACGATTGAAGATGCGTCGCATCTTGAAGTTGAGACCTATGTCGCCGATGATCTCACCGCTATCAACTACCGCAATGGAGATTTCAATGGTGCCCATTTACGCGCCGTGACTCGGATGTCGCTCGATGGTGATACCCAGGTTGTGGTGCCGCGCCGCGAGGGCCAGATTGATGAGGAACTCTGGGCTATCCACCTGAGTATGGTGCAACAGGCTCAGGCCAATCGTGCCGAGATGATTCGTACCATCGCCAATGCTGCGGCAGGCTTGCTGGGGGCAATCAAGTAGATCCGTGGTGGGACAATAACCATGGCCATCTTCGAGGTGATCGATCCTGTCCTGGGGGCCACCACACCGCCCGGCCCATGGGTGACGCGGCCTGCGCCCCCCGTCTCATTTAGTGTCGCCGCTGCGCCTGAGGAGGCCGGGACGGTCTGGCGGGTCAATCTTCCCGCTGATCTCCAGGCGGCTCAGACGGTGCTCGATGGTGCTGATCGCAGCCTGCATGCCCAGGAGGTGGCATTAAGTACCGCCACCGCCCGCATCCAGCATCTGGCGCGTGGTGGGGCGAGTTTCTCCACCCGTATGCCCGCGCCGGAGGCGGAGTTGATGGGGTTGATGATGGAGGCCCGCGCCGCCCAGAGCGGGGCGTCTAGCTTTGGCCTGCGTGAATCAGTGACGGCGGGTTGGCAAGAGGCTGATCAGCGCTTTCAAGCCTTCTCCAACCAAATCCAAACCACGCTCACGACCTATGCGGTGGTCGAGACGACCATCGAACAGGTCGTGATCGGACGCTCACGGGTTGACCTAACCGGAGGGATTCAATCGCTCTTCCGTAACGACTTCCAACCCCATGAGATCGATCTTCATCGTAGAACGCTCAATGTCGCCTTAGCCTCACGCGCTGCGCTGTTGCGTACCTTCACCACGGTGCTACGCGGAGCAACAATCGTGGCAACCATGTTCAGTTCGCCGGTGGGAGCAATTACTGCGCTTCCCGCTGCTTGGAAATTTGTCGATCAGTTGCTCGATGATATGCGGGCAGCTACTGCCTAAGAGACACAGCCCCAAACCCCCACCGGGAGAAGTATCACCCCTACAACAAAGGAGCAATCGGTCATGGCTACCGAACTTGAGAACTCGATCCGCACCGCTGCTGAGAAGGTTGCCCGCTATATTGAGGACGCCGCTGAGATGGAAGTCAAGACCTACTATGTGTTGGTGTCGGCGCGTGAGATACCCAATTTAGAGACCGAGCGCCCCGGTGCATATACGGTAGTCAAGCTCGATGGCGATAGCAAGACGATTGTGCCCATGCGCGAGGCGCGTGAGGGTGGCCTGGAGATTGATGGCCCGCTCTTCGCCATTCATGAGCGCAATGTGACTACGGCGACCGAGTACCGTGCGCGGGTGCTCAACTCGTTGGTGGGTTTGCTTCAGCAGCGGAGTGGCAGGTAGCCCATGAGCAGCCCAGAACTACCGCCACGGTTGCGCGAGATCGTCGAGGAGTTTCGGCAGTGCGACCGCGACGAGAAGTTGGAGCTGTTGCTGGAGTTTGCGGATCGCTTACCGCCACTGCCGGAGATGCTTCAGGGCCATGCCCACATGCAGCAGGTTCACGAGTGCATGAGTCCGGTCTTTGTCTATGCAGAACGTGAAGGAACGGGGGTGCGCTTCTATGTGGATGTGCCCCCCGAAGCCCCCACCACGCGGGGGTACGCGACTCTGCTGTCCGAGGGGCTGCATGGGGCAACGCCGGATCAGGTGGTGGCTGTCCCCGCTGATTTCTTCTATGCGATGGGGTTGCAGCAGGTACTCAGCCCGCAGCGCCTGAATGGGATCAGCGCGATTCTGGCCTATATGAAGAGGCAGGTGTTGAAGCTAGGCTAGTGGTACACCATATCAACCGCAGAGGACACAGAGGTACGCAGAGGGATGGGTTTCTACAAACCCATAGATACCTACGGTTTTTCCTCTGCGCTCCTCTGCGTTCTCTGTGGTCAAAAAACAGAGATCAATTGGGATTACGCATCCAACTCAGCAATCAGCGCTGCGGTTGCCGCCAACAACTCACTCCCACCTAGCAGCGCCAGCGTCGGTGCCGCCCACTCCAGCGTCCGCAGGGTCTCCTCGCGGCCACTGCTGGTCGTCTGGAGGGCAGCGGCAAGCGCCGCCACGGCCTTGTCGGGGGCGATCTGGGCGTAGGTATGGGCTACGGCAACCCCGGCACGTGCACGCGCCGCAGGCCGCCGGATGTGGCGGAGCAGATCATTCGCCACATCGGGGTGCCCCGTCTCGGCGAGCGCAATTGCGATGCCCGCCATATACCGCCCCCGCGCCTCCCCACTCGTCAGCCGGGCCACATGTTCTGGAGCTAGGGCAACCTGACTCTGCCCCGCTGCCACCAACAAGGGCGCGATCAGGGTTAGCGCTCGCGCCCGTTCGCTGTCCACTTCAATTCCACTCGCCTGGTTCAAGGCAGCGAGTGGTTCACCCGATCTGGCGCGTTCAATTGCCAGATCGGCTGCACTGTGCGCCCGCTGATCATCGGCGCTCATACTATTCACGAGAACCCAACTCTCTTCCCAACCGCCCCCAGCGGCCAGGATGCGCGCAATCTCGTCCTTGGCCCAATCCCGCTCGTCATCATCATCAAGCTGAGCCAGAATCTGCTGCGCCGCGTGGTAGTCGCCACTCTGGGTGATCGCCACCGCCACCTTGGCCAAGGCGCGATCCCGTTCTTCACCAGTGGGGAGTTGGGCGGTAATCGTGAGCGCCGCCTCGCGCCGCCCAATCAGCGCGTGCGCCGCTGCTAGTGCCGCCAACAGTGGCGCACGATCATCGCCGGTGAGGCTGCCAATATCACTTGTGGCCCGTTCTAGCGCCAACATCGCCACCAAGCCATCGAGGGTCACACGCAGATCGAGCAGCGCCGCCACCCGGCTCTCCACCGCACTGATCTGCTCGGCGGCGGCCAGCGCATCACCATCCTTCTCGGCCAACGCCAATGCGTGGGCCAGCCGCGCCAACCCACGATCCCGCTGGCCTGGACTCGGCAGCGCTTCAATCCGCGCCCAGGCCGCCCGATCATCACGCGCAGCCAGGTCACAGGCCAGTTCAATCTCCGCCCAGGCCCGCACCGTCTCTAGGCTGATCTCCTCCAGGATCATACTGCCGCGCTGATCCCCGGCACGCACCAGCGCCACCCCCACCTCAGCGCGTGCCCAAGCGCCCATACCTTCGTGCAGCACCCCGTGGGCCACGCGGCGTGCCTGCGCCAGATCGCCAGTGGCAATCAGGTGGCGGACAACCTGCGTCTCGACCATGGCCCGCCGTTCGAGGTGCTCAATCCGCTCGGCAATCTGAAGCGCCACCGTGATCGCCTCCAGGCTGATCGCAGCTTGGGCGAGGGCCACAAAGAGTTGCTCGCGCTGTTCGCGCCAGGTGGGCGAGGTGGGGTTGGCCTCCAGATCGAGGGCGCGTGAGAGCAGCCGCATCGCCGAGGTGCGCATTCGCCCCGCATAACAGATCTCACCCAAACGGCGCAGGATCTGGGCCTTGTCCATCCCATCGGGCAGCCGTTCCACCAACTCCGTCACCCGCTTGAGCGCCGCATCGCGGCTACCCTGTTCCAGCCCCAGCGTCAGGGCGGCAACCGCGCTATCCGCATCCAGGCTGCGCGCACGGGTCGCGAGCATGCCGGTAAGGGTAGCCGCCCGAATCAGGCGCACAATTGGCCCGGATGCGGCAGCGTGCAGTTCCCATGCCGCATCACGTTGTGCATCGGCCAGCGAGGCCAAGCGCGAATGGTTACGCACCCACTCGTGCGAGGTGACTTGGGCCAGCCGGGTGGCGCGTTCGCTCGGCGGGCCAAGGGCGGCGTGGCGTGCCAGATTACGGGCCAGGTAACGCAATCCCGGCGTGGCCTGATTAATCGGGCGACTCAGGTGGTGCAACGCCAGCGCCGCGAGGGCGTCGTGGCTTGCGCTCAAGCGATCATCCCCGGCGAGCTTGGCAATCAGTGGCGCGAAGGCCGGATGGGCCAGACTAGCCAGGAACAGCGGGCCATCGCTCCCCGCCTGCATGGTGAGGTCAATCAGTTCCAGGCTCTCCCAGCCACTGAGCAGCGGCTCCGGGTCGGTCTGCACGAGTTCAGCGATCACCAGGAGTGGCAGTGGCTCAGCGGCGGCGGCCAACAGCAACGCCACCTGCTGTGCGCTGCTATCCAAGCTCTGCCACCAGAGACCGAGCAACCCTTCCAACCCTAGCGGTGGGCTACGCAGATCGAGCGACCCGGACTCATGCCAGCACAGTGCCAGCCGCAGATAGAGCAGGTTGCCCTGGGCCGCATGGATCACCGCAGAGCGCTGCGTCTCTTCAACATCGGCCAAGATCTGGGCGCTGAGAGCCACCATATCGGGATCAGCGGCGGGGAGCGTGAGCCGCAGACGTGGCACGCTGGGCAGTGGGGTGCCGGGGACACACCCGACCACCACGGTCAACCCGGCTGGGATCTCGCCGGGTACAATCGGCGGGAAGGGGCTTGTGGGTGGGGCATGCGGGTTGGGCAGATCGATCAGCAGCACCAACGGCTGCCCCGCACTTGCCAGCGCCTCACCGAGCAAACGATCCAGCGCCATCGGATCAGTCAGCGCGGCGGGGTCAATCAAGGGCAACCCCGGACGCCAGAGGGCAATGATCTGGGCATAGAGCGCCGCCAAACCCAGCGGCTCATCATCAGCCAGCCAGAGGGGGAAGGGTTGCTGCGCCGCGAGCGCCACAAGGAGGCTCGTCACGCCCGTTCCCGGTGCGCCTTCAAGAACCACCAGCCCCCCAGCGGGGTCGGCGCAGGCGTGCTGGAGAGACTCTAGGAGGGTAGGCCGGGGGAGCGCGCGGGAGAGCGCGGCAACTGCGCGAGCCGCTTGACGCTGGAGCGTCGGGGCAACTTCGGCATGCAGCGCGGGGAAGGACTCAAGGGCAGCGAAGGCTTGTGGCAGAAGGCTTGTCATCATGGGCATCCCGTAGGAGCATGGGCAAACCCCTTGGGACTATGCCCCAAACCCCAGTTTTTGCGGTTGTGTGGCGGCTTCGCCGCCACACAACCGCAAAAAAAGATCTTCGGGGGCAGCAAAGCCGCCCCCGAACCTCCACCAGAGGTGGTTTTTACTTGATCTCGATTGTGGCACCAGTCTCGGCCAGCTTGGCCTTGGCAGCCTCAGCATCTTCCTTGCTGACAGCCTCCTTGACCGGCTTGGGAGCAGCCTCGACCAGATCCTTGGCTTCCTTGAGGCCCAGGCTGGTCAGTTCGCGTACCACCTTGATGACGGCGATCTTGTTGGGGCCGACTTCCTTGAGGATGACATCGAACTCAGTCTTCTCCTCAACCGGAGCCGCCGCCTCAGCCGCTGCCACCGGGGCTGCGAAGCCACCCATCATCATCGGGGCAGCCGCCGTCACGCCCCACTTCTCCTCCATGGTCTTCTTCAGCTCGACCAGCTCAAGGACGTTCAGGGTCTCGATCGACTCAATAATCGCCGCAATCTTCTCGCTCGACATTACGTTATGCTCCTTAAAAGAAATGATGAACTTACAAGAGACAATCAACCAGGACGCACATGATCAGCAACTAGGCCGCGTCGCTGGCCGGCTGCATCTGATCGATGCGTGCCTGAAGGGTGTAGACCACATTGGAAACTGCGGCATTGAGCACACCGACCACACCGGAGACGGGGGCCGAGATCCCACCGAGTACCTGTGCCAGCGCCTCTTCGCGGGTGGGCAACTTGGTTACATTCTCCAGGCCATCCGCCGGAATGAGGCTGGAACCAAGGAGACCGCCGCGTAGCACCAGCGGCTTGACCGGCTTGTTGCTGGCATCCAGCAAAATCTTCGCGACCTTAGAGATATTGTCATACGCGAACGTAATTGCCGTGGGGCCTTCGAGCAGCGGCTCAATCGTCTCGCGCCCGGTATTGCGGGCAGCCAGACGCAGCAGCGTATTCTTGGCGACCACCATTTCGGCACCGTTCTCGCGCAGTTTGCTGCGCAGCGCCGTCAATTCAGCCATCGAGAAGCCCCGGTAGTCGGCGACGACCGCAAGCTGCATGCGCTCCATTTTGTCGGTCAGATCATCAACAATCTCAACCTTACGTGGTGTTGGCATTGTATTCACCTCCTCTCTTGGTTGGACATAGATCAAAAAAACCACCGTGTCAGCCAGACACCGTGGCGAAGAAACACACACATGGTTGAGCGGAGAACATCCGCCGCATCACATCCGTGCAACCTCGGCTGGCGGCCTGCTGGCCATTAAGGGGCGCCCGTGCGACCCACCGTGCTGTCTGGGGTGGCTATCTAGTTATTGAACCGTGCCGATTATACCATATCTTTTGCGCTTGTTTTTGACGGCTTCGCCGTCAAAAACAAGCGCAAAGAGGATTTGAGGCTTAGCTCAGCGCCAAGGTCTGCGCGAGGCTCGGATTGAGCGGGATTCCCGGCCCCATGGTGCTAGTGAGCGTCACCGTGCGGATGTAGGTTCCCTTAGCCCCACTCGGCTTAGCGGCCTTGACTGCGTCCATCAGGGCAATGAAGTTCTCGGTGATCTGCTCAGGGGTAAAGCTAACCTTCCCGATGGCCACATGCAAGATACCGGTCTTATCGTTACGGAACTCGACACGCCCACCGCGCACTTCGCGGATGGTACGCGGCAGTTCCTCGGCGGGAACGATAGTACCGCTCTTGGGGTTGGGCATCAAGCCACGCGGACCGAGCTTACGCCCGATGCGACCGACCTTACCCATCATGTCAGGGCTGGCAATTGCCACATCGAAATCGAAGAAATTCTCCTTATCGATGCGAGCAATCAGGTCATCACTCCCGGCGAAATCGGCACCGGCATCGAGGGCGGCCTGAATCGCCTCACCCTGGGCGAAGACCAACACGCGCACCGTCTTACCGGTACCGTGGGGGAGTGCCACCGTGGTGCGGATATTCTGATCGGCGTGGCGCGGGTCGATCCCCAGGCGCATATGCACCTCAATCGTGGCATCAAACTCGACGAAGGAGGTCTCCTTCACCAGATTGATCGCCTCTTCGGGGCTATAAAACTGGTCTTGATCGACCTTTGCGGCTGCCGCGAGATACTTCTTACCGTGCTTCGGCATTGCAGAGATTCCTTTCGTGGTCAGACGGGCCTCAGGCCCTCCCACAGGGTCAGACGCCCCAGTGGGGGCGTACTGCTAATCAACAATCTTAATGCCCATGCTGCGGGCGGTTCCGGCGATAATCTTCTCGGCCCCTTCGACATCAAGGGCGTTCATATCGGGCAGCTTCTGCTGGGCGATCTGGCGCAACTGGGCACGGGTAATCTGGCCCGCCGTGGTGCGGTTGGGCGTTCCCGAACCCTTCGGGGCACCAGCAGCCTTGCGCAGCAGATCGGCAGCCGGCGGGGTGAGCAGCTTGACCTGGAAGGAGCGATCCGAATAGATCGTGATCTCAACCGGCACAATACTCCCGGCCTGTGAGGAGGTCTTCTCGTTATACTCCTTCACAAAGCCCATGATGTTAATACCGTACTGGCCCAGGGCGGGGCCGACGGGCGGGGCCGGAGTGGCCTTTCCAGCCGGAAGCTGGAGCTTAACAACCGCGACGAGTTTCTTTGCCACAACGATACTCCTCTGTAATGGAGTGAGGGCGTTTGCCCGCTCCTCCCTCGCCACACCGTTCGGCTTCGTCAAACCGGCGGCGAGGTGTCAGACATACGTGTGGGGGCCAAACGGCCCCCAGCATACCGCAAACGAAGCTTGCGGGTAGAACCTAATCCACGAGCCGCGTGACCTGGAGGAAATCTAGTTCCACCGGCGCTTCGCGCCCGAAGAACGAAACCAGGACGCGCACCCGCCCGCGCTCGTGATCGATGGCATCAACGATGCCCTCGAAATCGGTGAATGGCCCATCGGTAATCTTGACCGCCTGGCCCTTCTGGTAGCTGACGCGCACCTTGGGTGCCTCGCCCTCCATCTGCTTGAGGATGGTCTTGACTTCATCGTCCTCAAGGGCAGTGGGCCGATTACCATGGCCGACAAAGCTGGTCACACCCGGCGTATTGCGCACTACATACCAGGAATCATCGGTCATGTGCATCTGCACCAGCACATAGCCGGGGTAGATTTTCTTGTTGACCGTGCGGCGCTGGCCGTTCTTGATCTCGATCTCCTCTTCGGTTGGCACGATCACACGGAAGATCTGGTTACGCATCTCCATCGAATCGATGCGATGCTCCAGATTCTGCTTCACCTTGTTCTCGTAGCCTGAATACGTGTGGATCACGTACCAGCGCCGTTCCTCGGAGGTCTCGGTGCTCTCTTTTTTTTCTTCCTCTGCCAAGGCAGCCCTCACATCACTAGCTCTTAACTCAGAAGCGACACGAGCTGCGTGTACAGGAACAGGAAGATCGAATCGCCAATAAACAGAATCAAGCCAATAGTCACAGAGATGGCGATGACGACGATCGTCAGACGAGTCGTCTCTTCACGGTTGGGCCAGACGACCTTCCGCAGTTCACTACGTGTCTCACGGATGGTGCGGGCAACCGCATTTTCCTGCTGCTCTAGCTCTTTTTCTTTGGCCACGGCCATTCTATTCCCTTAGCCGAATGTGAAGCAACTACGCAGGGGTTCAGTTCGCTGAACCCCTGCGTCGTCAGTGCTTCGATTATTCGACAATCTTGGTGACAACACCCGCGCCGACGGTACGCCCACCCTCACGGATGGCGAAGCGCAGACCCT
>NZ_RYFD01000005.1 GCF_004138135.1 Candidatus Oscillochloris fontis
ACGGTTGGCTCCTTCGTGCGCAGGGTGCGCAGGTTTGTTCAGCTTTGGGTATTTGGTGAAGGCTATGGCAAAACTCCTGGGAATCACGCATCATCATCATCAGTAGCGACTGGCTCACGCACCAACGGCTCTGGCATCTGGGCATAGATCTGGGTGGTGGAGAGCGAGGCATGGCCAAGGCGCTCCTGCACCTCACGCAGGTCGGCCCCTTCACCCAACAGATGCGCGGCGAAGGAGTGGCGCAGGGTATGCGGGGTCAGGTCGTGCAGACCAAGCTGCTCGGCGTAGCCCTTCAGAATGAGCCAGAAGCCCTGGCGGGTAAGCTGTTTGCCGCGATGGTTGAGGAAGAGGGTCTGGATCGCACCGTTTTCGCTGCGCACCAGTTGGCTGCGGGCAATATCCAGGTACTCCTCAATCGCTGTGGCCGCCGTGGGGCTCATCGGCAAGACTCGTTCACGCCCGTTCTTGTTCTTGCAGCACACCGTACCGGCTGCGAGCGAGACATCGGCCAGTTCGAGCGCCACCAGTTCACTCACGCGCATACCGGTGGCCGAGAGCAGTTCGAGCATTGCCTTATCGCGCAGACTCTCCGGGCCACTCGAACGCATGGGTAATTCGAGCAGTTCGTCCATATCGAACTGGGTGATCGCCTTAGGCCGGTCGCGGCTCACTTTGGGTGAGCCGATTTGGCTCGTGGGATTACTACTGACGATCTTCTGCTCAGCCAGAAATTCAAAGAAGGACTTCATCGCAGCGGTACGCCGCGCCACCGTACTGGTCGCGTAGCCACGTTCGCGCAGCGAGATCATAAACGCCAACATATCGTCGTGGGTAACGGCCTGCCATGTCGTCACCGCACGTTCAGCCAGAAAGAGCCGCAGTTGCTCAAGATCGGTGCGATAGGCGGAACAGGTATGTTCCGACCTCTGCTGGTCGGTCGCCATGGACACCAAAAATTGTTCGATCTGCTCGTGCATAGTGTATCCCGCCGGTGCAGTTTGGATAGACGAGGTGTGTCTGGCGCATCTGAGCGCGAGGTAGAAAGAAATAGTAGGCACATTATAGTCTGTCTGTGCCGTGGTGACAATTTTTTGGTAGACATGGTTCGTAGCAGATTGACACTATACCGTCGAATGCCCCTGCCCCCCGGCCCCTCGCACATCAGGGCATGTGCAAAGTTCTTGGGGCTACGCCCCAAACCATACCAACAAATTTCTGCGGGGGCGGCGCAGCCGCCCCCGCACCCCCACCGGAGGTGGCTTTGCACATGCCCTACCTCGCACATGGGCCTAGCCCCGAAAGAGGAGCCAGGGAAGTATAATAATGGCGTGGTGAGACCAAATAATGGCTACCCTCAAAGGAGACCTTTACCATGCGCTCCAACCCGCACTCCCACCGCATCCCGATCTCCGGTCTTGCCCTGCTTATCCTGCTGCCCCTGCTCGTCACCCTTGCGCTACCCGTCCCTCCCGTCGCTGAAGGTCGGGGTGTGGGCAGCATCGTCACGTGGGGCGGCAATGATTTTGGCCAAAGGAACGTACCGCCCGATCTAAGCAATGCCGTCGCCATCGCCGCTGGAGGGAATCACAGCATGGCGCTCAAGGCGGATGGCACCGTGGTTGCGTGGGGCGACAATGGGGCTGGCCAGACGAGCGTGCCGAGCGGGCTGAACACCGTTGCTGCCATCGCTGCTGGAGGGAATCACAGCATGGCGCTCAAGGCGGATGGTACGGTGGTTGCGTGGGGTGACAACCAGACGAGCGTGCCGAGCGGGCTGAATGCCGTTGTCGCTATCGCCGCTGGAGGGAATCACAGCATGGCGCTCAAGGCGGATGGCACCGTGGTTGCGTGGGGCGCCAATGGGGCTGGCCAGACGAGCGTGCCGAGCGGGCTGAATGCCGTTGTCGCTATCGCCGCTGGAGGGAATCACAGCACGGCGCTCAAGGCAGATGGTACCGTCGTTGCGTGGGGTGACAATGGGGCGAGCCAGACGAGTGTGCCGAGCGGGCTGAGTAATGTCATCGCCATCGCCGCTGGAGCGTTTCACAGCATGGCGATCAAAAGCGATGGCACTGTCGTCGCGTGGGGAGGCAATGGGGATGGCCAGACGGACGTGCCATCCAATCTAAGCAACGCCGTTGCCATCGCCGCTGGAACAACTCACAGTATGGTTCTAGTAGCGAACAGCATCACCAGGGTGTGGGGCGACAATGATTCTGGCCAGAGGAACGTGCCGCCCGATCTAAGCAATGTCGTCGCCATCGCCGCTGGAGGGAATCACAGCATGGCGCTCAAGGCCGATGGCACCGTCGTCGCGTGGGGCGACAATGCGAATGGTCAGACAAATGTACCGAGCGGGCTGAACAACGTTGTCGCCATCGCCGCTGGATGGCATCACAGCATGGCGCTCAAGGCAGATGGCACCGTCGTCGCGTGGGGCTACAATAATTATGGCCAGACGAATGTACCGAGTGGGCTGAGCAATGTTGTCGCCATCATCGCTGGAGGGTGGCACAGCATGGCGCTCAAGGCTGATGGTACCGTTGTTGCGTGGGGTTCCAGTGATTATCGCCAGACGAGTGTACCGAGCGGGCTGAGCAACGTTGTCGCCATCGCCGCTGGAGGGTGGCATAGCATGGCGCTCAAAGCCGATGGCACCGTTGTCGCGTGGGGCTTCAATGATTATGGCCAGACAAACGCACCGAGCGGACTGAGCAACGTTGTCGCTATCGCCGCTGGCGCGTTTCACAGCATCGCGCTCAACGCCGCCGGTACCGTTATCGTGTGGGGTGACAATAGGAATGGCCAGACGAATGTGCCGAGTGGGCTGAGCAATGTTGTCGCTATCGCCACTGGAGGGTGGCACAACGTGGCACTCAAGGCTGATGGTACCGTTGTTGCGTGGGGCCACAATAATGATGGCCAGACAAACGTACCGAGCGGGATGAGCAATGTTGTTGCCATCGCCGCTGGAGCGTTTCACTCAGCCGCCTTAACACGGGGTAACAACGCGCCTCTGATCACCGAGGGGACGAGTGCCAGCGTGACGATGAGTGAGGATGGTAGCCCCACCGCCTTCACCCTTACCCTCAATGCCAGCGACCCCGACGGCAATACGCTCACCTGGAGTATTGCCACCGCCGCCGCACATGGCAACGCAAGTGTGAGCGGTACGGGTACGAGCAAGGCTATCACCTACACGCCAGTAACCGACTACAACGGCAATGACAGCTTTGTTGTGCGCATCTCCGACGGTAGCCTCAGCGATACGATCACCGTCAACGTGACGATTGAGGCGGTCAATGAATATGTCTACCTGCCGGTGGTTATGCGGTAGAGACGCGAGCTATCACTGCCCTGAAGGGCGGTTGACAAAGCGATTCCCATCCGCTACGATGATTCTTATTCCCAACGAATCAAAATCATATCTATAAGGAGCACAGCGTGAGGATCGCTGGCAACTATACCTTCGAGGCCACCCGCGAGGAGGTCTGGGCCGCTTTGAATGATCCTGAGGTGCTGGCCCGGACTATTCCGGGCTGCCAGCAGTTGGATCAGGTTGGCCCCAACGAGTATGAGACGACGCTGAAGATCGGTCTTCAGGCGGTGCGCGGCGTCTATTCGGGGCGGGTCAAGATTGATGATGTGGTCGTCCCTGAATCGTACACGGTGCATGTTGATGGCAAGGGCAATAACGGCTTTCTCAATGGCCATGGGGTGATCAAGCTGCGCATCGAGGGTGAAACGACGATCCTCGATTATGGTGGCGAGGCTCAGATCGGTGGCACGATTGCTAGTGTGGGCCAGCGCCTGATTGATGGGGCGGCGCGTACCCTCATCCACCAGAGCCTGAAGGCTCTCGCTACCCAGATCGAGGCCCGCCGCCTACCCGCCGAGCCACCACCTGCGCCCCCCGCCCCTGAACCTGTAGCCGAACCTGATCCTGTACCCTCCGCCCCGCCCCAGATCGAGCGTCGCACGATTGTCGTCCCCGCCCACGAGCAACTCAGCGAAGTTGATATTGCGCGTGGCATGCTGGTGGATTTCTTCGCCCAGAAACCCTGGCTGGGGTGGGTAGTCGCCGCCTTCCTGCTCGGCTACCTCTTCGGTACCCGCCGCTCGTCGTAGATGTCGCTCGTACAACAAGGAGGTTCCTCACCGTGACAAAAATTACGCTAACCGTCAATGGTACCCGCTACACCCGTGATGTGGAATCGCGTACCCTGCTCGTCCACTTCCTGCGCGAACAACTTAACCTGACTGGTACCCATATTGGTTGCGATACTAGCCAGTGCGGCGCGTGTGTCGTGCATCTGAATGGGGTGAGTGTCAAGTCGTGTACGACGCTGGCGGTGCAGTGCGATGGGGCCGAGGTTACGACGATTGAGGGTCTTGCCCCCGAAGGGACGCTGCATCCGCTTCAGGAGGCGTTCTGGGAGTTGCACGGCCTCCAGTGTGGCTACTGTACCCCCGGCATGATCATGTCGGCGGCGGATCTGTTGGCCAAGAACCCGCATCCCACGCCGAGTGAGATCCGCCATGGCCTAGAGGGCAATCTGTGTCGCTGCACCGGCTATGAGAATATCGTGCGCGCGGTGAGTAGTGCGGCTGAGAAGATGGGATCTCCGGTCATCCCGTAGGGGCGAAGCATCGCCCTCCATGGAGCAAGGGACCCCGAACGAGGTTGGTGGGCGATGCTTCGCCCCTATACAGGAAGAAGGAGGCAACGATGACCAATGAGTCCGACCTCAAGCCGCGCTATGTGGGCCAGGCCATGAAGCGGCGCGAAGATCCCCAGTTGATCACCGGGCGCGGTACCTATCTCGATGATATTAAACTGCCCGCGATGCTCCATGTCTCCCTCGTGCGCAGCCCCTACGCCCACGCCCGGATCACCGCGATTGATGCCCGCCGCGCCCTCAATCGGCGTGGGGTGGTGGCGGTCTTTACCGGCCAGGATATGCTCGATCTCAATCCTTTGCCCTGTGCGTGGCAGGCCGGGCGGGTGACGAACCACGTCAATACGCCGCGTGCCCTCGCGGTGGATACGGTGCGCCACGTCGGTGAGCCGGTGGCCATGGTGTTGGCCGAGGATCGCTATCTTGCCCGTGACGCCGCCGATATGGTTGATGTGAGTTATGAGCCGCTACCGGCAGTGGTGGATGCGCGTGATGCCACGCAGCCCGGTGCGCCGCAACTGCACGCGAATGCGCCCAATAATATCGTGATGGAGTGGGAGGCCGGGGATCGCGCCAAGACTGATGCCGCCTTTGCCCAGGCTGAGGTTGTCGTGGCCGAACCGATCATCAACCAACGCCTCATCCCCACCCCGATGGAGACACGCGGTACGGTGGCGCGTTATGATGCGGCTACCGGCGAGTTCACGGTCTGGATGACTTCGCAGGCGCCCCATGTCATGCGGCTGCTCCTCGCCGCGTTTGTCTTCGGTATCCCCGAAACCAAGCTGCGCTGTATCTCACCCCATGTCGGCGGGGCCTTCGGCCAGAAGATCTTCTGCTATAACGACATGGCCTTTACCATGTGGGCGGCGCGCAAACTGGGGCGGCCGGTTAAGTTTGTGGAAGAACGCTCCGAGAACTACCGCGCCTCTACCCACGGGCGCGACCACAGTACCGATGCGGAGTTGTGTGGCCGCCGCGATGGTACGATCACTGGCTTGCGCGTCAAGACTCATGCCAACCTGGGGGCCTACCTGAGCACGATTGCCCCCGGTATTCCCACCACTCTCTATGGCCGCATCATCACCGGGGTGTATGCGATCCCCGCCGCCTATTGCCACGTCACCGGGGTCTACACGAACACCGCTATGGTGGATGCCTACCGGGGCGCGGGGCGGCCAGAGGCGAGCTATCTGATCGAGCGTATGCTCGACCGCTTTGCCGCCGAGATCGGCATGGACCCCGCTGCGGTGCGGCGCAAGAACTTCATCCAGCCCGACCAGTTCCCCTACGCAAATGGCATGGGCCTCTTGCCCTACGATAGCGGCAATTATGAACCCGCGCTCGACAAGGCACTGGAGATGGTCGGTTATGCCGACTTCCGCGCCCGCCAAGCCGAGGCGCGTACTCAGGGGCGCTACTTGGGCCTCGGTATCAGTTCCTATGTCGAGATCTGTGGTGTGGCTCCCAGCGCCTGGATCGGCCTCGCCGGTGAAGGCTGGGGCGCGGGGCTCTTCGAGAGTGCCAACGTGCGTGTCCACCTCACCGGCAAGGTGGTGGTGACCACCGGCTCGCTGCCGCATGGCCAGGGCTTGGAGACCACCTTCGCCCAGATTGTCGCCGATGAGTTGGGTGTCCCCTACGAGGATGTCGAGATTAAGTGGGGCGACACGCTCGGTACGCCGTTTGGCTACGGAACCTACGGTTCGCGCTCGCTCACCGTGGGTGGCACGGCAATCAAGCAGAGCCTCGATAAGATCAAGGCTAAGGCCAAGCGCCTCGCGGCCCACATGCTCGAAGCCAACGCGGACGACATTGAATTTACTGACGGCAAAGCCTTTGTGCGCGGTGCGCCTGCGCAGGCCAAGACCCTGGCCGAGATTGCGTTGCAGGCGAGTGTGGCCTACAGCCTGCCCGCAGGCATGGAGCCATTTCTCGACGAGACCAGTTACTACGACCCGCCCAACTGTACCTTCCCCTTCGGTACGCATATCAGCATGGTTGAAGTAGATCCCGAAACCGGCCATGTGGATCTGCAACGCTACATCGCCGTGGACGACTGTGGCAACCTGATCAACCCGTTGGTGGTCGAGGGCCAGATCCATGGCGGGATTGTGCAGGGCATCGCCCAGGCACTCTACGAGCAGGCCATCTACGATGCCAATGGCCAGTTGCTCACCGGCACCCTATTGGACTACGCCATCCCCACTGCTGCGATGGCCCCGCACATCGAGACTGCCCACACCTTCACCCCCAGCCCGGTCAACCCCATGGGGGTGAAGGGGGCTGGTGAGGCGGGCACGATTGGCGCGGCGCAGTGCGTAATGAACGCGATCATTGACGCCCTGGCCCCCTTGGGGGTCAAGCACATGCAGATGCCCGCCACCCCAGAGCGGGTCTGGCACGCGATCCACAAGGAGCCTGTATGATCCCCAGCCCCTTTGAATATCTCGCCCCCACCAGTGTGGACGAGGCGATCACCTTGTTGCAGGAGTATGGTGAGGATGCGAAGATTCTCGCCGGGGGCCACTCGCTCATCCCGGCGATGAAGTTGCGCCTTTCTGCCCCCAGCATCCTGATTGACATCACCCGCATCGCCGAACTACGCGGCATTGTGGTCAACGGCACGATCAACATCGGCGCAGGCACCACCTGGCAGATGATCGAGCATCACCCCGAACTAAAGCAGGTCTGCCCGGTATTGCCGCAGGCGGTGGCCAAGATCGGCGACATCCAGGTGCGCAACCGGGGCACCCTGGGCGGCTCGTTGGCCCACGCCGATCCAGCGGCGGACATCACGGCGGTGGTGTTGGTGCTCGACGCCCAGATCCGTACCCAGGGGCCAAACGGCAGCCGCACTATCTCCGCCGCCGACTTCTTCGTGGACATGCTCACCACGGCGCTAGAGCCAGAGGAGTTGATCACCGCGATCATCTGCCCACGCCTCGGTGCGGACGAGGGCGCGGCCTACACCAAGTTCCCCCATCCTGCCAGCCGCTACCCGATTGTGGGCGCGGCCGCCTACCTCAAACTAACAGACGGCAAGGTGAGCGCCTGCCGCGTCGCGATCACCGGGGCTGGCCCGATGCCCACCCGCCAGATCGCCTGCGAACAGGCGCTGCTCGGCACCGACGCCTCGGACGCGGCCATCGCCAATGCCGCCGCACTTGCCGGGCAGGAGATGGAGATCCTCGGTGATATTCATGCCAGCGAGGAGTATCGGCGGGCCATGGTGCAGGTCTACACCAAACGCGCCTTGCTCAAGGCCAGGGGGGCGATTAAATTATAATCGGGGCGTAGAGACGCATGTAGCGTAGAGACGCAATATCTTGCGTCTCTACGCTACATCAACGCCGGGTGGTTGCGTTGCTGAAAGATCGTATCCACCGAGACCCCGCTATGGATGCGCTGAATCACCTCGGCCACCAAGTGGCTGACACTCAGCACCGTCAGTTGCGGCCAGCGCTTCTCCGGCGGCAGCGGCAGGGTATCGGTGGTTACTAACTCCTTGAGCGAACTCTTACGCAGCCGCTCGACCGCCTTACCCGCAAAGACCGCGTGGACACAACTGGCATAAATCTCGCGTGCCCCTTCGCGCTCCAGCAACTCGATTACTTCCAGCATCGAGCCACCGGTGGCGATCTCATCATCCACGAGGATGCAGCGCTTCCCGGCCACATCACCGATCAGGTTGAGGATCTCCGGCGAAGTCAGGTTGCCGCCATCGGTACGCCCGAAATGCTGCACGCGCCGCTTCTCAGCAATCGCCAGTGGCGCACCTAACGCCTCAGCAAAGTTGCGCCCGCGCTTGGCAAACCCCACATCAGGCGAGACCACAATCGCATCATCCCAATTCTTATCAGCGAAGTAGCGCACCAGCAAGTTCATCGCCGTCAGTTCATCGGTGGGAATATTGAAGAAGCCCTGGATCTGCCCGGCGTGCAGGTCAATCGTGAGCACCTGATGGGCACCCGCCGCCTGGATCATATCCGCCAACAACCGCGCCGTAATCGGCACACGCGGCTGATCGCGCTTATCGGTACGCCCGTAGGCATAGTAGGGAATCACCGCCGTGATGCGCCCCGCTGAAGCACGCTTGCACGCATCCAGCATGATCAGCAACTCCATGATCCGGTCGCTCAGGTTGGGTGTCGAGAGCGACTGCACGACAAAGACATCCTTCTCGCGCACACTCTCGTTCAGCTTAATGAAGATATTCTCGTTACTGAACTTGACAATCGTTGCATCACCCAAGGGGACACCGACCCGATCACAGATCGCCTGAGCCAGAGCGTTATTACCGTTGCCAGTGAAGATGCGCAGTTCGTCGAAACGGCTTCCCATGATACTCTCCAAATGATCGTAAACTACAACCTGCAATCTGCAATCTGCAATTGATCGAGCAAGGCGCTGCGCTCGATACGAACACCAACCGGGAGACCAGCGCGCAATGGCGCATCGTCATCATCAGCGACAATCAGCGTGGTAATCGAGGGACGCTGGATGAGCGCCGCCAACAGATGTCCGATGCCCATACTCGCCAGCCGTGGTGCGAGTCCCAACCCGGCCTTCTGCGCAAAGCTCAACGCGGTGTCCGCATTACGAAAGGCCAGCAGCATGCGTGGCCGAGCGGGGGGCGAGGCCGCAGAGAGTTCACCCGTGCCAGTGCCATGGCTGGCACTACGGAAAATATACAGGCGCTGCCCCGGCTGGCCCGAATCCCCTAGGAAGCCGCGTGCCCATGCCAGCGTTGCGGCTGCGGCCTCGGCTCCAAAGCCCGCATGCTGAGCCGCCATAATGAAGAGTTGCGCATCGTCCATCTTAGGCATCCCCCACCAACACGCTACGGTAATGGTACGCGAGTCGGGACTGGCTGGATGGTCGTCGGGCGACTCTCGTTCTGGTAGAGGGCGCTTCCCAACAGACCAACCTGCACTGCGTAGGGCGTTCCGGCGGCATCGAGGTGAAGTTCTAGGCGTGCGCGTTCAAAATACTGCACGCGGTAGGTCTTTCCATTGGGGAGCAGTTCGTCAAACTCCTCACTAATCGGCAAGCCAAAGATCTTGACCCCGCCGTTGGCCTCCCAGAAGGTGAGGAAGGCTCCGCCAAGCGAGTGGCTGGTCTCAGCAAAGAAGCGCAGATCGGGACGGCTAACAAAGAACTGCTGGTTGGCAAATGTACGTCCAGATGTATATTCCGCGCCCAAGCGCCCCAACTGGATCTCGTAGGGGCTACCGGCATACTCCGGCCAGCGCTCCAAGCGAGCACGCTCAAACCACTGGATCTCGCGTCCATTCACCACGATCACCTCACTGATCGGGTTGCCCAGGACATCAATCCCGCCATTGGCACTGTAGAACGCGGCAAAGTCGGCAGGCATGGGCGGGCCACCCGTTGGCCCACTCACCACCGGGACGCTGGTCTGCACCCCCTCGCCCATACTCAGCGGGTTATCACCGAGTACCAGCGGCTCACTCACCACCGTTGGCGGGCTACCCAACAACGGCCCCTGATTGGGCGTACTGGCCTGCTGCGGGCGGGCGAAGAAGGTAGACCAGATCATTAGCAGCAGCAGAAAGATCGCCAGGAAGCCCAGAATACCAATGATCCACTTCAGGATCGAGCCACTCATGGTGATGCGTGGGCGATTCTTTGGCCCCGCTGGCCCACTCGTACTTGGCCCCGAACCTGCACTGGCATCATCGGGGCGTGCTAATGGATTGCGGTTCTCCGCCACATAACTACTACGCGGTTTGGGCCACTTCATCCGGCACCTCCCTCACCCAGTTGCATACTAATCACCGCTGCCACCTCGCGCAGTTCATCCGGCGTGCTACTCCCTGGTCGCCAGTGGCGCACGGCGTTATCGCCTTCCCAGCGTGGGATGAGATGCACATGGTAGTGGTGTACGACCTGCCCCGCCGCCGATCCGTTGTTCTGCAACACATTCAATCCGTCTGGGTTAAGCGCGGCCATAATGGCCTGCGCCACCCGCTGAACCGTCTGGGCAAGTGCCGTCACCAGTTCGGGTGGCAGATCGAGCAGCGTCGGCACCTCCTGCTTACAGATCACCAGTGTATGGCCACGAGTAGCCGGATTGACATCGAGGAAGGCCAGGGTCAGGTCATCCTCGTACACCTTAGCCGCCGGTATCTCTCCATTGACGATGCGCGTGAAGATCGAGGCCATAGCTCCTCCTGAGCAAGTCGAAGAAATCCTGTTTCCCTAAAGAACCGCGCTACCTTCTACGGTTTGCTGTTCACCCTCATCACTGCGTTCCGCATAGCGACGACTAAACCAGGTGAGCGCGATCACCCCCAGCAAGACCCCAAACCAGAGCGTGCAGAAGCGAATAATGATCGTCGCACTCGTGGCCCCACTGGCGCTCTGGCCCACTAGCGCCACCAACAGACCCACACTACTCACCTCGGAGGCTCCTAAGCCGCCCGGCAGGAACGAGACCAGACCGAAGAGCGTGCTGGCGGCAAAAATGAAGGTGGCCTGGAGCAGCAGCAGCGGGGTGCCAGTTACGCCTAGTCCCACGAGGACATAGTAGAAGGCGAGACACTCGAAACCCCACGAGACCACACTGATCAGCGTGGAGACAATCAGGATGCGCCAGTCGAGCAGTTGCGCGGTGCTATCATAGATCTGGTGGAGTTTGGGGGCAATGCGATTGCCAAGTGGCAGTTGGGCAATGAAATCGAGGATCAGGAGCGAGAGCCGCCGGTTCTGGATGATCAGAATGCCCATGAAGGTGGCGAGGAGTAAGGCAATGAAGAGCATACGTGCCGGTGGGTAGAGCGTCAACCCCAGTGCCATAAGGAGCAGCATGGCCAAGCCATCGGTCAGCCGTTCGGCCAGCACAATCGGGGCCGAGACACTCACGGGGGTGCGGTTGATGCGGCGTAGCAGGTAGGACTTAAAGACCTCGCCGAGTTTCCCCGGCGTCACCGCCATGACCATGCCAGCGGTGAAGATCAGGCCGCTATCGAAGTAACTCACCCCCTCGCCCAAGCCCAAGCGGCGCAGGTAGTAATCCCACTTCAGGCCACGCAGGAGATAGTTGAGCAGGGTAAAGCCGAGGATGGGGGCGATCAGTGCCCACTGGAACGCACCGAGATCCTGCCCGACCTCACGCAGATCGCTGGCCAAGCCGATCACAATCACGACTGCCAAGCCAAGCATGAGCGAGGCAAGAATCTTCCCCTGAAGGGTTTTGAGTGACATGGTGCGTGGCACCTGTTACACCTAGGATTCAGGAGATGAATCCTAGCATGTTCGCAAACAAGCGATAGAGAATCCTACACACCTACGTGGATGACTGGGTGTGTACTGTTGCGATTATACCCCCCGCTGTATGGCACGTCAAAGTAGGGGCGAAGCATCGCCCACCAGATGGCCGGGTAAACCCTACCCATGTTGGCGGGCGATGCTTCGCCCCTACGAGGCTCCACGCTCCACAAACTGGCGGATGCGGCGTTCAAACTCAGCCCGCGAGAGAAAGACTTTACGCTCGCAAGTGAGGCAACGGATACCGATCTCCGCCCCCACTCGTACCACCCGCCAGGTATCCCCGCCGCATGGATGACTCTTGCGCATCTGAACCACATCGCCCAGGTAGATCGGGATCGGTGCTGGCATCAGACGCGCTCCTGCATCTTGGCCTGGTTCCAGCAGGCGATCATCTCCTCCAAGCTCATGTCGCTCAGGGTGCGCCTTTGGGTCGCCGCATGGGACTCGATAAAGCTAAAGCGCCGCCGGAATTTCTGGTTGGTGTTGCGCAGCGCAGCCTCAGCATCTACCTCCAAGTAGGTTGCGAGGCGGGCGGTGATAAAGAGCAGATCGCCGATCTCCTCCGCCACATGCGCGGTATGCCCACTCTGCATCGCTGCCTTCAGTTCGTCCAGTTCTTCTTGCAACTTAGCCCAGGCACTCGCCACATCAAACCAGGCAAACCCGGTACGCGCCGCTTTTTTGCCCAACTTCTGCGCCGTTGCCAACGCGGGCATACTCTTGGGCACTCCATCCAAGGCACTGGAACGCTCGCGGCCCTTAGCGGCTAA
Source organism: Candidatus Oscillochloris fontis (assembly GCF_004138135.1). Taxonomy (GTDB): domain Bacteria; phylum Chloroflexota; class Chloroflexia; order Chloroflexales; family Chloroflexaceae; genus Oscillochloris; species Oscillochloris fontis. The sequence goes on from NZ_RYFD01000005.1 coordinate 12,746, forward strand.
CTCAGCCGCCTTGATCTGCTCCCAGCGCTGATGGATCAGCCCCTCATGTGCCGCCGCCTGCGTGCCAAAGACGTGCGGGTGGCGCCCGATGATCTTGCGCGTCACCTGCGCCACCACCTCAGGCAGACTGAAGGTGCCATGCTGGCGCGCCATCTCGCTATGCACCAGAATGTTGAGCAGCAGATCGCCCAACTCCTCACTCAACCCTGCCATATCTCCGGCATCGAGCGCCTCCAACACCTCGTGGGCCTCTTCGAGCAGCGCCCCGCGCAACGATTGGTGGCTCTGACGAACATCCCACGGGCAGCCGCCCGGCCCCAAGAGCCGCGCCACCACCCAGGTTAGCCCCTCAATGTCACGCTCGTTCTGCTGGATCGGCACACTTGGCAGGTAGAGCAGATCAGCTCCGTCCACGAGGCTCGCGAGCGTCACCCGACTCTGAAGCGCTACCCGACCGGATGGATCGTGGCTGAGCAGGGTGAGCGGGTGATCAGCGGGGTAACGCCACGCCAACAGACTATGCAGCGCAGGCAGCAGGTTCGCCTCCAGCCCCCAGAGGATTGCCGGGGTCGTGACGTGAAGTGGGAAGGGGCTGGGCGGCGCGAGGTAGCGATCATGACCATTGGTTTCGGCCCACGAACGTACCGACGCATCTGGCCCCCCCTGATCGGGGAGGTGGGTGGTTTGGGCGAGCAGCGTCGGCACATGGTGGAGTTGAATGCTGCTCGTCGGCGCGAGATCAAGCGCCGCCATACAGGCATTCAGCAGAGAAGCGTGCATGGAAGAAGCTCCGCTGGGGTTTTGGGGGCGGCTTTCCGCCCCCGAAAATCTTTATTTTGTTGTGTATTGGCGGCGAAGCCGCCAATACACAACAAAAACTGGGGTTTGGGGGGGCAGCGCAACCATACGGCCCACCGGGCCGTCTCTACGGTGGGGAACCCCAGACGGCCCACCGGGCCGTCTCTACTCTGGGAACGGCAGCGGCACACTATTCGGATCAAAGCCGTCGGCAATCTCCAGATCGCCACTCGCCTCAGCGGCGGCACGCAACTGATCATACCAGGGGATGAAGGTCTCGGCATAGAATTGCTGCGCACCCATACTCTGTTGGAGTTGGTTGAAGTTCTCAAAGGCGCGCTTATCCTCAAGGTTGGGGCCAGCTTGGCGCTCCAAGACCTCAAAGACATACCACGACTCACCAACCTGGATCTTGGTGGGGGTGTTCAGTTCCAGTGTGAACCCCGCCCCATCCAGCTCAGGTGGCAGATTACCAAGCGGCTCCCAGCCCATATCGCCACCCTTAGGCGCAGTCTCCAGATCCTTCGAGCGATCTTTGGCTAGAGTGGCAAAATCAGCCCCGGCTTGCAGATCGGCAAGGATCTGATTCGCATCGGCTTCACTCGTCAGCATCATGATCCGGGCGTGGAACATATCAGCGCGGGTGTTGCGTGCCAGTACCTCCAGCGTCAACTGTTGTTGGGCCTGCATGAGCCGATCTGCCGATGGATTGGCAAAGGGATTTTGGGGATCGAAGGGGCTGGTCATACTGAAGAAACTCGCATCCACCTGCGCGGGATCAATCCCAATCCCATGGCCACGGGCATACTGCATGAGCAACAACTCCTGCACCATCGAATCAAAGATCCCCGCCCGCGCATTCTGCTCATTCGCCAACGCCTCGATCTGCTCACGAGTCTGGCCAGTCAACATCATGTTCGCAATCGCCGGACCAATGTCGGTCTCCATGCGTTGGGCGAAGTCGTTGAGGGTATAGGTATCTGGTCCAACCCGCAGGATCTGGGGATTGGTGGCACTCACCTGAAGAGTGGCACCGTTGGTTGTACTCTGACACGCCCCCAACGCCAGTAGCAGAATCAGGGCTAACAGCCCGCCAACATAGTGCTTCACACACACCTCCACACTAATCATCATCGTAGCTCGTCTCGTTGAGCGAGAGGATCGCCATGAACGCCTCTTGGGGGATCTCGACATTCCCAACCATCTTCATGCGCTTCTTGCCCTCTTTCTGCTTTTCGAGCAGTTTGCGCTTACGGCTGATGTCGCCCCCATAACACTTGGCCAAGACATCCTTGCGCATCGCTCGCACCGTCTCACGGGCGACGATCTTCGCGCCAATCGCGGCCTGGATGGGCACTTCAAACATCTGGCGCGGGATGAGCTTGCGTAGTCGCTCGACCAAGGTGCGCCCCTGGTTGTAGGCGAAGTCGCGGTGAACGATCAGCGAGAGGGCGTCTACCGGCTGCTGGTTGACAAGGATGTCGAGTTTGACCAGATCGGCCTCCTGGTAGCCCGCCAGATGGTAGTCGAGCGAGGCGTACCCCTGAGTCCGGCTCTTCAGTTGGTCATAGAAGTCAATCACGATCTCGGCCAGTGGCATCTTATACTTCAACTGCACACGGGTCGGATCGAGGTAATCCATCGCATCAAAACTACCGCGCTTGGTCGTCACCAGATCCATAATTGTGCCGATATAGCGTGTTGGCGAGATAATATTGATCTGCACAATCGGCTCTTCGATGCTACCCAACTTACTCAAGTCGGGCATATCGGAAGGATTATCCACCGCAAGAATCTCACCATCGGTGAGCAGCACTTGGTACTCCACACTCGGCGCGGTAATGAGCAGATCGAGGTTATATTCACGCTCCAGGCGTTCGCGCACAATCTCCATGTGCAACAAGCCCAAGAAGCCACAGCGGAAGCCGAAGCCGAGCGCGTTACTACTCTCCGGCTGGAAGGAGAGCGCCGCGTCATTCATCTTGAGTTTCTCAAGCGCCTCGCGCAGCTCCGGGTAGGCATTACTATCCACCGGATAGAGTCCAGCGAAGACCATCGGCTTCGCCGGGCGATAGCCGGGTAGCGGCGACTCAGCCGGATTATCGGCGAGGGTGATCGTATCCCCCACCTGACACTCCTCAACCGTCTTAAGGCCGGTGGCGATATAGCCCACCTCCCCGGCGACCAGTTCGTTGAGCGGGGTCATACCGGGGCGGAAGATACCCAACTCAAGCGTGCTCGCACTCGCGCCGGTGCCAATAAAGCGCACGACCGAGCCGGTAGGGAAGGCTCCATCCACCACACGCACATAGGCGATCACACCCTTATAGGCGTCATAGTGCGAGTCGAAGATCAGGGCGCGGGCGGGCTGGTTGCGCTGGCCACGCGGCGGCGGGATGCGCTGCACAATCGCCTCCAGGATCTCCGCAATCCCGATGCCCTCCTTCGCCGAGGCCATGATCACCTCTTCGGCGGGAATCCCGATCACCGACTCGACCTCACCGGCCACCTCTTCGGGATGCGCACCGGGTAGATCAATCTTGTTGACCACCGGAATAATCGTCAGGTCATGTTCAACTGCGAGGTAGACATTCGCCAAGGTTTGGGCCTCAATGCCCTGAGCGGCATCAATCACCAGCAGCGCACCCTCGCAGGCGGCCAGCGCCCGCGATACCTCATAGCCAAAATCAACATGGCCGGGAGTATCAATCAGGTTCAGTTGGTAGCGCTGGCCATCCTGGGCCACATACTCCATACGCACCGCCTTAGCCTTGATCGTGATCCCCTTCTCGCGCTCCAAATCCATACCGTCGAGCAACTGCTCACGGCTTTGGCGGGCACTAATCGTTTTGGTTACTTCGAGCAGCCGATCCGAAAGCGTCGTTTTGCCATGATCGACATGGGCGATGATCGAAAAGGTGCGAATATGGTTCTGATCCGACATGGTTACCTAAATAGAACCGAGGGGCCACCTCGGCGTGAAGCGTCTAATACGCTGCAAGTATACCAGCCTCATGCGGTTGTGTGCAAAAGGCCGTCTGCGGGTAACTGTTCACACTTCTCCTAGCTTCCAGTTTTTGACGCAAAGACGCAGAGGCGCAAAGCCTGCAACAAAACCTTTGCGTCCTTGCGCCTTTGCGTCAATACGAGATTTCTTTTACCCCAAGTGTGGAATAGTTACAAGGTATTTCAAATTTGACACAATGACCACCTCATGCTATACTCCGCGAGTGCGTGCGGGGGTGTAGCTCAGCTGGGAGAGCGCGACAATCGCACTGTCGAGGTCAGGGGTTCGAGCCCCCTCACCTCCACCAAACGTACATTTCATGGGGCCATAGCTCAGTTGGGAGAGCGCGACACTGGCAGTGTCGAGGTCAGGGGTTCGAACCCCCTTGGCTCCACCACAAGGATAGACGCCACGCTCTATGCGTGGCGTCTGTTTGTGTTTCGGGGTGTGATATTTTGACTTTTGTCGCGCTTGACGTTTCCGAATGCCTATGGTATCCTCGCTATGTTCGTCAATTGTAAGGGTTGCACAGTTTATGGGCGCAGCATTTGGTAATATTCTCCTCATTGGTGGTCTCGTACTCCTCCTTATTGGGTGGAGCGATAACCGTTTGGGGGGGGAAGCCTAGCAACCCGGTACAGCACTAAGTCTGAACCTCCCACGGAAACGCGGGGGGTTTTTTTCGTCATCATCACCCTGACCAACGCCGCACCTCAGGGATACCCACATCGCCGTGGGGATGAATCAGCACCGCCTCTCGTAGGGATAAGACCGCCACGGTGGCGGCGCGGGCAACCAGCCGGTTGTTCCGCTTGGTCTCGCATTGCGTCATGGAGTGAGAGTACGTAGCTATGCGATCAGATACGATCAAGCGCGGGTTTGAACGCGCCCCCCACCGCAGTCTCTTGCGGGCGACCGGCCAGATCCTTGATGAGGCTGATTTTGGTAAGCCGTTTATTGCGGTCTGTAACTCCTATATTGATGTGATCCCTGGGCATTCCCATTTGCAGGAGTTCGGGCGGATCGTCAAAGAGGCCATCCGCGCTGCTGGTGGTGTTCCTTTTGAGTTCAATACGATTGGTGTAGACGATGGCATCGCCATGGGCCACGAGGGGATGCGTTTCTCGTTGCCTTCCCGTGAGTTGATCGCTGATTGTGTCGAGACGGTGGTTGCGGCCCACTGCTTCGATGGCATGGTCTGTATCCCCAACTGTGATAAGATCGTGCCCGGTATGCTGATGGGCGCGGCCCGCGTCAATATCCCAACCATTTTTGTCTCCGGCGGCCCGATGGCCGCCGGTATGGATGAGGCGGGCAATAAGTCCGACCTGATCACGGTCTTTGAGGCGGTCGGGAAGCGCGCTTCGGGCAAGATCAGCGACGAGGAACTGCTCAAACTAGAGCAGATTGCCTGCCCCACCTGTGGCTCCTGCTCCGGCATGTTCACCGCCAACTCCATGAACTGCCTCTGCGAAGCGCTGGGCATCGCGCTTCCCGGCAATGGCACGATCCTGGCGATTGCCCCGGAGCGCCGCGATCTGGCCCGCCGCGCCGCTACCCAGATCATGACCCTGGTGGAGCGCAATTTGCGCTTCCGCGATATTGTCACCGCCGATGCGATTGATAATGCCATGGCGCTCGATGTGGCCATGGGCGGTTCGACCAACACGGTGCTGCATGTGCTGGCGCTGGCTCGTGAGGCCGATCTGGACTACCCGGTGGCGCGCTTTAACGAGGTTTCGGATCGGGTTCCGCACTTGGCTAAGGTCAGCCCGGCATGGGATGGTACGCGCCAGTGGCATATTCAGGATGTGCATGCGGCGGGCGGAGTACCGGCGATCCTGGCCGAGTTGGCCACCAAGCCGGGGGCGCTGAAGTTGGATGCGCTGACGGTGATGGGCGGCACGCTGGGTGAGAGCCTGGAGGGCGCAATGGTGCTCAATCCGGAGTGCATCCGCCCGGTCACGAACCCGCACACCGAGCGCGGGGCGTTGAGTGCCCTCTTTGGGAACTTCGCTCCCGAAGGCAGCATCATCAAGGTGGGTGCGGTCGAGCAGCACGAGATGCACTTCCACGGCCCGGCGCGCTGCTTCGATAGCGAAGAGGCGGCCACCAATGCGGTCATCAATGGCCAGATCAGACCGGGCGACGTGATCATCGTGCGCTACGAAGGCCCGCGTGGCGGCCCTGGCATGCGCGAAATGCTCGCGCTGACCAGTATGGTCAAGGGCATTCCCGAACTGGCTAGCACCACCGCCCTGATCACCGACGGGCGCTTTTCGGGGGGCACACGCGGCCTCTGCATTGGCCACGTCAGCCCGGAGGCTGCCGAGGGCGGCCCGATTGGCCTCGTTACTGACGGTGATATGGTAACAATTGACCTGGGGGCACGCACCCTCAGTGTGGATGTGAGTGAGGATGAGATGGCGGCACGCCACGCGGCCTGGACGCCCCCAGCGGCCAAGTATCGCCGGGGTTGGTTGGCGCGCTATACCCGAATGGTGACCAATGCGAGCAAGGGCGCAGTTTTAGAATAAAGACATCTGGTGCGCGCGGCGTAGCCGCACGCACCACTACTGCAAGCATCAGGAGTAGAGACTATGTCAGAGACACGTACAGGCGCCCAGATCATGTGTGAGGCGCTCATCCGCGAGAATGTTGAGGTCATGTTCGGTATTCCGGGGGGGGCGATCATGCCCTTCTACCACGCAATGTGGGAGTACCGCGAGAAGTTGCGCCACGTTCTGTGTCGTCACGAGCAGGGTGCGGGCCACGCCGCCGAGGGCTACGCACGCTCCACCGGGCGCATCGGGGTCTGTATTGGTACCTCCGGGCCGGGTGTGACGAACCTCGTTACCCCGATTGCTGACGCGATGATGGACAGCACCCCGCTGCTGGCGATCTGTGGTCAGGTTGGCAGCCTGGTGTTGGGTAAGGATGCCTTCCAGGAGACCGATATTACCGGCATCACCATGCCGATCACCAAGCACAACTACTTGGTCAAGCGCGCCGAGGAACTGCCGTATGTCTTCAAGGAGGCAATTCATATTGCCACCACCGGGCGGCCGGGGCCGGTTCTGATTGACATCACCAAGGATGCCATGCAGAAGAGCATCGTTCCCAACTGGGATGTCAAGCTCAACCTGCCCGGCTACAAGCCCAACTACCATGGCAACCGCAAGCAGATCCGCGAGGCGCTGCGCATGCTGGCCCATGCGAAGAAGCCGCTGATCATTGTCGGCAATGGGATCATTCAGGCTGGGGCCAGCGATGAGTTGCGTGCCTTTGCCGAGCGCCTGGGCATCCCGGTGCTGACCACGCTGCACGGGATTGGCGCACTGCCCGAAAGCCATCCGCTCAACATCGGCATGCCGGGGATGCACGGCTGGGTACATGCCAACCGCGCCATCCAGGATTGTGATGTGCTCTTCAACATTGGGGCACGCTTTGATGACCGCGTGACCGGCAAGGCCAGCACCTTCGCGCCCAATGCCAAGGTCATCCATGTGGATATTGACCCCTCCGAGATTGGCAAGAACGTCAAGGTGGCGGTGCCGATTGTGGGCGATGCGCGCAATGTGCTCAAGGCGCTGCTGGAGGATATGCCCGCCCAGGAAGAGTTGGCCGCGCTGCATAGCAACGCCTCAGACTGGATGGAGCACATCCGCGACATGCAGGATCAGCACCAGGGCAAGCAACAGTACGTCAACCGCGCCAAGACCGAGAACATGGCGCTGCCGCCCCACGATGTCTACGCAGGCATCAGCGAGATGCTCAACCTCCACGGCAACTACCACGTCGTCACCGATGTGGGCCAGCACCAGATGTGGGCTGCGCAACTCCTCGACTACAACCACGGCCCGCGCACCCTGATCACCTCTGGTGGCGCAGCCACCATGGGCTTCGCCGTCCCGGCCGCGCTCGGTGTGGCAGTGGCCAACCCGGACAGCATCATCTGGGCGATCTGTGGTGATGGCGGCTTCCAGATGACCAACCAGGAGATGGCAACGATCATGCAGGAGGGGATCACCAACATCAAGGTGGCGGTGATCAACAACGGCTACCTGGGTATGGTGCGTCAGTGGCAGGAACTCTTCGAGAACAAGCGCTACAGCGGCACCCCGCTGAGTGGCCCCGACTTTGTCAAACTGGCCGAAGCCTACGGCTGGAAGGGCATCCGCGTGGAGCGCAGCGAGGATGTGCGCGCCGCGATTGAAGAGGCTAACAACACCAACGGCCCGGTGCTGATTGACTTCCGCGTCGAGCGTGAGGTCAACGTCTTCCCGATGGTGCCGCAGAACAAGTCCATCGGTGAGATGCTGACGACCGAGGCAGATATGTAGGGGTGTCCCTATTGGCCCTCACCCCCCTAGCCCCCCTCTCCCGTTCGCTGCGCGAACAGGCGAGGGGGGGATACACTCCGGGATACCGCAGCAATGTACCCCCCTCTCCTGTGGGCGAAGCCCACGGGAGAGGGGTTGGGGGTGAGGGCCATCCGGCGGTGCAGTGTCAAGTACCTACGAATATTGTCTTAAAGAAGAAAGTACAATCTCCAATGCAGAAGCATACCATTGTGGCCCTGGTGCAAGATCGCCCCGGTGTGTTGAGCCGGGTGGTGGGGTTAGTGCGGCGGCGCGGCTACAATATCGAGAGTCTGGCGGTTGGACACAGCGAACAACCCAGCGTGAGCCGCCTCACAATCGTGGTAGAGTCCGAGGATGTCGAACAGGTCACCAAGCAACTCTACCGGCTGATCGAGGTCATTAAGGTGAGTGACGTGACCTTCGACCCGACGGTGGAGCGTGAGATGGCGGTGGTGAAGTTGCATGCCCCGGCCTCGGTGCGCCACGAGATCATCTCGATGTGCGGGGTCTTCGAGGCCAAGGTGGTGGATGTGGGGACGACCACGCTGATCATCGAGATGACCGGCACCCCCTCCAAGGTGGAGAACTTCTTGGAGGTGGTGCGCCCCTACGGGATCAAGGAGATGATGCGCACCGGACGGATCGCGATGGTGCGCGGCTCACGCGGGCACAATGCCGGGGAGTATATCGAGTCGGCGGCGTAATCTGATATAGTAGCGTCGCAGGCGACTTCCGCTTGGGGCTACGCCCCAAACCTATGGTTTTGGTGGTGCGGTTGGCCGCTTTGCAGCCAATCGCACCACCAAAACAAGAATTTTTTCGTGGGGGCCACAGGCCCCCACACCCCGCGAAGGGGCGAAGTAGCGCCCCTACAACCTTTATTTGTGGAGGAACGAGACATCATGGCGGAGCTTTTTTACGACAAGCAGGCAGATCTTGAGCGGTTGAAGGGGAAGCCGATTGCGATCATCGGGTTTGGCAGCCAGGGCCATGCCCATGCGCGCAACCTCGCCGATAGTGGCCTGGATGTGCGGGTGGGCCTCTACCCCGGCTCGAAGAGCTGGAGCAAGGTAGAAGAGGCCGGTTTGAAGCCGATGAGCGTTGCCGATGCGGCCAAAGAGGCCCAGATGGTGATGATCCTGACCCCGGATACCGTGCAGGCCGAGATCTACCGCGAGCATATCGCTCCGCACATGGAGCCGGGGAAGACCCTGATGTTCGCCCACGGCTTCAACATCCGCTTCGGCCAGATCGCGCCCCCGGCGGGCATTGATGTCAGCATGGTCGCCCCCAAGTCGCCCGGCCACCGCGTGCGCGAGGTCTACACCCAGGGCGGCGGCGTGCCGGCACTGGTCGCGGTGCAGCAGGATGCCACCGGCGGCGCGTTGCAGGATGCGCTGGCCTACGCCAAGGGTATCGGCAGCACCCGTGCCGGTGTGTTGCTGACCACCTTCGCCGAAGAGACCGAGACCGACCTGTTCGGTGAGCAGGTGGTGTTGTGTGGCGGCGTCAGCTCGCTGGTGAAGACCGCCTTCGAGACGCTGATCGAGGCCGGGTATCAGCCCGAAGTGGCCTACTTCGAGTGTATGCACGAACTGAAGCTGATCGTGGATCTCTTCTACCAGGGTGGTCTGAACTACATGCGCTACTCGGTCAGCGACACGGCTGAGTGGGGCGACTATGTGGCCGGGCCGCGCATCATCACCAACGAGACCCGCAACGCGATGCGCCAGATCCTGAGCGAGATCCAGAGTGGCGCGTTTGCCGAGGATTGGATCGAGGAGAACCACACCGGGCGGGCACGCTTCAATGCGATGCGCAAGGCCGATGTTGATCACCCGATTGAGCAGATCGGGGTGCAGTTGCGGCGGATGATGCCCTTTGTTGGGCCGCGTGAGGTAAAGCCGGGCGAAGGCGGAGCGTAAAAAGAAGCGCCGCAGTGCGAATGTCGCGCTGCGGCGCTTCTTTTCCACAGGAGGGATACTGCAATGGATGTCGATCATGTACGGATTTTCGATACGACCCTGCGCGATGGTGAACAGGCCCCTGGCTGCACGATGACCCTGGAGGAGAAGCTGGAGGTTGCCCGCCAACTTGCGCGTATGCGGGTGGATATTATTGAGGCTGGGTTCCCGGCGGCTTCCCCTGGTGACTGGGCGGCGGTGCATGAGATCGCTCGTGAGGTGGGTACCCCCGATGGCCCCACGATTGCGGCCTTGGCGCGTGCCAACAAGGACGATATTGATAAGGCGTGGACGGCCATTCAACCAGCGACACATAAGCGTATCCATACCTTCATGTCCACCTCGGATATTCATTTGGATCACCAGTTCCGCAAGAGTCGTGGTGAGGCGCTCGAATTGATCGGCGAAATGGTCAGCTATGCGCGTTCCCTCTGTGATGATGTTGAGTTTTCACCGATGGATGCTACCCGATCTGATCATGAGTATCTCTTCCAGGCATTAAAGATTGCGATTGAATGTGGCGCTACGACGCTCAATATTCCTGATACGGTTGGCTATTCAACACCCCAGGAGTATGGCGATCTGATCGCCGCGATTCGTCAGAACGTCCCCGGTGGTGATCAGGTGATCATCTCGACCCACTGCCACGACGATCTGGGGGTGGCGGTAGCCAACTCACTGGCCGGGGTGCATGCCGGGGCGCGCCAGATCGAGTGTACGATCAACGGCATCGGGGAACGCGCCGGGAATGCCTCGCTCGAAGAGGTCGTGATGGCGCTGCATACCCGCGAGCAGTTCTACGGCCTGAAGACCCAGGTGGTGACCCGCGAGTTGGCGCGTGCATCGCGCACGGTGAGCAGCTTCATTGGCGTGCCGGTGCCGCCCAATAAGGCCATCGTGGGCGCGAATGCCTTTGCCCACGAGTCGGGTATTCACCAGGATGGCGTGCTGAAGAACCGTATGACCTATGAGATCATGAGTGCCGAGACGGTGGGCTTGGATGGCAATGCGCTCATTCTGGGCAAGCATTCGGGTCGTCACGCCTTTCGCAAGCATGTTGATGCGATGGGCTATGCGTTGGACGATGAAGCCTTCCAGCATGTCTTTGCGCGCTTTAAGGATCTCTGCGACCGTAAGAAGCGCGTGGATGACCGCGATATTGAGGCGCTGATCTCTGGCGAGATCCAGCATACGCCCCAGATCTATAAGCTGGCCCACGTGCAGTACAGTGCGGGCACGGGCATGATTCCCACCGCCACGGTGCGCTTGGTTGGCCCCGATGAGAGCGAGCAGATTGATAGTGCGCTCGGTACTGGCCCGGTGGATGCGATCTATCAGGCGATCAACAAGATGATCAACCGTCCCAACGAGCTGATCGAGTTCTCGATCAAGGCGATCACCGAGGGGTTGGACGCGGTGGCCGAGGTGACGGTGCGCATCCGCGAGCAGAGCGAAGAGGCCGGGGCAGTGGATGATCCCACCAGCATCAACCTGACCGGCAAGCGCTCGGTGCAGCAGATCTTCTCCGGCTATGGCATCAACACCGACTCGGTGCTGGCAGCGGCGGAAGCCTACATGGCCGCCCTCAACAAGATGTTGGCTGCCGGGCAGGCGCGGATTACCGCCGAGGCGGCGGCGTATGCGGCGGGGTATACCGGCGAGTAGGTTCATTGGCCCTCACCCCCCTAGCCCCCCTCTCCCGTTCGCTATGCGAACAGGCGAGGGGGGGATACGCTCCGGGATACCCCAGCCATGTGCCCCCCTCTCCTGTGGGCGAAGCCCACGGGAGAGGGGTTGGGGGTGAGGGCCATTCGGCGGCACCGCCAACCCCAAACTCCCAACCGAAGGTCAAAACTATGCACACAATAGCCTATCTCGGCCCGCCCGGCACCTTCTCGGAAGAGGCGGCGATGGCCTACACCGGCGGGCAAGCCAGCTATTTACCCCTGGCTAGTATCCCCGCCGTCGTCACCGCAATCGAAACCGGGGCGGCAGATCGCGGGTTGCTGCCGATTGAGAATCTGCTGGAGGGCAGTGTCAATTTTACCCTCGATCTGCTCATCCACGAGACCCAACTCCAGATTGCGGGCGAGATTGTGATCCCCATTCGCCAATACTTGGTGGCGCGTGAGGGGCTGCGTCTGCCCGATATTAAGGTACTCTATGGCCATCCGCAGAGTCTGGGGCAGTGCCGCAAGTTTGTCGAGCGTTGTCTGCCGGGGGTGGCGACCATCGCCTCGCTCTCGAACAGTGCCGCGCCTGCCGAGGCCATGGCCGATGAGCGCCCGGCGGCAGCGATCAGTACCCTGCGCGCCGCTGAGATTACTGGTGCGCACATTCTGGCCCGCGATATTGCCGATACGCTGGGCAATGTGACCCGCTTTATCAGCTTGGGCCGCCAGGATGCTGCGCTCACGGGCGATGATAAGACCAGTTTCTGCTTTGCCTTCACCGAAGATCGCGCCGGAACGCTGGTTGAAGCTCTGCAAGCACTGGCGCTTGAGCAGATTAACATGACCAAATTGGAATCACGCCCAGCGCGTGAAGTGTTGGGGAAGTATATCTTCTTGGTGGATATTAACGGACACCGCAGCGAACCGCATGTAGCGCGGGCGCTCGAACAGATTGCCGCGCAGTCGGGCATGTTCAAGGTGTTCGGGAGTTACCCGCGTTGGCAGAGCCAATGAGGGCGGTGTGTCCTAAGGAGTCTTCGCGTGCAGATCTTTCTCTACGATACCACCCTCCGCGATGGAACGCAGCGCGAGGGGCTTTCGCTTTCCGTCGAGGATAAACTCAAGATCACGTTGATGCTTGATGAGTTGGGCATCCACTACATCGAGGGCGGCTGGCCCGGCTCGAACCCCAAAGATGCCGAGTATTTCCAGCGTGTCCGCGAGACGCCGCTGCGCCAAGCGCGGGTAGCCGCGTTTGGCAGTACGCGCCGTGCCGGGGGCCAGTGTGATGATGATGCTAACATCCAGGCACTTGTCGCCGCGCAAACCCCGGTGGTGACGCTGGTGGGCAAAAGCTCGGTGCTGCATGTCGAGCAGGTGCTCGAAACCACCCGCGCCGAGAATCTGGCCATGATCGGTGAGAGTGTAGCCTACTTCAAAGCGCTGGGCAAAGAGGTCTGCTATGATGCCGAGCACTTCTTTGATGGCTACAAACTGGATGCCGACTATGCGCTGAGTACGTTGCGCACCGCCACCGAGGCCGGGGCCGATGTGCTGGTGCTGTGCGACACCAACGGCGGCTCGTTACCCCACGAGGTGGCTGCGATTACACGGGTGGTACGTGCGCAGATCGGTGATGCTCCGACCCAGATCGGCATTCATACCCACAACGATGGCGCACTGGCCGTGGCCAATGCGATGGCCGCCGTCCAAGAGGGTGCGACCCAGGTGCAGGGCACGATCAACGGCTATGGCGAGCGCTGCGGCAACATGGATCTCATCCCCACGATTGCCAATCTGCAACTCAAACTCGGCTATACCTGCATCACCCCGGCCCAACTCGCCCGCCTGAGTGAACTCTCGTACTATGTGGCCGCGATTGCCAACCTGAATCCCGACGACCACGCGGCCTATGTGGGGCGCAGTGCCTTTGCGCACAAGGGCGGCATCCATGTGGCTGCGATTGCCAAGGTGGAGCATAGCTACCAGCATATTGACCCGACCCTGGTTGGGAATCAGAAGCGGGTCGTGGTCAGCGAACTCTCCGGGCGTGGCAACATCCGCATGCGTGCCGAAGAGTTGGGGTTACACCTGAATGGCCACGAGCGCGAAGTGCTCCAGCAGATCAAGGAGCGCGAGAGCAAGGGCTACCAGTTCGAGGCCGCCGAGGGGAGCTTCGAGATGCTGGTACGCCGTAGCGCCGCCGATTATGTAGCGCCCTTTGAACTGCTCGACTTCACCGTCACGGTGGAGAAGCGTGGCAGCAATGAAATCACCGCCCTCGCCACCGTCAAGGTGCGGGTGGGTGACGAACTCATGCACACCGCCGCCGAAGGTGAGGGGCCAGTGGATGCGCTGGATGCCGCCATCCGCAAGGCGTTGCTGCCCCACTACCCACAACTGGCCGAGGTGCGCCTGGTGGACTTCAAGGTGCGTATTATTGATGCGCACCTGGGTACTGCCGCCACCCCCCGTGTTCTGATCGAGAGTGCCCGTGGCGATGAGCGTTGGAGTACCACCGGAGCCTCGCCCAATATCATTGCCGCTAGTTATCAGGCGCTCTGGGATAGCCTGGAGTTGCCGTTGTTGCGTGGCTAGAGACGCAATATGTTGCGTCTCTACGCGCAATATGTTGCGTCTCTACGCGCAATATGTTGCGTCTCTACGGAGGCGGTGCAGCCGCATTGGCGTTCGGTTAAGCGTCCTCTTGCGCCTCGGTTTTTGACCGCAGAGGACGCAGAGGAACGCAGAGGAAGAACCATAGGTAGCGCAAAACCCATCCCTCTGCGCACCTCTGTGTCCTCTGCGGTTGATAGGGTGTACCAGCGAGGATGATGCCCTCCGTAATCGAACGACTATGCGGCGCGGGGCTTCGACAAGCTCAGCCACCGCGCCGCTGGCTGAGCTTGTCGAAGCCATGCGGCGCATCCCAGGACTTCTTCGCGCTAACATGCCTTTGCGTCAAAACAACCAATACGGAGAACCACATGACCAGCCCCAAGACCCTGTTCGAGAAAGTATGGGAAACCCACCTCGTGTGCCCAGAGACCGACGCTACCCCGGCGGTGCTGTATATTGACCTCCACCTCATCCATGAGGTCACCTCGCCGCAAGCCTTTACCGAGTTGCGCCAGCGTGGCCTCAAGGTGCGCCGCCCCGACCACACCATGGCGACGATGGATCACAGCACCCCCACCACCCCGCGCAATAGCGACGGGATCATCCCGGTACTCGATCCGCAGGCGATTGCGCAGCTTGATCAACTGCGCACCAACTGTGCCGAGTTTGGTATCCCGCTCTTCGATCTGGGCACCGAGGATCAGGGCATCGTGCATGTGATCGGGCCGGAGCAGGGCGTGACTCAGCCCGGCATGACGATTGTGTGTGGGGATAGCCACACCTCCACCCACGGGGCCTTCGGGGCGCTGGCCTTCGGCATCGGCACCAGTGAGGTGGGCCACGTGCTGGCCACGCAGTGCCTCTTGCAGCGCAAGCCGAAGACCTGCGCGGTGCGTGTGGATGGGCGGTTGCAGGCAGGCGTGACCTCCAAGGACATCATTCTGGCCCTGATCGCCAAGTATGGCGTGGGCGGCGGCACCGGCTACGTCTTCGAGTACATGGGCGAGGCCATCCGGGCGCTCTCGATGGAAGAGCGCATGACCATCTGCAATATGAGTATTGAAGGTGGCGCCCGTGCCGGTATGATCGCCCCCGACGAGACCACTTTCCAGTATGTGGCCGGGCGGCGCTTCGCGCCCCAGGGAGCCGACTTCGAGGCCGCACTGGCGCGCTGGCGCGCCCTGCCCAGCGATGCGGGCGCCAGCTTCGACCACGAAATGAGCCTCGACGCCACCAGCCTCGAACCGATGATCACCTACGGCACCACCCCCGGCATGGGCATCCCGATCACCGGGGCCATTCCGCGCCTCAGCGACATGCCCGACGCCAGTTCGCGGGTCGCCTTGGAGAAGGCACTCGACTACATGGGCCTAGAGGCGGGCAAGCCCATCCTCGGCCAACCGATTGACGTGGTCTTCATCGGCAGTTGCACCAACAGCCGCATCAACGACCTGCGCCAAGCCGCCGCACTCTTCAAGGATCGCAGCGTCGCCGAAGGCGTGCGGGTCATGGTTGTACCGGGTAGCCAGCAGGTGAAGAAGCAGGCCGAAGCCGAAGGGCTGGATGCCATCTTCAAGGCCGCCGGTGCGGAGTGGCGCGAGGCGGGATGCTCGGCATGTCTGGCCATGAACGACGACAAGGTACCCCCCGGCAAGTACGCCGTCTCGACCAGCAACCGCAACTTTGTCGGGCGTCAGGGGCCAGGATCGCGCAGCCTACTGGCCAGCCCGCTCACCGCCGCTGCGGCCGCGATTACCGGGCGGGTCACCGATCCGCGCACGATGCTGTAAACCATGCGGATGGCCCTCACCCCCAGCCCCTCTCCCGTGGGCTACGCCCACAGGCGAGGGGGGCGCTATCTGGGGTTCCCCCCTCGCCTGTTCGCGTAGCGAACGGGAGAGGGGGGCTAGGGGGGGGAGGGCCAGACACAGCGATCAAGCTGATACCATGCTCTAAACCAGAAAGAGGAACTCTACCGATGGACCCAATTACCAACATCACGGGCAAGGTTGTCGCCGTGCCCCTGGAGAACATAGACACCGACCAGATCATTCCCGCCAAGTGGCTCAAAGTCACCGACAAGAGCGGCTTAGGCGACGGCCTCTTCGAGACGTGGCGCTACAACGCCGACGGCAGCCCCAACCCCGACTTTGTGCTCAACAAGCCGGAGGCGCAGGGGGCCAGCATCCTCGTGGCGGGCAAGAACTTCGGGTCGGGCAGCTCGCGGGAGCATGCCCCCTGGGCGCTCCAGGCGTATGGCTTCAAGGCCGTCATCGCCCCCGCCTTCGCCGACATCTTCCGGGGCAACTCGCTCAAGATCGGCCTGCTGCCGGTGATCGTGGACGAAGAGACCTTCCACCAACTCGTCAGCCTGTGCGAAGAAGACCCGACCACCGAGGTCAGTATTGACCTCGCCCAGCAGAGCCTGAGCCTACCGGGTGGCCAGCAGGTCAACTTTCCAATAGATGGCTTCAGCAAGCACTGTCTGCTCAACGGCGTAGACCAGTTGGGCTTCATCATGCAGCAGGAGTCGGACATTGTAGCCTACGAGGCGCAGAACCCGGTGCTGATCAACACGCAGGCGTAAGCAACGCCCCTACAGACCAGCCAGTCTCCTGGCTGGTCGCTACTTTCTATGTACCCCCAAACACCCACCCACCCCGGCTTCGGCTGGCGCGAAGTTGGCCTAACCCTCCTCGTCTTCTTTGGTGGCAGCGCAGCGATCATCATCGTGATGCGCTTCATCGTGGCGCTGCTCAACCTGCCCACCGAGGGTGGCCTGCTCTCCCCACCGGCCTACATCACCGGCATCGGCTTCTACCTGATGCTGCTCTTGGGGATGTACCTGTTTGGAGCGCGGCGGGCGGGGTGGGCGGCGTTGGGGGTACGCACCACCCAGTGGTACTACTACGCCCTCGTGCCGCTACTCTTTATGATCGGGCTGAGTGCGGTTGCTGCCCTCAACATGCTGATCATGCAGATGATCGGCAGCTTTGAAAACCCGCAGGTCGAAGCGATCAGCGGCGGCACTGCAATGAGCCTGGGTGAACTCGGCGCGGGGCTGCTCCTCATCGCGGTGCTGGTGCCCCTAGTCGAAGAACTCTTCTTCCGGGGCATGCTCTACCCCCTCTTGCGCCAGCGCCTCCCCATGCTGGTGGCGGTCATCCTCAACGCCGCGATCTTCTCCGCCATCCACCTCATACCCGTTCTGCTGCCCAGCCTCTTCGTGGTTGGCCTGATCCTGGCCTATCTGCGCGAACGCAGCGGCTCGATCTGGCCGGGGGTGCTCTACCACATGTTCCAGAACGGTATGGCGATGCTGCTTATCTATGTAAGTTTGAATATGGGAGGGTAAGGGATTCGGGGTGCCGTTGCCTTCGGTGGGGGATCGGGGGCGGCGTAGCTGACCCCGAAGATTTTGTTGTTGTTGTTTGGCGGCTTCGCCGCCAAACAACAACAACATTGGGGTTTGGGGCCTAGCCTCAAGGGCTTTGCCCATACCCTACGGTGCTACTGCACCGATTCGTCAGATCTGACTATTTAGATGTATAATAGCCCCATTGTCAGCAGCAACCCAACTGCAACGGCACCAAGGAGTGTATTATGCGCTTTGTCTTCCTCACTACGCAGGATAACTATACCCTCGCCCTGCGCAACGCGGCCGCCGCGCTCTCGCGTCAATACAAGATCGATCTGACGGTCGGTGTCTATATGACCTCGGAATTGAGCGATCCGGCTCTGCGTCAACGTCTTGAGGATGACCTGAAGCGGGCCGATTTTATTATTGGTGGCATGGTCTTTGGTGAGGCGATTGTGCGCCCCTTGGAGCAGATGTTGGCCCAGGTGAGTTGCCCGGTCTGTATCATCATTAGTAATCCGACCCTCATTCGGCATACCCGGCTGGGCAAGTTCAGTTTGGGCAAGGTCTCCGATGGCAGCGACAAGGAGGGCCATAAGGGTATTCTTCAGTCGTTGCGGCCCAAACATGGCCACGGTGAGGTCTCGCGGCAGATGAATCTGATCAAGGGTCTGACTAAGATCCTCAAATATCTGCCGGGACGCTTCCGCGATCTGCATACCTATGTCGCGATGCACCAGTTCTGGGTGCATAATACGCCCAAGAATATGGAGCGTATGTTGTGTATGCTGATCGAGCGCTATATACCGGGCTATAAGGGTAAGTTGCCGGTGGAAGACCCCGACATCTATCCCGATCTGGCAATCTGGCACCCCGATGCGCCGAAGCCCTTCACCGACCTCAAGAGTTACCAGAAGTGGCAGAAGAGCCGCCGCCTCAAGCTCGATAAGGGCGTGGTGGGGTTGCTTTCGCTGCGGGTGATTATTCTGGGTGATAATATCGCCCACCTGACTGCGCTGGTGCGTGGGTTGGAGCAGCGCGGCGTGGAGGCGCGGGTGGCCTATACGGCGGGTTTGGATGGCCGCCCGGCGATGGATGCCTTCTTCTCGCATCCAGTACCGGGCAGTGAGGACAAGGTCGAGCCACTGGTTGATCTCATCGCCACGACCTCCGGCTATGCGCTGGTAGGTGGGATGGCCCAGAGTAAGGCCGATGAGGCGCGCGCAGCGCTGGAGGCGCTCAATGTGCCTTTCCTCCAGAATATCCCGCTGGTCTTTCAGAATGTGGATAGTTGGCTGGCCGATGATCGCGGCCTCAGCCCGATGCACATTGCGATGAATGTGGCCCTCGCCGAGTTGGATAGTGCCACCGAACCGCTCGTCTATGGCGGGCCATCCCAGGATTCGGGGGTGGCGGTGCCGGTTCCGGTGCAGGTGGATCGCTTCGCCGAACGCGCAGCGCGCCGCGTTGCCCTGCGGCGTAAGGCGAATGCCGAGAAGAAGGTGGCGGTTGTGCTCTTCAACTACCCGCCGAACCTGGGCAGTATCGGCACCGCTGCCTATCTCGATGTCTTTGCGAGTACCTTCCGCCTGCTCACCGAACTGCACGCGGCGGGCTACCGGGTTGATCTGCCCGCTAGTGCCGATGATCTGCGGCGGATGTTGGTGGAGGGTAAGGGCGACCCGACCACTGCCCCACTGCTCCACGGTACTGATGCGGCGGTCGGGGCCTTTTTGCCACTGGAGGAGTATCGTCGCCTCTTCCCCGACTATACCGATATTGAGCC
This sequence comes from Candidatus Oscillochloris fontis, assembly GCF_004138135.1. Lineage (GTDB taxonomy): Bacteria > Chloroflexota > Chloroflexia > Chloroflexales > Chloroflexaceae > Oscillochloris > Oscillochloris fontis. The sequence goes on from NZ_RYFD01000005.1 coordinate 32,315, forward strand.
GTTCTGGGGCGCAGCGCCGGGTGAGTTGCTGAATGATGGCAAACGCTTCCAGATTATGGGCCGCCGCCTCGGCAATGTCTTTGTCGGTGTTCAACCCACCTTCGGCTATGAACGTGACCCCATGCGGATGCTGATGGCCAAGGATGCTGCGCCGCACCACGGCTTTGCCGCCTTCTACACCTGGATTGACCGCGTCTTTGCGGCGGATGCGGTGGTCCACATGGGGACGCACGGAGCCTTGGAGTTTATGCCCGGTAAGCAGGCCGGGTTGGGGCCGAAGTGCTGGCCTGCGCGTCTCTTGGCCGGGTTGCCCAATATCTACTACTATTGTGTCAATAACCCCAGCGAGGGCACGATTGCCCGCCGACGTGGCGCGGCCACCTTGGTGAGCTACCTCGTGCCGCCGGTGCAGCAGGCCGGCCTCTACAAGGGGCTGCGGGCGCTCAAGGATAGTATTGATCAGTACCGCCAGCGCCCCGATACGGGTCTGCTGGAAGATATTCAGACTCAGGCCGATAAGCTGGGCCTTAGTCCGCAGGAGTCCTACACGGATAACCCCGATGGCTTCATCGCCACCCTGAGCCACGAACTGCTCCAGGTCGAACAGCGCCTCATCCCGATTGGTCTGCATGTGCTGGGGCGTGCCCCCTCCGAGCAGGAGTTGGTTGACATCCTCAGCCTTGTCGCCACCTTCCAACGCCCTGCACCCAGCGCCCCCACGCTCCCCGAAGCGGTCGCGGCAGGGTTGGGCTACCGCTACGCCGATCTCTCCACTGGCCTGAGCCGCGACCCAGTACTTCAGGATCGCTACCGCCAGGTGGAGAATCTGGGCAAGGCGGCGGTGCAGCGCTTGCTGATCGCGGGCGCACAGGCGGCGGATACCTTCCTACAGACCGAGGCGCGGGTCGCACCGGGAACCCTGAGCGCGACGTGGCAGCAACTCGGCGATCTGCGCACCAAGTTGGAGCAAGATCACGAGACGCCGGGGCTACTCAATGCGCTGGCGGGCGGCTATATTCCGCCCTCATCGGGCAACGATGTGGTGCGCAACCCCTCGGTGGTGCCCACCGGACGCAACCTGCACGGCCTCGATCCCTACCGCATCCCCTCGGCTGCCGCCCAGGTGAGCGGCACCAAGGTGGTTCACGATCTGCTCACCCGGCTGAGCCACGAGCAGGGCAGCCTGCCGGAGACAGTCGCACTCATCCTGTGGGGCACCGACAACATCAAGACCGAGGGCGAGGGGGTGGCGCAGGCGCTGGCGCTGATTGGCGCGAAGGTGGTGATTGACGAGTTGGGCAAGGTGGCCGACGTGGCACTCATTCCGCTGGAAGAGTTGGGCCGCCCGCGCATTGATTTGGTGGCCACGGTCAGCGGCATCTTCCGCGACCTGATGGCCATGCAGGCCCAGTTGATAGACCGTGCCATCCGCCTCGCCGCCGAAGCCAACGAGCCAGAAGAGCGCAACTTTGTGCGCAAACACGTCCTCGCCCAATCCAAGGAGCTAGGCGTGAGCATAGAAGAAGCCGCGATGCGCGTCTTCTCCAACGCGCCCGGTACCTACGGGGCGAATGTCAACACCATGGTCGAGAGCGGCTCGTGGGAAGATGATACCCAGATCGGCGACCTCTTCATGACGCGCAAGGGCTTTGCGCTGGATCAGCGTGGCGAATGGCAAGCGGCGCGCCCGGTACTAGAGCGGGCGTTGAGTACCGTACAAGCCACCTTCCAGAACGTGGATGGGGTGGAGGTGGGAATCAGCGACGTAGACCACTACTACGAGTACCTGGGCGGCGTCACCAAGAGCGTCGAGAAGCTACGCGGCACGCGGCCCACTGTCATGGTCGCCGATGTCGAAGCCTTCAGCGGGCCGGGGGGCGGGCGCGTGCGCTCACTCGAACAGATGGTACGTCTTGAGAGCCGCGCCAAACTGCTCAACCCCAAATGGTTTGAGGGCATGCTGGCGCACGGCTACGAAGGTGCCCACGAGATCGAGATCCGCGTCAGCAACACCTACGGCTGGAGCGCCACCTCCAACGCCGTCGAGGGCTGGGTCTACCAGGGGGTGGCCGAGACCTACCTGCTTGATGAGTCCATGCGCGAGCGACTGGCGGCACTCAACCCACACGCAGCGGCGGGCATTGCCCGGCGGCTACTCGAAGCCAACGACCGAGGCTTCTGGGACGCCGACGAGCAGACCCTAGAGCACCTGCGGGATATCTACGCCGATCTGGAAGATCGGTTGGAGGGGGTGGGGGCGTAGAGAGGTATGTTGGTGTAGAGACGCAATATGTTGGTGTAGAGACGCAATATGTTGGTGTAGAGACGCAATATGTTGGTGTAGAGACGCAATATGTTGGTGTAGAGACGCAATATGTTGGTGTAGAGACGCAATATGTTGGTGTAGAGACGCAATATGTTGGTGTAGAGACGCAATATGTTGCGTCTCTACACCAACGTCGCACTCACCGCCACAAAATGGCACACACTCCCCGCAATCACAAACAGGTGCCAGATCGCATGCGAAAACGGAATGCGCTGGTTATGGTAGAAGAGCGTCCCGCCGGTATAAGCCAAGCCACCCGCCACCAACCAAGCCAGGGTTGATGCGGGCAAGGTCTGAGTCATGGGCACAATCGCCACCACCACCAGCCAACCCATCGCAATATAGAAGAGTGTCGAGATCAACTTAAAACGATTGGCGAAGATCAGCTTAAAGACCACCCCAGCGATGGCGAGGCTCCAGATTACCCCAAAGAGGCTCCAGCCCCATGCCCCGTGGAGACTCACCAAGGTAAATGGGGTATAGGTACCCGCGATCAGTAAGTAGATCGCACAGTGATCAAAAATCTTCAAGCGTTTCTTGATATGATCTTGGGTCGCACTATGGTAGAGCGTTGAGGCCGTATAGAGCAACACCAAGGTCAAACTAAAGACCGCCGCACCAATAATGCGCCAGACATCGCCGCTCAGGATAGCCAACCCAGTCAGCACACTCCCTGCGGCTAAACTGGCAACCGCACCAGCTCCATGGGTGAGGGTGTTGGCTAACTCCTCATGTCGGTGTGCAGCCTGAGATTTCATGGCATCCTCCTTGTTCGTACAAAGTAGGGGCGAAGCATCGCCCTCTATATGACAGGCGAACCCGAACGAGATTTGGCGGGCGATGCTTCGCCCTTACGAGCATACTGATCTATTGCGGCGGCTGCAAGTGTCGCAGGGCTAGACATGGGGATGTCTAGGGGCATCCCCGTTCTTCGCAGGAGAGGGAACCTGACCATGGATAGACGTTCTCCACGTCGTCAGATCTTCCGATGGTGGCTATTGGGGTACGCATTCCTCAAGTTGCTCGCTATTCTACTGGTGCTTGCGGGCCTCGGCGCAACCTACGAGAGTTTTATGACGCTGGGTGACGCCCAACGTTTCCCGCCCCCTGGTCGCATGGTTGACATCGGTGGCCGCCAATTACACTTGGTCTGTCAGGGCGATACTGGCGGCCCTACCGTGGTGCTAGAGACGGGTTATAACAGCACCAGCTTAGCTTGGATACCACTACAACAACAACTCGCCACCGAGCAGCGGGTCTGCGCCTACGACCGAGCTGGGAGTGGGTGGAGTGATCCCGGCCCTCTCCCACGCACACCAGAGCATATTGCGGATGATCTCCACGCCCTCCTCGCAGCAGCCGGTGAGCCTGAGCCATACATCCTAGTCGCCCATTCGCTAGGCGGGCGCTATGTGCGGATGTTCGCCCTGCGCTACCCAGAGGAGGTTGCCGGTCTGGTACTGATAGATGTCCGCAGCGAATATTATGATCAGACCATCTCAGCAGCGGATCGAGCCGCAATGCTAGAAGACTATGCAGCCAGCGGCCAACAACAACTCTGGCTGCGCCGTCTCGGTTTACTGCGGCTGATGATGTCTGATTACCCTGATCTGTACCAGATCGCGGCACTGCATAACGCCAGTGCCGCCACGCAAACCGCCATCGCCAGTGAAATGGCCAGCCGCGAAGAGAATGATGCGGAACTCCAGCATACATCGCTTGGCAACCTGCCACTGCGAGTCCTGGTTGCCACCGATAGTAGCGCCGTCCCCAACTGGTTGGCAAGCCAACAGGCACAAGCGGCCAGTTCCAGCGCCAGCGCCTTATGGCAGATGCCGGGCGGACATGGTGTGTCACTAGAGAATATGCCAACCGTGATTGCCGCGATCCGGGAGGTTCGCCAATTGTGGATAGACGGACATTCGAGCGAGAGAGAGTGAGAAGGTGCTAGAGGAGGGAGATGGACGGATGGTGTTCTGAAGCTATCCAGCTAAAAGTCTATGCCTGAAAGACCCCCTCCTCCGGGTGGCGTAACGAATCCACCAGCGCATCACTCGCCGGGGTCGGCTGATCAATATCCAGGCGGCTCACCACCCAGGTGACAAAGAAGTTCACTGGTATCCCGAAGATGCCCGCTGCACTATGGTTGATACCCAGGATACCCCAATCGGGGAAGGTGTAGTTGAGCAGCATATACCCCAGCGTCACCATGAGGCCGCTGATCATCCCCGACGCCGCCCCGCGACTGGTCGCGCCCTTCCAGAAGATCCCCAACACCAGCACCGGGAAGAAGGTTGCCGCCGCCAACGAAAAGGCCCAGGCCACCATCTGCACGATGATCGCCAGGCGCTGAATCGCGGTCAGTGCGGCGAGGACGGCGGCACTGAGGATCATGAGCCGCCCCAGCATCAGTCGCTCACGCGGAGTCGCCTTGGGGTTGAGCGTGCGGTGGAAGATGTCGTGGGCGACGGCGGCGGCGATCACCATGAGCAGCCCGTCGGCGGTGGAGAGTGCCGCCGCCATGCCCCCTGCGGCCACGAGCGCCACGATAGTCGCGGGTAACCCGGCGATCTCTGGGGTTGCCAGCACCACCAGATCTTGGTCAATCTGCAACTCGTGGTACTGGAGCCGTCCATCGCCATTGCCGCCTTGTTCGGGCGCATCGGCAATACTCAGCAAGCCTGTTGCGGCCCAATTCTCGGTCCACTGTGGCAGGTTGGCAATCGGGCGATCCACCACCTCCTGCAAGATCTCCAAGCGCGAAAATGCCGCATAGGCCGGGGCAGTCAGGTAGAGGATGGCGATCCAGGCCAAAGCCCAACTCACACTGCTGCGCGCCTCGCCCACGTTCGGGACGGTGTAGAAGCGCACGAGAATGTGCGGCATACCTGCGGTGCCCAACATCAAACAGAGTGTGAGCGCCAGAAAGTTCCACGGCGTCCAGTCGTTGAAGGGCTGGCTGTAGCTCTGAATGCCTTGGGCCAGTTCGAGCGCCTCGATCTGGTGCATGGCTTGGCCATACATCAGTTGGGGCAGTGGCACCCCGGTGAGCTTGACCGAGAGCCACGTCACCGGCACGATGTAGGCGATCACCATGATGATCCCCTGCACCCCTTGGGTCCAGGTGATCGCCTGCATCCCGCCCAAGAAGGAACAGAGCAGCACCGCCGACAGCCCGACAATCACGCCGAGCATGTAGTTGACCCCCAGAAAGCGGCTCATGATGATGCCGACCCCGGTGACTTGGGCGGTGACATAGGTGAAACTGATGATGATACTGATCACCGCGCTAATGACGCGGGTGCCCGCACCGGGGTAGCGCCTGCCGATGAAGTCGGGGATCGTAAATTGCCCGAACTTGCGCAGATAGGGCGCGAGCAGCAGGGTGAGCAGCACATAGCCACCCGTCCAGCCGGTGATATAGGCCAACCCCTCATAGCCGAGCAGGTAGATCGCCCCGGCCATACTGATGAACGAGGCGGCACTCATCCAATCCGAGCCAGTCGCGAGGCCATTGAGCATCCCCGGAATGCGCCGCCCCGCCACATAGTACTCGTCGAGTTGGGTGGTGCGCCCGCGCAGACCGATCAGTGCGTAGAGTCCCACGGTGATCAGCATGAAGATCCAACTCATCACACTGACCGGGATCGTCAAGACATGTTCGAGTTGGCTGATCACAAAGACCAGCAGCCCAAAGCCGACAGCAAAGCCACTATAGGCGGCAAAGATGCGCCGCCGCCGTTGGCGTTCGCTGGGGCTGTGGCTAGGGATGAGATCATACTGGCGTTCAAGTTGCTGCATGCGCCAGTGGTAGAGGAAGGTGAGGGTAATGAAGATCAGCAGTGAGCCTTGGGCACCCATGTAGTAGCCGAGCGGAAAGCCGGTAAGCACACGAATCTGGTTGAGTGGTTCGGCCAGTAACGAGGGCAGCGTAAAGCTGAAGAGCCAGATCAGGAGATACGGCACAATCAGGCGCAGATTGGCCGCCCAGTAGTCGCCCAACCATTCGGGTGCCACCGGCAGTGGCTCGCTGGGGATGTTTGGTGCCGCATCTTCACGTATGGGCCGTGGTGGGCGGGTGGGCATGTCGAGCAAACTAGCCCGCCGATCCCGTACCCGCTCAAGCGGGGGGAAGAGTTTGTTGAGCAGCCACATCGCAATCGCGATGGTGCCGCCGATGGTGAAGATGAGTTGGAGTAGACCCATATGGTGTTGTTAGGCAGGTTTACCCTGGCTCTCTGGAGCTAATCGCAACGTAAAGGTGAAAACTGTTCCCTGGCCTTTACCGGCACTCCAGACACTAATATCGCCCCCCTGGGCATCCACGAGGTGGCGTACAATCGCGAGGCCGATGCCACTACCGCCACTCTGGCGGGCGCGCGATTTATCTACGCGGTAGAAGCGTTCAAAGACATGCGGCAGATGTTCGGCAGCAATCCCAACCCCCGAATCGGCCACTTCAACTGTCATCTTGTCGGTGGTGGCCCAGGCGCGTAACACCACCTCGCCTCCAGCCGGGGTGTAGCGGTAGGCGTTGGAGAGCAGGTTGATCAGGATCTGATCGAGCCGATCCGGGTCGGCCCAAACGAGTGGGAGCCGCAGCGGGACTTCAATGCCCATCCGTACTTGGTTGGCGCTGAAGATCGGTTCAAACTGCACACAGATCGCCTCGATAAGCTGGACAAGATTGACGCTGCGCGCCACCACCGGCAGTTGTCCGGCTTCCACCCGCGAGAGTAGTTCCAGATCCTCGATCAGACGTTGCAGGCGGTTTGATTCATGCAGAATCAGGTTGAAGGTCTCGTGATTGGGTTGCACTACCCCATCAATCAGACCCTCCATATAGCCACCGATGGTAGCCAGGGGCGTGCGCAGTTCATGGGTAACATCGGCCAAGAGCGCCAAGCGGCGCTGCTCAGTCTGATCGAGCGCGTCGGCCAACTGATTGACACTCCGGCTCAGTTGGGCGATCTCGTCATCCGAGGTGATGCGGGTACGTTCGCGGTAGAAACCCTGCGCCAGCCGCTTACTCACACTCGTGAGCGTAATCAGTGGCTCAACGATCCGCCGCGAGACAAACAGGCTCACCACCACCGCCGCCGCTAACGCGGCAAAGCCACTGACGAGGAGCGACTGCTGCACCACCGCCTGAAATTGCTGGAGCGGCGGCGTCTCGATCAACCCACTCGGATCGAGGCTACCCGTCTCCGCCGCCGCTGCCCCCAGGGTGAGCGGGGCCGAATGCACCAACCCGATACTCGCCAGGAAGGTGGCGGTCGCCAACAAGACCACATCGGCAATCACTACAATCACCAGATGCGAGAAGAAGAGTTTCCAGCGGAGTTGGTGCGGCCATCTCATCGCGAGCTGCCCACAAACTTATAGCCCACCCCGCGCACCGTCTGCACATACGAGACATCGCCATCATCTTCAAGTTTGCGGCGTAGCGTACCGACATGCACATCCACCACCCGGTCAATCCCGGCAAAATCTTGCCCCCAGACGCGCTGGAGCAACTCTTCGCGGGTAAAGACGCGCCCTGGGTAACTAGCCAGCGCATAGAGCAGATCGAACTCACGCGGCGTCAGGTCAATCTGAGTCTCACCCCGCTTCACCTCGCGCCGTTCGGGATCAATCGAGAGTGAGTTGAAGATCAGCATCGGGCGCTCGCTGTTCTTCCCCGTCGGAGCACGGTGGCGGCGCAGGATCGCCTTGACCCGTGCGACCAATTCACGCGGGCTGAAGGGCTTGGTCAGGTAATCATCGGCACCCACCGAGAGACCGATGAGCTTATCCACCTCATCGGTACGGGCGGTGAGCATCAACACATACACCGCCGTCTCTTGATGTAGACGGCGACACACCTCAATCCCATCCAAGCCAGGCAGCATTACATCAAGGATGACCAGATCGGGGCGACTGGCGCGGGCGAGGGTCAGCGCACTCGGCCCATCATAGGCGCGTTGCACCGCAAAGCCCTCGGCGGCGAGGTAACTGGCCACAAGATCTACGATGGGCTGCTCATCGTCAACAACCAAGATCGTCGCGGCATCCATGATTTATAACCTCATGCCCCGCTGCCGAGTAGGAATTATCAGCGCGGTACACCGTCTTCGGAGGGGGAGGCGGGGGCGGCACAGCCGCTCCCGAACATCGTTATTTATTGATATTTGGTGGCGGAGCCACCAAATATCAATAAATATTGGGGTTTGGGGCTACGACCCAAGGATGTTATCCATGCCCTACAAGTTCGCATACTATACCACAGAGCCGCCCTAGCGCCTATGCTATAATGCGTGTATTCGATTATTAGGAACAACCCCACCCCTATAATACCGCTTATGGAAGATTTCGAGCAGCTTGATCACTACCAACTCTTAGGGATCAGCCGCAACGCTTCAGACGACGAGATTAAACAAGCCTATCGCCAACAGATGCGGCGCTATCATCCCGACCGCGTCGCCGCAGCTAACCCCGCAGAACAGGCATATGCGACCCAACGGGCGCTCCGTATCAACGCAGCCTACCAGACGCTGAGCGACCGCAGCGAACGCTTGATCTACAATCGTAGTCTGAGTGGCCATGTGCCATCCCCACCCCGCCCGCAACAACCGGCGCACCCTCGCGATCATCAAGCCGAGCTCTATGAACGCGCCCACGAGCACCTTGATGCGGGGCGAACCATGCAGGCGGTGGCGACACTGCGCGAGTTGCAACAACTCAATCCCTTCTACCGCGATAGTGCAGTTCTATTGGTGCAGGCTGAGGCGCAGATGAACCAGCGCCCCGTTGCCCCCGCACCGATCCAGCGCACCACACCAGCCCTGCCCAGCCGTCGCACCTTAATTGTTGGTGGCGCGGGGAGCCTGTTGTTGGCACTCTTTGGCGGCGTCACATGGTGGATGCGGCGCAACCCGGCATCGGCCTCACCGGCCATCCCCACCGAGGCCCAACCCGCTGCCGGGGTGGCAGTGGCGACAGCAACAGGAACCGCGACGGCGCTCCCCTCCACCGCCACCAGCGCCCCCAGTCCCACCGCCACCCGCACCCCTAGCCCCAGCCCCAGCCCCGCACCGACCGCCACCCGCACCCCCACGCCAACCCCCGTTGCCGAAACGGGGCGGGTGATCTACAGCGAGGATTTCCGGGGCAGTGGCTGGCCCAGTAGTTCCGGTTCGGGCTGGAGTGTTGGAGCAGGCGGCGGAGCCTACACCATCACCTCGCAGGCCGGTGCGGGCAACATCTGGGTCTACCGCACCAGCCCCGGCGGAGCCGAGATGCTGATGGGCGTGGATGTCACCGTACAGGGCGGCGAAGCCGGGCTGATCGTGCGCTTCACCGACCGCGACAACTACCTCGCCTTTGTGGTCGATCCAGCAGCCGCCAGTTTCCGGCTCGAACTCCGCCGTGCGGGTCGCGCCAGCACCCTACTGGCCGACGAACACCCCGCCATTCTTAGCGGCACCAACCGCCTCGCCGCCCGCCTTGAGGACGAAGAGATCATCCTGCGCATCAACGGCCAGCAGGTCGCCGAACTCACCCTAAGCGACCCACCGCCCAGCCAGCGTTACGGCCTCGTGGCGGTCAGTGGAACCCGCACCTCGGTAGAGGCCACCTTTGAGGATCTACAACTGCGGGCGCTGCGGTAGGGGGAAGTAGGGGCGAAGCATCGTCCCTACTTCTGTGTCGTGGTGACGTTGGTGGTTGGGTGTGATAAACCCGTTAATGATCAGGATCACTTGCCTCTTCGCTATGACCGGTGTATAATAACAAAAATGTTCTACCACTCAGCAATGACAATATACATGGAGCAACGTTATGAACACTGGCATCTCAACCTATCACCTCGGCTATTCCGTCATTGATCAAAGCGATTTTATTGTATCAACATCTCAGCAAACATATTCTGTTGTCTCTATGTTCTCAGGGTGTGGAGGTATGGATCTGGGATTCAGAGGGGGATTTAGATTCCTTGGTACTCATTATGAAAGATTGCCTTTTGAAATCATCTGGGCAAATGAAATCAATCAAGCTGCATGTCGGACGTATCGCAAGAATATTGACGAAAGAATTATCTGTGAGAACATCTGGGATGTTTTAGAGGATATACCGCAAGATATTGATGTCTTAATTGGTGGTTTCCCATGTCAAGACATTTCAATCAATGGTAAAGGGGCAGGTGTTGATGGTAAAAGAAGCGGCTTATACCGAGCAATGGTAGAAGCGATCAGGATTGCAAAACCAAAAATATTTGTGGCCGAGAATGTCAAAGGTCTCTTAATGCGTCACAATAGAGCATCGCTCGAAAAGATCTTAGAGGACTTTGGTGCTCTTGGGTATAAAGTTTCATACAAACTGTATCATGCAGCGAACTATGGTGTACCTCAGAGTCGGGAACGGGTTTTTATTGTTGGAATATCAGATCCTCGTAGAGAATTCATCCCACCTAAAGAACATATATCGAGTGAAAATTGGATAACCGCCCAAGAAGCTATTGGTGATCTAGAGTTACTAGAGAGTAATCCGGCTATCAATCATATTTGGAGTCTTGCGAATCGCAGTCCAGATCAAGGTAATCGCCAACTTGAGGCATGCAAACCCGGATACACAATACGAGCAGAGTGTCACGGGAATATCCAGTACCACTACAAACTGCCCCGCCGGATCTCAATGCGTGAGGCGGCACGGATACAATCATTTCCTGATGATTTTATCTTTGATGCGAAACTACGCGAGACAGAACGACAAATAGGGAATGCGGTTCCACCCGTACTCGCATGGCACATGGCACAAGCTGTACGTTCCTATCTTGATGATGGGGAGTATTCCCATGGATCATAAGGAATTTGAAGATATTCTTGATCAAGTTGTCTTAATTCTCAATACTGATATTACCACAAAAAGCGTTTTTTCCAACGCCAAAGAGTTTGAAAATCGAGTCAGAGAAGTCATTAGTACACTCGTTGCTCCAAAAGGGATCAGTGTAAGTTTTAACCCCCATCCGCATGTTTTTCCTGATATTGCAGTCGAACAATTTGGTGTTGAAGTTAAATTTACTCTAAATAATACTTGGCGTAGCGTAGCTAATAGTATTATTGAGTCAACGCGCCATGCAGATGTTTTGTATATCTATATCGTTTTTGGGAAAATGGGTGGCACACCTGAAGTTAAATGGGCAAAATATGATGATAGTGTGGTTCATGTGCGAACAACTCATGTGCCACGATTTGAAGTTGAAATCAACCCCAAACGATCTCTGTTCCAGCAAATGGGTGTGTCATATGCAGAATTTAGTAATCTCTCCATTAAAGAGAAGATGGAATATATCCGTCAATATGCACGATCAAGGCTAGAGCCGGGAGAGCGTTTATGGTGGCTAGAAGAAAGTTCGCAATCAGAACACTCATTACCCCTAGAAGTAAAACTCTATACCAGTCTCTCATCAGATGAGAAGCGTAAACTACGTGCAGAAGCAGCTATTCTTTCACCTAAAGTTGTTGGTCCATCTCGATCTAGAAATAAATATGATGATGCAGTTCTGTATATGCTTACCTATCACGGGATTGTATGTCACCAAGCAAGAGATCTCTTCTCCGCCGGAAGTGTTGCTTTGCGCGGAGATGAGAAACGAGGTGGTATATACATCCAACGCGCATTGCAGGATATAGAATCTGAGATGTACGCTGCCGCTATGCGCTTAGAAGATGCACTGTTTGTTGAGTATTGGGGACAAACCTATCCTCCCGACCAACGCATTGCGATTTGGTTGCAAATGGCCGATCTGTATGCAAAGGATTGGGTACCTTCCCAGGTTCTTTTCCAGGATCAGGGTTAGGAACCTGCGCGAAGTTATATCGTTCTACACCCCCATTCCGAGGCGCAGCATGTCTGAACTAGAAGCCAGGATTGCCCAACTCGAAGCCGAATTGGCCGCCCTCCGTACTGCTCAAGTCCAACAGAAGATGGAAGCTGAAACGATTACCCATGCCCAACAGACGGTGGTGCAGGGCGATCAGCATATCCACGCGGCTCCGCTTGATCCGGCAGTGGCGCAGGCGGAAACGGCGCTGCGCACCTACCTGCGGCGTAGTGTCAATGAGTGTAATGCGTTGCCACTCGGCCAGATTGATCGCAACGATAGCCCCGAAGTTCGCCCGCTGATGCTTGCGCAGCTCTATATTGGCCTCAATACGACCGAGCAGGTGCAAGATCCTGAACGAGCAGCGCGTCCGGATCGTTCCGCTACCCGCCCGCTTAGTGTGCTGGAAGCTCTCAGCCGCCAGGAGCGCCCGCGTACCATCCTGCTGGGTGTACCCGGCAGCGGCAAGAGTACCTTCGTCAGCCATCTGGCGCTCTGTTTGGCTCAGGCAGAACTCAATCCTACCGATGATGTCGCTACGCTGCCGGGGTGGACGTTGGGCCAACGCTTGCCGATCCGGGTGATCCTGCGCGACCTCGCGGCTTTTGCCCCGCTGGAAGAGTCTCCGCGTGGGACGGTGCGCATCTTTGAGCAGTTCCTGGCGACGCTGTTGGCCGATGCGGGTTGTGCGGCGGCATTGCCGTTGCTGACCGATGCGCTTAAGGAGGGTTCGGCACTGCTCTTGCTCGATGGCTTCGATGAGGTAGTGGGTGACTCCATCCTCAAACGGGTGGCGGAGATGATCCGTGATTTGGATCGTAGCTACCAGTCGCCGATCTTGGTTACGTGTCGTGTTCTCGATTATAACGAAGAGCAACAACGCCAATTAGCGGGTTTTGCGACGTTGACCCTGGCCGAGTTGGACGATGGCCAGATCGAGCAGTTTGTGGGCGATTGGTACCGCGAATTGGCCGCGAGTGGCCGCCGCCCTGCTGCTCAGGCGGCGCTGGATGCCCAAGAACTGCGCGATGCACTGGCGAGCCGCGATGAGTTGCGCGATTTGGCGCGTACCCCCCTCTTGCTGACGGTGATGGCGCTGGTGCATGCCTTTCGCGGTACGCTGCCCGATGCGCGGGCTTTGCTCTATTATGAATGTATTGACCTCCTGCTGCTGCGTTGGCGCCAGCCTCGCGGCGAACTCGACCTGCTCGAACGCTTCAATTTGCCCCAGTTCCGTAGTTCTGATCTGCTGGTGCTGATGGCCGAATTGGGTTTTATGGCCCATACCCAGGCTGAACGAAGCAATGCCGCCCCACATCAGCCTGCTGATCTCGATGAGACGCAAGTGATGGCGATCTTGGCGGCCGGGTTTGAACCTTTTGACGTGTCTCGCCGGTATGAGTTGGCGCATATGATGCTCAATGCGCTGACCTTCGGTAATGGCCTATTGCTCAAACGCGGGGATAAGCTCTATACCTTTGCCCACCGCACCTTCCAGGAGTTCCTGGCGGGCTACCACCTCAAGCGCCAGCGCGACTACCGCAAGCTCTGTTTGGAACGCGCAGGCCAGATCCATTGGCACGAGAGCCTCAGCCTTATGGTCAGTTTCCAGGTGCTTCAGGATCAGGAGTTGGAGAAGCCCCTCGTGCTGGCCGAAGCGCTGCTGGCGCGTAGCCCACTCGAACAGGTGCTGGGCGGTGAATGTCTGAACCTGATTAGTTCGGAGCGCGCGAAGGGCTACGACCCCGAACTGCTCAAGCTGCCCAATGGCCTCTGGCCACGCACCCGCACAATGTTGCTCGACCTCCTCACCAAAGGGGTAGCCCCGGAAGTCCCGGTGGCCCTGCGCGCCCGTGCCGGGCGTGCCTTGGGCCACCTCTGCTATGGTAGCCTCGCCAGCCTGTCGCGGCCTGCCACTGCTATCGAGCTACCCATACCCGACCCACGCCTCCCGCTGGCGCTGCTCGGTCTGCCGGGGCAGCAGGATGCGGCGTGGCTGCAAGCGCTGGAGACCTACTGGCGTCCGCTTGCACCCGGCCCCTTCTGGTATGGTGATGATGACGATACACCACTGGTATCCATGCCCTTTACCGAGGGTGGCAAGATCGCCCGCTTCCCGATTACCAATGCCGACTATGCCCGTTTTGTAGCCGCTGGTGGCTACCAGCAACCCCAATGGTGGCGCGAGGTGGGGTGGCGCTTCCTCCAGCCGGGTGGGCATCCTTATGATGATCAAGATGTCATGATCACCGAACCTCGCTACTGGCACAACTCGCGCTATACCAACCCACTCCAACCAGTAGTGGGGGTCTCGTGGTACGAAGCCGCCGCCTACTGTCGCTGGCTCAGCGCTTGCGGCCACCAGCAGGGCTGGCTGCCGCAGCATGCGATCCTGCGCCTGCCTACCTGGGTCGAGTGGCAACGCGCCGCACGCGGCCAAGATCAACGTCGCTACCCGTGGGGCAATACCGAGCCAACCCCCGAACATGCCAACTACGACCAGACCGGACTAGGTCTCCCCAACCCGGTAGGCTGTTTTGCGGCTGGTGCAGCCGCATGTGGAGCCGAAGAGATGGCGGGTAATGTGTTAGAATGGACGGCAAGCGCACACGCGGAGCCAACCGCAGGCCAAGATCGAAAAGACTTTACACCAAGCGAAGATGTCATTCTATCGGGTAGTGCTTTCTGGTGGGGAGCGGAACAATTGTGCTGCGGTTCTCGCGTCAGGTTGGACCCGAACGGCGGGAACGACGACAGGTCATTTCGGGTGTTTTGGTCCCCGCGCTCATAGGGTAGTGGGTAGGCAATAACGAGGAGTAGTGCGTGCAATTCGATAAGGCTCTGCCCATCACGGTTGCCTGTCAATATTGCCATAATCAAGGAGCAGAAAGTGGGCTAGTCGAAGCATTTGCTGAGATCTGCCATTTTCTCGCGGATAATCCACAGAGCCTTTCTTGGCGTTCCAAGCAACATCTACCATCAGTATTTACGATCTCTGGGTTAAATGTTCTAGCTCAACTGTATCGCTTCTTCTCTTCTCGATTGAGCTAAAAACCCCGCCATCCACTCGGCATCACTGGTAGCACGGTAGCGAGAATAGCGAAATCCGGGTATCGTGCGTACTGCTTCACCGGCAATCAATTGTTGTAACAACCTTCCAATGGCTGTACCGAGGCTTATCGGTACGGCATTGCCTATTTGCCGGTATTGCTCAAGAATTGGCCCCGCAAATTGCCAGTGATCGGGAAATTCTTGTAAACGCCGATACTCTTCCACAGAGAGCGGGCGATCCTCTTCAGGATGCGCAAGATCTGTGGCGGGCATGGCCGGATGCGTTACTAGTGTTGGGGCAGGTTTATCCCAGTGGAGTCGCCGCAAAAAGCCCGTCTTTCCGCCACCCGCAGTATAGGCGTTCCCCAGTGCCTCTGGTTGCAGATCTTGTGGCAGGGCACGCCAATTTTGGCCGGCTGATAACATGCGATAGAACCTCAGCCGCTTCTCAGGAAAGTTGATGTGGTGGTGGGTCGTTATATCGTGTGTTGCTTCCCGAAAGGTTCTCCAACGTGGTAATCCGTATTCTCCATGTTCAGTATGGGTGGGCGTGAGAAATGGTGGCTTCGTTCCATCACGCGCACAGATCATAACGACACGTTCTCGTATTTGGGGGCTGCCAAAATGAGCAGCATTATAGAGATTAAAAGAATAGCCGTATCCTGCGGCTTGAATAAGGTTTAGAATAAAATAGAGTGCCCCACCGGGCAGTTCATCAAAGGATAGTGGTGAGTATTGTGGCCCCCGCAAATGATGTGGTCGGTGTGTGAGGGGGCTGGAGAGCAGGCCGCGCACATTCTCTATGACAAGGAATTTGGGGCGGATCGCCAAAGCAAGATCAAGGTAGGTCAGAAATACATTGCCGCGTTCATCACGGAAGCCATTGCGTTTACCTGCGGTGCTAAATGCTTGGCATGGCGGCCCGCCGATGATCAGGTCTACATCGTCTGTTTTGGATAATCCTGCAAAATCGAGGACTTCCTGCGCCGAATAGGTGGTAATATCGCCAATCAACGCCATATCGGGTCTGTTTAGTGTAATAGTTTGGCGGGAATATTTGTCAATCTCACACGCCAAGCGCACATCAATTCCTGATTTCTCTAGCCCTATGTCAAGCCCCATCGCACCAGAGAAGAAGCTGAGCGCAATAGGTTTGCTCTGTTTGGGTATGTATGATGGGTGATCTTCGGCAATGGTATGATTAATCGATTGGTATTGCATGAGGCTGCTTGACTCAATGAACCAACTCGTACCTAGTTTGCGGGCAGTAAGCGTACCTTCACGGCAGAGTGTTCGTACCCGTTGTTCACTCACACCAAGTATTGCCGCTGCATCGCTGATTGTTATCTCGGTACTCATAAAAAGTTTCCCTGACGAAACAAAAACCAAGTACCTTGATTGTACTATAAGATTGCTACCCCGACAATTAAGGTCTCAAAACGCATACCCTGAGAGCGCGGGCTTCTTGTCCGTACTTCTAGAAGAAAGGAACCATCCCTATGCCCAAGCAGAAGATTACGGGTGATTCGATAGAAGATGCACATCAGGAGGTACGTGGGGCAAGCGAGCCGGTGCAGCAGAAGATTGCTGGGCGGCGGGTGCGTGGGGTTACTCAGGTTGCGATTGGGCCAACGCAGCCTACGCCGCCGCCCGCTACTGCACTACCCTCCGCGCCACTGGAGGTGCGCCTTACGTGCCTCGCCACCACTGATGGTGTACGCATCATCTGGGAGGCGGGGCTGATTGGGCAGCGTGTGAGCCGCTTTGTGCCGCCATTTGTAGCGGCGGATCTGGAGTTGGTGCTGCGGGCGTTGGATCTTCTTCAGTACCCTGATTCCGGCTTTACTGGCACTGAAGAGGCGCGCTTGGCCGCCCTCGGTATTCCATTGCTCAACGCGACCACCGCACGGGTGGTGGGGCAACAACTCTACCAGGCACTCACCGCCGATCCCCAGGCGGCCCAAGCACTCGGTACGCTGCGTGATGCCGCCGCGCATCAGGGGCTGGCACTCAGTCTGCATCTGCACCTCCCCACCCATGAACCTGGCTTGCTCGGTTTGCCCTGGGAGTTGCTCTGGCATCCCCACGAACCAACCCCGCTCCTGCTCAGTCGCGGGCAGGCTCATCACCTCACGCGCCACCTCGATCTGGCGCAGGCATCCCCCGCCCCGCACCCTCCGACTGACCCGCTGCGGCTGCTGGCGATTGCGCCCCAGGCGAATCTCGATCCAGCTATGCATGCCGCCGAAGAGGCCGCCCGCCTAGATGCATGGCGACCTCTGCTGGATCAGGGCCGGGTTGTTCTGCTGCCTACGCTCAGCCCGGCAACTCGTGTGGCACTCAGTGAGACACTACGCCGCGTCGGGCGAGTGGATGTGTTGCACTATATCGGCCATGGTGGGCTGCGTGAGCAGGGGGTGTTGCTGCTGGATAGCCCCGCTGGTCGGCTTGATCCTACGCCGATCAGTCAGTTGGCTCCGCTCTTGGCCCAGGCTCAGGTGCGCCTCGTGGTGCTAACCGCATGCCAGAGTGGGATGGTGCGCCAGCAGGTAGCGCCGGTTGGCGTGTTGAGCGGGGTGGCTCCGGCACTGATCGCCCAGGGCGTGCCAGCGGTGGTAGCGATGCAACATACGGTGCGTCAGCAGGACGCCAATCGGGCTACGCGCATCATCTATGAGCAACTGGTTGCCGGGGTGAGCCTCGCGGCGGCAGTGGCAGCGGCACGCATGGCGCTCTATACCGAGGCCCCCGATGGGGTCGCGTGGTATGTGCCGACGCTCTATGTTGGCCCCCAACCGAGCGTGGTACAATAGCCCAAATACCAACCCTGATTGAAAGAATCCCGATATGCCGGCCGCAAACCCCTTTCATGGCCCCAATGCGGGCTATCTGATCGAGTTGTACGAGCGCTATTTGGCCGACTCCAGCGCGGTTGATGCTGAGACTCGCGCCTTCTTTGCTACTTGGACGCCGCCGCCCGATGATCCCGATGTGGTCGCGCTAGTGGCTGCTACTGCCCAGTCTCCCCTCGATGCGACCCGCATTGTGGGCGCGGCACGCCTCATCCGCTACATCCGCGAGCTTGGCCATACCGCCGCTCGGATCGATCCGCTTGGCTCGCCGCCGCCGAGTGACCCCGGTTTGGAGATGGTCAACCACGGCGTCACCAAGGCTGATCTGGCGCAGTTGCCCGCTGAGATTGTGCGTGGCCCGATCTCGCGCACGACGCCTAATGCGGCCGAGGGGGTCGAGCGCTTGCGTCAGGTCTACTCTGGCTCGATTGGCTATGAGACCGATCATATCCAGAATTTTGAGGAGCGTGAGTGGATTCGCCGCATGGCTGAGAGCCGCTTCTTCTTTGCGGATTTTGATACTGACCGCCAGCGTGAGTTGCTGGATCGCCTCAGTGAGGTGGAGGGTTTTGAGCGCTTCTTGCATAAGACGCTCCCTGGTCAGAAGCGTTTCTCGATTGAGGGTACCGATATGGCGGTGCCGGTGATTGATGCGATCATTCGGAATGCCGCTGCCGCAGGTACTCGTGAGGTGGTGATCGGCATGGCCCATCGTGGCCGCCTGAATGTGTTGGCGCATATTCTGGGTAAGCCATACTCCTCAATTCTGAGTGAGTTCCATACGCCTGATTATAGTAAAGATACCTATACCGGCTGGACTGGCGATGTCAAGTATCATCTGGGGGCGCGTAAGGCGTACCGCGAGAGTGGTGTCACTGAGATGCCGATTACGCTGGCACCCAACCCTAGCCACCTGGAGTTCGTCAACCCGGTGATTGTCGGGCGCGCCCGCGCTGCCCAGGAGAAGCGTACCCGCCCCGGCTACCCCCAGCGTGATGAGAAGGAGTCGCTGGCGATTCTGGTGCATGGCGATGCGGCTTTTCCTGGCCAGGGTATCGTAGCTGAGACGCTCAATCTCTCCCGGATTCAGGGCTACCATATCGGCGGTACGATCCATATCATTCTAAATAATCAGATCGGTTTTACTACCAACTATCAGGATTCACGTAGTACCCATTATGCGTCGGATCTGGCACGCGGCTTTGAGATTCCGATTGTGCATGTCAATGCCGATGAGCCGGAGGCGTGTATTGCGGTTGCGCGGATGGCCTGGGCCTACCGCGAGAAGTTCCAGAAGGATTTCCTGATCGATCTGGTGGGCTATCGGCGTTGGGGCCATAACGAGGGCGATGAGCCGGAGTTTACCCAGCCGCGTATGTATGAGAAGATCCGCAACCACCCCACGGTGCGCGAGATCTGGGCGCGTGAGTTGGAACGGCGCGGCGTGATTACCTCTGCTGAGGCACAGGGCATGTTTGATGAGGTGCAGAGCCGCTTGCAACAGGCATTCGATCTGGTGCGCGAGCGTCAACGCCTCAGTACGACCATGCCGCCTGCGCCACCAAAGGCCAACGATAAGCCCAAGCCGCGCCCCACCGTCTATGCCAAGCCGCTTACGCCCCACCGCCTGATCGAGCTGAATGAGGCGCTGCTCGACCGCCCCGATGAGTTTACGCCGCATCCTAAGCTGGAGCGGATGCTGCAACGCCGCCGCCAGGCCATCCACGACCCCGCCGGGATTGAGTGGGCACACGCCGAGGCGCTGGCGTTTGCCGCCATCCTCGCCGATGGTACCCCCATTCGCCTGAGTGGCCAGGATAGTGAGCGCGGTACCTTCAGCCAGCGCCACTTGGTGCTGCACGATGTGATGACGGGCGAGCGTTTTATGCCGCTGCACCACCTTCCCCAGGCGCGTGCGGCCTTCGCGGTCTATAATAGCCCGCTCTCCGAAGCGGCGGTGCTGGCCTTTGAGTATGGCTACAGCACCCACGCTCCCGGCACTATGGTGCTCTGGGAAGCCCAGTTTGGCGATTTTGCCAATGGTGCCCAGGTGATCATTGATCAGTTTATCGTCTCGGGGCGCGCCAAGTGGGGCCAAGATCCAGCCCTCGTGCTGCTCTTGCCCCACGGCTATGAGGGCCAGGGGCCGGAGCATTCGAGTGCGCGCCTGGAGCGCTTCTTGCAACTCGCCGCCACCGATAATATCCGTGTCGCCAACTGTACCACCGCAGCTCAGTACTACCACCTGCTGCGCTACCAGGCCGCCTCGCTCTCCGGCTACCCGCGCCCGCTCGTGGTGCTCACGCCTAAGAGTCTGCTGCGCAATCCGCGTGCTAACTCGTCACTCAGCGACCTGAGCGACGAGACCTTCCAGCCAGTCCTCACCTTGGGCAGTGACGCGCCTAACCCCGATCAGGTTACGCGGCTAATACTGGGAACCGGCAAGGTCACGGTTGATCTGCTGGCCAGTGGCGAGCTTGAACGTGCCGGAGGTAGCGTCGATCTGCTGCGGGTCGAACTGCTCTACCCCTTCCCAGAGGAAGAACTGCTCGCGCTGTTGGCCCGCTACCCCAACCTGCACGAGGTGGTCTGGATGCAGGAGGAGCCGCAGAACATGGGCGCGTGGAGCTACATTGCGCCCCGCCTACGCCAGATCCTGCCCGCCGAGGTCTCGTTGCACTACGTCGGGCGTGGTGAGTCGGCGAGCCCAGCCGAGGGGCTGCATAGCCAACATACACTCGAACAGAACCGCATCATTCGCACTGCCGTGCAGGGTGTGTCGGTTATTGTGTGATGTTTGGCGGCGCAGCCGCCAAACATCACACAAGAGATTTGTTAGACATGGTTTCAGAAGGGGCGTATCAACTTGACCGTTGCGTTATGGCCCTCACCCCCCTAGCCCCCCTCTCCCGTTCGCTATGCGAACAGGCGAGGGGGGAATAGGAGCGGAGATCCACTAAGAATGTGCCCCCCTCTCCTGTGGGCGCAGCCCACGGGAGAGGGGTTGGGGGTGAGGGCCGTTCGGCGGCAAAGGGATGTTCCTTTGTAGTAGACTGATCTTAATAAGGATAGAAAGCAGCATCATGGCCTACGAGATTAAAGTTCCCGCCCTGGGCGAATCGATAGTCGAGGCGACCGTTGCCAAGTGGCTCAAGCGTGAAGGCGACCCGGTTGCGGCGGGTGAGGCGGTGGTGGAGTTGGAGACCGACAAGGTGAACCTCGAAGTGGCCTCGGATCACGCCGGGGTGTTGGGTTCAATTCTGTGTGGCGAGGGTGCGACGGTGGCCATCGGCGATGTGTTGGCGACGGTGGGTGCGGGTAGTGGGGTGGTTGCGCAAGCGGTTCCGGTAGTCCCTGTTCCTGTGGCGGCGACTTCCGCCCCCGCTCCCGCTCCCGCTCCAGTCGCGGCCACCCCGTTGGCGCAGCGCGTCGCCGCCGAGCATGCGCTCGATCTGAGTGGGGTTGCGGGCAGCGGTGTGGATGGCCGCGTCACCAAGGTGGATGTCTTGAAGGCGGTGGCTCCCGCGCCCGCGCCGGTGGCTCCCGCACCCGCGCCGGTGGCTCCCGCACCCGCGCCGGTGGCTCCCGCACCCGCGCCGGTGGCTCCCGCACCCGCGCCGGTGGCCCCCAAACCTGCTCCAGCCGCCCCGGTTGCCGTGGCCCCCAGCGGACGCCCCGAAGAGCGCCAGCGCCTCAGCCGCCGCCGCCTCACCATCGCCCGCCGCTTAGTCGAAGCCCAGCAGAGCGCAGCGATCCTCACCACCTTCAACGAGATTGACATGAGCGCGGTGATGGAACTCCGCAAGCGGCGCAAAGACAGCTTCAAGGAACGCAACGGCGTCAACCTGGGCTTTATGTCCTTCTTCACCCGCGCCGTGATCGGGGCACTCAAAGCCTACCCCATCGTCAATGCCGAGATCCAGGGTGACGAGGTGGTACTCAAGCACTACTACGACATCGGGATTGCCGTGGGGGTAGACGAGGGGTTGGTGGTACCGGTGGTGCGCGACGCCGACCGCAAGGGATTTGCCGCGTTGGAACGTGAAATCGGCGAACTGGCCGGGAAGGCGCGGGCGGGCACACTCAGCCTCGCGGAACTCCAGGGCGGCACCTTCACCATCACCAACGGCGGGGTCTACGGGTCACTCATGTCCACCCCCATCCTCAACACGCCCCAAGTCGGCATCCTAGGGATGCACAAGATCGAAGAGCGTGCGGTCGTGGTGGGCGGGCAGATCGTCATCCGCCCGATGATGTACGTCGCCTTCTCGTATGACCACCGCCTGATTGACGGTAGTACCTCGGTACGCTTCCTGGTTCGCATCAAAGAATTGATCGAAGACCCCGAAGCGTTGTTGTTAGAGGGGTAGGAAAGGGGAATGTGTGGGTGCGCCCGCGCAGCGGGCGCACCCACACATAAGAATTATTCCACCGGCATGCGGTGGCGCGCCTTCTCAAACTTCTCGCGGGCGCGGCGAGCCAACGCCAGGGCACGGCGCTCGCCGTGCTTGGCGATGGAGTACGAGGTACGCCGGATACGCTGACCGTCCCGCCAGGTGGCCTCGTACACCTCGCGGCCATCCTTGACGGTGCGCCGCACACCCACAATCCCGGTGCTGGTGCGCGAAACCCCGATCACTTGGCGCTCGGTACGCGGCTTGCCCAACTCGCGCTCCGCCTCGTTGCGCCAATCCAGCGCCGCACTTAGCGCCGCCAAGCGATCCCCGTGAACCGAATCAGAGAAGAACTTACTGCGGCGCTGCTTGTTCCATGTCACGCGCACAAAATAACCAAAGGTGCGCTTGGCCGGATGATCAATGCGCGTAATTCCCTTGTGTTTGGTCGTTTTGGGACGCAGGCGCACCGGAATTGATTTGGGGTCGGGTGTCGCGGTCGCCCGCAACGCCGCCAGCGCCTCATCCTGGCTCGTGGTGTTGCGCTCAGCCCGCAGGCTGGCCAACATCTCCTCGGCAACCAGCGGCGGCGGCTCGTAACGTAGCGCAGCCAGATGATCATCAACCATCAACGGGGTGATCGTGGCCTCACCAGAGGAAGGCAGGGGCGCAGCAAACTGCTCATCCATCGTGGCACTACTCCTATTGGGTGAAAAAATGAAGTCTCAACCAGATTTATAGGTGTAGGATACCATAGGTTGCGTAGACGCACAAGCTTTGCAAAGTTGTTGTTCATTAATTATTGGGCAACCAATCCGGGTGTTATGATAGGCATGCCATGGGCAACGTCATTGGGGCCACCCCAAACTTTCATATTTCTCGTATTTTTTGGCGGCTGCGCCGCCAAAAAATACGAGAAATATGAAATCGCATGCCACAACTGATCACTATTTTTCTGAATGTTCTAGCCCCAGTCTTCTTATTAGTCCTCACCGGCTATCTGTTTGGGCCACGCTTACAACTAGAAGCGCGCACCCTCTCGCGGCTGGCCTACTTCATCCTCACCCCCGCTTTTGTCTTCAATGTCCTCAGCCAGACCCGGATTGAGCTAGGGTTAGCCGGGCGCATGATCGGCTTCATCACCCTCGTCTACCTCGGTTCGGTGCTGGTGGCCTTCGTCGTTGCCCGCCTACTGCGGCGCTCCCAGGCCATGACCTCGGCCTATGTGATGATCGCGGTCTTTGGGAATGTGGGCAACTTCGGCTTGCCGATCATCCAGTTTGCGGTTGGCCCCAATGCGTTGGGGGTGGCGACGATCTACTTCCTCGCAAATCTCGTGCTCGCGTTTGTCGTTTGTGTGGCAGCGGCGAACGTCAGCCGGGGCTTCAATCTGGCCATGGTCGGGCAGGTCTTTCGCACCCCGGCCCTGATCGCTATCGTTCCGGCCTTGTTGGTGAATGTCTCTAACATTCAGTTGCCCCCGGTGGTTGTGCGCCCACTCGACCTGCTCTCCGGGGCACTTATCCCAATCATGCTGCTGATCTTAGGGGTTCAGTTGGCTGGTGCCGGGCGGCTGCGCTTCAGTTCCGATCTCTTTATTTCCAGCGCCATCCGCCTAATCAGCGGGCCAGTCTTGGCCTTCACTCTCATCGGCTGGTTCGCCCTCCCCGAACTAGAAGCCCACGTCGGCATCATGCAGGCCAGCATGCCAGCGGCCATTCTCGTCAGTATCATCGCGCTAGAGAATGATCTCTTGCCGCAGTTTGTCACCACCACGGTGCTCTTCAGTAATCTGGTGAGTGTTTTGAGTTTGGCGGTGGTGTTATTGCTGTTGTAGGGGCGGCGTAGCCGCTCCCGAAGATCTTTTTTTGTTATGTTTTGGCGGCGAAGCCGCCAAAACATAACAAAAATTGGGGTTTGGGGCGCAGCCCAAGGACTTTACACAAGCCCGGGTGGATGTATCAATCTATTGCACCAGAATCTTCAATCAACTATAATACCCGGCACGGATAACGATCCAAACCGATTCCCAGGAGCAGAACATGAAACGACGAGAGTTTCTTCGCGGTGCCGCTGCTGGCATCATGGGTGGGCTAGGAATGACGCTGGCGGCCTGTTCAACTGCACCGGCGGCTTCGCCCACAACGGCTACCGAGACGACTGCGGGTGCCGCTACTGCCCCAACAACAGGGCAGGCTCCGGCTCAGAGTTCTTCGCTACCAGCCGTTGAGTGGCGTATGGGTACTAGTTGGCCGGTTGCGCTCGATACGATCTTTGGCGGTGTGAAGCAGATGACCGACCGGATTGCCGAGTTGAGCAATGGCATGTTTAAGATTACCCCCTTCCCGGCGGGCGAGCTCTTCCCCGGTACCGAGGTGATCCAGAATGTGTCGCAGGGTGCAGTTGAGATTGGCCATAGTGCCCTCTACTACTACATGGGCCTCAATCCGGCCTTTGCGATTGGTACGACCCTCCCGTTTGGCCTCACCGCTCAGCAGCACAACTCGTGGCTCTACTATGGCGGTGGCAACGAAGCCATGGATAAAGTCGGCGTTGATTTCAATATCACAATGTTCCCGGCGGGCAATACAGCCGCCCAGATGGGTGGCTGGTTCCGCAAGGAGATCAACACCGTTGCGGACATGAATGGCCTCAAGATGCGCATCCCTGGTCTCGGTGGTAAGGTGATGGAGCGCCTGGGGGTTGTTCCGCAGACTATCGCTGCGGGTGAGATCTTCCAGGCACTCTCGACCGGTGCCATTGATGCCGCCGAGTGGGTCGGCCCCTATGATGATGAGAAGCTCGGTCTGCCGGAGGCCGCGCAGTACTACTACTCGCCCGGTTGGTGGGAACCCGGTCCGGCACTGCATACCATCGCCAATAGCGCTGCCTTCAATGCGCTCCCCAAGGAGTACCAAACCTACATGCGTTTGGCTTCGTTGGAGCTTAATTTGAGCATGATGGCGAAGTATGATGCGCTTAATAATGATGCTCTGGAGCGTATTCTGAGCAGTGGGAAGGTAGAGTGGAAGGTCTATAGCGATGAGATCATGATTGCTGCCCAGAAGGCAGCCTTCGAGATCTATGCGGAAAATTCAGCCTCGACGCCGATCTTCAAGGAGATCTTCGATTCGTGGATGGTGTTCCGCCAGAAGGTGCAGAAGTGGCATCATGTGAATGAGTTGCCCTTCAACAATTTTGTTAAGAACAATCCAGTCTAGGCGATTTCCACTTGGGGCTACGCCCCAAACCGATGATTTTGGTGGTGTGGTTGGCCGCAAAGCGGCCAACCACACCACCAAATGACATTTTTTATGGGGGCCGCAGGCTCCCATCCCCACCCCGAAGCCCCACCGAGTGTTGCCCTACCTCCCGTAAGAGATCGAGGGCAGGTAGGTCACTAGTGCCGGGAAGAGCACCACTAGCAGCAAGACGGTGATCTGAATTAGAATGAACGGTATCACCCCCCGATAGATATTGCCCGTCGTAATCTCTGGTGGGGCCACCCCGCGCAAGTAGAAGAGCGCAAATCCAAACGGCGGTGTCAGGAACGAGGTCTGCAAGTTCGCCCCCAGGATCACCCCGTACCAGAGCAGATCAATCCCCAACGCCTGCGCTACCGGCACAAAGAGCGGGATGACAATAAAGCAGATCTCGAAGAAGTCAATGAAGAAACCGAGGAAAAAGACGATCAGCATGCTGATGATCATAAAGCCCCAGTAACCGCCGGGCAGATTGGCCATAATGTCAAACACGAACTTATCGCCACTGAGCGCACGGAAGACCAACGAGAAGGTGGTTGAGCCGATCAGGATGAAGACCACCATCGCCGTAACGCGCATGGTCGTATCGGCGACCTCGCGGAAGGTCTTGAGCGACAAGCGCCGATTAGCGAAGGCCAAGATGGTCGCCCCCAGCGCCCCCACCGCGCCCGCCTCGGTGGCGGTGGCGAGGCCAAAGAAGATACTACCCAGCACCGCCAGGATGAGGAAGAGCGGCGGTACCATCACCTTCAGCACCTTCTGGGCTAGTGGCCAACCGCTCAGGGTGCGTGCCGAGAGTGGCAGCGCGGGCGCAACATCGGGCTTGATCAACGCAATGATATAGCAGTAGAAGGCCAGCGCAGCAGCCAGCAGCAATCCGGGGATGAGCGCTCCGATAAAGAGCTTCCCGACCGATACGCCCAACTGATCACCCAGCACAATCAGCACTACCGAGGGCGGAATGATCTGACCCAACGTTCCTGAGGCGCAGATCACCCCACACGCCAGATCCTTGTTGTAGTTGTAGCGCATCATGATCGGCAAGGAGATCATCCCCATCGCCACCACGGTTGCCGCTACCACCCCGGTCGTTGCCGCCAGCAAGGCCCCCACGATCACCACCGCAATCGCCAAACCACCCCGCAATGGCCCGAAGAGCACCCCCATCGTTTCGAGGAGGTCTTCGGCCAGCCCCGATTTCTCTAACATCGAGCCGAGAAAGATAAAATAGGGGATGGCGAGCATGGTAAAGTTGGAGGCGATCCCGAAGACACGAGAAGGGAACGCACGGATCAGGATGGGATCGAAAATATCGAGTGCTACGCCGAGCAACCCAAAGGCCATCCCGACCGCCGCCAGTGAGAAGGCGACCGGATACCCCAGGCTCAGAAGAAGCAGCGCTCCCAGAAACATTGCCGGGCCGAGCCACTCGTACATACGGGCCTCCGTTATAGTGCAGCTTCGTGTTCTTCGACGAGGGCGCTCGGATCGGCTTTTTCGCGCAAAATCGCCAAGCTCTTGATCGCCTCAGAGATGCCCTGAATGAGTAACAATGCTGGACTGATTAGCAGAAAGGTCTTCAGGGGGGCACGCGGTAAACCACCCGGATCGGGTGACATCTCCCAAGGGATCTGTTTGCCATTCGGCAGAAAGCCCCATGCCTGCCACACGGTTGAGTAGGAGAAATAGATGAAGAGTACACAGAAGGGGAGTAAGAAGAAGAGGGTTCCGATCAGGTTGGCTAAAGCTTTGCGTTTGGCTGTCCAACTGCCATACAAGACATCAACCCGCACATGCTCATTGTGTTTGAGGGCATAGGCGGCCCCAAGGAAGAAGATGATCGCGAAGAGGTACCACTGGGCCTCGATAAAGAAGTTAGAACCGAGTGATTTTCCGATTGCTCGCCCGATGTAGCGGTTAAAGACGTTCCAAACCCCAACCCCAACCACCAATGGGACGAGCCAGTAGGTGATTCGCCCGGTCACCTCGGTGAAGGCGTCAATCATCTTCGAGAGCCGCAACAATCCTTGCACGTACACACCTCCGTATCCTTGCACGGTCATTTGCGGCAACCATACCGCCATCCCGGCATGTCAGGGGTACGCCAAGGTGCTTAGGTTAGCAGCGCAGGGCTAACACTGATGAACCTATTGAAGGCGCGGGTTGCGCAGCGGCGCAATCATACATCCTGTAGGGGATCATGTCAACGCCCCGCCATACAACAACCAGGGCATGTGCAAAGTCACCTCCGGTGGGGGGTTGGGGGCGGCTTCGCCGCCCCCGAAGATATTTTTTGGTATGTTTTGGCGGCGAAGCCGCCAAAACATACCAAAAATGGGGTTTGGGGCGTAGCCCCAAGAACTTTGCCCATGCCCTGATACCACAACGGAGGCGGCACTGCCGCCTCCGTTGTGGTATCAGGTGTGGCTCGTCTAGCCCACAACCTCAATATGCTCCAGCCCACCATAGATCGTCCACCACGGCTTGGCACCCTTGGCGATGACCTCGTTGAGCGCGGTGATGTTGGCAACGCCGCGATCCTCCAGCCACTCCTCCAGGGCTGCCAGCCCCTTCTCGCCATAGATCGGAATGCCGTCCTGCCAGGTGGCACGCCCGCACAGCACGCCGGAGAAGGGTGCGCCTGCCTGTGCCGCCAGTTCCAGTGTGTCACGGAAGACATCGTCGGTCACACCGGCGCTCAGGTAGATGAAGGGCTTGGTGGCTGCCGCCGCCGCTGCCTGGAAATGGGCCTTGGCCTCTTCGATGGTGTAGGCGCACTGCCCACTGTAGACCTTCATTCCCTCCACGAACTTCACATTGATCGGTACCTCAACCTTGAGTACGTCTACGCCATAGCGCGGCTTCGAGAACTCAGCCATGTAGGCGGTGACATACTTCGGCTTGACCTGAGCGAACTCAAACGACTTATCATCGCCAACCGCATCGTCATAGGCCAGTGGTTCAAGGAAGAACGGCTTATCAATCGCGGCACACTCGGCACCGATACGCTCGATGAAGGCGTGCTTGACATCATTGATCGCCGCATCGTCAAAGGGGTTGTAGTAGAGCAGGATCTTGATCGCATCGGCTCCGGCCTCGGCGAGGCGGCGCACGCTCCATGTGCTGAGCAGATCGGGCAGACGACCCTTCACCGTCGCATCATAGCCCGTCTTCTCATAGGCCAGCAATACACCAGTGCCGGGGGCGCGCTGCTCGATTGCGGGCAGACCATACTCCGGGTCCATCAGGATGGCACTGGAGTGCTTGGTCAGAATCCGGGTTACGGCCGTCTTGAATTCGGTCAGGGCCGCATTATCTACCTCAGTGCCACGCGCCTTGGCGATGGCCTTCTTCAGGGAGCCACGCTGATCCATTGCCGCTGCGGCAATGATGCCGTTGGCATCGGCGCACGCCTGGATGCCCTCAAACTTGCCTTTGCTGATCTGCACCTTGGCCATAGAGATTGCTCCTTCTCCTGCTACCAACAGGGTTGGTTTGAAATCGTTCACACCCTGTTCACGGCGAATTATACACGAATCGATCAAGCTTCGACAACCGCCTATAGAGCGCTGCCATGCACTTGATCAAGTTGGAGTACCAGGGTCTCAAAGAGATCGCTCTCTGTGATGATACCGATGACCCGATTCTGGTCATCAATCACCGGTAGCCCTCCGATCTTGTTCTCGATCATGAGCATGGCCGCCTCGCGCAGCCCTGTCTCTGGCGTGATGGCGAGGGGGGCTTCGCTCATGACCTCATAGACCTTCACTCGACGTAATGCCTCAGCAATATCGAGCGGGTCGAGTCCGGCGACGCGCATAACATCGGCTCCCCGAATGTCGCCCTGCGTGATCATCCCGCGCAGTTCGCCGGTGTCAATGATGACTGGTATCCGGCGCACATCATACTCGCGCATCAAGGCGAGGGCGTCACTAAGCGGCGCGGCAAGGTTGATCGTGACCGCCGGGGTGCGCATCCAGTAGCGTACTTCTTGCTCGACGGGGACGTTGGAGGGGGTGTTCTCTGCGTGTAGCGTCGTTGTCATGATCAGCCTCCTTGCTGTCGTGATGCCGCTATCTCGTCGCAATGTCTATCAGTATCATACCGCGTTCTGTCGCTTTGCAATAGAGGATTTCGCTTACGCATGGTAGTTATTCGGCAACGCCATCACGTTCATCTACTCTGGTTGCTTGCCCCTACCGCTTGGGGTACAATGCCTATATTGTGGCAATCAAGGGGGCGATCCGATGATCCAAGGATATGCTAATCTACTAGGGCGCTGGGTGTTGCTCCTGCTGCTCCTGCTCCTCTCTGCCTGTGCGACCGCGCCTTCGGTGGCGGCAACCACGCCCACCACGACGCCGCTGGCGCTGCCTGCTGTCCCGATCACCTATTCTTACGCACTGGTGCAACAGATCCCCCACGATTCCCACGCCTGGACCCAGGGTCTTGTGGTGGTTGATGCGGATACCTTCTATGAGAGTACCGGCGATTATGCCAACTCCTCTCTGCGCGAAGTGCGTATCTCCACGGGTGAGGTACTGCGCCACACCAGTTTGCCTAGTTCTACCCCCGATCTCTATGGCGAGGGCATTGCGGTCGTCGGCGATACGATCTTTATGCTCACCTGGGAGGATTGTCGGGGCCTCATGTTTGAGCGCCAAAACTTCACCTTCTTGGGGGAATTTTCCTACCCCCAGGCCAATGGCGCATGTGCCATGGAGGGCTGGGGTTTGACCTATGACGGCCAGTATTTGATTATGAGTGACGGTACCAGTCGCCTCTCGTTTGTTGATCCCCAGGCGACGATGGATACTGGCCAACTGGCGATTGTGCGCCAGATCCAGGTCACTCGTCGGGGTACTCCGGTTAATCAACTCAATGAGTTGGAGTATATCCATGGCACGGTCTGGGCGAATATCTGGCAGACGGACGAGATCGTGCAGATTGATCCCGCTACGGGTCTGGTGATCGGTGAGGTCAATCTTGCTGGTCTGCTCACCCCAGCAGAACGCTCCACGGCCAATGTCCTCAACGGGATTGCCTATGATGCCGAGCGCGACCGGCTCTTTGTTACCGGCAAGCTCTGGCCGGCCCTGTTTGAGATCCGCCTGATTCCGCCGCTGGCTTTTCAGTATGACCAATATTTGCCGTTGGTGGTGAGTTAAGGTATTCACGCAAAGACGCCAAGGTGCAAAGCTTTGGATAGTATGCGTCATCGTATTCTTTGTATCTTCGCGCCTTTGCGTGAACTAAAAAGGCTTCGCTACTGATGCGTATCGCTACGTTCTGTATCCTCGTTCTGCTCGTGCTGGTTGGTTGCACGACCCCGCCGCCAACCCCAACCCCTACGCGCCCTTCTATCACCACGGCGACCGCCGTCGTGGTGCCTACTGATGTCGGCTCTGCCGATAGTGAGGAGAATCGTGTGACGACTGCGAGTGGCCTGACGTATATTGAGGTGACGCTCGGTACGGGGGCAATGCCCAAGCCCGGTGAGGTGGTGGCGGTGCATTACCGTGGTACCCTGGAGGATGGTACGGTTTTTGATAGCTCTTTTGAACGTGGTGAGCCGATCAGTTTCACCCTCGGCCAGCAGATGGTGATTGCCGGTTGGGACGAGGGGATTGCGATGATGCACGCGGGCGGTAAGGCCACGTTGATCATTCCTCCCGACCTCGGCTATGGTGCACGTGGCTACCCGCCGGTTATCCCCGGTAATGCCACGCTCACCTTCGAGGTTGAGTTGGTCTCGATCCTCCCCGGCCCACCCGAAGCGCCCACCACGGTGGAGGAATCGCAGTACACCACGACCCCCACCGGGCTTCAGTACTATGACATGCAGGTCGGTACTGGTGTTGAGGCTACCCTCGGCAAGACGGTGGAGGTTCACTACACCGGCTGGCTCACCGATGGCACGATGTTCGATAGCTCCCTCAGCCGAGGTGAGACCTTCATGTTCCAGATCGGTGCGGGCCGGGTGATCAAGGGTTGGGACGAGGGTGTCGCCGGGATGCGTGTGGGTGGCCAGCGCCAACTGCGGGTACCCGCCAGCCTTGGCTATGGTGCGCGTGGCTATCCGCCGGTGATCCCCGCCAATGCCACGCTGGTCTTTGAAGTTGAGTTGGTGGATGTGAAGTGATGGAATCTCTAGCACCCGGCCCCCACATCAGTCATCTTGATGACAATACGCCAACCCGCACTGAACTGCGCTGGACGGCGGTGCTGTTCGGTCTGGTGGGGGGCTTGCTGCTAGGGGTGCTCCTCATGCCAGGGGTGACGCTGGAGCAGATCCTCTACCTCGCGATGCATGGGATCTGCGCCCAGACCCACAACCTCGTAGCGGGTGGCTTCCAGTTTCCGCTGTGTGCCCGTGATAGTGGCATGTACCTGAGCTATCTGGTCACGCTGGGGGTGGTCTTTGCGCGTGGGCGCGGCTTGGCCGGGCGCTTGCCGCCGCTCCCGATCAGCCTGATCATCCTGCTGCTCTTTGTGATCATGGCGGTGGATGGGCTCAACTCGACGCTCGCCGAGTTCGATTTCCCCCACGCCTATACCCCGCGTGATGATCTGCGCCTGTTGACGGGCATGGGTGCGGGGATCGGGCTGGCGCTGGTGGTGCTGCTGGTGATCAACACGGCTTTGCGCCGCGATGTGCAGGATCAACTCTACTCAATTGGGACGTGGCGTGAGCTAGGCATGATCATCCTCATCAATGTGTTGATCATTGCGGCGATCTATGCCGATCTGCTGATCTTGGCGGTTCCGTTGGCGCTGCTGACGGCAGTGGCAGTCGTGTTCAACCTCGCTGCGGTCATGATGCTCATCCCCAGCCTCTTCCTGGGCCTAGGTGGCCGCGTGACGCGCAACACCCAACTCGCTCACCCGGCCTTCATCGGCTTGGTACTGGCGCTCACCTTCCTGATTGCGTTGGCGCGCTACCGCATCTGGATGGAGGTGCTAGGTTTCTTACCCCCGCCGCTGCTGCCGTAGCTGTTCACGATTCTCCTAGGTGCATCGGCCCTCACCCCCTAGCCCCCTCTCCCACGCAGTGGGAGAGGGGGAATCAAACGCATCGCGCTGCGGAATCACCCCGCTCCCGCGTGCGGGAGCGGGGCCTGGGGTGAGGGCATCCGGCGGCAAACTGTCATGTGCCTACGAACCATGTCCAAGACGCAAAGCATAACCTTTGCGTCCTTGCGCCTTTGCGTCAATCAGCAATGCTGCATTGCTGTACGCGCCACATCGGGCTGGTTGGTGATGATCCCAGAGACCCCGGCGGCGCTGAGGCGCTGCATGAGCAGCGGGTCATCTACCGTCCAGACATGCACCGCATAGCCTGCCCGGCGCACCAGTGGGATGATCGGCAGCAGGCCGGGGAGTTCGCATGAGGGGTGCCACGCCTGGACATCGAGGTACTTGAGCGCAAAGAAGGGCCAGAACTCGCGCAGGCGCGTGGCTGGGTGGTAAGTGCGCGTGCCCATCAGGTAGCCACAGCGCAGGGCTGGATCGGCGGTGCGGACTTCGCGCAGGGCGCTGGGGAGGAACGAGGAGATGATCGTCTGTTCGCGCATGCCAAACTCGCGCAGCATGGCCGCGCAGCGCTGGCCAATCCCAGGCACCTTGATCTCAACATTCAGGCCGATCCCGCAGTGACGCGCAAAATCGAGCGTCTCGGCAAGGGTGGGTAGGCGCTCACCACCAATATCGAGGGCTTGCAGATCGGTGAGGCTGCACTGCGCCACCGGGCGGTTGCGGCCATCCCAGCGCTCACTCGTCGCATCATGAAAGACGACCAGCACCCCATCGGCACTGATCTGCACATCCAACTCAATCATATCCGCACCTTGGCGATGCGCCAGATCGAAGGCGGCTAGCGTATTCTCAGGGGCGTAGGCCGAAGCACCACGGTGGGCAATCACGAGGGGCATAAGCAGAAAACGTGATACCTGCTGCTGAGGAGCAGCAGGTATCAAACAGTAGGGGCGAAGCATCGCCCACCATGCGGCACGAGAACACGATCTGGATTGGTGGGCGATGCTTCGCCTTTACAATACCGCAGCGGCATCCAACTTGAGATCCGTATCGTGGATTGCCTCAGGGGTGAGCATGGGGGTCAGAATACGCTGCATCGCCATAATATGGGCGCAGGTACCCCACGTGCGTGAGAAGGAACAGGTACACGTCCAGTGATTATCCTTTAGTTCGATCTCGTGCTGGCTATTCCCGCCGTTAAAGTGAGCCTTGAACTGGCTAAACTTGACTCGTTCTGGCTCTTCGGCATAACGGCGAGCCTTCTCAACCTTCCCGATCAGATCTGAGTGCATGGGATACCTCCTACAGTAAAGTAACGTCTGAACGGATTCGTTCAGGATCGAGATGTGTTATAGGGATGAAAACAACGAGGGCGGCAACAGGCTAGAACCTGCGCCGCCCTTTAGGGGCTAGAGATGTAGTTGTAGATTTTTGCCCCCATGCCAGACTCCGTTATCAAAGGGTTAAGGGGTGATTAAAGAAGTATGGGCATTATACGTCGTGGCTAGGGGCACGTCAAGGGAAATATCGTTAACGTAGGACGGTCGCAATGTTACTAACTCCAGTGGGGGTGCGGGGGCGGCTACGCCGCCCCCGCAGATTTTTTGTTGTTTTTTGGCGGCGTAGCCGCCAAAAAACAACAAAAACTAGGGTTTGGGGCGCAACCTCAAGCGTGGGTTTTAGGGCGGCAGCCCTAAACATAATATGCCTATGGGTGTAGCCCCAAGGCTTAAAGCAAACCCTCAATCGGGCGAATCACCACCTGGCGGTCAGCCAGATCAAGATTAACCACAAACTCACGCACCAAGGGAATAAGCGCATCCGGCTGGCCAGATCGGGTCACGATAAGCACCTCGTGGACACCAGTCTGAATAATCTCGCGCACCGTACCAATCGCATGGCCGTCATCGGTGGAGACCTGCAAACCAATCAGGTCGTGGAGGTAGTATTCGTCCTTGGCCAGCGGGGCGGCATCGCTTTGGCGAATAAAGACCTCAGATCCGCGCAGTTCATCAACCGCCTCGCGAGTTTCAACCTCGCTCAGGGTGAGGATCAAGACCCCCGGTTTATGTTCGTGGAGCTTGGTGAGGTTATAAGGGACGAGTTTTTTACCGACAAAGATCGTGCGCAGATGACGGCGCAGATAATCGGGGTTGTCGGTAAACGACTTGAGCTTGATCTGGCCCTTAATTCCAAACGGGCCAGCGATTGCCCCAATTAAGAGGAGATCATCAGGAGATACAGGAGTATTCATGTCATACCAAGAGACGCCTCGAAGCGAGGCGTCTCTCCAACTAGGGCGTCACTATCACTCAATGTCGATATGGACGCGCTTGTTTTGGCGTGCCGCAGCGACGCCCATCAGGTCACGGATGGCCTTCGCGACGCGCCCACTGCGCCCGATCACCTTGCCCGTCTCATCGGGGGCGACCGAGAGCTCGTAGGTTACGGTGAAGCGCCCAACGCGCTCCTTGATCTGCACCGCTTCGGGTGTATCGACTAGGCTACGGGCGATATAGTCGAGCAGATCTTTCATAAGCCAGCCTTATTCTGCAACCAGCGGGAGTATTTGTGGCTCCCGGCTTGTCTTAGCCTTCAACGGGAACAGCAACAACCTTGCCTTCCCCATCGAGGATATTCTGCCGCTTCAGCAGGTTCACAACCGTGTCGCTGGGCTGAGCACCAACACCCAACCAGTAGCGGGCGCGGTCGGCGTTGATCTCCAACACCTTGGGGGTGCGGATCGGGTTATAGTGGCCGATGATCTCGATGAACTTGCCGTCGCGGGGTGAGCGCGAGTCGGCAACGACCAGGCGATAGCTGGGCTGCTTGGTCTTGCCGGTGCGGCGAAGACGAATCTTAACCATGGATGTAAACTGCCTCCAGATCAATAGCGAAAGGCCATGTGCTGCTCGCGCCATGCTGTACCGGCGCTTAACCTGTCTATCTTACCATATCTTGGCGATTTTGCGAATCGCCATGTAAGTATGCGCAGGGCATGGGCAACGTCCTTGGGGCTGCACCCCAAGCCCCATTTTGTGTGG
This sequence comes from Candidatus Oscillochloris fontis, assembly GCF_004138135.1. Lineage (GTDB taxonomy): Bacteria > Chloroflexota > Chloroflexia > Chloroflexales > Chloroflexaceae > Oscillochloris > Oscillochloris fontis. The sequence goes on from NZ_RYFD01000005.1 coordinate 68,139, forward strand.
TTTTTTGGCGGCTTCGCCGCCAAAAAACCACACAAAAGATGTGCGGGGGCGGCGTAGCCGCCTCCGCACCCCCACCCAATGCCCTACTTCAGCATTCGCATCAGATCTTCAGGATTGAGCGGCGACCCACCGCCGCGACCACCGCGACCGCCTCGCCCTTTGCCGCCCATGTTCTTGCCCATCTGCTTCATCATGCGCTGCATCTGTTGGAACTGTTTGACCAGTTGCGAGACCTCTTGCACCGAGGTGCCACTGCCCTTGGCGATGCGTTCGCGGCGGCTACCCTTGATCAGTTCGGGGTTACGGCGCTCGTCAATCGTCATCGAGAAGATGATTGCCTCGATCAGCTTGAGTTGCTTCTCGCTGACCAGTTCTTCATCGCGGGCGAGTTGGCTCATGCCGGGGATCATACCGATGATCTGTTGTAGGGGGCCGAGTTTGCGCATCTGTTGCATCGCCGAGAGGAAGTCCTCGAAGTCGAACTTGCCTTTGCGCAGGCGTTTCTCCATGCGCTTGGCCTGCTCGGCATCGTACATCTCCTCGGCCTTCTCGATCAGTGAGAGCACATCGCCCATCCCCAGGATGCGCGAGGCCAGCCGATCTGGGTGGAAGGCTTCGAGGGTGTTGAGGTCAATCTTCTCGCCACTGGAGATGAACTTGATCGGCACGCCGGTGACGGAACGTACCGAAAGCGCTGCGCCACCACGCGCATCACCGTCCATCTTGGTCATCACCAAGCCGGTGATATTAACGCGCTGGTTGAAGGTCTCGGCGACGCGCACCGCTTCTTGGCCAGTCATCGCATCAACCACGAGTAGTCGTTCGATGGGCTGGACACAGGCATCAATCTGTTCGAGTTCCTGCATCAGCAGATCGTCAATCTGGAGCCGACCTGCCGTATCAACGATCACCACATTGTAGAGTTCCTTCTTGGCCAACTCGACCGCATGGGTGGCGATATCGGGTGGGTGTTTGGAACCGGGTTCGCTGTAGACGGTGATGCCAAGTTGCTTGCCGAGCGACTCAAGCTGGGTAATCGCGGCGGGGCGGTAGATATCACAGGCGGCCAACAAGACCCGTCGGCCCTTCTTGCGTAGGTGCAGCGCCAGTTTGGCCGAGAGGGTCGTCTTGCCGGTGCCCTGCAACCCCACTAACATGATCACTGTCGGCCCAGGGCGGGACTCTTGCAGAGGAACGTTGTCGGTGCCGAGCAGGTTGATTAGCTCTTGGTGAACGATCTTTACGACTTGCTGGTGCGGGGTCAGGCTCTTGGTGACATCCTCACCAATCGCTTGTTCCGTCACCTTGGCAACAAATTCCTTCACCACCTTAAAATTGACGTCGGCTTCCAGCAGGGCTAGGCGTACCTGCTTCATCGCCTCACGGACATCATCTTCGGTGAGTTTACCCTTGCTGCCTAATTTTTGAAAGACCGTTTGCAGTCGGTCGGAGAGACTCTCAAACATGATCGCGCTCGTTTCGCTGGAGGATCGCCGCTACATCCCTGTCATTGTACCGAGCAAGATGGGGGGAGTCAAATCTATTCGGGTTCCCGCTAGGGCATGTGCAAAGTCACCTCCAGTGGAGGTTCGGGGGTGGTGCAAGCTTAGACCCGCTTTTTTCTCGTATGTTGGCGGCGAAGCCGCCAACATACGAGAAAAAAGTTCTTCGGGCGATGCTTCGCTCCTACAATGTAATCACCAACCGAATGGCTTGGCTGCGCGAGCGCACCAGCGTCTCGATCTCATCAATCAGCGTCATAAGACGGCGATAGTCGCGACGGAGTGCCTGCTCGTCGGCATGATCAAGCGGTGTCTGGGGGCGGTTGGCTCTGATCCAGTCATCGAAGCACTCACTGGCAGTTAGGGCTTCAATGCTGCTATAACGGCTCAAACCGCGCCAGATTTGGGCAGCACTATCAGTGAGGAGACGAACACTGTCAATAGCCATAGTTGTGGATCATGTTTAGCAGAGCGATAATAATACCTCGCGCCATTGCGCACAAGCATGGTAGCAGAGGTTGGCCGAACCCAGTATCGGTCTAGAGGTCTAGTTTTGCCTCCTGCGTGGGGTGGAAGTGCCTGCCACCCTAGGGGATTTTTGGTATAATCCTTATATATATATGCGTGGTTGGGATTCTCTATGAACCTCATGCACTGCGCAGTTGTGTGGCGATGAACACCGAGATGTGTTTCTCGGAAAGGTGACGATGGCGGATCTATGTCCGATTCTTTGACGATACCACCGGCTCAGCCGGCTCCTACTCCACCTCCCCAGCCGGTGATGCCGCCGCCGTTTGATCCGCGTAAGCGGTTCTTGCGCGTCTCGCTCTTTTTTCTTGGGGTTGTGATCCATATCTATGTGTGGGATATCTTCCTCCAGCGTTTTGCGCTGGCGCGTTGGTATGTGCGGCGTACCCAGATTCGGCGCTGGAAGGCGATTGCGCGCAACTTCCGCACGATGGCGCTTGAATTGGGCGGTATGCAGATTAAGTTGGGGCAGTTCCTCTCCTCCCGCGCCGATATTCTGCATGAGTCGGTGCGGCGTGAGTTGGCTGGTCTGCAAGACGAGGTACCCCCTGCTCCGTCCGGCCATGTGTTGGAGGTGATCCTGGAGGATCTGGGGGCTGCACCCGCCGAGATCTTCGCCACCTTTGAGCCGGAGGCGGTCGCCGCCGCTTCTCTCGGTCAGGTTCACTTCGCCACCCTCAAAGATGGTCGTGAGGTAGCGGTGAAGGTGCAGCGCCCCTATATTCGCCGCATTGTTGAGGTTGATCTGAGCGCTGTCACTTGGGTGGTGCGCCTGATCAAGAACTATCCCCCCATTCGTCGCCGCGCCGATATGGAGGCGCTGTTGGCCGAGTTTGGGCGCGTACTGGTCAATGAGCTCGACTATATCAGCGAAGCGAAGAATGCCGAGACGTTTCGTAGCAACTTCGCCCAGGTTGCGGGGGTCTACTTCCCCGAACCGATCATGGAACTGACGACCCGCCGGGTGCTGGTGATGGAGCGCATCAATGGGGTCAAGATCAGTGATCTGAAGACGCTGGAGGAGTTGGGGGTGAGTGGCTTGGAGGTGGCTGCTCGTCTGAGCAATGTCTATCTCAAACAGTTCTTTATTGATGGTGTCTTCCATGCCGATCCGCATCCCGGCAACCTCTTCGTGCGGGTGGAGGAGGAGCAGCCGATTGCGGTTTATCATAATGGGCGTGTCTCTGATGAAGATCTCATCAGTGGGGCGTGGGTCTCGCACGCACTGCCTGAGTCGCATCTGCATAGCGATGATGCGGTAGGTGTCCCCTTTACGCTGATCTTCGTGGATTTTGGGATGGTCGGCCACCTGCCGCCGCAGACGATGGAATCGCTGCGGAGTGGGGTGATTGGCCTGGCTACCAACGATGCAGATCGGATCGTGGATGCCTTTGAGAAGATGAATATGCTCTTGCCGGGTACCGACCGGCGGGTGATTGTGCGCGGTATCCAGGTCTTGTTGCGTCACTCGTTTAACCGTACCATGCGCCAGATGAATGAACTGGACATGGAGGTGTTGTTTAGCGAGACCCGCGAGATCGTGTATGATCTGCCCTTCCAGATTCCCCAGGATCTGCTCTATTTAGGGCGGGCAATGAGTATGGTGGGTGGGCTGGCCACCGAGATCTGCCCCGATATTAATCTTTTTGAGGAGTTGCTGCCTTTTGCCCAGATGATGCTGGAGCGTGAACAGAAGCAGGGTAATTGGACCGAGCGCATCCAGAAGGAGTTGCTCGATATTGGCCAGATCTTGCTCAAACTGCCGCGCCAGATGGATGCCTACTACACCTCGGCCAATCGCGGCGATCTGCAAACCCGCTCGGACACGACGCGTCTTGAGCGCAGTATGCGCCGGGTTGAGCGTTCGAATGATCGCCTAGCGGGTGGCATGATGGCGGCCAGCCTCTTTCTGGGTGGGGTCGAGTTGCGGACGCGAGGCTTAGAGAAGGAGGCCAGTCGGGCGTGGTGGGGCGCAATTGCAGCCGCGATCTGGACCTTCTGGCCCCGGAGTGAGCGGTGAGTGTGGGCGATCATCACCAAGCTGCGCCCGCTGCTGCTCGTGCTGCTGCTCGGTTTGGTGGCTGATGTTGCGCATGTGCCACTTGGCCCACGGGGTGCCCTCCACTATGCCGATGCGCTCTGGATGCAAGGCCACTACTACGCGGCCTTGCAGTCCTACCAGCCGATAGATGTACGGGCGGCTCCCCAAGCCGCGTTGCACCTCGGCATCCTGCGGCTCCAACGCGGCGAGTATTACCCGGCTGAACGGGCGCTGCGCACCGCGATGCAGGTGGGTCTCGATCCCAGTGATTACCACCTCGCCTTGCTCTACCTGGGCCAAGCCCTCGCCGCCACCGGGCGTAGCGAACTGGCCCAGGATACCTGGGCACTGATCGAGGATTGCCGCACTCCCTTGGCGTGTCGCTACCGTGGCCCGTCCCACATTCTACGTGCTGAAGAAGCGCTGCGCCACACCGACATGCACACCGCTGAAGCCGAGTATCGCCGTGCGCTCGATCTACCCCTGCCACCTGGCTGGGCCGCATTGGCCCAGGTGCGGCTTGCGCTGCTCACCGCCGCCTATGATCCGAGCGGGGCGGCGGATCTGCTGCACCGTCCCGTTCCGCCGCCGTCGTTCGATCTGCCTTGGGCGGCTCCACTGCTGCCGAGTAGCGTGGTCTGGCTGGAGCAACTAGAGATTGCCTTGGCCTCAGCACCAGCAGTTCGTACCCAACGGCTGGGGCAGATCTACCTGAGCATGGGCTTCTATGCCCTCGCAGAAGGCCAGTTTACCCAGGTACCGCCAGGGCCGCTGGAGCGGGGAGCGCGCATCTATGCCGCCTATAGCCGCTGGCTGGGTGGAGATCGTGCCGTCGGCCAAGCCCAACTCGAAGCACTTATCGCCGCCGCGCCCGATGATGCCCAGGCGCGGATGCTGCTAGCCATGGCCTATCTCGCCAACCAGGAGGATCAGGCCGCCCGCGCCCAACTCGATACGGTGGCCCAAATGACTGCTGGTGGGCCGGATTTACTGGTAGCCTGGGCCAATTGGCATATTGCGCAACATGCCTACCCGGAGGCGAGTAGTATGTATCAGTTGGCCGTGGCCCAGGCGCATACCAACCAGCGCGGGCGTTATGCCATGATGGGGGCGCAGTTTCATTTGCGTACCACCTACGAGTTATGTAGCACAGGCTTACCTTTGGCGGAGACGGCGGCGGCGGCGTTGCCCGAAAATTCTGCCGCGTTGACGCTGTTGGCGGCGCATCAATACTATTGTGGTGAGATGGATAAGGCGCTGCTGACAGCCCAACAGGCGCTGGATCGTGGTGCAGGTGCCGAGGCGGGCTATTATTTGGGGATGGCCTTGCGGGCAGTGGGGCAGGAAGCGGTGGGGCGTTGGGCGCTCATCCAAGCCGCCGATAGCGAACCGGCATCGATCTGGCGCGAACGCGCCGAGCGGGCGTTGGTGCGGTAGAGACGCACTATATTGCGTCTCTACCGCACCGGGTGGTGGTGTTATTCAAAATATCCGTGTAACCGCCGCCCTAGATGCGGGTCGCGTAGCTTCTTGAGCGCCTCGCTCTCAAGTTGGCGTACCCGTTCACGGGTTAGGCTGAGGCGCTGCCCAATCTGTTCGAGGGTCAGGGCGGTTTCGCCTTCGAGGCCGTAGCGTAGGTTGAGGATACTCCGCTCGCGGGGGGTCAGATGCGACATGGCCTCGCTCAGATCATCGCGCAGCAACCCGTGGGCAACATGATCGAGGGGGGTGGGTTCGAGCGGATCAGAGATGACCTCGGCTAGTGCGCCGGTGCCATCGTCACTGTGGGTCTCGTCGAGCGAGGCTGGCGTGAGCGCGGCCTGTTCAGCACGGGTTACTTGATCTGGGGTGATCCCCAGTTCGTTGGCAACCTCCTCCGGGGTTGGGTCACGGTCGAGGTGTTGCGTAAGGCGCTGACGGGCGCGGGCCAAGCGCGAGAGCCGCTCACCCAAGTGGACGGGTAGGCGCACGGTGCGCCCGTGGTCGGCAATGGCGCGCCCGACACTCTGGCGAATCCAGTAGGTAGCATAGGTCGAGAACTTGAAGCCCCGACTGGGATCGAATTTATCTACGGCGCGCATGAGGCCCAGGCTACCCTCCTGGATCAGATCGAGGAGGCTGAGGCCGTGGCCCTGGTAACGGCGCGCAATACTGACCACCAAGCGCAGGTTGGAGTTGATCAACTGGGCGCGCGCATTGGCCCCGGCATGAACCTGTTGCTCCAGTCGCCAGCGCTCACCGGGGGTGAATGGGTATTCATCGGCCAAGCGCCGTGCGGCTTCCCGGCCAGTCTCGATCTGTGCAGCGAGGTACTGCTCCTGATCAAACGTGAGCAGCGGCTCATCACCAATCTCATTCAGATAGAGGATGATTGACTCAGTCGGCAGGGTACTGGCGAAGGCGGAGGTTGTCATTATATCTCTCCTTCTTGCGGGGCACTCTGTGGCGAGTACCGGCAAACAAGGTGGCAGGAGGCGGGAAGCACCGGGTGCTTCGGCGTGATGTGCGGTGAACTCTCGTCATATGCGAGGTAGCACTATATAGTATGCTTGGATGGAATAAACGCATTCTTAGTGTGAGATGAGAGCCAGATGAGAGTAGGGGCGAAGCATCGCTCCCATAGAATCTGGAGGACACGGACGAGATCGATGGGCGATGCTTCGTCCCTCCACACCAAAAGCCTCTATAATACGTCGCATGTTTCATCCTATTGTTGAAAAAACACTACGGCGTTGGGTGCCTGTACTTATGTCTCCTCCTCGTCTGCATGGGGCGCGTTACCTACCCGCTCTGTTCCTCTTTTTGGTATTGTTGGTGCTGCTTCAGGTTGGCTTGCCCGCCTTGGGGGTGCCGCACTACTTACTTCCCACGCCATCACGGGTGTGGGCACGGCTGACCGAGCCGGGCAGTGGCCTCGCGGCTCATCTGTGGGCCACGGCGCAGGCCGGGGTAGGTGGCTTGCTGCTGGGGAGCGTCGGGGGGGTGGCGCTGGCAATCCTCTTTGTTGCGATTCGCCCACTGGAACGCGCCTTCTACCCCTGGGTGCTGGTCTCGCAGACCTTGCCGAGCGCCGCGTTGGCCCCCTTGCTGGTGATCTGGCTGGGGAATGGACTCGCCCCGCGTTTGGCGATGGCGGCGCTCTTCGCCTTCTTCCCGGTACTGGTTAATACCACCCAGGGCTTGCGCCAGATCACGCCCGAACAGCGCGATCTGTTGCGGGCATGGGGCGCTTCTTCTGTGCAGACTTTCCGCCTACTGCGTATACCTGCCGCTCTCCCGGCGCTCTTTGCCGGATTGCGCATCGCGGCAACCCTGGCCGTGGTGGGGGCAATTGTCGGTGAGTTGGCCGGTTCAAGCGAAGGGCTGGGCTATGTGATCAGTATCGCCACCTACCACCTCCAGACGGATCGGGTCTTTGCGGCGGTGGTGCTGGCCTCCGGCTTGAGCCTGCTGCTCTCGGTGCTGCTCCATATTGCTGAACGCCAGATCGTCTTCTGGCATACTGAGGGATGATTCGCTATGCGACTGTTACGTTCTCTTCTACTCATTCTGGCCCTCGTGCTTGTCGGCTGCGCTCAACCCGGTTCGCCCACCCCAACCGCGAGTTCCACGGCCCCAGAGACCCGTCAGGTCTCGATGCGGCTACAATGGTTCGCGCAGTACCAGTTTGCGGGCTATATCGTGGCGAAGGAGAAGGGCTACTATACCGCGGTTGGGCTGGATGTGACGCTCAACCCCGGCGGGCCAGATCTGGTGCCCCTGCCCTTGGTGGCCACCGGGCGCGATACGTTCGGCAGTACCGGGGCGGATACGATCCTCACGGCGCGTGAGCAGAATATTGATGTGGTGGCACTGGCGACTTGGTTCCAGGCCAGCCCGGTGGCGTTTATGGTGCATAGCGACTCGGACATCCATAGCCCGCAGGACTTCCCCGGCCACACGGTCGGCATGTTCTATGGTGATAATGTCGAGACCGAGTACCGGGCGCTGTTGGCGGCCACCAACGTGGATCGGGCGGGCATCACCGAGATCCCCGGCGACTACAGTCTGGCCCCCTTCCTAGAGCGTCGCGCCGATGTCTGGCCGGTCTATGCCACCGACCAGCCCAATATCGCCCGTCGCGAGGGCACCGAGGTGCGCCTCATCCTCGCCCGTGAGTACGGGGTGCAGTTGATGGGCGACGTACTCTTCACCACCGCCGAGTTTGTGCAAAAGAACCCCAACACCGTGCGCGCCTTTGTGCAGGCCACGCTACGCGGCTGGCACGAGGCCATCGCCCACCCGGAGGAGACAGTGGCGCTGATTGCGCGCTACAACCCTGATCTCGATCCGGCCCAACTCAGCTTCGAGGCTCGCGAGACGATCACCCTGATCACCTATGGCCCCGGTGCGACATGCCCCGGTTATAGCGACCCGACCCTGTGGGCAGCCGAAGCGCGTCAGTTGCAGGCGCTGGGTCTGCTCGCGCATAGCCCCGATCTGGAGTCCTCCATCTTCAACCAGCCCGTGCGGGAGTACTATGAGTCTCAGGGGGTACGATGTGGGGAGTAGGGTTGCATTCCTGTGAACTTCTACATATAATACGAGTGACGTGAAAGGACAACATCAGTGAAAAATACCTTTATTACCATAGATCCAACGATTATGATGGGAAAGCCTGTCATCACAGGAACTCGTATTACGGTTGAATCGCTTCTCGACCGTTTTGCAGCAGGCGAGACGATGAGCCAAATACTTGATTCCCATCCACGCCTTACTAAAGAGGCGATTTTTGCGGTTTTTGCCTTTGCCGCAGACATGCTTCGCTCGGATATTATATACCCTATCTCGGATAAAGCCGCATGAATCTTCTTGCTGATGAAGGAATTGATAAGCACATCGTTGACCGTCTTCGCCAAGATGGTCATAAGGTGGTGTATATTGCCGAAGAACTACCAGGAATAACAGACGACGTGATTCTTGAGATGGCGAACCAGCAAGATGCCATCCTGGCAACGCGAGATAAAGACTTTGGAGAATTAGTCTACCGAATGAATCGAATTACACAAGGTGTGATTCTCGTTCGGTTGGACGGATTGCATCCCGATACCAAAGCAGCCATTGTATCAGCCGCGATCATGGAACATGGAATAGAGATGATCGGTGCATTTACCGTCATTAGTCCAGGGAATATACGAATACGTAAAAGATTTTAATAAAGAATACGCTAAACAAAGCAGGTTGGGGCTTGCCCCAACCTGCTTGTTTATTCTGCTTATACCAACGCCTCCAACTGATCCAACAACCCATCAAACGCATCCATCGCCGCCTGCACCGGCGCGGTGGTGGTCATATCCACGCCCGCCTCGCGCAGCAGGTCAATCGAGGACTTGGAGGAGCCGCTGCTGAGGAAGCGCAGGTAGCGCTCAATCGCTGGTTGGCCTTCGTTGATGATCTGGCGGCTAAGCGCGAGTGCCGCCGAGAGGCCGGTGGCGTATTGGTAGACATAATAGTTGTAGTAGAAGTGGGGAATACGCGCCCACTCCCAGCCGATCTCCTCATCCAAGGTGACGGCGGGGCCGTGGTAGGCGGCCACGAGATCGTAGTAGCGCTGGCACAACCCCTCGGTGGTGAGCGATTCGCCCGCCTCGGTACGGGTGTGCATGTCTAGCTCGAAGCTGGCAAACATGGTCTGGCGGAAGATGGTGGTGCGCACATCTTCAAGCTGGGTGACGAGTAGCCGCTTGCGTAGTTGCTCATCGTCGCGGTGGTTGAGCAGGTAGTGGGTCAGCAGGGTCTCGTTGAGGGTTGAGGCTACTTCGGCTACAAAGATGGTGTAGTTGCCATAGGCGAAGGGCTGGGTCTTGCGGGTGAAGAAGGAGTGCATCGAGTGGCCCAGTTCGTGGGCGAGGGTAAAGACATCGTTGAGGCGATCCTGGTAGTTGAGCAGGATGTAAGGTGGGGTACCATAGGCTCCGCCACTATAGGCTCCGCTGCGCTTGCCGGCATTCTCATACACATCAATCCAGCGGCTACCGAAACTCGCCCGTAGCGCTGCGGCATAGTCGGAGCCAAGCGGGGCGAAGGCGGCGAGCATGAGATCCTGGGCTTCGGCGTAGGGGATCTCGATGGGCACCTCAGGCACCGGCGAGGTGTAGAGATCATAGACGCGCAGATCCTCAAGGCCCATCAGCTTTTTGCGGATGGCCATGTAGCGGTGCAGTTTGGGCAGATTGGCCTCGATGGTGCCGATCAGGTTGTGGTAGACCTCCAGCGGAATCTCGTTGGGCTTGAGCGCCGCCTCAAGGGCCGAGGTGTAGTTGCGCAGCCGCGCTTCTAGAACGTGCGAGCGCACTGCCGTGCTGAGGGTGGTCGCCAGGGTGTTGCGAAAGGGCTTATAGGCGCTGTACAACCCCTTAAAAGCATCGTGGCGCACGCGGCGCTCTTCACTCTCCAAGAACCGCCCATAGCGTCCATGCGAAAGTTGTACTGGAACGCCCTGCTCATCGTTAATGCTGGGGAGAACGATATCGGTATCGTTGAGCATCCCGAAGATCTCATACGGAGCGCGGGTGATGTCACCGAATTGGGCCAAGATGCTCTCAACCTCAGCCGAACGGATATGGGCGCGCTGCTGGTTCAACTTACTCAACTCGTAGGCATAGATCTCTAGCCCCGGCTCGGCTGCAATCCAGGCGCTCAAGGTCGCTTCGGGAATCCCCAGAATCTCTGGGTCAATGAAGGCCAGCGCCGCCGAGATCCGCGCCACAAACGAACCAGCGCGATCATTCAGTGCCTGCCCGGTCGGGTTGGTGGCGTCCGAGTCCTTCAGTTGGTGCGCGTAGGTGTAGAGTGCCCACAACCGGCGGGCAATCTCGTCACGCATGCGCAGGGCGGCGAGCAACTGGGCCGAACCCGCGCCCAGGGTTCCTTGCATGGTGAGGAATTGCTGGGCCAGGGCATCAATCGCGCTGAGTTCAGTCTCCCAAGCGGCGCTATCGGCAAAAATCAAGCTGAGATCCCACGTATGTTCAGGCGCGACTTCATCGCGGCGGGGGAGCGCAACACTCATAGTGGGCGATTCCTTTCTATTCCCGACAGAATTGAGGTATTCAGAAAATTATACCCCAACCCAACCCCGATGGGGAGTGTAGGGGCGAAGCATCGCCCACCAATCTAGATGGGATACTCCAACTCTAGTGCAGGCGATGCTTCGCCCCTACAGGATGATCCGGGGGATCAGATCTCCCAGAAACGCCGCTGTTGTGTGCTATACTTGCCTGCGGTAGCAACCAATGATGGTAGGGTATGGGCAAACCGTTCCCGGCGATGGGGTTTGGGGCTTGCCCCAACAATGGTACTCGTACCTGGGCGTAGTTGCTAACAAGTATGGCTAACCCTGCGGAGGAATTATGTCGACATTGATCGAAGAGATTATTGCGCGTGAAGTGCTCGATTCGCGTGGTAACCCGACGGTAGAGGTAGATGTCCGGCTGGAGAGTGGCGATGTCGGACGGGCGATTGTGCCCAGTGGTGCTTCGACGGGTGCCCACGAGGCGCTGGAGTTGCGCGACGGCGATAAGGCGCGTTATGGTGGCAAGGGCACGCTCAAGGCGGTGGGCTTTGTCAATACCGATATTGCCGAGGCGCTGGTTGGTCTTGATTCTGCCGATCAGATCGGGATTGACCAGGAGTTGCTTGCCCTTGACGGTACCCCCAACAAGAGCAAGCTGGGTGCGAATGCCATCCTGGGTGTCTCGCTGGCTACCGCCAAGGCGGCGGCGGCGGCCTTCGGCCTGCCCCTCTACCGCTACCTGGGCGGCGTTTATGCCCACACCCTGCCGGTGCCCATGATGAACATCATGAATGGCGGCCAGCACGCCACCAACAGCACCGACTTCCAGGAGTTTATGATCATGCCCGTGGGCGCCACGAGCTTCCGCGAGGGTCTGCGCTGGGGTTCCGAGATCTATCAGACGCTCAAGAAGGTGCTGCACGACCGCAACCTGACCACGACGGTGGGTGATGAGGGCGGTTTTGCTCCGAGCTTGCCCAGCAATGAGGCTCCGCTTCAGGTGATCATGGAGGCCATCGAGCGTGCTGGCTATAAGCCGGGCGAGCAGGTGATGTTGGCCATGGACCCGGCCTGTACCGAGATCTATAAGGATGGCAAGTACCACCTAGAGCGCGATGGGCGTGTCCTGACTAGCGCTGAGATGGTGGATTACTGGGTGGATATTGCCGCCCGCTATCCGATCATCTCGCTCGAAGATGGCATTGCCGAGGATGACTGGGAGGGTTGGAAGTTGTTGTACGCGAAGCTCGGCAACAAGGTGCAGTTGGTCGGCGACGACTTCCTGGTGACGAATGTCACCCGCCTCCAGCGCGCCATTGACGAGAATGCTGCCAACTCCATTCTGATCAAGCTCAACCAGATCGGCAGCCTGACCGAGACCCTCAGCGCCATCCAGTTGGCCCAGCGCAATGCCTGGACGGCGGTCGTCTCGCATCGCTCTGGCGAGAGCGAGGATGTGACCATCGCCGATCTTGTCGTGGCCACCAACGCGGGCCAGATCAAGACCGGTGCCCCGGCGCGTACCGACCGGGTGGCGAAGTACAACCAGCTCCTGCGGATCGAGGAGGAGTTGGGCGAGGCCGCCAAATATGCCGGTAAGCAGGCATTCCAGGTGAAGTTCTAATCCGAAGATCTTTGTTGTGGTTGTTTGGCGGCGAAGCCGCCAAACAACCACAACAAGAAGTTTGGGGCATCGCCCCAAGCTATGTTCTGAAGGGGTTGGTTGTGGCGGCGAAGCCGCCACAACCAACCCCCTTCTTTCTTACTGTGCCCACAGCGGCCAACGATCCTGGGCGCTGTTGTTGGTGATCTGGGTGGTGTTGTTGCCATCCAGCGTCATCGTGTAGATCTCGAAGTCCCCGTCGCGGTCACTGGCAAAGGCCAGTTTGCTGCCATCAGCCGACCACGTGGGGCTGTCGTCGCTGGCGTTGTTGGTCGTTAGCCGCCGCAGCGTATCCCCACTGGCGCTACTCATCGTGTAGATCTCCCAGTTGCCATCGCGGTTGCTGCCAAAGGCGATGGTCTTGCCGTCCGGCGACACACGGGGGAAGCGGTCATCCACCGTGTTGTTGGTCAGATTGACCACATTCACCAGCCGCGCATCAACACTCCAGCTTCCCTCGTAGTTGTAGGCGATCTCACCGCGATAGATCTCGAAGTCACCATCACAGTTGCTCGTCCAGTAGATGTAGCGACCATTCGGCGACCAAGTCGGACTTTCGTTGATACAGCCCTGATTGGTGAGTTGGGTGGGGCTATTCCCAGCCGGGTTCATAATGAATAGCTCCTGACCACCCCAGCGGTCGGTGACAAAGACGATCTTGGTGCCATCGGGCGAATAGCTGGCGTTGTAGTTGTTGGCCGTATTGTTGGGCAGGTAGCCGGGATAGGGCGCGTTGTTAGGTGGTTCGGTTCCATCGGTGTAGGTCAGGCGGCGCACAAAGGTATTCGCACTGAAATCACCTTTATAGATCGCATTCACATCATACTCATAGATCTGGCGGAACTGCGCATTGGTACGCCGCGAGTCGACCAGGAGCGTGAGCATAGCCGGGTCCCAACTGCGCCGCCACGAGAAGGCGACCGTCTCTTGTGGGTTGCGGGTGATGCGCGTGCCACCACCGGCATTGTTGCTCATATAGACTTCCCAATGGCTGCCGGTATCAATGTTCGAGGCATAGACGAGCGGCAAACTCGGATCAGGAGCGGCCCACGGCATCCCCAGGTGCGAGTAGCGCCACTGGAAGTAGTGCTGCCCAACATTCCCCATCTCGACCTTGTAGCCCTCTGGGTTACTCGGTACATAGGTCAGGACACGCCGCTCAAAGAGTTGCACCAACACATCCTTGGTCTCGCTGCCGATCTGAGCCTGTGTCCAGTAGGGGTCGGTGATCGGCAGACCCATGGCGAAGAGCCAATCCACCACCGGGCCGTTCTGGATCTTATTATCAACCTCGATCCGGCCCTGGAGCTGCATGAAGTCCCAGAAGACTTGTGGGATGTTATGCCCAGTCACACTGTTGTACTGGACGATCTTGGTTTCGGGGAGGGCGAGATCGGAACGTAGCCCCAGATTACCGTTGCGATCAATTGTCGAGGCCACGGTCTCATTCAGGCGTTGCGGATCGCGGTAGCCATTGTCAATCGTGGCTAAACCAGCAAAGACACTATAGCCAGGGGCCATCGTATTGGAATTACGTGGATTGCCCGCGACGGGGACATCGGCGGCTGGGCGCTGATCGGTATCGTAGGGATCGTTACCAAGCTGCATACGCCCGCTCACCAACTCCTTCACCAGTAACCCATTGGTAACACCCTGGTTGGGGCCAGAGCGATCCGCTGGGTTGTTGATCTCCATGCGCGCCTTGTCGAAGTACTGCACCGTGCGCAGGCCATTCTCACCTTGGCGATAGAACTCGGCATAATCGAACCACGGCCCCGGCCCCCAGTACCAACTGCGTCCACCACGCACATTCTGACTGTCGGTGCGTGTCCACACGGTGTTGAAACGTGCATCGGCAAACTGGCTGCGCGTCCCATCAAAGGGTGCCGCACCCACCGGAAGGGCCGCGAGGGCGAGCGCACCGAGCATGATAGCGACGATGATCGTCCCGCCACGTCTTCGTAGAGTTCTGAGCAACATCATACGCCTCCTTGTTTGAGCATACGAAGTCTATCCTGTGTTGATAGGCTTCGTTCTACTTTTAGACGCTGCGATGGAGCGATAGGTTCCGATCCATTGCAGCATTGCTTGTGCATACACTATAGCGCAGTGGGGCAGAAAGATAAATGGTGGAGCAATCGCGCATGGCTTGTGGCGAGGTGAGAAGGAGATGAGGTGGGTATCAGGTTGGGGGGTATGCTATACTAAGGTGCTTGATGTACTTTGTATATGGGAGCCACCCTATGGATAGCGATCTCGACCAACTGATCAACGATCTCTTTCCGCAGCAGCGCGGCGGCTCATTGATACGCGGGGTTCTCATCGGGGCCATCGTCGGCGCTGCCGGGGTCGCGCTCCTCGCTCCGCGTGAGCGCGAACTGCTGCGTGAGCGCGCCTTGGAACTGAAGGATCTGGCCAGCGAACTGCTGCGTCGCCAGCGGTAGGGCGAAGCATCGCCCGCCAACCCAATCCATGTTTCCCAGACCCCACGGTGGGC
The DNA here is from genome assembly GCF_004138135.1 of Candidatus Oscillochloris fontis. GTDB lineage: Bacteria > Chloroflexota > Chloroflexia > Chloroflexales > Chloroflexaceae > Oscillochloris > Oscillochloris fontis. The sequence continues at coordinate 83,424 of NZ_RYFD01000005.1, forward strand.
GATGCTTCGCCCCTACAAGGTTCCATATGAAGAGGTTGCTATGTCCTTTACCTATTTCATCTTCGCCCTCCCCGCCATGATCTTCGCCCTCTGGGCGCAGTGGATGGTCAAGTCTACCTTCGAGAAGTGGTCGCGGGTGCCGAGCGCCCAACGCCTGAGTGGCGTGGATGTGGCGCGTGTCCTCATGCGCAATGAGGGCTTGGACTATGTGCAGGTTGAACGTATCGGTGGCATGCTCACCGACCACTACGATCCGCAGGGCAAAGTGATGCGCCTCTCGGAGAGCTCCACCCAACCCTCGGTGGCGGCTATGGCGATTGTAGCCCACGAATTGGGCCACGCAGCCCAAGATAAAGAGGGCTATGTTTGGTTGCGGGCGCGCGCCGGTATCGTTGGCGTGGCCAATATCGGCTCGCAACTCGGCACGCTGCTCTTCTTCGCGGGCCTCATGCTGACTGCCTTCGCCCGTGGTGGTCTGGGGTATACTGTAGCCATCATCGGGGTGGCGCTCTTTAGCGCGGCGGTTGCCTTTACCCTGGTGACGCTGCCGGTGGAGTTTAATGCCAGTGCCCGTGCGCGTGAGATGCTTATGCGCAATGGCCTGGTCACGGTTGAAGAGGCCCAAGGGGTCAATGCGATGCTCAACGCGGCTGCATTGACCTATGTCGCCGCTGCGGCCCAGGCGGTCGCGCAGTTGCTCTACTTTATTAGCCTGTTGTCTGGACGAAGGAACTGATCAGTATGGAACAAGAGGATATCCGCCGTCGTCTGATCCAAGGTGTGCTCAATCTGGTGCTGGGGTTGGCCGCTACCTGGTTGGCGACCTATATTACCAATAAGATCTTGGGTGCGCCCGACGAGCCGCAACTGTTGGGGTAGGGTGAGGACGCAATATTTTGTGTCCGTTGGGGTAGAGACGCAAAATATTGCGTCCGTTGGGGTAGAGACGCAATATTTTGCGTCCGTTGGGGTAGAGACGCAAAATATTGCGTCTCTACATGGTTTTTCGTCAGACGCCAGATTGTTCCCTATGAATGCGCCCCCACCAAAAGACTCCCTCATCTGCCGTTTATATCCACAAACCGAGCAGATGGGAATGATCATGCAACGATCTCCGATCATCATTGGTGTGGCGGGTGGTAGTGCCAGCGGGAAGACCACGGTCTCGCAGGCGATTTTGGATCGGGTTGGGCTGGATCGTATCGTCTATATTCCCCACGATCTCTACTACCACGATCTGAGCCATCTTCCCCTCGATCAGCGTGCCCAATTCAACTTCGATCACCCTGATGCGCTCGATAACACCCTGCTGATTGATCACCTCGATGCACTCAGCGCGGGTCATCCGGTGGCGCTGCCGACATATGATTTTGCCACTTATGCGCGTCTGCCGCAGACCCAGACGATTCTGCCCCACCCGGTGATTCTGATCGAGGGCATCCTGATCTTTGTTGATCCCTTGCTGCGTCGCCGCATGCAGGTTAAACTCTTTGTAGATGCTGATCCCGACCTGCGCTTCATCCGCCGCCTCAGCCGTGATGTGCAGGAGCGCGGACGTAGCCTCGATTCGGTGGTGCATCAGTATCTGACCACCGTGCGCCCCATGCATCTGGAGTTTGTTGAGCCGAGTAAGCGCTATGCCGATCTGATCATTCCTGAAGGTGGCCGCAATCCAATTGCGATTGATATGTTGGTGGCGCGGATTGAGGCTGAGTTACGTGATATGAGAGTTACCGTATGACGACCCCGACTGGCTCGCTGGAGCCGAATGCCCTGGTTCACAATCGCTATCGGGTGGTGCGCCAGATTGGGCGCGGCGGGATGGGTGCGGTCTATGAGGCGGTGGATACCCGCCTGAGCAATACGGTGGCGCTCAAGCAGACATTGGTGCGCGGTGCCCAACTCGATGATGCCTTTGCGCGCGAGGCGCGCCTGCTCTCCTCGCTGCGCCACGCCGCCCTGCCGGTGGTGAGCGACTATTTCGCCGAGGGTGAGAGCCACTTTCTGGTGATGCAGTTTATTCCCGGTAACGACTTCGGTGCGCTGCTGACTGAACGCACCGCGCCCTTTGGCTTTGCCGAGGTGCGCGGCTGGGCCGATACGCTGCTTGATGCGCTCGACTATCTGCATACCCAGAATCCGCCTATCGTCCACCGCGATCTGAAGCCGCAAAACCTCAAACTGACTCCGCGTGGTGAGATTGTGCTGCTCGACTTTGGCTTGGCCAAGGGCGGCGATCTGGCCACGGCGGGGAGCGCGAGTCTGTATGGTTATACCCCCCAGTATGCGCCGCTGGAACAGATCAAGGGCACCGGCACTGATCCGCGTAGCGATCTCTACAGCCTGGGGGCGACGCTCTATGCGCTGCTTACCACCCAGTCCCCGGTGAATGCGCTCGAACGGGCAGCGGCGGTTTTGCAGAACCAGCCCGATCCCTTGCAGCCGCTCCATGTTATCAACCCGCAAGTGCCAACCCCGGTGTCGCGCCTGATCACCCACTGTATGGCGCTCAACCCCGATGAGCGCCCGCCTAGTGCGGCGGCGGCGCGGGCTGAATTGGTCGCAGCGGTACGTACTGGTTCTGCGGGTGCATCTACGGCGGGGATGGAGACCCTCGTGCAGCCCGCGCCCGCCGTCACCGCGATCCCACGCATGGCCACGCCGCCCGCCTTTACGCCGGGGGGAACGCCACCGCCAGTGACGCGCCGCCCTAGTATGCTGGTTCCTGCCATGGTGATCGGGGTGGCGGTGCTGTTGTGTGCCATCATTGGCGGTGCGAGTGCGCTGCTGCTGCGGGGCGCGATCACCACGGGTACCTCGACTATGGCCACGGCAATTGGTGAGTTTGATCCGACCGCGTTTGCAATACCGTCTATTGTGGTGCCATCCATCGCTATTCCTGATGTTAATGCCACGGTTGATGCTGTCCAGACCGAGGTTGCGATTGTCACCGGCCCCTTCACCCAGCCGAGTGCCGCGAGCGGTGCGGCCTTTGGTACGGCGGTGTTGGCGTTTGGGCAAGAGGGTACCAGCGACGGCTTCCTCAATGATCCGCGTGCGATTGCGGTTGGCCCCGATGGTGCGATCTATGTCGCCGATTATGTGCCGGGTCGCGTGCAGCGCTTTAACGCCCAGGGCCAGTTTGAGCGCAGTTGGATCATTGCGGATGATCGCCCGATCCTGGCCATGACTGCCGACCGCGAGGGTTTGGTCTATGTGGCGCAGAACTTTGCGATCAGTGTCTTTGATGGGGCTACAGGCGAGTTGGTGCGTACCATCACCGATGCCAATGGCGATGGCTTTGAGGAGATGATTGTGCTGGGTGATGGCACTTTGCTGGGGGTGCCGTGGGGCAATGATGCGGATGTGGTGCAACTCAATGCACAGGGTGATGAGATCAACCGGATCAGCGAGATTATTGAGCAGGCCGACGCTGATGGTAGGCCGAGTGCGCTGGCGGTTGATGGCATGGGCCAGATCTATGTGCTCGATGCTGATGCCCAGCAGGTCTATCTCTTTAGCCCTAGCGGCACCTTCCGCGACAAGTTCACCACGCCTTCGGCCTGGACCTTCTCGCAGATGGCGATGGATGGCCAGGGGCGGATCTATGTGATCAACTTCCCCAAGGGCATCAGCGTCTTTGCGCCCGATGGCCAGTTGGTGGGCATGATTGATGTGCCAGGGGTGGCGCGTGATCTGGTCTTCGACCGCGAGAACTATTTGTATGTGAGTACGAGTGAGTCGCGGATTCTGAAGATTGCGGTGGCGGGGCAGTAGTTACAGCACCTGCACCGGATCAACATCCACAACCCACCCGTGGAGTGGGCCAAGCCGCTCAAGGAAGCGCGCAATATTGGGGCTATCGGCCTGATCCGCCGGGATGCGCAGGATGAGGTGCCAGCGCCAATGGCCTCGGCTACGCTGGAAGAAGGCCGGCGCCGGGCCGATCAGGCTCCAGCCACCCAGATCGCGCTCTTCAATGCGCTCCTCGATCATACTGGCTAACCCAGTTGCCTCGCGCTTGCAGGTACTGGGGTTGCTGGCGGTGTAGATCAGGCGCACCAGCCGCCCAAAGGGCGGGTAGCCCACCTCGCGGCGGTAGGCGATCTCCTGGCGAAAGAAGGCGCGGTAGTCATGCTCTTGCGCCGCCTGGAGTGCGTAGTGATCGGGGCTATAGGTCTGAAAGATCACCTGCGCCCCCGCGCTGCGCCGCCCGGCGCGCCCCGCCACCTGGGTGAGCAGTTGGAAGGTGCGCTCGCCGCTGCGGAAATCGGGTAGGTGCAACCCGGTATCGGCGGCGATTACCCCCACCAGCGCCACGAGGGGCAGATCTAGCCCCTTGGCGATCATCTGGGTGCCGACGAGGACATCGGCTTTGCCCTGCAAGAAGGTATCGAGCATCTTGCTATGGCCGTGCTTACCGCGCACACTGTCGCGATCCCAGCGCAGCACCCGCGCTTGCGGGAAGAGGTGCTGCACCTCCTCCACCACCCGCTGCGTCCCGACTCCAAAATCCTTGATGCGCGGGCTGAGGCAGTGTGGGCAGATCACCGGCACTAGTTCGCGCCGTCCACACGAGTGGCAGATCAGGCTGGAATTGGAGGGCGATTGATCATCATAGTGGAGCGTGAGCGGGTTGGAACAGACGCTACATCCGACCACAGAGCCACAATCGCGGCACATCACAAACGAGGCCGCGCCGCGCCGGTTGAGGTAGAGGATGCTCTGTTCCTTGCGTTCTAGGGTCGTCGTGAGTGCCTGTTGGAGCGCCTGGGAGAAGATTGAACGGTTGCCGTTGTGGAGTTCCTGGCGCATATCCACCAGCCGCACCGGCGGCAGCGGGAGCGTCACCGAGTGGTGCAGACCATCGGGGCCGAGGTTGCCCCCCACCCGCTCATCCAGTTCGAGCAGGTGGTAGCCGCCGCTGCGGGTTGCCTGATAGCTCTCGACACTTGGCGTCGCACTACCGAGGATCACCACACTGTTGGTGAAGTGCGCCAACTGAATCGCCACATCACGCGCATGGTAGCGCGGGCCAGCATCGTGCTTGTAGGTCGGCTCGTGCTCCTCATCAATCACGATCAGGCCCAGATCGGGCAGCGGAGCAAAGACCGCCGAGCGCGAGCCGATAGCGAGGCGCGCCTCACCTCGGCGTAGCCTGCGCCACTCATCGTAGCGTTCGCCCATACCCAGGCCGCTGTGCAACACCGCGATCTTGCCGGGGAACCGCGCCGCAAAGCGACGTACCAGTTGGGTTGTCAGGGCGATCTCTGGCACCAGCACCAACGCCTGGCGACCCAGCCGCAAGGCGCGGGCGATCACCCGCAGGTAGACCTCGGTCTTGCCACTGCCCGTCACCCCGTGGAGGAGGAAGGTCTGCGCCTCCTGGTGCGCCTCCAACGCCGTGACCAGCGCCGTGTAGGCGCGCTGCTGGGGCGGGGTGAGTGGCGGCGGAACATCGGGAGCCACGCCATCGCCAGCGAGCGGATCGCGGCGCACCTCACGCTGCTCGATCTTCAGCAGGTCGCGCTCTTCCATTTGGCGTAAGAGCGTTGCCGTCGCACCCGTGGCAGCATAGATCGCGCTCACCGGCCAGACGCTCCAGCGGCCATCAAAGCCGCCATCTTCACCGGTATGGGTGCGATCTTGCTCGATCATCCAGCGGACGACCTGGGCTTGTTTGGGGGCGCGGGCTAGTGTGTCGAGGGCCGCATCCACCTCCTCGATGGGCAGAGACAACCGGGCCGTGCGCTCGGTACGTGGGCGAGCGCCGGGCGCACTCACGGTACTACCTCGGCTGAGCAATCCGCGCTCCACCAAGGCGGCATAGGCATCGCGCAGGTCGCTATCGCTGCCGCGTAGAGCGGTGCGTAACTCGCGTTCGGACTGCTGGCCATGGGTGCGCAGGTAGTAGAGAATCGCACGTTCGCGGGGTGGCAGACTGCCCAGCGTGGCCTGAATTCCCGCCGCAGTGGCTTGGTAGACTGGCTCAGCCTCTTGGCCAACCCCCGGTGGCAAGAGCAGTTCGAGCGCATCATAGAGCGGGGCGCGGTAGGTCTCGGCGACCCAGGCAGCTAGGCGGAGGCCCGTGGCGGTGATGGTTGCCTCCGGGTCGGCCAGATCGAGCACCTCGCGCAGATCGTGGCGGGCATCGCGTGGCTCAATGGGGCGCACCACGACCACCACCCCCTGCACCCGCTGGCGGCGCAACGGCACCCAGACCAACTGCCCCGCCCGTGCCAACCCGCGCAGACGCTCCGGCACACGGTAGGAGAAGAGCGGGCTACGGCCCGCGCCCAGGCTTGCCCGCAGCGCAATCTCGGCGATCATGTCGTTCGGCATAGCAGAAGTATAGCAGCAATTGTAGGGGCGAAGCATCGCCCGCCAATATGCCAGAGTAGAGGGGACTACTATGCAGGCGATGCTTCGCCCCTACGGGATGATCGGGGAATAATGGTACAATGCTCACTCTCGGTGTCATCTCCTACCCCACCAACACACCATGCCCCACCAACACCCGGTCATCATTGAGCGCCACGAGATCGGAGCCTTGCGCTCCCTACGCCTGCTTGCGCCGGAGATAGCGATTGCGGCCCAGCCGGGGCAGTATGTGTTGGCTGCGTGTAAACCTCCTACCAGCTACGACCCCATGTTGCGGCGGGCGATCTTTGTGGCCGGGGCCAACCCGCATGCGGGGACGATTGATCTGCTGGTGCAGCCCGATGATCGCGGCAATGCGTGGCTCTGTGAGCAACTGGTGGGCGTGCGCCTCGATCTGCTCGGCCCACAGGGTCGCCCCTTCAAACTCGATCCGCGTACCCGCAACCTGTTATTGGCTGGGACGGGAACTGCGTTACCGGCACTGCTCTTTCTGGCCCAGCGCGCCGCTGCTAAGGGCATCGCCGGGGTCCTCTTCGCTGCCGCCGCCGATTCCGCCTACCTGCCGCCCGCGTTTCTGCTGCCGCCTGAGTTTGAGTACCAGAGCAGCGCCGATGGCCCCGCCAGCCTGATGGATATGCTGGCGGTACCGAGTATTGGTCACTCGCTCTTCAACACCCCGATTGCCTGGGCCGACCAGATCTGTTTTGCGCTCTCAGAAGATCTGCTTGCCTCCACAGCAGCGGCGGTACGTAACGGGCGCATGCGCTGGGAACGCGGCTTCGCCTTTGTCGTTGTGGACGGACGTATGCCATGTGGGATCGGGATCTGTCAGTCATGCTTGATCACGACCCACAAAGGGCTGCGCACGCGCTGTAAGGATGGGCCGGTGTTTGATCTGCGCGAGTTGGCCTCGTAGGGGCGAAGCATCGCCCAGCATGTGGCCTGGGAAACACGGACACTATTGGCGGGCGATGCTTCGCCCCTACTTCAAAAAGGAGCAAAGCATCGCCCAGCATGTGGCCTGGGAAACACGGACACTATTGGCGGGCGATGCTTCGCCCCTACTTCAAAAAAGCACTCATCACCGCGATATACTCTGGGGCGCGGGTAAGGGCGGTAATGTGGCCACGACTATGGAACGTGTGGGTCTCGGCATGCGGGTAGCGCTGACGCAGTGCGGCCCGCTCGGCGGGTGAGAAGAGCGGATCGGCGGCAGTTTCGAGTAACAAGGTCGGCCCCTGCCATGAAGGGGTGCGCAACTGTTCGCCCTGACGATCCATATCAATCATCACGCGCACCCGGTTGGCAAACTCGGTGACACTCAGGTTGGCTACAATACCCTTGAAATAGCGCTGCCAGAAGCGGTGCGCTGGGCTCTGCCCCTTGAGGACGACCCGCAGCACCGTGCTGAGGAAAGTACTGAAGGCTGGTTGCGAGCTACGGGTGATCAGATTGATCGCCAGTTCCATAGCGCGTGCGCGTTCGGGACGTGGCACCCCCGTATCTCCAATCTGGAGGCTGGCAATTCGATCCGCGTGGCGCTGGACGAGATACTGGGCAACCATACCACTGTAGGATGCGCCAATCAGATGGATCGGGCCGGAGATCTCGCGGGCGATCAGATCATCGAGGCCGGCCAACAATTGCTCCAGCGATGCCACCTCAGCGGGGTAACTTGGCGCGACCACGCGGTAGTGGGGGGCAAAGGCGGTGACGTAGGCAAATGCCATCTCGGCAATACCGGGCGCACCGGGGAGCAACAGCAGGGTCTTCGGCCCATGCCCGGCGACGATGTAGCTCCAGGTGGTGCCTCCGAGATGCGCCGAGAGCGGATGGTGCTGCGAACGGAAGATCGCCAGTTGCACCTCGAGATCAGGATAGGTGCTCGTGGGCCATAGGTTGCTGCGGGGGGGAGCGAGTGTTGTCATAGAGTTGATATTTGGTTATATAAAGTTGAGGATTTAACACATGTTCTCTCTTTATGATACCTGAGAATAGGCGGGAGTCAATAGAGTTCGCAGAGGATGTAGTGTCCGCAGATTACGCAGATTATAAAAAAATAATCTGCGTAATCTGCGTAATCTGCGGATAAATAACGCGGGCGCGTCGCGACGCACCCCTACAACGCCGGAATAAACTCCTCGGCGCTACGCACACTGCGCACAAACGCCGCGATCAGCCGCGCCGCTGCATCCACATCGGCGAGCGCGATCATCTCGTTGGGTGAGTGCATGTAGCGGTTGGGAATACTGACCACTCCGGTTGCAATCCCACCACGCATCTTATAGATGGCGTCAGCATCGGTGCCGGTGTAGCGCGGGGCGATCTGGAGCGCGTAGGGGATACCTTCTTGCGCGGCAACCTGAAGTAGCCGCTCGTAGACTAGCGGGCTATTTGCGGAGCCACGCGCCAGCACTGGCCCCCCGCCTAGCTTCACATCACTATGCTGCTGCTTATCCGACTGGGGGTGGTCGGTCGCAAAGGTGACATCCACCACAATCGCTACTTGTGGATCGAAGCTGAAGGCGGCGGTGCTGGCTCCGGCGAAGGTGATCTCCTCCTGGGTACTCGCAACCGCCGCGACGCTGGCGGCGGGGCGATCCTGGCTGAGCAACCGCAGGGCTTCGAGGACGGTGAAGGCACCGATGCGATTATCGAGGCTACGGCTCACGATGCGCTGGTTGGGCAACTCATAGAGCGGAGCATCAATGACACCCACACAACCGACCCGTACCCACTCCTGGGCCTCCTCGCGGCTGGTGGCCCCAATATCAATCCACATCTGCTCAATCGTCGTCACCTTAGTACGCTCGTCGGGCTTGAGCAGGTGGATGGGCTTCTTGCCGATCACCCCGACCACCTCACCGGCGTGGCCGAGCAGACGTACCCGTTGCCCCACCAATACCTGTGAATCCCAGCCACCAATTGGGGCGAAGAAGAGATAGCCTGAGTCGTCAATATAGCTCACCATCAGGCCGATCTCATCAATATGGCCCATGAGCAGAATCCGTGGTCCGGTACCATCAATCAGGGCATAACTATTGCCACTCACATCAGCATAGACTGTATCGGCAAAACTGCGCGCCTCCTCACGCCAGAGACGTGCTGGGGCGACTTCATCACCTGAAGGGCCGGGAGTGCTGAGCAGACGCTTCAGAAAGCCAATCCGTGGGTGAGATTTTTCCATCATGGTTGCTCCTCGCTGAGAAAGAGACTTGTTGTATTATAACATTGTCACTTTGTGCCTTTGTCCATCAATCTTCATCCGCCCTACAAGCAGGGCGTGTGCAAAGTCGTTGGGGCTGAAGCCCCAAACCCTCTTGTTTGTTGGTGGTTGACCCCCAACAAACAGACCTTCGGGGGCGGCGTAGCCGCCCCCGAACCCCCACCAGAGGTGACTTTGCCCATGCTCTGGCCCTACGAGAGATCTGCATGCAGCGTATCGCAATTATCTACAACCCCTTTTCGGAAGCATCGATCAGCCATTCGGCATTGCTAACTGCCTGGTTACGTGAACGTGGCATTGATATTTGGCGCGGTATTTCACAGGAGTGCCGCGAGTGCCCTCAGATTCTTGAAGATGCCGATCTGATGATCGCCATGGGTGGTGATGGGACGGTGTTACGGGCGGCGCGGCTGGCCTTCCCTAGCGGGTTGCCGGTTCTGCCAGTGGCGTTGGGCCATCTGAGTTTTATGGCCGAGATTGGCCCCGCCGAGTTGTATGAGGGGATCGAGACGTTGCTCAATGGGGGGGGCTGGCACGATGAACGGGCGCTGATTGATGCCACGCTCTGGCGTGAGGGTGAACATATTGCTGATTTTGTCGCCCTCAATGAAGTCGTCATCTCGCGCAGCGAGATCAGCCGGGTGATCAATGTTGAGGTGGCAATTGATGGCTCGCTGCTCACCACGTACCTCGCGGATGGGGTGATTGTGGCTACGGCGACTGGTTCGACAGCCTACGCGCTGGCGGCGGGTGGCCCAATCATTGACCCGCGCTCACGGGCGTTGGCGCTGGTGCCGGTGGCGGCGCATCTGACTAACGTGCCCTCGATGGTATTGCATGAGGCGGCGGTGGTGACGATCACGATGCGTAGCCGTAACAATGCGAGTATTGCAATTGATGGCCGGGGCAATCTGCCCTTGCTGGAGGGGGATGAGGTGATGGTGCGCCGGAGTACGAAGGTGTGTACCTTCTTGCGGCTGCGCCATAGTAGCCAGTTCTATACCCAGTTGGCGGCCAAGCTGAAGCGATGAGAATCCGTAGGGGCGCGTCGCGACGCGCCCCCCGTGTTTTCGTAGGGGCGCGTCGCGACGCGCCCCTACAAGATTGTCCCCACTTAATCCAGCGGATCGATCTGATAGACACACTCTGCGGCACCCATCCCAGAACACATCGTCTCTTTGCCGGTCATTCGCTTGCCGGTAAAGTGGGCAATCGATCCAATGAAGACGCCCATGGTAAAGGCGCAGTGTGGTTCGGGCGCATTGGTGACGCCTGCGGTGCAGGCACCTTCGGTGATGTGTACCTCGAATCCTCCGTTGTCCTTGGCGACGATCTTTTGGACGAGACAGAGCCGGGTTCCATCTATACCGAGCACCTTGGCTAGGTTCTTCTGAATCTCATCGGCACTCTGTACTTTGCCCTCCAGACCGAGGCTCTTGACAATATCCTGCCCTCGCTCCCGGCCAGCAGTGACGATCAGTGCTCGACCTGCTGATTCTTCTGCGCCGGCGCGCAGAAAGTGGAAGCAAGTTACGCTCATCAACGCACCGAGTGTTGGACGATCTGCGTCTGCCATGGTAGGTTGCTCCGTTCATTATATGGTGGCGAGCGATCCCGTTTCGGTTGCTTAGAGTCTACTACCAACCCATTACCAAAAAGAATAATTCTTTGTGAATTCATTCTTTTACGGTATGGGTATACCAAGCGTTGTTGCGCCACCGCGATCCGTACTTGTGCCGGGGTAGAGCGAACGTTCGGCTACAATTGGTTGGGTACCACGTACTACCGCCGCCACGGATGCCTCATCGGGGTAGAGTTGGTGAACCGCCATGGTGTAGCGTGCTTCGGCGGGGATGCGCAACTGCTCGCTGGCGGTAGCGCCATCGGCAAAGACGAAGTTGACCGTGACCGTGGCCGGGGCGGGGTTGGGGTTGCTCACACACAGATAGTAACTGCTATCCCGCGTGCGGCCTTCCACAAACGCCCAGCTATAACTTGGTTCGAGCGCACCTGCCCCAACCGAACCGGCACCACCGCTGTTGAAGGTCATGGCGCGTTCGACTGCCACTGGGCGATCTGCGCGTACTTCGGTTGAGATACCTAGGTTGGGTACCACCTCATTCACATTGATTGCCAACTGGGTTCGCGGCGGAATGGCGTAGCGGCGCATTGCTGCGGTGCCCTCTGGCCCCTGGAAGGTGGCCTCGACATTGGCGGGCTGATCATTGGGGTTGAGCACCAGCAACCGCATCTGGAAATCGCCCTCGGTGGTGCCCTCGGCAAAATACCAGCGCCGGGCGAGCATATCAATGCCGCGCCCAGTGTGCAGGCCGCGTTGCTGCTCGCCAAAGCGCATGGTGCGCTCGACCGCAATCGGTTGGCTGGCGATCACACGCACGCCGAAGTTGGCATTGGGTAGCACCTCATGGATCGAGACCACCAGCCGATCTTGAGCCGCGATCTGCACCTTCTGTTCAAGCTGGGTGCCGTCATTGCTCATATAGGTGATGGTTGCCGAGACCGGGTTGGACTGGGGATTGAAGAGGATCAGATAGGTGCGGCTCTCGCCTTGGGTTGAACCCTCGGCAAAGTACCAGATGCGCGAGAGGCGGTTGATGCCTGGCCCTCCATCAATGTCGGTGGTCAGGTTCATACTACGCTCGGCGAGGATCGGGGCGCTCGACTCGATAATCGCCGGGATGGCGTTGGCATCGCTGATCAGATCGTTCACGATCAGGTCGCTGCGTGCCCCAGCGGGTACACTGATCAAGCGCACCAGCGGCGCATCACCGGGGCGCAGCAGCGTCACTTTGGCATCAGCAGCGCTGGCTGTAGGGTTGAAGAGCGCCAAGCGTTCGCTATAGTCACTCACATTGCCTTCGGCAAAGTACCAGCGTGCCCGCACGGTAGACTGATCGGTGCGGCTGCGCAGTTGGGGCATGAGGGCCAGCGTCGCCTCGGCGGGGTCGGTGGCATTCGGATCGGCCTCGCGGTGGGCGGCGATGTTGGGGCGGGTGCTGCGTTGCCCGCCAATGCTGACGCTATGCTCACCGGTGGGAGCGATCTCGTAGGCTTGGCCGAGCCATGCGAGGAGGCTGATCAGGCTGGCTTGGGTGATCTCGCTGGGAGCGGCATCCTGCGCGGCGATCACCGCAACATGGATGGCCACATCCCCCCCGGCCAGTCGGCCAACCTCAGAGGTTGGCCCGCCGACCCGCCCCTCAAAGACGTTGCCGTCGGCATCAATGACATAATGATAGGCCAGATCATCCCAACCCAAGACGGTGGTCTGGTAGCTGAGCAGGGCGCGCATGAAATCACGGCTGTTCGTCGTGGTTGGATCGGCGGTGATCTGGTGGATGATGATCCCGCGTGGATCACGGCGGGCGGGGCGTGCCGCAACAATCTCGCCACTCCAGTCGCTGCGGGCGATCACCACCGGGCGCTGGGTGAGGGTCTGCTTGCCTGCGAGGATGGGTTGGCGGGGTAGCCCCGCCGCGAGGATCGGCGGGTCCTGGGCCGATTGGATATAGCTCAGATGCACCTGACTCAGCACGGCTGAGGCGCGGGCAACCTCACTTTGCATACTGATGCGCAGTTGGAGTTGGTTGCTGGTGGCAGCAAAGGCGCGCACATTGGCACTGGCAAACGCGCCATCGTCCGACTGTGATCGGGCATCACCGCTCTCCAAGGGCTGCCAATCGCTCCAACCTGTCTCGGTATCCGCGCTATCCTCTGGGATCGTGCGCGCCCGTACCGCCAACTGCACCTGGGTGCCAGTCAGAAGTTCGGCATGCCACACCGCTCCCACCGCATGAAAGGCGAACTCGGTATTGAAGGGTGCCGACACAAACTCGCCTTGCACCTGATCTTCGGCGAGGCGCAGTTCACCCCCGGCGTTATTGGTCACGAGCAACCCAGTGACACTCCCTGCCTCCCAGTCTGCGACCGTACTCATTTCCCAGCTCTCAATCGTGAGCATGGGTTCTGATTGGGCGTAGGCGGGCAGCGTTCCTATAACCAGGAACGCTGCGAGGAGGAGGGTGAGCATGGAGAGACAAGCGCGACATTGGCGCATAGCAGCCTCACTTCTCAGGGCGAACGGCACCATTAAAAGCACCCCGGTAGACATTCGCCGAATCGTAGAGCATCCAGCCATCAATCTCTGGGAACTGTTCGCTCGCTTCGATCTGAGCGCGTACCTCTTCGGGGCCATATTTGACAACCTTATAGGCCCATGGATCGGTATGATCCTGGAGCCATGGGCGTAGCCGGGCGTAGCGATCCTTGATCTGTTCGATGCCGGACGCATTTGCGGCGGCTAGCACCTCATAGGGCTGATCCACCGGTGAGTCGAGGCCAAACGCTCCTGGCCCCCAGAGCGAGGGGTAGGCCATCGGGGCGATGTAGTCGCAGTAGGCTCCCATGCGTCCAATGTCCTGGGCAATTGTCATTGAGGGGCCAAGTGTCACGCGACCAAAGACATCAATAGACATATACGCCCCGGCCTCGTTCACCGCACGGTGGGCTAGTTGCATAAAGTCGGTCAGTACCTCGTACATACGATCCGGGTTCTCAACCGGGTCAATCGGTTCGGAGAAGAGCAGGGTATCGCGGAAACTGGCTGCATCGCCGTACCAATCGGGGAAGCGTATGTAGTCGTAGTTGACCTCATCAAAGCCGAGCAGTGCGGCTTCAATACCAAGCTGGATGTTGTAGTCCCAGACATTCCGGTTGGTCGGATCGAGGTAGGCGTAGCGAATCCCAGGGCCGGGATAGTCGGCATAGACCTCGCCGGTCTCTTTGAGCCGGATTGACCATTCGGGATGCGCGTCAGAGAGGACATTATCGTGGGAGAAGAGTTGGATGCGGGCGATGGTGTAGATGCCCTTCTCCTTCAACTGAGCCAGTAACGGTTCGATGTCAATGTAGTCGTAAGAAAGCCCCAACTCCTTCACCAGCGGCACCTGCGAGTCATAATAGACCAAGCCGAGGTCGTCGCGCAGATCGCTCTTGATGTCAATCACAATCGTATTGAGTTCGGTGGCATCAATCAGGTCAATATATTCTTGAATGAGAGTGGGCTTGCGCGCCACCGCAGCGGTGACATAGAGCGCTTTGACGACAAAGCGCTCTAGGCCGATCTCTTCAGGCAGATTGCCGGGGCTAATCTCTAGTACCTCTTTGGCATAGCCGGGTGAGAGGACTTGGATGTAGCCCTGTTCAGGTACCCCCTTGAGGGTGAAACTGCCATCGCTGCTGCTCTGGATCTGGGTGTAGGCCACGGCGGTACCGGGCAGGTTGGGAGTGGCGATGATAGTCGCATTGGCAATCGGTTCGCCCGTCTCTTGATCAACCAGTCGCCCACGTAGGGTATCGGGGCGCAGCACCGAGTCAAGGACGGTCGTCTGGCCAATCTCCTCGGAGAGTGGTGCATAACCATCGGCGCTAATTTCTAGCGTCTGCTCATCGGCGACAATATCGGTCACGCGGTAGCGCCCCTCGGCATCGGTAGTCGCCTGGGCATCCCCGACCCGCACGGTTGCTCCGGCGACCGGCTGGCCACTGAAGCGATCCGTCACTTGGCCACTCAGCACATTCGGACGCAGGCTGACATCCAGATTAGTGGTGCGGCTGAGCGTCTCGGTGTGTGGCGCATAGTCGGGCGCGTGGATGGTAATGCTAAATTCTTCAGGCACGCCACTGAAGCGGTAGCCGCCCTCAACGGTGCTACTCACGACGAGTGTATTGCTGACATTCAGTGTGATTGATAGCTCGGCACCGGCAATCGGTGTCCCGGTATAGGTATCCCGCACCATTCCGCGCAGTGTATTGGGGCGCAGGCTCGTTTCGAGCGTCATCGTCATACTGCTACTCTGGGCCACCTGGGGCTGGCTGGCGAGTGGCAAGCTGAGCGGCTCATAGTCGGGTGCACTGATCGTGAGGGTGTCGCTACTGCGCCAACGCTGGGTCTGGAAACTGCCGTTTGTGTCGGTGCTAAGGCTTTGGGTGGCGATGCGCACATTGGCTTGGCTGATCACCTCACCCGTGTAGGCATCACGTACTGTTCCGATCAACAGTGGGCCAGTGTTGCTACACGCACTGAGTAGAGCCATAAGAGGGAGTATGATGACGGCGAACCATGATCGCCGAGTGGGGCGCAATTGATGATCAACGCAGTTGGGACGCAGCATAGATGCTTTCCTGGGGATGTCGAGAATAATACGCGGCATGATAAATTTTTTACATCCCCTTGTCAAGCAATAGGGCATGTGTAAAGTTACCTCCGGTGGGGGGCGGGGGCGGCGTAGCCGCCCCCGAAGATCTTTTTTGGTGTTTTTTGGCGGCGCAGCCGCCAAAAAACACCAAAAATTGAGGTTTGGGGCGTAGCCCCAAGAACTTTGCCCATGCCCTGGTTTTTGGTATGTATTGGCGGCTGCGCCGCCAAAAAACACCAAAAATTGAGGTTTGGGGCGTAGCCCCAAGAACTTTGCCCATGCCCTGGTTGGGGGCGCATCGCGATGCGCCCCTACTGATAACCTACCTCATAGACTTGGTGCGGTTCCTGTTTGCCTTTGAGTTCAATCGCGCCCAACGAGTGCAGGGGCCATGCCAAGTCTCCGGGTGGGAGGGCATCGTGGAGGTGGTAGGAGAGTACGACCTGCCCCGCCTGGGCGATCCCGGAGAGGCGACTGGCGGTATTGACCACATCGCCGATCAGGGTGTAATCCTGGCGCTGGATCGAGCCGATGTTCCCTACGACTGCGCGGCCATAGCTGAGGCCGATCCCTAAGCCGATCTCTAGGCCCAATTGGTTGCGCCATGTGGTGGCCAATGTGGCAAAGGTGCGCTGCATCGCCACCGATGCCTGCAACGCACGTAGTGGGTCGTCGCGGTGGGCAATGGGTGAGCCAAAGACCCCGATGACCCCATCACCCAGGAACTTATCAATCGTGCCATCGTGGGCGTAGAGTACCTCGGTCATGGCGGTGAAGTAGCGGTTGAGGATCTGTTGGACGAGCACCTGCGGGTCAATCCGTTCGGTGATACTGGTGAAGCCGCGTAGATCGGCGAAGAGTACCACCACTTCACGCTCGGTGGGGTTGCCAAAGTTGCTCCCGACGCTGAGCAACTGTTCGGCCACCTGGGGTGAGACGTAGCGGCGGAAGACACTACGCACCCGCTCGCGTTCTTGGCGTTCAAGGCGCTTGATCGCGCTGATGTCGCGTAGTACCGCCACCTGGCCCAAGGGTTGATCATCACCACCTTGGACGGCGGAGAGACTCAGGTTATAGACCGTCTCGTCGGACAGAATGATTTCGGCCACATCACCTGCGGAGTGCTCGCCATTCAGCAGCGGCATAAGGCGCACCAGGGGGGTATCCTGGCCATGCGGAACCAAGTGGATCAGGCTCTTGCCATAATCGGTCTCAATGCTCAACCCCAAGCGCTCCTCAGCGGCACGATTGGCGAGCAAGAGTTCATGTTGCGGGCCGATCAGCAGGATAGGATCGGCGGCCCCGCGCAGTACGGCATTGAGGGTCGAGCGCTCATCGGCCACTTCGCGGTAGAGGCGGGCATTCTCGATCACCTGGACGATCAGGCTCGCAACCGTGGTAGCCAGTTCCAGATCGGCGCGTCCGAAGCCCTCAGTACGTTCGGTGGTGTCAATAAAGAGCACGCCAACCGTCTGTTGCGCTGCACGCAGTGGTACCGCCAAGAGATCGCGGATGTGACGGGCATGGAGGAAATTGTGGATCAAACTCAGATCGGGATGATCGGCGATGTTGGTGAATCTCTCTGGTGCCTGGAGTTTGGCGACGAGTTCATGGGCATGGGGCAGCGCAAAGATCAGGCGATGGAGATCCTGATCGAACGGGCTGGGCTTGCCATACAATGCGATCAGCGCATGACTGGACTGATGATCCGTATTGGTAGACAGGATCATGCCCACATTGGCAACCCCAAAGATCTTGGCTACGGCTTCGGCTGCGATCTGAAGATTCTGTGGGGCATCGAGTTGGGCGGTGATCGCCAGTGAGAATCGGTTGACTTGGCTGAGTTGTTGGACGCGCTGTTGTTCATCTTCGAGGAGGCGTGCATTGCCCAGCGCGACACTAAACTGGCTCATGATCGCACTCAGGATGGCCTCATCACTCGCTCCAAAGGCGGCGGGGATGGGGCTGCGTACATCGAGCGTTCCCAACACTTGCCGTCGTAGAATGATCGGGATCACCAACTCCGAGCGCACCATAAGATCATCGGGCAGTTGCGCGACGTAGCGCGGGTCGTTGCGCACATCATCAACCCGCACGAGTTGGGCGTGGCGCATGGCCCAGCCATTCAGCCCCTCATCGGCGGGTAACCGCAGGTTTGGTTGTTGGGTATTGGCACTACTCCCCGCTGAGGCTTGCAGCACTAGGGCGGCACCTTCACGCAGAAAGAGGTTGACCAGCGGGTAGCCGAACTGTTGCTGGATCATATAGACCAGCAGCCGGGTGACCTGATCGGGTTGCATAAGCTCGGAGAGGAAGGCGTTGATCTGGTTGATCTTGCGCAATTCCTCAGCCCGCCGGGCCAGCAACTCTTTTTGACGCTGCGATACGCGGAAGAGTTGGGCGCTCTCGATGGCCACCGCACTCTGTGCAGCTACCGATTCGAGCAACTCGATATGCTCATCGCTAAAGAAACCGGGGGTATGGTGTACCAGTGTGATCACCCCCAGCAGATTATGTTCACGCTGCACCGGCATAGCTGCCACGGCGCGCACGCTGGAGTGGATGTCACTCCCGACAAACCAGCGATCATCCTCGCGGGTATCGTGGATGATCGCCGGACTCTGTTCGCGCAGCACCCAACCGGCCACACCCCGGCGCAGAATATCGGGAAAGACTGTACTTGTCGGGTTGCGACTGCTCGAATAGTAGAGCGCCTGCTCCTCATCAAAACCGGTCAGAATGATACTGGCGCGAATCGCCCCGACCGCATCGGCGAGATGATCGAGGAAACGGGTTAACAAGAGATCCAGATCAATCGTCGCGCCGAGGTCGCGGGTAAGGTGGAGCAGCAGTTCGGTCTTGCGCTGGGCCTTACTCAGGCTGCGCTGGGCGCGTTGCAGGCGCAGCATAGCGCGCACTCGCGCCAAGAGAGCGTCAATCTCCACCGGCTTGACCAGAAAGTCATCAGCCCCGGCATCCAAACTGGACACACTGGTGGCGAGGTCGGCCTGTGCCGAGAGGATCATCACCGGGATGAAGGGCTTCGTGCGATCCGCCTTAACCTGGCGGGTCACCTCATTGCCATCAATCCCCGGCAAGCCCAGATCGAGCAGAATAATATCCGGGGTGATGAGATGCAGATAGGCCAACGCCTCCTCGCCACTTGCCGAGAGCGAGACGCGGTAGCCACTATTGGCCAGCACATCGTGATAGACCCGGCGAATCAGCGGGTCGTCCTCAACGATTAGAATGTGACCCAATTCTGTCATGGGTAATGATTGTTGATTTGCACTGGTTGGGGTAATGAAACGAACCAGTACAAGCGGTTATTCCAGCGCCGATCTGTTGCTCTGGGGTCATTCGGTGGGATTTTGTCCAATCCAACCAGATAAATCATGCGCTGGGCGCACTGCTGCTCTTCAGGTGTAAGATCGGGATGTGGTTGTATGATACCACCCTCCATATAGACGAGCATACGCAGGGTGTTATCACGATCCGGCCAGTAGTAATCCTCAAGATGAATCGCCTGGTGACTCTTGATGGAGTTACAGTTTATGCAGCCGAGCAGGAAGTTTTCCCACACGAGTTCCAGATCTGGTCTAGCCCCACTACCCTTTTTGGGCTGTACATGCTCAACCGCAAGGGAAGAGTCAAGCTGCATCTCGCAGTAGGAACAGTACTCGCCGAGACGGCAGATGAGGTCGGATCGAACGTCTTGGTACGCTCGAAATACTCGTGGTGTGCCATCGGGGTTGCTGGGGACAGAGCCGCGCTCGACGGGTCTCATGGGCGCTCCTTACCCAGACCGGCGGCCTCGCGCTCCATCTCTAAGAAGGCGTGGTAGGCTATGTTGTCACTGAATGGGGTTAACTCGTCCAGGCGGCGCTTCAGGGCTTCAAGTTGGTGAGGATGAGCCTGCTTGCCTTGTTGGAGTATGTGGTAGTACTCTTTGGCTGCTGTCATCATCTCCTGGTAGCGTTCGCTACGCTGCGGCAGAACGACTTCCATGACCTGCTCGGCAATATCTTCGATGCTACGATCCGCATATTCGGCTGATCGCACTTGATCCAGGTTGATCAGTTCACCGGGGCGGAGCGACTGGACGATGAAGGGGGAGTGGGTGGTGGCGATAAATTGGATGCGTGGGAAGGTACGCCGTAGATCTTCAACTACTTGGCGCTGCCATTTGGGATGTAGGTGGAGGTCAATCTCATCAATCAGGACAACACCAGAGGTGGAACGGGCAGCCTCTATGTTATGCTGTGGGTTGAGCACCGCCGCTCGGTAGGCGATGTCGGCGACCATTGCCAGCATATTGCGCACGCCATCGCTGAGCATGCGGAAGGGTAACTGGCGCCCATCGGTAGCGGTTATGATCAGTTCGTCCTGACTAATATCGTAGAACATGCTATGCCACATCTCGACACTGCTGACTACTGCCTGCTTCACTGCTTCTAACAAGCCGACTGGCCGACCCTGTTGGAGTTGGATGATCTCCATCGTTTTGAGCCAGCGTAACAGGCGCTTCTCGTTTGAGGCTGGATCGAGGCAGTCGAGGTAGCCAACGGTACGCGAGGCAGGTTTGGTTGGCTCTAGGTTGCGATCTTTCTTTTGAAGCCAGAGCCGTCCAGTGCCATAGTAGGCTAGGAGTGGAAGATTGACAGGCTCGCCACTTCGAACAGCGTGCTGAAGATTACGGCTAATCTCGAAGATCTCGGTTGCGCCTTGGCGTGTGGTGCGTCCGCTAGGGTTCTCAAGGGTGCGAGTCCAGTTGATCTGATGCCCGTGAACAAGTCCGGTGCAGGTGATTTCGACTGGATACTGTGGTTCTACGTTGATGGTTTCACCATACTCGAAGCGGGCTAAACGTACCTCATCCTTGCGGATACCGCGTGACTCGATCTCGTCGAACCCAAGGAACAGTGAGCCCAGTCCCACCGCTAGTGCGTCGAGTAGTGCGGTCTTTCCGGTGCCATTATCGCCAACGATTACATTGAATTGTTTATCAAAGCGAAACTCACACTGGGGTGTAAAAGTTGGCTCAGTTACTGCGAATAACGTCGGGGCGCTGAAGCCTCGAAAGTTTTCTATTTTGATGGTGTCGATTCGCATTGTTGACCCCGATGCGTTGTGCCTATTTGTTCTGCCTTGGCTGATAATAATACACCAAAAGAATAGGGCATGTGCAAAGTTACCTCCGGTGGGGGTGCGGGGGCGACGAAGCCGCCAAACAACACCAAAAAAGATCGTTAGCGCGAAAAAGCTCTGGGACGCGCCGCATGGCTTCGACAGGCTCAGCCAGCGGCGCGGTGGCTGAGCCTGTCGAAGCCCCGCGCCGCATTCCAGCTTTCCCAAGGCTTTTTCGCGCTAACAATTTTTGACAGAATTGATTGCTTTGCGCGTGGTGTTGAAGCGTTCTACGGTATCCTACCGTTGATTAAGCACAGTGTAGGAATGCTCTACACAGTGTATGATAACAGAAGTATCAATCTGTCTGTGCAGTGTTGGGGTAGAGCATATCATCGGCTTTTGGGCTAAAGGGGTTGAGAGAGAAGCGATTAGGGAAAGTAATATGCGCTGCAAACGTAGGGCTATTGAAGAGGAAAACCGCGTATGGATAAATGCCAATAGACTGTATGGTTATTGTAGTAATGGGGCAAAACGCCCTGACTCAATGATCAATACGGCTATCATCTCTGATGTACCCGGCTTAGAAACTGAACCAAACGTTATACGATGGATTTTTGAGCAATATACCTATAGTATATGCAAGCACTCACGATTGACTTTGAGGCTCTTCATGCTATGCCAGATGAGGATCGTCAAGCGATTCTTGACGTGCTTGACATACAGTGTGTGTTACAGCCGGATCATTCTGCGCTTCACATACACTGGTTAGGGCGTTGTGATACTGTTGGCTTGAAGAACAGTAGGCTATAATGATCGTATGAACCCATCACATAATCCACCGATTGCCGCCCTACGCATGATCGCAGTCGAGGTGATGTCTATCGAAGATGTCCAACTCGATCAGCGCGGGGATCTGGTCGTTCCCCGCTTTATCGGACACCTGCATGGCGATGCGCAGCACGCCTATGATCAGGTAGCTCCACGCTTTGCGGCCTTGGGCCACACGGCTCTTTTACAGCAGCAGGGCCAGGGGGTGGCGCTCGAAGCCCTTCCCGGCCTCTTCGCCCCGCAGCCCTCGCGGCTTTGGCTGGCGCTGCTGCTCTTTGCCCTGACGATTGCTACCACCATGCAGGTGGGTGGGTTTGAGTTACTGGATGGCCAGGTGATCTTCAACTGGACCCACGCAATGGCCTATAGTGCGGCGCTGTTGGGCATTCTCCTCGCCCACGAACTGGGGCACTATATTGTGGCTCGTCGCGCTGGTGTGGCGGTTAGTTACCCCTTCTTCATCCCCTTCCCCGCCGGGATTCTGGGCACGATGGGGGCGTTTATCTCGATCAAGGAACCCGTACCTAACCGGCGGGTGCTGCTCGCCATCGCGATTGCTGGACCACTCGCCGGGTTGGTCGTGACCATCCCGGTGTTGCTGATCGGCCTGAGTCTCTCCGAGGTTCATAACCTCGCCGCGATGCGGGCGGCGATGCCCGACCAAGCCTACTTTACTGAGGGCAACTCGCTGCTCTACGCGGCACTCAAGCTGCTCGTCTTTGGGCGCATGCTCCCCGGTGGTGGCGAGGATGTCTTTTTGCACCCGGTCGCTATGGCCGGTTGGGCCGGGTTGCTCGTGACTGGCCTCAATCTTATTCCCGCCGGTCAATTGGATGGCGGACATATCTTCTTTGCGCTCTTTGGCCCGCGCATCGCGCAGATCGCCAATATGGTGATCGCGGTGTTGCTGCTGGCGATGGGTTTCCTCTGGAGTGGCTGGTTTTTGTGGGCTATTCTGGTAGCGATCTTGGGGCGCACACGCACCCCCCTGCGGAACGAGGTCTCCCCGCTGGAGGGATCGTGGCGGATGTTGGCTGTGTTGGGTTTTGTGGTCTTTGTGTTGGTCTTTATTCCGGTGCCGATTACGATTGGTACGCCTTAGCGGAAGGATCGTCTTCTATGCGGCTTGTCACCTATATGGATGGAGCGATTGAGCGGGTCGGTGCGGTGCGCGATGATATGGTGGTTGATCTGAGTGATCTGGTGCCCGATATGCTGACGCTGATTGCATCTGGCCCGGCGCTCCTCTCGGCGGCGCAGCAGCGGGTCGCGGCAGCCCAACGCGGGGCGTCACTGGCTCAGGTGCGCTTGTTGGCCCCTATTCCGCGTCCGCGCCAGAACATTATCTGCCTGGGCATGAACTATGCTGCGCACGCCATCGAGTCGCTGCGGGCCAAGGGCTTGCCCGAAAAGTTGCCCGAACACCCGGTCTTCTTCACCAAGTCGGTGACGGCGGTGAACCACCCAGGGGCCGACATCCCTATGCTCTCGGAGTTGTCGGCGAAGCGCGATTGGGAGGCCGAGTTGGCCTTTATTATTGGGCGACCCACGCGCAATGTTGCGCGTGAAGATGCTATGCGTTCAGTCTTTGGTTATACGATTTTTAATGATGTGTCGGCACGCGACTTGCAGATGCAGCACCAGCAGTTCTTCTTTAGTAAGAGTCTGGAGGGTACCGCACCGATGGGGCCGTGGATCGTGACGGCTGATGAGATCCCTGATCCGCATGCGTTACGCATTCAGATGCGCCTGAATGGTGAGACGATGCAGGATTCGAGTACCCACGACATGATCTTCGATATTCCAACCGTGATCACGACCCTCTCACGCGGCATGCCGCTTGGCCCCGGCGACATCATCGCCACCGGAACGCCGGAGGGGGTGGGTATGGGGCGCACGCCACCGGTCTGGTTGAAGGCGGGCGATCAGATCGAGGTGGAGATTAGTCGGATTGGGGTGTTGAGGAATCGGATGGTGGCGTAGAGCCGCAATATTTTGCGTGTAGAGACGCAATATTTTGCGTGTAGAGACGCAATATTTTGCGTGTAGAGCCGCAATATTTTGCGTGTAGAGACGCAATATTTTGCGTCTCTACACGCGGAAACCCTACACCCGATCCTGCAAACTCTCCACCGTCCAGACATTATCGCGCAGGGCACGGATGGCCTGCACCGCCGCCGCCGCCCCGGAGAGGGTGGTGAGGCTGGGGATGCCATAGGTGATCGCGGCACGCCGGATGGCGACTTCGTCGAAGAAGCTCGACTTGCCCAGCGGCGTGTTGATGATCAGCGCGATCTGCCCGTTCTTCACGTAGTCTACCGCGTTGGGTCGCCCCTCGTTCACCTTGTAGATGGTGGTGACTTCCAGCCCCGCACCACGCAGGTAGGTGGCGGTGCCGCCGGTGGCGAGCAGCGTAAAGCCCATCGCGGTCAGGTCGCGGGCGATTGGTGCTAGGTTCTCCTTGTCGCGGTCATTCACGCTGATGAAGGCGCTACCGCCCATGGGCAGGTGCTGGCCACAGCTCTGCTGGGCCTTGGCGAAGGCTTCGCCAAAGGTGGCCCCGCTGCCCATGCCCTCGCCGGTAGACTTCATCTCCGGCCCTAGCAGCGTGTCTACACCGGGGAAGCGTGCCCAGGGTAGCACGACCTCCTTGACATGGTACTTGCTTTCGCCCGCGCTGTTAGTGGTGATGGCCATCTCGGCTAACTTCTCGCCCGCCACCGCCTTGGCCGCGATCTGTGCCCAGGGTGCCCCGGTCGCCTTGGCGACAAAGGGGGTGGTGCGTGAGGCACGCGGGTTGACCTCCAGCACATAGACGATGCCGTCTTTCATGGCGTACTGGATGTTCATCAGGCCAACCACGCCCAGTTCGTGCGCCAGTTGTTCGGTGTAGCGGCGCAGCGTCTCGACATGCTCCGGGGCTACCATGTAGGTCGGGATGACACAGGCGCTGTCGCCGCTATGCACCCCGGCCAACTCGATCTGCTCCATGATCCCGGCGACGATGACGGTTGTGCCGTCACTCACCGCATCCACGTCCATCTCGAACGCATCTTCGAGGAAGCGGTCAATCAGGATGGGGTGTTCGGGCGACGCCGCGACCGCCTCGCGCATATAGCGCTCTAGGCTGGTCTCATCATAGACAATCGCCATGGCGCGCCCGCCCAGCACGTAGGAGGGGCGCACCACCACCGGGTAGCCGATCTGCTCGGCGGCGGCACGCGCCTCCTCCCAGGAACTCGCGCTGCCGTGGGCTGGTGCGGGGATACCCAGGCGATCCAGCAACGCCCCGAAACGGTCGCGGTCTTCGGCTAGGTCAATCGCATCGGGTGGCGTGCCCCAGATCGGTACGCCAGCCGCTTCGAGCGCCCGCGCTAACTTGAGCGGCGTCTGGCCACCAAACTGCACCAGTACCCCATCGGGGCGCTCAACATCCACAATGTTGAGGACATCCTCCAGGGTCAGCGGCTCAAAGTAGAGCCGGTCGGCAGTGTCGTAGTCGGTCGAGACCGTCTCTGGGTTACAGTTGACCATAATCGTCTCGTAGCCCATATCACGCAGGCCAAAGACGGCATGGCAGCAGCAGTAGTCAAACTCGATCCCCTGGCCGA
Source organism: Candidatus Oscillochloris fontis (assembly GCF_004138135.1). Taxonomy (GTDB): domain Bacteria; phylum Chloroflexota; class Chloroflexia; order Chloroflexales; family Chloroflexaceae; genus Oscillochloris; species Oscillochloris fontis. The sequence continues at coordinate 108,818 of NZ_RYFD01000005.1, forward strand.
TGCGGTTGGGGCCACTACCGAGGATCATGATCTTCTTGCGCTGGGTCGGCTCGGCCTCACACTCTGTCTCGTAGCTTGAATAGAGGTAGGGCGTGAAGGCCGGGAACTCGGCGGCGCAAGTGTCTACGCGGTGGAAGGTGGGGGTGATCTTTTGATCCAAGCGGCGCTGGCGCACGGTCATCTCGGCGCTCCACGAGAGGCCGGAGCTAGGCACGTTCAGCAGGTGCGCCAACTGGGCATCGGAGAAACCCATGCGCTTGGCCTGGCGCAGCAGATCGGCGGGGATCGTGTCGAGCGTAAAGGCGCGCACGCGGCCTTCGAGGTTGAGGATCTGCTCGAACTGCTCGATAAACCAGGTGTCAATATGGGTCAGCGCCGAGACCTGCGCCGCAGTCATGCCGCTCTGAAGCGCATAACGGATGTAGAAATAGCGATCCGGGTGGGGCGTGATCAGCCGCTCGCGCAGCCGGTCAGGATCAATCTTCTCTTTGCCATCGGCACCCCACCCCATGCGACCCTGCTCCATCGAGCGCCACGCCTTCTGGAAGGCTTCGGGGAAGGTACGCCCGATGGCCATCACCTCACCCACCGACTTCATCGAGGTGGTGAGCGTCTGATCAGCCTGGGCAAACTTCTCGAAGGTCCAGCGCGGGATCTTCACCACCACATAATCGAGGGTTGGCTCGAAGGAGGCGGGCGTCTCGCGGGTAATATCGTTGGGCAGTTCATCCAGGGTATAGCCGACGGCCAGTTTGGCCGCGATCTTGGCGATGGGGAAGCCGGTGGCCTTGGAGGCCAACGCCGACGAGCGCGAGACACGCGGATTCATCTCGATCACATAGATGCGGCCATCGTGGGGATTGACGGCAAACTGCACATTCGAGCCACCCGTCTCGACACCAACCGCACGCAGTACCGCGATAGACTGATCGCGCATCTGCTGGTACTCGCGGTCGGTGAGGGTCATGGCGGGCGCAACCGTGATCGAGTCGCCGGTATGGACGCCCATGGGGTCAATATTCTCGATGGAACAGATGATCACGCCGTTATCCATCCGGTCGCGCATCACCTCCATCTCAAACTCTTTCCAACCCAGAACACTCTCTTCGATCAGCACCTGGGTGACGGGCGAGGCATCGAGGCCACGTTCAACAATCTCGCGGAACTCCTCGATATTGTAGGCAATCCCGCCGCCCGCGCCACCGAGGGTGAAGGAGGGTCGAATAATCGCCGGGAAACCCGTCTCGCCGACAATCGTGAGGGCTTCATCAATCGAATGAGCTGTACCGCTGCGGGCCACACTGAGGCCAATCTCCAACATCTTATCTTTGAAGAGTTGGCGATCCTCAGCCACACGCACCGCATGAACCGAAGCGCCGATCAGTTCCACCGCATAACGTTCCAGCACCCCGGCCTCGTGCAGATCAACCGCCAGATTAAGCGCCGTCTGCCCGCCCACGGTGGGCAGGATCGCATCAGGGCGCTCCTTGGCAATGATGCGTTCCAGACTGGGAACGGTGAGCGGCTCGATATAGGTCGCATCAGCGAGACCCGGATCGGTCATAATCGTGGCCGGGTTCGAGTTGACGAGTACCACGCGGTAGCCTTCTTCGCGCAGTGCTTTGCACGCCTGGGCGCCCGAATAGTCGAACTCGCACGCCTGGCCAATCACAATCGGGCCAGAACCGAGAATAAGGATTGTATGGAGGTCAGTTCGCCTAGGCATTGTCAGAGTGACTCCTCGCTGGATTTGTCGTATCGGCGAGGATTATACCATAGGGGTATCAAAGGCCACGCGCTATAGCACGTGGCCTTTGATACCCCTGGGGTGGGAATGCGGTCGCGTCCCATACGTCTCGTAGGGGCGCGTCGCGACGCGCCCCTACTGGGAGATTGATGCCTCGGTATCAATACGGTAGGTATTGATGATCTCGTTAGTGTTATCAATCAGATCATCAAATTGGGCCTGGGGCACTAGGGTGCTGAGCAGGGAGACCTTATTGCCGCGCTGCTCAATGAAGGTGTTCCCCAACAGGGTGGCCTCGACACCATTATCGGCAGTGGCGATGTAGGTCCAGACGATCAGGATGCTGCCATCCGCCTGCGGGGTCGGATCTTCGTAGTAGAAGTCCGGCTGGCTGCCGAAGCTGTTCTTCAAGTAGGTTTGGAGGATTGTGGTCAGATCTTCATCGCTATAGACTGTCTCATCCTCGAAGATGTCCACAATCACGGCCCCATTGCGGGTCGGGTCGGTCCAGATCAGGATCAGTTCGTCGGGGTTGCTGGTGTCCTGGAGTTCCCAGTTCTCCGGGATGTCAATTTGGAAGACCCCTGAGGTATGCGCGTAGGTCTCAAGTCGTCCAATGTCAACCATCTGCAATTCACCATCACCAGGATCGCTGAGTACCACCTCAGTTGGCTCTTCGGTGGGGGCTGCGGTGGGGGCTGCGGTGGGGGCTGGTGCCGCTGTGGGCGCAGGCTCACGGGTTGGGCGTGGGGTGCGAGTGGGGGCTTCGGTTGGCGCGGTTGTGGCGCTGGGGGTACTGGCTTGGCCGCCTCCACAAGCACCCAGAGTCAGGAGCAACGACAGAGCGAACGGGGCGGCTACACGACGGAGTGGATGGAGCATACTTCCTCCTCAACAAGGATCACTCCTTGTTCGCCCGCCCTCCATTGCGTCGGGCGACAAGAAATGCAATTGTATTGTATTTTAACACTTTCGTTTACGGTGTGTGGGTTTAGAGTCAGGATATGTGCAAAGTCCTTGGGGCGCAGCCCCAAGCCCCCACCGTAGGTGGACGTGAGTTTCAAAATCCAGTCTTGAGCCAAGATAGAGTACAATAGAGAGACCCGCATGCAAGCAGGGAGCTTGTGATGAGTACCGTTATCCTAAGTGATGCGCGTTTCTCCGCTCATACCTGGTATGGGCATCCGGAGTGTGCTGATCGCCTTGATGCGATTATGGAGGCGATTGCAACATCGGGCTTGACCGATGATTTGCACAGTGTGGCCCCAACCGAGGCTCCAGAGAAGGCGCTGTTGGCAGTGCATACCCCCGATCTGCTCTGGCGTATTCGTCACCTGAGTAGTTTTGGTGGTGGCCAAATAGATGGTGATACCTATCTTACCTACGATAGTTGGGATGCGGCGGTCTATGCCGCCGGTGCGGCGGTGGGGGCGGTTGATGCTGCACTCGCCCGCCAGCCGAAGAATGCGTTTGCACTGGTGCGCCCACCTGGACACCATGCGACACCCAATCGGGCGATGGGCTTCTGCCTGATTAACAATATTGCCGTAGCTGCGCGCCACGCCCTCAATCGCTATGGTCTGCGCCGGGTTGCAATTGTGGACTATGACGTGCATCATGGCAATGGCACCCAGGATATTTTCTACGATGAGCCACGGGTGCTCTTTATTTCCACCCACGCATCGCCCTTCTATCCCGGCACTGGTATGATGTCTGAAGTGGGTACGCCGGGACCAGCAGCGGGGACGACGCTCAACATTCCTCTGCCCTTTGGGGTCGGTGATGCGGGTTATGCGCAGGTTTTTGCAGAGTTGGTTGCGCCGGCACTGCGCCGCTTTCGGCCCGAACTGCTGCTCGTTTCGGCAGGTTACGATTCACACTGGAAGGACCCGCTCGGCCCGATGACACTCTCGACAACTGGCTATACACACCTTACTTCCTGTCTGATCGATCTGGCAAAGGAGTTGTGCCAGGGTCGGATTGCCTTTATTCTGGAGGGTGGGTATAGTCTGGAAGCGTTGGGGGCATGTAGCATCGCCACGATACGCCTGCTCCTTGGGCGTGAGTCTGGCCCCGATCTACTCGGCGTACCGCATACTCCGGGAACCAACCCTAGCCCGCAGATCGCGATGATCCGCCAACGCCACCCACTCTTTGCTGATTGATTCTGAAGGATAGAGATACCTATGATCGCGGTGATTAACTATGGTGCCGGTAATCTGCCCAGTGTCGTGCGGGCGTTGCGCCATGTCGGGGCCGATCTGGTGGTGGCTGAGGATGCCGCTACCATTGAGGCGGCTGATGCGGTGGTGCTGCCCGGTGTCGGCGCAACCGCCGATACGATGCGCAGCCTTGAGGATCTTGGCATTGCGCCACTGCTCCCCAAGGTGATCGCCTCTGGGCGGCCCTTCTTGGGGATCTGTGTCGGTATGCAGGTGCTGCTCAGCGTCAGTGAGGAGTTCGGCCATCATTCCTGCCTCGGCCTGGTCGAGGGGGCGGTGCGCCGTCTGCCCGACTCGGCGGGTAAGATTCCTCAGATCGGCTGGAATCAGATCCGCCCCACCCCAGCCTATGCCGAGCATCCGCTCTTTGCGCATATTCCGAGTGGCAGCGATTTCTACTTCGTCCACTCCTTCTACTGCGATGTGGTTGATCCCTCCTTGGTCGCGGCGCGCACCGATTATGGCCTCGATTTTCCGAGTGTGATTATGCGCGATAATCTCGCGGCGGTGCAGTTCCATCCCGAAAAGAGCGGTCGTTTGGGCCTTCAACTGCTCTACAATTTTGTGCAGATCTGCGCTGCCGCTGGCACACAGTAGGTGAGACTCCATGCAAATTATTCCCGCTATTGATCTGAAAGATGGCCGCTGTGTGCGGCTCTACCAGGGCGATTTTGCCCAGGCGACGGTCTATGGTGAAGATCCGGTGGCAATGGCGCAGCGCTGGGCCAGCCTGGGTGCCCCGCGCCTGCATCTGGTTGATCTCGATGGTGCCAAGCAGGGCCATCCCGTCAATACGCCCGCCATCCACGCGATTGTCGCCGCCCTCAAGATCCCCGTTCAACTCGGTGGCGGCCTACGCACCGCCGAGGATATTCGTGCGACCCTGGATCTAGGGGTTGCGCGGGTGGTGCTCGGTACCGCCGCCGTCGCCCAAGCCGATCTGGTGGCCCAGATGGTGGCCGAGTTTGGCGAACGGATCATTGTTGGGGTGGATGCCCGTGATGGTCTGGTTGCGACTGATGGCTGGCTTACCACCGCCAATGTGCGTGCCACCGATCTGATAGATCAGATGGCCCAATTGGGTGTGCAGCGTATCATCTATACCGATATTAGCCGCGATGGGACGATGACCGAACCCAACTTCGCTGCGATCAGCGAACTGCTGCGTCCCACTGGCCCAGCAATCATCGCCAGCGGCGGCATCGCCACCCTCGATCACCTCAAGCGCCTCGCTGAACTGGGCGTCGAAGGGGCGATTGTGGGCAAGGCGCTCTATACCGGAGCCATTGATCTGGCGCAAGCGTTAACGTGAGGCTTCTATGACAAATCCTGATTTAACCGCGAAATATGAGGAAGAGCGCCTGCGCGCCCATGGTCAGTCGCAGATCGTCTACTTGCAAGGCCAGATTGATGAACTGCGGCGCATGATCAAGGACCAAACCAATAAGTACAATTGGGCCTTGGAACAGGTGCGCAAGACCGAGGCGGTGGTCGGCCAGGTGCAGAGCCTCTTCGACCAGCATACGGAACAGGTAACCCAATCTACTGATACGGTGCGCCGCGATGTGATTGCGTTACGCCGTGAGGTGGCTGGGGCGCTGCTCAAGATTGATGAGAGTGTCAAGCCGATCCGCGAAATGCAGGCTCAGATCCAGCAGGTGGCTGAGGCGCGTAAGCAGGATCGTGACTTTGTTACGGCCTGGTTTGGGCGTATCGAGGCGCTTGAACATCAGATCCTCACTGTTCAGGCCCAGATCAAAGAGGTGGATGAGCGCCAACGCCAGTTTGTGCTCCAATTAGATCGCCTGCGTGAAGCCGATACGGTGGCGATTCAAGAGGCGCGCCGAGTCTCTGAGGAGTTCCAGATCGAAAAGCAGAGTCTGCGCCGCAATTCGGTTGAGGCGCAGCAGTTGGTGGCTGATGTCCACGGTATTCTTGAGGAACATGACTCGCGGATCAAACGCCTTGATGAGATCCGTCAGCATATTGATCTCTTTGCCGAGACTTTGCCGCAACAGTATACCGAACTCGCTGCAAAATTCCCTGACATTATTGCTGATATTAAGCGCGTCGAACGGATCTCGACCGAGCGCTTCCTCATGAACCAGGAGCGCCTTGAGGATCTGCGCCAACAGTCCGATGAGAAGTTTAGTGCCCTCGAAGAGTCGGACGAACAACATATGCGCCAGCTCACCTCGTGGCTGGAGCGTATTGATGGCTGGCTGCGCGAACTTGAGCAGCGCCTCTCACGCGCTACGACACGCCTGGAAGCGGCACAACAACTGCATATCACCCGTATTGTCGAGATTGAGAAGCGTGAAATGGATACGCTGGCCAATCTATTGGCCAGCGTGCGGAATCAGTATGAGCGTATCAAGACGGCCCAGGTGGAGGTCAAGGGCGGCGAGGAGGCGGATTAGCAACTGTTCACGCTATGGGTAAGCGGAGCTTCTTTGTTGACGCAAAGGCGCGAAGACGCAAAGGTTATTGAAGTCTTTGCGTCTTTGCGTCAATTTTTGGAGTCTAAAAGACGTGTGAGTGGATTAGCTCCGCTCCAACACGAAGATCCTGGGGTGTAGCCCGCCTAGGTTGATCCGCACGAGGCTGTGCAAATTCCAGGTGTTCCGCTCGGCTAATAGCCGCTCCATCAGGCGTACCTCGTGCGAGAGTAACACAAAGTGGCTCCCCGGACGGGCGACCCGCGCTGTTTCATCCAGCAGCGCGGGGTAGAGTTCGAGGTTCTCGCGGTGCGAGCCGACCAGATGCCCAAAGGGTAGATCGGCGACTATCGCATCCACACTTGTGTTATGGAGCGGGAGTTTGGTCGCGTCCCACAGTTCAAGCTGGCAGCGCTCGCTCAATCCAGCCGCCGCGACGTTGGCCTTGGAGCAACTCAAGGCCGCCGGGTCAATGTCGCAGCCTATCGCCCGCCGCGCTGGCCCAATCAGCAGCCGCTCGATCAACAACGACCCCGATCCGCAGCCGATGTTCAAGAAGCGGTCGGTGGGGTCAGGCAGACTCAAGCGCGCCATGGCATGCGCGACTGCCCCATTCAGCGCTCCTTCACGGTTGCAGACGCGCCATGGCCGGGTGGCCAACGGGCGCGGCGCGAGGCGTACCAGAAATTCCCAACCCTCGCCATTCTGCGCCCGGCGCAACCGTAGGAGGAGATCGCCATCCTCGGTTCCCAGGCTCAACCCAGTGGCGCGGCACAGTTCTTCCTTCAGCCGCATCAGCACCGCCGAATCGGCCCCCGCCGCACTCAGAAAGAGGTTGCTAAAGGCTCCCGGAGGATGCATCCGCCGTACCCGATCAATCAGCGCCACGATAGCCCGGAAATGCTCGTCACCCAGCAGCCCCTTGGGTCGCGGTACGGCAAAGCTGCGCACCACATAGACCGATTGGGCACTACGCAGATTGAGCAGCGCCTTCCACTCACCCACATAGTCCATCGGAATGACCCCCGCAGGCCCCTCGCGCTCCAGGCGGGCTTCACGGCCAAAACGCCGCATCTCGTCGCGTACTACTGACTCCAGCCCCTCCGTGGTGATGACCTCGATCCGCTGTGGGTGTCCGGCTGGGTAGATCGGTCGCTTGGCCATGTACTATCTCTCCAATAAGTAAATTTCCCATTTTTTGACGCAAAGACGCCAAGGCGCAAAGCCTTCAAGAGAAACCCCAATCTAAGCCTTTGCGTCTCTGCGCCTTTGCGTCAAGCAAAGGTTTCGATTTACCCTAATAGACGGCTGTAGAGCGCCCGGAAGCCCGCGCCGAGTTGCTGATACCCAAAGTTGGCCGCGACCTTCTCGCGCCCATATTCGCCAAAACGCTGCCGCAAGGCCGCATCTTCGCCCAGTTCGCGTACCCGCGCCGCATAGCCCTCCACATCATCACGCGCCACCAAGAAGCCGCTCTGGCCTTCATCTACCACTTCGGGCAGTGCGCTGGCGTTGGTGGTCACTACCGGGCGGCCACACGCCAGCGCTTCGGCGGGGGCGATGCCGAAACCTTCGAGCCGCGAGGGGAAGAGCAGGATGTCGCAACTCTGGTAGGCCGCCACCAACCCGGCGCGATCCGGTGAGCCAATCGGCACCATGCGTGGGTGCGGCGGCGCATTCTCCTTACCTTGGAAACCGCCGGTGTAGAAGAGCGTATAGTCGGCGGGCAGGCGCTCCATAATCCGGGGCAGCAGATCGAAGCCCTTGCGGCGGGTGCGGTTGCCCACAAAGAGCAGCCGAATGCGCCCGGGGGCGGGGGGCAGGCCATGATCGCTGCGCACCATCTTGGGCGTCGGCACAAACACATCGGTATCAATGCCATCAAAGATGATCGTGCTATCGCGCCGCCCGTAGGTCTGTTCAACTTGGCGCTGGGTGAAGCGGCTTACACACACCACCGCGTCAGCACGCGCCACCGAGAGGCCATCGTAGCGTGATTCGACGAGGCGGTAGAAGAGCCGCTGGGCGAACGAACTGTAGGGTTGCAGATCGGGGTCGGTGGTCAGGTGATGCACTGTCGTCACCACCGGCAGCCCGGTCGCCTTGAAGGCGAAGGCCACCCGCGAGCGACCCTGCACCAGATCAAAGCCGCGCCACCACCCCGCAGGCAGGCCACGCGGAATGAGGAACGGCGCGAAGTTGTAGATCTCAGGCAGTCGTAACAGTTCGGGACGCAGCCCGGCACCACGCACCGAGCGGGCGATGTTCTGGATGCCAAAATCAACCCCGCCCCGGCCCATGGGCGAGACATAGAGTGGACGAATGCTCATAGTGTATCAGAAATAGTCGGCATTAAACGGAGCCAAACCAGCAAAGGCGCGTTCAGCAAAAGCCAACCCGGTGCGGTTACTCACATTGAGCACCCCAAAGGCTGCCGCCGTGCGCGGGCGCATGTAGCGGCTGTAGATCTGGGCCAGAACGCGCACATCACAACTGATGTCGGCGGGGGTGTCATCCGGCATGCGCCGTGCATGGGCGTGGCCATGCGCGATCTCCAACTCAAACACGCCTTGGTTGCTGCTGATCCAGTCATCATGGACGCCAATCCGCACATGGCCAGAGAGATCACGCGGGAAGCCATAGCCATTTAACGCTGTCGGCACATCCAGGATGCGCAGCATAAAGTGGGGTTCCACTGTACACTCCAGCGGATCGGGCATGAGTAGATTGACCGGCGCATCAGCGGGAGCCTTGAAGCGCACCATGCCCACGTGATCCTGGTGGTTGGCGAAGAAACGGAAGAGCTGCGAACGCGCCTGGGGGTCAAGCGCGACAATATCTTGGCACTCCAGCCGCCGGTTGGCCCCCTCGACAATAATCTGGTAGATCAGGAACGAGCGCGGCTGGCCGTGCGGGTCGTACCAGATGAAGCCGTGGTGCGGCCTGCCATCGCGGGCGGTCAGGACGCGCCGCCACCAGGATTCATCACGCACGGTGGGGCCGAAGCGCCCGCGCAGCGCCCCGCGATAGATCGTGGCGAAGTCGGCGATCTGGGCGTAGCTGGCGGCCCGGAAGCCGCCTGGCAGGGCGCGGAAGCTACGAAAACTGGCCGGTGGTGCTTGGTAGACGCGCCGCTCCATAAAGGTCGCCCAGCCAAAGCGCCCGTAGAAGGAACGTTTAAACGGGTAGAGGATGTTGAGTCCCATCCCGCGCTCGCGCATCTCGGCGCAGGCATGGCGCAACAACTCCTCGGCATAACCGAGGCGCCGCGCTTCGGGTGCGGTGGCCACCGAAGCAAAGCCGCAGGCCGCGATCTGCGCGTGGCCCGTCTCCAGCGTCAAGGGGAGGATCTCAAGCTGGGCGACCTGCTCGCCCGCCACCCACAGCCCGCGCAGACGTGGTCGTTGCTCCGGTGTCACCGGGCTGGCCGTATTCAGAAAGGCATAATCTTCGAGTGCCTGCCAGCGCTTAAGATCGGCTTCACTCAGAACGCGATAGTCCATGGGGTTTCTCAACCAGAATGAAGTAACTGCCACAACGCATCCAGCCGAACAACCAGAGATCCAGTTCCATCAACAGCGTGATCGCCATCAGCGCATAATAGACCGGGCTACCCGGACGCAGTTGGCTGCGCATACGGCGGCGGGCGCGGATCTCCCTCGCGATCCCTTCGGGTTGTGGGCCAGCGGCGGGCTGCGTGGCGGCCTTCTTCGGGCTACGCCCCAGCGCGGCTTCGCCCAGCTTCATCAGCACATGCTCGACAAAGGTCGTGAAGAGGCTATTCCAGAAGATTACCTTCACCGGGCGCAACCCGGCGCGTTCAAAGGCCGCCAGCACATCCTCCCAGTTCTCCAGCGCCTTGAGGTGATCCGATTTGCGGCGCGCCTCGCGTGAGAAGTCGTAGACCCCGGCGCGCACAAAGAGCCGCCCGATGCGGCGGCTCATGTTGATGATCGGCTGGATGGGCGACATCTCACGGGTATTCGAGAAGGCCAGCATGCGCCCACCGGGGCGCAGCACCCGCGCCGTCTCGCGCAAGTAGTCATCAATCACATCAATCGGGAAGTGTTCGAGGATGTCAATCGCAAACGCCTTATCGAAACTCGCCTCAGCAAAGGGCAGCGTGCGCGAATCGGCCTTGGTGAGTGCCACCTGCGCCACCGCCTCATCGGCGAAGAGCGTGGCCGGATCAGAACCGACCATCAAGCCCACATAGGGCGTATTCCAGACCGCGTGCTTGGCGGTGCCACAGCCATTATCGAGCACCACATCACTTGGCTGCCAGCGCATCAAACGGCGCAGTGTGCGGTCGCGCACCCCAGCCGCCAAGAGCGGCGGAGCCAAATCACGGTAATCCAACTCTTCGGCCAACTCGGCCTCATCGGTGACATACTTCGAGACATAATCAAAGTCGGCCCCGCGTGGCATCAGGTCAATATAACCAGCTTCGAGCGGGTAACACGTCGCACATGCGGCACAACGGAGGCCATCATCGGCGAGGTAGAGCAGGCGCGACTGGCAGGTCGGACATTGAAGTAGGGGCAACAGGGCACGTGTGATCATAATACATGTATCTGGAGCGACGCGCACAGCAGCGCAGCGTAACACACAGAGCAATAAGAAAATTAGAGCCAGCGCGCATCAACATCACGGGCGAGTCGAGCATCGAAGAGCAGCAAGAAGGCTCCTTGCAGTGCCACCCCATGTCCGAGGCCACGGCGCTTTGGTGATTCGGCATAACGTTGAGCCAGCGCAATTCCGGCCAAGATATAGATCACATCCAGGCCCGCATTCAGCATCAACAGGCGGTGGAACTGCTCGGCGTGAGTATGCTCCTGCACCTCACTCATATCACCTGCAAAAAACTCCTCCGCCTTGAGCAATGCTGAGCGCCGCCCGGCAAAGGCCAGCACAGCATCAATCATGCCCCAGGTGAAGGCTTGCGTACCAAACTGACGCCAGTAGTCGTTGGGTAGCAGCGTGAGTGCCGTGCCAAGCACACTACTCCCCACCCCCCATTGCAGCAAGGGCATCAGGCTGCGGCGCTGGTAGACAAAGAAGTTGTGATCCATGGGTCTATCTTACCCGATCTGGCTCTGGCGTCAATTCGTAGATCTCCTCCTGCAACGCGAGGAAGATCGGCGTCAAATCGGGATCAAAATGGCTTCCCGAAATCTCTGCAATATGCTGGCGCACCTTGGCTACCGACATGCCCTTACGGTAAGGGCGATCCGAACGCATTGCATCCCACACATCCGCAAAGGCGAAGATGCGCGCCGCGAGGGGGATGGCCGTTCCGGCCAAGCCCTGCGGGTAGCCACTGCCATTCCACTTTTCGTGGTGACAGTAGGGGATGTCGAGGGCAGGCCGCAGGTACTCGATGGGTGCCAGCCACTCATAGGCATAGACCGGATGCCGTCGCATGACGACCCACTCCTCAGCCGTGAGCGGCCCCGGCTTGTGCAGGATGGAATCGGGAATGCCCAACTTCCCAATATCATGCAGCAGCGCTCCGCGCCGGATATGTAGAATGTCGCTTTCAGGCAGACCGAGCGCTTGGGCCATGTGTACCGTCATCTCGGTAACGCGCTGGCTATGCCCCTCGGTCTCTTGATCGCGCATATCGAGGGCGCGTGACCACCCCAGGATGGTAGTGTCATAGGCTTGTTGCAGCGCCTCGTAGGCCGTCTCAAGCTCGCGGCGGCTCTCGTGTAGTTTACGGTAGCGATTGAGGCGCACAATTGATTGAACCCGCACACGCAATTCGAGCGAGTCAATTGGCTTGGTGAGGAAATCATCAGCTCCGACATTGATCCCATTCAGCCGCGAGGTGCGGTCGTCGAGGGTCGAGATGATCAAGACTGGCACCTCAGCGAGGAGTGGGTCGGCACGGATATGCTGACATGTCTCCAAGCCATCCATCGTTGGCATCATCACATCAAGCAGGATCAGGTCAGGCAGAATCTTACGTGCTAACCGTAGACATTCTAGTCCGTTGGTCGCCGTATAGATCTGATGTCCATCACGCGCCAAATAACTCGCGATCAACTCGCGGGCTACTGGTTCATCATCAGCAACAACTATCGAAGCACCAGCCATGCGATCATTCCTTTGGCACCATGTTATGCTGATTGAGCGTAGCATATCTATGCCAAAACTTCAATCTTGGGTTGTATGCAGTACACGCCGAAGCGTTGATCCCAGATTCTCCAAGCGCACCGGTTTACTCAGGTAGTCATCGGCACCAGCGGCCAGACAACGCTCGCGATCCCCGGCCATCGCCAATGCAGTAATGGCGATAATCGGTATTTGGGCTATCTCTGGGTCGGGATCGGATCGTAAACGGGCAATCACATCCAGGCCACTCATCCCCGGCATCTGGATGTCAATCAAGAGCAGGTGTGGGCGTAACGTGTGGAGGTTCTCCACGACCTCATTCCCCTTGGCAACATAACTGGTGCTATAGCCCTGATAGGCCAAATACTCCAACAGCAGATCCGCAACTGAAGGATCGTCCTCAGCTAACAGGATGTGGATCGTTCGGTTCGGTTCGGTTATGGAGGCACGCGATGCCTCTTCGACGTGGGTGGGAATAGCTTCGATAAGGGCATGCGGTGTATGTTGGGGCAGAATCACGCTAAAGCGGCTGCCTTCGCCCAACCGGCTCTCGACCTCTATGCGTCCCCCATGGAGGGTTACCAACTGGCGCACCAAGGCTAAGCCCAACCCGGTACCCGGTTGATCACGGGCTAAACGGTTATCTAGCTGGACAAAGGGCTGAAAGAGCATGTATTGTTGGTTCGGTGCGATACCAATCCCGTGATCCCAGATACAGAAGTGGACTTCTTTCCGCCATAGTTCATAGTGAACCTCTAGCCCCAACTTGCCACCTTCGGGCGTAAACTTGCTGGCATTGGCAAGCAGATTGATCAGGATCTGGCGTAAACGTAGAATATCGGCCTCAATGCTTAATCCAGCCTCAGGCGGAGTATAGGTGAACTGCTGTTTCTTACCTTGGAACAATGCACTAAGCAGATCGATAATTTCACAACAGGCATCATCAACGAACACCGGCCCCAATTTCAGATCCACCTGGCCAGATCCAATCCGCGCCAGATCAAGAATGTCATTGATCAGTCGTAGCAGATGTTGTCCATTATCGAAGATATGCTGCACCGCACGCTGCTGGGCTTCCACGAGATCGCCATACAATCCTTGGCTCAGTGCCTCGCTAAAGCCGATGATCCCGGTGAGCGGGGTGCGCAGTTCGTGGCTCATGTTGGCTAAGAACTGATCCTTTAGCCGCGCCGCCTTGGCCAGATTGGTGTTGGCCTCTTCCAGTAATGCCGATTGCTGACGCAGACGTTCTTCAATGATCATGCGGCGCGTAATATCTATTTGGGTTCCCACATAGCCAATTGGTACACCATTCGGATCAGTCTCGGCGACTACCTGGGCGATGACCCAACAGATCCGACCATCTGGACGTAAATACCGGAATTCGATCTGACTTTCTTGTTGATTGTTGATCGTCTTGTTCCAGAAATTACGCACCAACATATAGTCTTCGGGATGGATGTAGCGCTGCCAGCCCATTCCCAGACCTGCTTCGGCAGAGATACCAACAATCATGCACCAACGTGGATTGACGTAGGTGAAGAAGCCATGTCGGTTGGCGCGGTAGATCCCAACTGGCGAGATCGTACTGAGGGTCTGGTAGCGTTGCTCACTCGCTCGCAGTTGGGCCTCAACCAGCACCCGTTCTGTAATATCCATATAGGTACCGGCGATGCGAACCAGATCACCTTGCGAATCACATTCAATCGCACGCCCACGGCAGAGGAACCAACGCGGTTCTCCTGTGCTGGGATTGGTACGTATCTCAACCTCGAAGTTCTTGGTCTCACCCCGCATGTAGGCCAGTAACGCCGCTTCTAAACGTGAACGGTCATCAGGATGTATCCGATCTTGTAATGCGATTGGGTTGGCTTCAAGCTCATCGGCACGCAAGCCAAGAATAGGTATGGCACGTTGATCATTGCTGACGATATTGGTGCGCAGGTTGTACTCCCAGGTACCCAACCCGCCCCCCTCAAGCGCCAATTCCAGCCGTAGGTGTTCTGCCGTGCGATCATCCTCCAACGCCTTTTGCTCGGTGATGTCGCTGCTGGTGATCGCCACCCCATCGCCCACCTTGACGATCTGCTGGCGGAACCAGCGCCACTCATAGCCGAGGTCGGTCAGTCGTTCTTGGGTGACGGCTTGGCCAGTGCTGATCACCTGGTGGTAGGTGCTGATCATCTCTTCGGCGATCTTGTTGCTTGGTACGGTTTTGCTCAAGGAGTGCCCAATCATCTGCTCACGGCTCAAATGAAACCGCTGCGCTCCGATCCGATTGACTTCGACTACCACAAAGTCAATGATCGCACCTTGGGCGTCACGGACACTTTCCAGCAGATAGAAGGCATTCAGGCTACTCTCTATCGCCCCTCGCAGACGCTCCGCATTGCGCATGGCCTCGTTCTGGGCTTGGTGCAGTTCGTTATTCAGCAATTGCAACACCTCATTGATTGAGATGAGTTCCTCGTAGATGCTAACAACTCCTCATGGTGGCATGATGATAGTCTGTAGGAGTAAGATCCAGATCCCTTCTGCGGCTATACGCAGTAAAATACTATTCTCAGCTTCCGGGAAGCTGAAAGCTTCCCGGAAGTTCAAATAATACCAGAACTTACATTTTCAGTCACGAAGTATATACCAATGCTCGAACCCCGTGATACCATCCACGTTCTGCGCAGCCTACGCTGGCCCTTAGCAGCGGTGATTGGCCTTGTCTTTGCCCTGGTTCGTTTAGTTGAAACCTTCTTTATCCGTGGTGCGTTTTCATTACCACTCCGCGATGCCCTCGATCCGCTCTTCTGGGGTGGTTTAGCTGGAGGGGCGATCTGGGTGGTGTTGAGTTGGGCGGCCTCGCAGGAGTATCGCCGCCGTACCAACGAGACGGCCATGCTCAGCGAGTTGCGCCGCTCGACGATTCGGCTAGAGCAACTCTACGAACTCAACCAGCGGATTGCGTCGAGTGCTACGCTTGATGAGGTGCTCGACTATGCCATCACGCTGCCTGCACGCCTGATCGGGGCCACTGCCGCTGCGCTCGTCTTGTACGATGAGCAGGGCCACCCGATCCTGATGCGTAGTGTTGGCATGAGCCGCGAGGTTCTCCAGACGGCCCGCGCCAGTTTCGGTCTGCTGCCCACCCCCCCCGATCTCGGCAGCCCCCAACTCTTTACCAACCCCAGCCGCCATACCGCCGTTGTTACGCTGCCGCTGGCTGAAGGTGAAGATGCGCCTGTTGGTTGGATCGAAGCCTACCTGAGCAATCTCCATCTCCCCGATGAGCGGATCGCGGATGACCGCCTAAGCGCCGAGAGCGCCACGCTACTCATTACAGTTGCGGGTGAGTTGGCCGAGGCCGTCCAGGGCAGTCGTCGCCGTGCGCGCTCAATCGCTAGTGTCGCCGTGCTTGAGCAGGCGATTATGGCCGAACGTACCCGCATTGCCCGCGACCTCCACGATGGTGTCGCGCAGAGCCTCGCCTTTATGCGCATGCGGATCGATCTCTGGGAGGAGTGGCTCGAACACGATCCGCAGCGTCTGAGCGAAGAGTTTCGCAACCTCAAGGCTAACCTGCGCCGTCAGATCGAAGAACTGCGCCGCGCCATCTTCGCCTTGCGTCCGTTTGAGTTGAGCCAACTGGGCTTTAGTGGGGCAATGCGCCGCTTTGTGGACGAGTTTGCGGATCAGCAAGGTTGGGATCTTCAGCTTGATCTGACCGACTTGCCGCCCGATCTCTCTCCGGCACTCGAATTGGCCGCTTTCCGCTTTGTGCAGGAGGGGTTGAATAACGCAGCCAAACATGCCCAGCCGCATACGGTCACGGTTATCCTCCACCAGATCGATGCGGGACTCCAGATCATCGTGCGCGATGATGGGCTCGGTTTCAATCCCGGCGAGAACGATAGCCGCTCTGGTACCCACCTTGGTCTGCGTCAGATGCGTGAGCGCGCCGCTGCCCTCGATGGCCGCGTGACGGTCATCTCCCGCCCCGGTGCGGGTACCGAGTTGCGGGTCTGGCTGCCGCTCTGGGCGTAACTTGCCCTAGCATCCCGGTTTTGACGCCAAGACGCAGAGGCGCAAAGCCAGCATTGCGTCCTTGCGTCTTGGCGCCAATACGAGGTTTTGGCTTCCCCAAGTGTGAACACTATTCACTACTATTGGGCGGCGTCTCCGGCATCGGTAAGAACGGCGCAATCGGGTCAACCAGACGATCCACAATCGCCCCCAGGCGGCGGAACTGTGGCCCTAGCTCGGTGTCGGCGAGCGGGATACTCACCGGCACATCCAGTTGCACCGGAATGATCACGCTATCTAGCGGGATGTCCATCTTTAGGGCGATCTGGAGCGGGGTACCTTCGGGGAGGGTCAGGCTGATATTATTGGCGCGCAGCCGATTGCCATTACCCAGATCAATATCCGCACCGCTCAGAAGGAGTGGCACCGGCTGGGTCAATATCACCGATGTCACCTGATCCACCGGCACAAAGATCCCTTGTCCGGCCAACGAGAGCGGCTGACTGAGCGGGATGGTGGTTCTGATCGTAGCGGCCTCCAGTTGAGTCACAACATCCTGGAGTTCAGCGATATTATTAGCGGCAAAGACCTGCACACTCCCGCCGATGCTCCCCACTTGGCCCCGGTTGGTTAAGAGGATGCCCGCTAACACGCCAACAATAATGAACAGAATCACGTTGATCAGAAACGAGGTCCAGATCATGGCGGTGTAGAGTGGCGCAATGCGGGCGTAACGCTTCACCGGGCGCTTGTTCGGTTGGACACTATCAGCCTCACGCTGGTTTGTGGAGGTAGCGATCTGTTCAGCCATGATTACCTCACTATCATCAAGAGGGGCATTCAAGGTGCTACACACTATAATACCACGGTGATACCCTAAATTCCTAAGCACAGCCATGGCATGTGCAAAGTCCTTGGGTCTGCACCCCTGAAACCCCAATTTTGTTGTTGTTTGGCGGCGAAGCCGCCAAACAACAACAAAAAAGATCTTCGGAGGCGGCGCAGCCACCCCTGAAACCCCACCGAAGGTGAACACTGCGCAGCATCCTACATTGACACAGCCCCTACGAATAGAGTAAAGTACAAGCACACACATCAGCCCGATTGCGAGGTGCCCGTATGTCCCCTATCGCCTTCAATCAGCGTCAGTTGGAGACCCTCAGTCAGCTCCTGATTGCCGGTGGCCACCATGATGTCGCTGGCCTTCTTGCCGCTTCGCTGGAGCGCCTCGTCTCCTTCTGGCCCGCCCAGGCCGGTGCCCTCCTCTACATTACACCCTATGGTGAGACGGTTCAGCTCATCCATGGCTCGCTGGATGACGAGACCCGTACCCTGATTGATCAGGCCCGTAGTGGTTTTATGCGCCGTGAAGATGGTGGCGAGCCGATGCTCGGTTCCTACTCACTCGAAGGCACCCGCGACCTGATCGAACTTCCTTTGCAGAGTGCCGGTCAAGGGGTGGGCCTGCTGCACTTGGTGGTGAATGGCCAGGATCTTGGCTCCGAGGGAAAGCAGAGTTCCGAGACCTTCAGCCCCGATGAAGATCTCATGGTCTTGTTGGTGCGCGCCATTGGTGGCGAGGCCGATAAGCTCTCGATGCTCCGCCGCGCCGAACGCGATCTGCGTGAACTCAATCTACTTTACGAGATTGGCCAATCCCTCTCGATCAACCTCGATCTCTCCAGCCTGCTCAACGATATTAAGACTCGTGCCCCCAAGGTTGTCGGGGCTGAGCGTTGCTCGATCTTCCTCCTTGATGAGCAGCATAATGAACTGGTGCTCGAAATTCCTGGCGAGAACCGTCAGTATCGTATGCCTGCTGATCGCGGCATCGCCGGTTGGGTCGCGACCCACGGTGTCGGCCAGATCGTCAATGATGTTGAACAGGATGTCCGCTGGTACGACGCGATTGGCCGTGAGGCGGAGTTCAATACCCGCTCCATCCTTTGTGTACCGATGCGCATCAAGGATCGCGTCATTGGCGTGATGCAACTGCTCAACAAGAGCGACAATCGCCATTTTGGCGACCAGGACATGCAGTTGCTCACCACCCTGGCGGCACAAGCTGCGATTGCGATTGAGAATGCGCGCCTCTACCAGAGCCTCAAGCAGGAGCGCGACCGCCTGCTCAGCAAAGAGGCCGAAACCCGCTATGCCATTGCCCGCGACCTCCACGATGGGCCAACCCAGAGTGTGGCCGCGATTGCGATGAATATCGAGTTCATCAAGAAGCTCTTCCGCGCCATGCCCGAACGGCTGCCCGCCGAGTTGGATACGCTGGCCGAGTTGGTGCATAAGACCACCAACGACATCCGTACCTTGCTCTTTGAGTTACGCCCATTGGGCTTAGAGACTCAGGGCTTGCTGATCACGCTCCAGCAATATGCTGATCGTTGGCGCGATCCATCCGGCAACACCACCCGCCTGCGCCTCGAAGCGCCAATGAATGTGCCGCGCCTCCCTGCTGAGATCGAGGCGGCCGCCTTCATCATTATTCAAGAGGCGGTGAATAATGCCCGCAAGCACGCCCACAGCGACGTGATTACGATCTACATCTATGTGGAAGAAGATGTCTTTGTGGCTAGTGTGCGCGACCGTGGGCGCGGTTTTAATGTGGCCTTGGTGGAGAGCAACTACAACACCCGTGGCAGCCTGGGCCTGCTCAATATGAAGGAGCGGGCACGCCTGATCGGGGCCGAGTTGCGCATTCGCTCCGAACCCGAACAGGGCACCACGGTGGAGTTGCGAATTCCACTGTCGTAATTCGTTGGCGTAGAGACGCAAGTAGAGACGCAATATCTTGCGTCTTGCGTCTCTACGCCAACGTCGTTACCCCAAAACTTCCTTCACCAACTGGGCAATATCGGTGGGCTGGCGTGCTACCTTCACCCCCACTGCCTCTAGGGCACGAATCTTCTCCTGCGCGGTGCCCTCACCTCCACTGATGATCGCCCCGGCATGGCCCATCCGCTTACCCTCTGGCGCGGTCTGCCCGGCGATGAACGCCACGACCGGCTTGGTCACGTTGGTCTTGATGAAGTTAGCGGCCTGAATCTCAGCATCGCCACCGATTTCGCCGATCAGCACAATCGCCTTGGTCTGCTCATCGGCCTGGAACATGGCCAATACATCCACAAAGTTGGTACCGATGATCGGATCACCACCGATCCCCACAATGCTGCTTTGCCCAAGGCCCAGCCGGGTCAGCGCATCAACCGCCTCGTAGGTCAGCGTGCCACTCTTGCTCACCACCCCTACCGGGCCGGGGGTTGCGATATTGCCGGGGATAATGCCAACCTTGGCGGCCCCCGGCGTGAGCAGGCCGGGGCAGTTCGGGCCGATCAGGCGTACCCCACATTGCTGCACAAACTCATAGGTAGCCACCATATCCAACGCCGGAATCCCCTCGGTGATACACACCACCAGCGCAATCCCCGCCGCCGCCGACTCGCGGATCGCATCGGGCGCGAAGGCTGCTGGCACATAGATCACTGAAACATTCGCCCCGGTGGCCTCGACCGCCTCGCGTACCGTATTGAAGACCGGAACCTGACCATCAATCGCCGTCTGCCCACCACGGCCCGGCACTACTCCGGCTACCACCGGGGTGCCGTAGGCGATCATCTGGCGGGTGTGGAATTCACCCTCCTTGCCCGTAATTCCCTGCACCAGCAGCCGCGTCTCGTTGTTAATCAGGATGCTCAAAGAATCCTCCAGTTGTATGCTCCCCAAACTTCCCGGAAGCTTGGCTAGGTACTACACCTAGTCTTGAAAAGAAATCATACTTCGCATGCCGCTAGGGCAATCGCTACTCCAGCACTGGTTCCAATCCGGGTCGCGCCTGCCGCGATCATCGCCTGGGCATCGGCGAGGTTGCGTACCCCCCCAGAGGCTTTGACCCCCACATCCGGGCCAACGGTCTGGCGCATCAGTGCCACATCCGCCACTGTGGCCCCACCACCGGCAAACCCGGTACTCGTCTTGACGATGTCCGCCCCGGCGCGTGCCGCTACCATGCAGGCAGCGACCTTCTCGGCATCGCTGAGCAATACCGTCTCGATAATCACCTTGAGTAACGCGCCCTGAGCATGCACCGCCGTTGCGATCTGGTGGATCTCTGTCGCGAGCGCCGCATACTGCCCTGCCTTCAGCAGACCAATATTGATCACCATATCCACTTCGCGGGCACCATCGGCGCATGCCTGCATCGCCTCAAAGACTTTGGTGGCACAGGTGGTTGCGCCGAGCGGGAAGCCGATCACGGTACATACCGCAACCGACGTTTGCCCCAGTAGATGGTGGCAGAGCGCGACATAACACGGGTTGACACATACGCTCGCAAAGGTATACTGAAGTGCTTCCGCACACAGGTGCTCGATCTGCGATGGAGTTGCCTCTGGCTTGAGCAGGGTATGGTCAATCAGTGCGTTGATGTGGGTGTGGGACACAGCGCTTGAGCGGACCAACTGGGGGCCACGTGCAAGATCGGGGATCGCCGCAAGTTGTTCGCGCACATGGTTGATCAACTCCTGCATATGTGGCTCCCTGTGATGCGTCCTTACCATATAACTGCCGCTGCGGGGCATATTGTAGCATAGGTGCTGCCGCTATTTGCCGGGAATGATTGCTGGTATGGTGTATCATAAAGAAAAGTTGAAACCTCCAGGAAGCTTGCCGATTTCCCTCTTGACAGGCTTGCTTGAGCATACGATGATACATAGACAGGATGTGCCGCATCTGTTCATGCGACCATACTGTCTTATTGAGGCCGAACGTTATGGGGCACACCTCCAATGAACTACTCACCCCACCCTCCGAGGCAGATACGCGGCTTCAGACGGTGGCCAATACGAGCGCCGATGGGATGCTCGTCGTTGATGGTGACGGCCGGGTGTGTTTCGCCAACCCGGCTGCCGAGTCGTTACTCTCACGTCGAATGGATGATCTGATCGGGCAGATCTTTGGGTTACCCATCATGTTTGGAGAGGTTGCCGAGATCAACCTGATTCAACCCTCAGGCAATCTGCTCAGTGCTGAGATGCGCATGTCGCCGCTCATCTGGAAGGAGTCACCAGGCTATCTGATCGTCTTGCGCGACCTGACCGAGCGACGCCGTATTCAGGAGGCGCTCCGTGATGCAGAGGGATTTAGCCGAGCCATCCTCAATTCACTCTCCCAGCATATTGCGGTGGTTGATGAGCGTGGTATTATTCTGTTAGTGAATGATGCATGGCGCAAATTTGCCGCCGGGAATGGTGATCCTAATCTCTTCGCTACCGGAGTAGGCGAGAACTATTTCGAGGTCTGTGCCTTGGCTGCTGAGGGCGATGCCCCACATGCCGCCGCTATCTTGCAAGGGATGCAACGAGTTCTGCGCAGTGAGGTGTCACTCTTTGAACTTGAGTACCCCTATGATAGCCCGAATGAGGAACGCTGGTTTCAGGTACGGGTCGTGCCACTTCATGATGCTCGGCGTGGTATGGTGATCTCACACACGGACATCACGGAACAACGCCGCCATGCTCGTGCCGCCGCTGAATCTGAGGCACTTCGTGCGCAACTTCAGGCGCGTGAACGCGAGTTACGGGCACTTGGGATCATTTCTGGTGGGAGCCAAGTACGACCGCCTATTCCACACCACGAGGCATCGTTGCATGCCTCGCGTCCGACACTCTTTTATGAGTACATTGAGCGTTATGGTCAGTTGCTCAATTCGGCGGTACAGGAACGCGGATTTGGGGTTCCAGATAAAGAGACGGAAGCCCGTGAGTTGGCGATACATCTTGGGGATCTGCGGGCAACCGCTCGTGATGTGGTCGAGATCCATCTTGCCGCATTACGGAACCGGAGTTTGGGTGTTCCTCCTGCGCGCCAGCAAGCGTATCTTGAGGAGGGCCGAATGCTTGCCCTTCAGATCATGGGCTATTTGGTTGCGTATTACCGTGATGGGGTTGTCTCTTGAGCTGCGCCCGCTGAACAAATTTCGGTTACTATAGCGTCATTCTACGAAAGAAGATCGACGGACAGCCGTGAGCACCATTGTTCTCCAGCTTTTTATCGCCGGACGCACACCGCGCACCGATAATGCCATCGCCACGCTACGGCAGTTGGTTGATGAGCATTTGAGTGGCTATCCGTGCGAATTGGTGATAGTCGATGTGCTGACCGACCCACAACAGGCCGAAGACCGTCAGATCCTGGCTACGCCTACCCTGATTAAGGAGTCTCCTTCTCCCCAACGCCGTATTATTGGCGACCTCGATGATGCTGATGGTCTGCTGGCGGCTTTGAATTTACCACCATCACCACCTACGTCGTAATCTGATGTTAGGTCTTATCAGGGTGGCGGGGGCCGTTTTTGGCCTACCGCCCCGCCCGGATGTAAGGAACTATGACAGCGCCTTTGTTTATCCCAATTACCAAGCTGCCGACCGGTATCCCCGGTTTTGACCATATCGCGAATGGTGGACTGCCGCGTGGCCGTACAACGCTGCTCTCTGGTACTGCTGGGAGTGCGAAGACGGTCTTTGCTGCCCAGTTCCTTGCGGCAGGGATTATTCAGTTTAATGAGGCTGGGGTCTTTGTGACCTTTGAAGAGTCGCCTGATGCCATACGGCGAAATATGGCCGGTTTTGGCTGGGATATTGCGACATGGGAGGCGGAAGGGAAGTGGGCATTTGTTGATGTTTCGCCCCAACCTGATATCGAAGAGGTGGTGCGCGGCGTCTATGATCTCGGCGGTCTGTTGGCACGCATTACCTATGCCGTCCAACGGGTTGGTGCGGTACGAGTCGTGCTCGATTCCCTTGGTGCCATCTTTGCCCGCCTCGATAATAACCAGGTGATCCGTAGTGAACTGCTGCGCATCGTCTCGGTGTTGCGCCGCATGGGGGTCACGGCAATCCTTACCGCCGAACGAACCCAGGAATATGGCGAGATTGGGCGCTATGGGATCGAAGAATTTGTGACCGATGATGTCGTCATCCTGCGTAATCTTATTGAAGATGAAAAGCGCCGCCGGACGATTGAAATTCTTAAGTTCCGTGGTACGTCGCACCAGAAGGGCGGATTCCCCTTTACGGTCATCCCCGGTGAAGGCGTAGTTGTGATCCCGCTCTCGGCAATTGAACTGAAACAGCGCTCATCCAATCTGCGTATCGGTACCGGTAATGCGGATATTGATCGCATGTGTGGCGGTGGCTTCTTCCGCGACTCGATCATCCTGGTCTCTGGCGCAACTGGTACTGGTAAGACCCTCATGGCTACCACCTTCCTCGCCGCAGGTGCGGCGCAGGGCGACCGGGTGCTCCTCTTTGCGTTTGAGGAGAGCCGCGATCAGCTCTTCCGTAATGCGACGGGCTGGGGCTTTGATTTTGAGGAGTATGAACAGACTGGCCAGATGCGGGTGGTCTGTCATTACCCCGAAGCTGCGAGCCTCGAAGATCAGTTGATCATGATGAAGAATGAGATCCAGTCGTTCCGCCCCCAGCGCGTGGCGATTGATAGTCTCTCGGCTCTGGAGCGCGTTTCGACCATGAAGGGCTTCCGTGAGTTTGTGATCGGTCTGACCTCGTTTATCAAGCATCAGGAAGTGGTTGGCCTCTATACCTCCACGACGCCAACTCTGCTGGGTGGTACCTCGATTACTGAGGCCCATATCTCCACGATTACCGACTCGATCATCCTGATGCGCTATGTCGAACTCTTCGGCGAGATGCGACGTGGTATGACGGTGCTGAAGATGCGCGGATCGGCCCACGATAAGGAGATCCGCGAGTTTACGATTGATGGGAACGGTCTCCATATTGGTAAAGCATTTCGCACGATCTCAGGTATTCTTTCGGGCCAGTTTACCCATGCGGCACCGAGTGAGATCGAACGGCTTGGTCGCCTATTTAAGGATAGCTCCGAGGTTGAGTAGCGCCTTGTGGCGCACTGGCCCAAGGATACACGGAGCATCGGTATGAGAGAGGGCCAGATACCTAGCACCAATCAGCCCGGCCCTGAATCCGCTCTTGCTGACCATATTCCGCTACGTTCGCTCTCGGCGCATAGTACCGATGCTCTGTTGTTGCTCGATACGGAAGGTATTGTGCGCTTTGCCAATCCATTGGCCGAGATGCTCTTTGGTCGGCGGGTGTGTGATCTCGTGGGGTCGGCATTTGGTGCCCCACGAGTCATTGATAAGGCAACAAATCTAGAGATTATTCGCCCCGATGGCAGTGTGGCCTTGGTGGCGATGCGGATGCAGCAACTGACGATTGATGGCGATCCGGCATTTCTGGCCATCCTCAATGATATTACCGAGCGCCATCGTGATGAACAACTGCTGATTGAGTCGCAGCAGTTCCTTCGCTCCACCCTCGATGCCCTCTCGGCCCATATTGCGATTATTGACGGCACCGGAATGATCGTTGCGGTCAATCGGGCATGGCAAGAGTTTGCGCGTAATGGTGGCTTTGATCCCTACCGCAGTGGGGTGGGCTATAACTACCTCCATGTCTGTGATACTGTGGCAGGTGATGAAGCCCCGATTGCGCGTGCAGTAGCGACGGGTATTCGCGCCGTGATTGCCGGTATCCATGCCCGCTACTATCTTGAATACCCATGTAATCTGGGTAAACGCCAACTCTGGTTCGCCCTGCGCATCACTCGCTTTGGTGATGGCGAACATGTGCGGGTGGTAGTGGCCCATGAGGATATCAGTAACCGTAAGCAGAGCGAAATCTTAAGTAATGAGCGCCGTCAGGTCTTGGAGTTGGTGGCGCGGAGCCAGAAACTTGAGGTGGTGGGCCAGCAGATCCTGGCGATGATCCGTAAACACTACCCCAGTATGATCTATACCGCGCTGGCACTGGCGGAATTGCCGGTGCAACACCTCGCACGTCCCGATCTGCACGAGGATCTGCTGGAACGCCTTGATGCGTGGGCACATACGCGGGCCACCGACCGCATGCGCCACGGCCAGGTTGAACATTGTCTCCCTGATGATGTCTGTTGGGCCGGGATGGCTGATCTGACTGCTGAGGTTGGCCTGCGTGATTGTTGGGTGACACCCATTCGCGCCCATACCGGGCGCATTGGTGGGGTGCTTGTGGTCGCCCATAGCGAGCCGACCCCGATTGGCCTCGAAGACGCCCAGGTGATCGAACTGGCCGAGCAGTTGCTCATGATTGCGCTTGAACAGCAGGAGCATACGCGCCAACTTGCCTACCAGGCCAAACATGATGCGCTCACCGGCTTGCCTAATCGGTTGCTCTTTGAAGAGAATCTGCGCCGTGCGATTGATGGTGCTCGCCACTCCGAGCGTATGATCGCGGTGCTCTTTATTGATCTCGACCGTTTCAAGCAGATTAATGATACCCTCGGCCATACGGTCGGTGATACACTGCTTATCCAGTTGGCCCGCCGCTTCGAGAGTTGTGTGCGTGGCTCGGATACTCTGGCGCGCCGTGGTGGTGATGAGTTTATGCTCGTCCTTACCGATATTGTGAATCCCCAACAGGTGGTTAAGGTTGGGCATCGTCTGATGGAGTTGCTCCAACCTCCCTTCCATATTGCGGGCCACGAACTCTTTGTGAGCGCCAGTATTGGCGCAAGTATCTACCCTACCGATGGTGAAGATCCGGATAGCTTGCAACGCCGCGCCGATGCGGCAATGTACCGCGCCAAACACCTGCGTAACAACTTCCAGTTCTTTGATCCCACCACTAACCAGACGACTCTGGAACGCTTGCGCCTAGAGAACTATCTGCGTCGGGCGCTGGAACGGAATGAACTCGATCTCTACTACCAACCCAAGGTGAATCGCTATGGCCAGATCGTGGCTGTAGAGGCGCTGCTACGCTGGAAACATCCCGATCTGGGTATTATTGCCCCTAGTCGCTTTGTGCCCATGGCTGAGGAGTTGGGGCTGATTATTCCTATCGGCACATGGTGTATGTCCCGCGCCTTTAGTCAGGTGACTCAGTGGCAACGCCCTGGTCACCCCATCTCCGTCGCCATGAATGTTTCGATCATTCAGTTCTCGCAACCTGGCTTTATCGAGACGGTGCGCACGGTGCTGGAGGAGACGGGCCTCGATCCGAGCCTCTGCATTATTGAACTGACCGAGAGTATGTTGATCGGGGATCAGGCTAGTGTGACTCAGCGCCTCAATGATCTACGTGCGTTGGGCCTCAAGTTGGCGATAGATGATTTCGGGACGGGCTATTCGTCGCTGGGCTATTTGCGCCGTTTACCAATCAGTATCCTCAAGATTGATCGTACCTTTGTCTCTGATATCGGTACGGATCGTGATGATAGTGGGCGGGCGATCATCAATTCGATCATCAATTTGGCCCATCACCTTGGTATGCAGGTGGTTGCCGAAGGGGTCGAGACCCAGTTGCAGCGCGATTTTCTGCATAGTGTTGGCTGCGATATGATCCAGGGCTTCTTCTATACCGAGCCATTGCCGCCCGCCCTCTTCGAGTACTTGCTGGAGGCACCGGTGCTTCCCAGCCCGATCTGGAAAGAGTAGCCTCTACCGCATGGCCTGAGCATAGGCCGCTTCGGCGGTGAGCGCCAAGTTATCCCACGCAAAGTGGGTCGCCCGCTGGCGTGCCCCGGCTCCTAGGCGCGTGCGTAGCTCTGCGTCACCCAAGAGGCGCAGGATGGCGCTGGCCATTGCCTCCGGGTTGCCCGGTGCGCAGAGCAGCCCGCTGCGCTCATGTTCGAGGTACTCGTTGGTCTGCCCAACTTCGCTGGCCACAATTGGCAGCCCTGCCGACATAAGTTCCAGCAGTTTGGCTAACCCGCGTGCCCGATTGATCAAGGTGTCTTGCAGCGGAACGAGGGCCACATCGGCTCCGGCGAGGATGTAGGGGATCTCGCTGGGTTGGAGCCAGCCCCGGTAATCAATCATCGCGCCGATACCCGCTTGTGCCGCCAGATCGAGCATCTCTTGTTCTTCGCCGCGTTCGCCGCGCCCCACCACCACCAGCCGCACATCGGGGCGGGTATGGTGAATCCCAACCAATGCCGCGATCACGTCATGCAGATCAAACTCCCAAAAGCGCGTATAGAGCAGAATGGTTGGCGGCTGGCGTCGCCGTTCAAGTTGCTCACGTTTCACCTCGCCCATGCCATTGGGGAGGTAGAAGACACGCTCTGGGGGCACCCCAAAGCTCCAGACGAGGCTCTCTAGGGTGCGGCTTACCACTGTCACCGCATCAGCCCGCCGAGGCAGATTGCGTTCTTGCCATGCGAAGAGCAACTTGGCGGATCGCGGGTAGGGCAAGAGATCATTCCAGCCGCCCCACCCCTCCCAATCATCAGTGTCCACCACCAACGGGATGTCTGGATGGCGGCGCTTCGCCTCTAGCGCGGCCAGACCGCCATAGCCCTTGGGCTTGAAGAGGTGGATCAGATCGGGGCGCTTGGCGAGTGCCAGATGCAGCAAACTCCGGCTCTGTTCGAGAATGGCGAGTGGGCCGGGCCAGCGCGGGTTGTGTGTATGCGCGACCATGACTCCCTCATAATCCACGCAATTCCCCGCGTCTTCCGGGTTCTGTACCGGCGGTGCCGCAATGAAGACCTGGTGGCTGCGGCGCTGAAGAGCCTGGGCCAGCGGGAGCATGCGTGCCAACAGTGTGCCCTTGGGCCGAATACCGAAGGGCGCGATCATCACAATATGCATCCAGGGGTCCTTGGGGAGCGGCGACAGCACGTCGCCGCTCCATCCCTACGATCAGCCGCGTTTGGTGCGGATGATCTCCATCATCTCGGCAACTCGTGTCACCTTGACGCGAGGACGGCCCTGGGCCACCCCAGCCGCCACCTCGTGGGCATCAAGGATCTTCCAGTCTTCAAAGGTGACATAATTAATTTTACGCGCCTCCAACAACGTGACAATCACCTGCGGATCGCGGTATTCATCGGCAATACCCTCAAGATCGGGAAGGTCGTCAACCATCGCTGCGACTGTCGAGACCGAATCGGGCTTATTGGTGCCAATGATCCCCGATGGACCACGTTTGGCCCAGCCGACTACATACTCACCGGGGAGCACTTCGTCGCGGTTATGAAAGACGCGCCCCGCCACATTGGGGATCGTGCCGGAGGCATCGCTGAAGGGCACGCCCGGCAGCGGCGAGCCACGGTAGCCCACCGAGCGTAGGATCATGCCACATTGGAGTGTCTCGTAGTTCCCGGTTCCAATGGCGCGTAAACTGCCATCGGGGGCTTGCACCAGCTTGTTGCGCTCGATAGTAACGGCGGCGACGCGGCTTCCCGAACCGATCACGCCGACCGGCGAGACAAGGAAGCGCATTAGTAGGCGGCGACTGGCTCCGGTGCTGCCACGTTCAGCATAACTGCGTAGAGTCTCGACATTCTTCCGGGCGGTCTTATCATCACTGAGCGAGGCTTCACTGACCGGGTCAAGCACGAGATCTGCCGGGTCCACCAGAATATCCGCCCCTTGGAGTGCGCCAAACTCCTTCAACTCCGGGTTGGTAAAGGCGGCCTGGGCCGGCCCGCGCCGCCCCAGCAACACCACCTCGCGCACCTTGCTCTGGCGCAGGGCTGCGAGGGCGTGATCGGCAATGTCGGTCTTGGCCAGCGCATCTGGGTCGGCAGCCAGGATACGCGCCACATCCATGGCGACATTCCCATTACCCACCACCAACACCCGTTCGTGCGAGAGGTTGAACGTCAGATCGCGGTAATCGGGGTGGCCATTGTACCAACCAACAAAGATCGTCGCCGGGAAGCTCCCATCAAGATCTTCGCCGGTAATCCCCATCTTGCGATCCGACTGCGCCCCGACCGCATAGACGATCTGATCATAGTGCTGTTTAATGTCTTCGTGGAGAATATCGCGGCCAAACGTGACATTACCGAAGTAGCGCACATTGGGTGCCTCGGCTACCTTGTCATAGACGCGGGTAATGGCTTTGATATTCTGATGATCAGGGGCAACGCCTTCGCGGACCAAACCATAGGGTGTCGGTAAGCGGTTGAAGAAGTCAATCTCACAGACGAGATCCTTGTGTTTCAGCAAGGCTTCGGCGGCATAAAATCCGGCTGGGCCAGACCCGATGATGGCAACCCGCAGGGGACGGGCCGCTGTTCCCAATTGGTTGGACACGCGCTTGCTCCTTCTCGTTATCGTCCTTGATACGGGATCTATGATTTAGGCAGAGACACCAGGGCATGTGCAAAGTCCTTGGGGCTGAAGCCCCAAGCCCCAATTTTTGGTGTTTTTTGGCGGCGAAGCCGCCAAAAAACACCAAAAAAGATCTTCGGGAGCGGCGAAGCCGCCCCCGAACCCCCACCGGAGGTGACTTTGCCTATGCCCTGTATCAGGCACCACAATACTGGTCTCCGTCTCCGTGGGTTCGTTGCTCGGTGTCGCGGTTGGCCCTGGCTCGCTTGTCTCCTCACCTGATGCTGAGGTCGGTGTATTCTCAGGGATGTTAGGGTTTGGTAGCGGCGTCTCGGTAGGGGACACGGTGGGTATTCGTACCACCACCGTGACAGAAGGCGGTACACCAACCAGTTGGACACCACTCGGCAGGTTGATCAACACCGGCAGTTCATAACTCCCCGGCCCCAGCCCGCCAAGATCAACACGAGCAACGAGGGTCTGTTGGGCAAGTTGATTGAGCAGCGCACTACTGCCGGTCAGATCCAACGAAACCACCACCGGAGTGGCACTGGCCAGCAACCCATTCCCAATATTTATCAACTGGACTTCAGCGGGGAGCACCACCTGGAAACTCTGGCTAATTGGGGCAATCAGGATCGTCACCTGGACACTCGTTGGCTCGCCGACCTGGGGCGATGTTCCCGCCGGGAAGATGATATCTGCCTGCCGCACCAGTGGTGTGTACGCACCTTGAATATCAATCTCCTCGGTAAGCAAGACCGCAACCGCGTCGAGTGGCCCGGAGCTACCTGTAAGTGCGATCAAGGGCGGATCAATCTTGACGCCTGTGATTGTATAACCCGCATCGGGCAATCCAGCGATACTGGCCTGAACCGGCACCAACTTCAGCCCCACCACCGACGTGATCGGGATGCGTACATTCACCGTGCTAGGGTTCATCTGCACACCATCAACCACTTGACCATTCGCGTCCACCGCAGTGAGGCCAAGCGGGGCTTGGTAACTAGCGCGGAGTTGTTCGACATTGGCGGTCGTCTGTACTCCCACAACCCGTTCCACTCGATTCTGCGGCCCACTGACAGTGACACGGTCTATTGCTTGGCCAGCGGCACTGATCTGCGCTTCACCGCGCTCGAAACTAAACGGCAAATTCCCTACCACCTTCAGGTCAATCGGGACGGTATGGCTGATCAGTCGTTCGAGGCGAATCGGAATCGCTGAAGGCGAGACGCCATCATTGGGGAGCGTGAACGAGATGGTACTCCGGGTTGCCTGTACATTGATCGGCACAATATGTTCCCCGGCATCAAAACCACTCAGGTCAACCACAGTCCGAATATCCACCGGGCGCAGTTCGGTGCGTTGGTTGCGATCCGTGCGCAGGGTAACATTGATCGTCGGCAGGGTTACATTGGGCATGCCATTGGCATCAACAATCACCAGATTGCTATGCAGGCCAACCACCTGGGGCGTAAGACCTTCAAAGGGCACCAGTTCTTCCGGATTCTGGCTAAACGAGACAAAGGCCCAGAGTGCGAAACTCAGGCCGAATGCCAAGAGCGCACGCAGGACTGTCGAGCGTAGGGAGGTCATGGCGTTGCCATCATGACTTCTTCTCATTATCCAACGGAACACGGAGTAATCCAGCCAACATCGTGCGCAACCGTGACTCATTCAAATAGCTGGCCATGCGGCCATCATTCACCAATGAGATCGCGCCCGTCTCTTCAGAAACGACCACCGAGATCGCATCACTCTGTTCACTAATACCTTTAGCAGCGCGATGGCGGGTACCATAGCGGCGGGGGCCAATCACATCTTCGCTGAGGGGCATGACCACATTGGCGGCCAAGATGCGGCCTCCGCGCACAATCACGGCCATGTCGTGGAGCGGTGAGTTGGGGTAGAAGATATTGAGCAACAAGGGAGCCGAGATGCGTGAATCGAGGATGACGCCGCGATCTGCATACTCTTGAAGTTGGGTGGTACGTTCGATCACGATCAATGCACCTACCCCTTGCTGTGAGAGTTGGGCTGTTGCGCGGCAGATCACGGTGATGGTCTCAAGCAATTCGGAGCGATTGGCACCTCCAAAGGGGCGACTGATCAGATTGCTGGAGCGCCCCAAGCTCTCAAGTGCGCGTCGCAGTTCTGGTTGGAAGAGGATGGGAACCCCAACAATTAAGGCCGGGTTGATGATATTGTTGAGGAGCCACGAGAGCGTACTCAGGCGATCATTGGCCACCGTGCCTACCACAAAGGCCGCCATCAACACCACCCCCATGCCACGGAGCAACTGCACCGCTCGCGTTCCCCGGATGATCCCGAAGATCCAGTAGAAGAAGACCGCGACGATGAGGATGTCCAGCAGGGCAAACGGTGATGTGAGTGGGTTGAGTCGCGACCAGAGACGTGCGAAATCCATAATCAAGCACAGCAAACTGGGAACGATGGGCCAAGTGAGAATAGGAGCGCATACGCTTTAGATTCAGGGTACCCTAAAGCGGGATATTATGCAAGATGATCTACGACCCTTTCTGCTGCGTTTGACGCTGTTGGAGCATCCGGTTTGCCGCTGAAGCTAGGGCTTCGACGCGCTCCTTCTCAACACCCTCCATTTTGAGCATACGGTTATAGAGTTGAGCAGCCTGACTATACTCTTCGCGGCGCATGAGCATATCACCAAGCAGGTAGTAGGCTTCGAGATCTTTCTGATCAAGCCCGATGATCTGGTGCAACTCCGCAATCGCGCCGTCGTAGTCGCGTTGCTGGGCGAAGATACGGGCGATCTGTTTCTTCTCCGCAATCGCCTCGGAGGTACGCCGGGCGAGGGTGTGCATCAGGGCTAACCATTGGCGCGCCTCGACATCATTCGGGGCGATCTGGACAATCTTGTCGTAGACTTGGCGTGCCTTTTCGTGTTGGCTCAACATCCAATGGACTTGCGCCGCTTCTTGGAGTGAGGTAACCGCATCCTTGAGTTGCCCCGCCTTGCGCATCAGTTCGGCGGCGCGCATCAGGCCATCTACGCCCTTATCGAGGTAGCCACGGCGCAATTGGAGCCGCGCCAGCCGCCCACTGATGGTGATATGGTTGGGAGCCAACTTCAGTGCATATTCGAGCATCTCGATTGCCCGATCCAACTGCTGTCCATCCTCATAATAGGTGGCCAGTTCTTCAAGCTGGGTGAGCGCCTCCGGCAACTTCCCTTGGCGGAAGTAGATGTCGGCCAACTTCGTATGGATCATGCGGTCGTAGGGGACGAACTTCTTGGCTTCCAGGAGTGCCTGTTCTGCGCCTTGCAGATCATCACTGGCTGCATAGGCTTCGGCCATGCGGCGGGCCAGATCGCCCTTGGAGAGCGGTACTGCAAATGTATGCTTGATGTTGGGGTCGCTGGTTGTGGCTGCAACCGCCTGGCCCTTATGGAGTTGCTTTAAGGCTGCTTCGGCATTCCCTTGGGCAATATGGCTATCGGCACTAGCCTGGTAGATCAAGACGGGTGAGAGGAGCGTCGCTTCTTCGCTGCCAATAATTGCGAGGGCTTGTTCAAGTTCGAGCAATGCCGAGTTGTGTTGCCCAGCCTGTTGTTGGAGGACGGCCAGAATGTAGTGCAGAATGCTGGCATCCGCGATCAGCATCGCCGAACGATATTCTGCCTGGATGGGGCCAAACTCCTGAGGGCGTTGCTTGAGTTGATCGAGCAGGGTGGCTAAGGAATCCCACACATCAGCGGGTTGATTGGCCATCAGAGCGAGGGTAATGTTGAGGCGCGCAATCCCGATCAGATCGTTGGGGCTGCCGAGTTCCATCGCCTTGCGGAACTCATCGAGCGCAGCTTCAAAGCGCTCCAGTTTGAGCAGCGCGACCCCATACTGCATATGCACATCACGGTTTTTGGGTGCCCATTGTAGCAGGCGACGGTACTCTTCAAGCGCCTTATTGGTCTGGCCGAGGCGATAGTAGGTATTGGCGACGTGGATTGATTGGTCAACCGCCTCATCAAGCCGTCCGGCATTCTTCAGAATTTCAGCCAAACGGGTGCGGGTATTGGTTGTATCGGGAGAGAGTTCGATATAGCGAAAATAGACATCAATCGCCTTTTCGGGTTCATTGCGCACCCGGAAAGTATCAATCAGGAGTTGATATTTGGTCAACGCCTCTTCGGGGCGACCCTGGCGCTCGTAGATCTCGCCCATGCGCAGGTGGATGGGCAGATAATCAACATTGATCCGAATGACCTCATGGCAGGCATCAAGCGCGGCCTCGATCAATCCTTGGTTGAGGTAATTGCCACTAATCGTTACCCACTTCTCTGTTTCGCTATCCAACCCGGCCGTATCGATCTGGGTGGGAGGTGGGAAGTTGGGTTCAATCGCCATTGGCATCGTTTCGAGGATCAGGATGGGTTCAGAGATGGCTTTGGGTTCGGGTTGTTTATTCAGTCCCCCAGTTGTACCAGGGCGATCACTGCGTAAGAAATCGGTAATTGGGCGGATCTTGCCCCAACTCTCCGGCAGATCTTCGTCACTGGGCGATGAAGACGAATTAGATGTAGATTGTGGAGTCAGTGCGCCGGTGCCAATCGTGCGCAGTTTGGCAAACATGTTGCGTTCGGAGAGCTCTTTGGCCCGTGCCTTAAACTCACCGGCGCGATCCCGCCCCCAGCGTTTACTCTCTAGGAAATCGGCGAGGGTGGAGTAGAGCGCAGCCGCACGTGCAATATCGCCAATATCGCGGTAGATCGTTGCCGCCGACTCATACATATTGATCAGGTCATCCGATTCAGCCCGCCCAATTGATTCCAGATCAACCAGACCAATTGTCTGCTCAAACTCCTGGGCGGCCTGGGGCAATTGCCCTAGTTCACGGTGGCTCTGGCCGAGTGCAAAGTGGGCCGAGAGGGCGTATTCGGGATCATTGGCGGCCCGGTTGAGTACCCCCACCGCTGACTTATGGTCGTTGCGTTCTTGGTAGATCAAGCCCAACGAGTAGAAGACATCGGCGCGTTCCAACCCGGCGGCAATCGCCTGCTCATAGAGATCAGCCGCGCCATCGGCATCACCCGCCTCTTGGCGCTTGATCGCCTGTTCCAGCAGTTTTTCGGCCTGGAACTGCTGCGAGCGCAGCATACCAGTCATACTGGTGGGGTGAATGGGCAGATCATGGTTGGTTGGCGCTGCCGAGGATGCCACACCCGCTGCGCGCGCCATGGCATCACGCAGGGTGACGATCAGATCCTTGGCTTCGCGAGAATTGGGATCAAGCCGTAATGCCACCTCTGCCGCCTCAGCGGCGCGGTCATATTTTTGGATCTCGTAGAGGCGGCGGGCCAGGGCCAAATACTCATTCACCGCATCACGCACTGAACCCAACTCCTCATAGAGCCGTGCCAAACGCTGGCGCTGGTCGTCCATTTCGGGACGTAAATTGAGCAGTTCGCGCAGCGGTTCAACCGCCTGGGCCGGGCGACGCTGGCTGATATGCAGATCGACCAAACTGCGGTAGCTCTCGATGGCTGCTTGGATATTCCCCTGCCGACTATTGCCTAGGGCAATGTAGTTGAGGTGGAAGGCATTATTCGGATCGGCTGTGCGCAGTTCGGTAAAGATCTGGAGGGCACGATCCAATTTGCCGGTGTTAAAGAGCGCCACCGCAGCCGCAATCCGCGCGTCGGTATCT
This sequence comes from Candidatus Oscillochloris fontis, assembly GCF_004138135.1. Taxonomy (GTDB): domain Bacteria; phylum Chloroflexota; class Chloroflexia; order Chloroflexales; family Chloroflexaceae; genus Oscillochloris; species Oscillochloris fontis. Next base: position 144,191 of record NZ_RYFD01000005.1, read on the forward strand.
TGGGAAAACTCCTGGAGCGCTCGGATAGCGCTCTTCAGTGATTCTTCCCAACGTCCGGCGCGAGCCGCCTCACGGCTCTGCTCCATCGCTCGCTCGAAGATTGCGCGGTTTCCTGCCATAACCAGTCTTTAATAATGCACAATGCCAAGCTGCACGCTACCCAGCGTAGGGTGCTCAGAGCATTGTTACACACCTAAAAGCGTCAGCACCAGAGCCTTCTGAACATGGAGCCGGTTCTCTGCTTGGTCGAAGATGACCGAACGTGGCCCATCAACGATCTCCGCACTCACCTCTTCGCCCCGGTGGGCGGGGAGGCAGTGCATGGCCAAGGCCGCGCTACCAGCTTGGGCCATGAGGTTCGCATCCACCCGGTATGGCTCGAAGACCGGGCGGCGGCGGGCGGCTTCGTGTTCCTGGCCCATTGAGGCCCATACATCAGTATACACGGCGTGTGCATCGGTAACTGCCTCAGTCGGCGAGGTTGTGATGGTAATCGTCGCATCGCTCTCGGCGGCAAGTACCTCGGCGCGCGCCACAATCTCCGGGTCGGGCAGGTAATCCTGGGGTGCGCCGACGGCGACGTTGACGCCTAGGGTAGCACCCAGCAGCAACAGCGAATTGCAGACATTGTTGCCATCACCTACATAGGCCAACTTGAGACCTTGGAGCCGTCCGAAATGCTCGCGCAGGGTGAGCATGTCGGCGAGGGCTTGGCAGGGATGCTCAACATCACACAGGGCATTGATCACCGGCACTGTCGCATAACGCGCCAGCGTCTCGACGGTGCTGTGCTTAAAGACCCGTGCCGCAATCACCTGCACCCAACGGCTCAGGTTGCGCGCCACATCGGGGACGCTCTCGCGTCCACCCATGTCAATGTCGTTGGCCGAGAGGTAACTCGGATGCCCGCCGAGTTGGGTCATTCCGGCCTCAAAGGCGACGCGGGTGCGTAACGAGGGCTTCTCGAAGACCAGCGCCAGTGTGCGGCCCTGCATCGGTAATCCCGGATGCACCCCTCGTCCGACGGCGTACCACTCAGCCTTCAGCGCTGCCGCTCGATCCAGCAGGGCTTCCGACTCTTCCCGGTTCATATCGGTGACGGAGAGAAAATGGCGTACCATCAGTCAATACTACTTTCTTGTGTAACTGTTCACACTTGGGGTAAACAGAATCCTTGTTTTGACGCCAAGGCGCAAAGACGCAAAGGTTTTGATCGGAGCATATCTTGAAGGCTTTGCGCCTTGGCGTCTTGGCGTCAAAACCGGGATGCTAGGAGCACTGTGAGCAGGTACTTTACTTATCGCTGTGATCTCGTTCATGACCAATTGCGCGACCCCTTGGCGCGGCTTTCAGGGCGTCGCTTGCGCGTACCAAAGCGCTGATCTACACCTATACGCCGGTAGTCGCCAGCATCAAGGATAACCCGTTCGGGACAGAGGGCGACATCTTCCATACGTGAAAGGATGCGCGGGTCAATATCCTTCGGCTCCCGATTACTCGTAATCACGGTGGGTAGAGCATAATTATAGCGGTGGTTAATAATCTGGTAAAGTTTCTCTCTGGCCCATGGGGTCGCATTTTCGGTACCAAGATCATCAAGAATCAACAATTTGGCTTGGCGCACCTGATCGAAGCGCTCATCATAGGCCACCTCGGAGTGCGGACCGAAGGTGGAACGTAGGTGATCGAGCAAGTCGGGCACGACCGTAAAGAGCACTTCGGTGTTCATTTTGAGCACCTCGTTGGCAATAGCGGCAGCTAGATGGGTCTTGCCACTGCCATAGCCTCCATACAGAATCAGCCAGCCGCGTGGGTTGCGCGCAAACTCGGTTGCCCGTGAGAAGGCGCGCACGACACCGGGGATGTTGCGGTCAAAGTTCTCGAAGGTCTTATCGCGGAAGGGTTCAATATTACTAATCTTGAGCAACTTGAGGCTGCGCATGCGCTGGATCTCATCATCCTTGCAATGGCAGGGGATGAGACGACCAAAATCGGGATGGCCATACTGCACATCGCGCACATAGAAACCAGCCCCGCGACATGTGGGGCAATTCGGGTCGGCGGGACTCTCAGAGATCGGAGTCGTCGCTTCCGCGTCGGTAGAGTTGTCCCAACTGCCCGTCGGTGTATTTTTCAATGTTGATAGGTCGTTCGGTGCGATTTTGCGCATTTTCTCGTCCATCGGACGCCCACCTCTCCAAAACCTTACGAATATAGCGCCATGAACGGGCATTGGCACGCACCGCTTCGCGGATGGCCTCTTCGATCCATGCCCTGGGGAACCGTTCTTCCGCTTCGCGTAACTCCTCGATCAAGATCGGGGTGACCAGCCCAATATTCTGTTCATACAGCCGCACCACCGATACCGGCTCCGCATGCACCGCATTCGGGCTGAGAACCGCTCGTGCCAGCACCATCTCCTCGGCCCAGGCGCGGTTGGCGGCGGTATGCACGAGATACCAATTGCCCACCCGCCCACCCGCCGGGATGGCCACATGCAGCAGGCTCGCCCGCTGTACGGCTGCTTCCAAGCCCTCCGCCAACAGATCCTCGTAGGGGCGCAATTTTGAGACCATACGCAACGAGCGCCGCAGCACCTGATCGCTCAGCAACTCCTCCCAACTCAAGCGGCGTGGTGTCCCACGCTGACGACTGAGGCGGTAGAAGATGTGCAGTGTCACCTTCAACTCACTCGCCAGACTGATCGTCGGGAGCACTTCGCTGAAGAATTCGGGTGGCAGGCCAACCAGACGATCAGTTGAGAAGCCGGCGAAGGCCATAGCGACCTCATTGTAGTTGGAGATGCGTATGTTACTCCATGGTACCACATCCTGGGGGAGTCTTTGGGGCGTCGCCGCAAAACATCCTTCGTAGGGGCGCGTCGCGACGCGCCCTATACCCCTCAAGCTACGCGATGTGGTGTCATCAAAACGCTGGAAATCATCGCCCCCCAACCAACACGGGCGTTGGGAATAGGGCACGGGGCACATCAGGATCGTCCCCCTTCGCCGGTGAGCGAAGCCCACGGGAGCGGGACTGGGGAGGGAGGGTCAGCGACACCACGATGCCCAAGCTTGAGGGGTATCGGGGCACGTCGCGGTACGTCAGCACGCAAGGGGTGCGTGGAGAGGGTGATGGCGCATGGGGCAAAGCGCATCGTGATGCGCGATAGGTCGCTAATACGATACCTCCGGGTTCATCAACAATTGATAGGTATGGGGGCATGCGGTTCGCGCATCCATGCGGCAACATGCCTGCAAGCCCTCGCGAATCAGACGCAGCGTAGCTTCCATCGCCACCAGTGAGCAGAGGCTGCTCGCGAGATGGAAGGCATGTTTCTGGATGAGCCGAGCGGCTTTCACCAGACTGCGATCCGGGTGCGCCCAGAGTGCCGTCAGCATCACCCAATGGCTGATCACCACGGCCAATAGTTTCGCATACACCTCACAGAGGACCCGCCACGGTTGGGTTCCCCGGGACTCGTCAATATGTCCGTGACTCTTCCACAGCTTAAAGAGGAGTTCAATCTGCCAACGGGCGCGGCCAAGCACCAGTGCTTCTCGCACCGTGAGGAGGGTGTGGGGGGCATTGGTCAAGAAGATCGTCCATGCCGCGAGGCGGAGAAGGTCTCCACTGACCGCTTTACCCGCACGCCGAGCCTCAGCGCGGATCTGTTGCCGACGCTGTTCCGCTACGTCTGTCGGCACACGCACCCCGAGGAGGCGCGCCGCGACTCGGGCCGTCACGCCGACCGTCACGGGGAGATCGACGCAATCCGCATGCTGGGACTCCAACAAGCCCCGCACATCATCCCACCGCTGTCCCTC